>JAHDBI010000003.1:67402-107284 GCA_020630475.1 Saprospiraceae bacterium
GATAGTGATCTCACCTCGTTTTCAAATTCTAGGTTGACATAATCTGAGCTTAAAGAAGGGTATAAGTTTATTTTGGCTTGCGCCAAATCATCAAATTCAATATCTGTGGCAATATCCTCTCTAATGAAATCAAGGATGATTTCTTGATTAAAAACATCAAAGGAAGCTCCATGCCCTGCTCCTGGAATAAATAAAGTTTGTGCACCGGAAGCATTTAAAAAATCAATTTCCTCATCGATCAATGCTCCTGTCTGCATGTCACCTTCAGCCCAAGTGTACATCATCTTACTTAAATTCATATTTGCCAAAGAGTCTGTCCACCTATTGGCGAAAGCCGCAGCACCTAAGTTCAATAAACTTTGAGGCCATGTTCCTTGAGGAGTATCCAATACTAGAGTCACTCCATCCGAATCGAAGGTGGGTAAATAGCCATCTAATAAATAATTGACAAATTCTAATGGAACACTCAACCTTCCTTCCATAGGTATAATTCTATGTACATGTCCGATGCCATAGTCGTCTAAATATTCTCCCATTATAATCGCTCCCCATGACTGACCTAGAATAACAACTTCCTTTTCTTGATCATTGTAATGCTGTACTACTTTTTGAATTAGGGCAACCGTCGTATCGTTGACAGCTTCACCGTCCTCAAATGAAAGATTAGGGTCAAACAAAACAGGGCTTAGCATTTCATGTTTTTTAACCTCAACTACAGAAAACGTAGGAATTTGTTCCATGAAAAAAAAGGACCCTTCATATAGTTGATCTGAAGGTCCACCATGCAGTGCAATGATAATGGTATCTGCCATCGGATTTGATCGGATAACAATATAATCCTCTACATCAGGCAATGATGCCGGATCGATTTCTTGCCCCATTAGACTAAGACAAAAAAGTAAACAAGAAACACTATGGAATATCCGTTTAAAAATCAAAGTCATTGTATTGAGGTTTTATAATCTAATCAATAACCATTCGCCGAAAGGCAAAACCATCTGCACTATTTAAATGAACAAAATACATCCCAGATGGAAGTGATAAATCTAGATCTAGCTTAGAAGTATTATTATAGATATCCTTCCATACTTCTTTGCCTTCTACATTAAAGATAGACAGTTGTATTTTTTCTTGCGCTTCATTAAAAGCAATGCTAAACTGACCTTGATTTGGATTTGGAAACAACTCGAATCCACCAAACTCTTGTTCAGTTACACCAGAAATATACTCACCACAAATGATGTATTGTGCAAAGTCGCCTGCCTTATTCATTAAACTGTCTTGAAGAGACTCTGGAATAAAATAACTGACGTGACCTTCACTTCCTTCAATGGTTATGAGTTGATTTTCGACACCTAGTGCATCTGCATTTTCATGCATGACTTGACTTCCTTCTACATCGATCACAGGGATTCCAAATACTGTAGCGGATCCGGAACCATAAGGCACTACTCCATCAAATTCATCATGAATACTAAAAATAGGTGGATCGTTTTCGTCTAGCCAACTCGCATCATTTAAAGCACCGGAGAAATTAATTAACCCTTTGACTTCTTGTGCATATTCCAAGTTATCACTTACGTTTCCTTCAATTCCTCCATTGGATTCAATGATGGACCAAAGTTCGGTAGTAAATGTATCTGTAGAATCAAGAATGGCTGTATGTGCTGCTGCAATGGCTCCTGCCGAAATACCACCAACAAAAATGTTGTCTCGATCTATTCTAAATTCATTCGCATTTTCGGCGTCCTCAACGAGGAGCCTAATCGAACCTTTCATATCGGCAACTGCCTTACTCACAACGTCCTGAAAATCCGCTGGACTAGGTAATGGAAACAATGGACCATCATAAAGTCTATAATCAATTGTGGCTGTCACAAAACCTTTTCTTGCATAGATTTCACATAAAAACTCCACATCTTCTCTAGCACCTGCTAAGAAGCTTCCGCCAAATGCAAAAATGATGACAGCTCGTTTTTCTACGTTGTCACCCACTGGTTCGTAAATGTCCATAAAGAGTTCTTGGAAATTACCCCCAAAAGTTGTTCCCTCTCCAAACTTCACTCCTTTTGTCGACTCGACGTCCTGAAAAATATCCAAACGATATCGTTCTCCGTCACAGGCTAAATGCTCTTGAGCGTAAGTAAAAAAACAGAATAAGGAGAAGATAAAAGTGTAAAAATGCTTCATATATCAATTTATTGTAAGTGAGCGGGGCAAGACGAATATAAAAAAACCATTGTATAAGATTCAGCAATTCAGGCAATTAGAAATATTTAAAAAAAAATTCGTTGAAAGTTTTGCCACATCCAAAATATCATCATATATTGGTCGGCTTTTTCAACTTATTAATGACGAATATTCCGACAATGAAATATTACATCAAAGGCCGCGGCGCTCAAATCAATCCATCAAACCCATTTGACAAATTGGTTAGAGCCAAAGATCCTATACTTCAATTTTCTGATACTCCTGTTTTAGATCAGTTAAAAACTCGATATGTATCTACAGAAGCGAAGACCATTGTGAATAAGGTGATCAGTCCGGATGTTGGGTTGGAGTATTCATTAAATCCATATCAAGGATGTGAACATGGGTGTGTCTATTGCTATGCTCGCAAAACACATAACTATTGGGGCTATAGTTCGGGTACTGATTTTGAGTCTACCATTTTGGTTAAAGACAATGCGGTAGAATTGCTCGAACAAAAGTTAAGGAGTAAAAACTGGAAAGCAGCACCAATTATGATGTCTGGAAATACGGACTGCTATCAACCCATAGAAAAGAAAACAAAGTTAACTCGTCGTCTATTGGAGGTATTTTTAAAATACCGACACCCGGTTGGGATCACCACGAAGAATCAATTGATTCTTCGTGATCTCGACCTATTGAAACAATTGGCTGCCGAAAATCTAGTTAACGTCACTATATCCATTAACACTTTAGATGATGATCTTCGCAAAAAATTAGAACCAAGAACGAGTTCGATTGCCGTTAGACTACGCTTGCTGCAAATCCTTGCTTCGGAAGGAATTCCTGTGACTGTATTAGCAGCACCCATCATCCCAGGACTCAATGATGATGACATCTTTAAACTCGTGAAGAAAGTATCCGAATTAGGCGCTAGAAGAATCCATCATATCGTTGTCAGATTAAATGGAGACAACAAAGAGATCTTTACAGATTGGTTAGATAGAACGTATCCTGATAGAGCACAAAAAGTGATCAACAAGATCAGCTCTATGCATGAAGGCGAAATGGGTAGTTCTACTCTTGGAAAACGCATGCGTGGCTCTGGTAAAATTGCAGATATGATCGAACAACAATTTCGATTAGCCAAAAAACTATACCTCGTCAAGAACAAGCCCTTTCAGTACAACTGTGATTTGTATCATCAAATCAAAGAACCGCAAATGACATTATTCGCTAGAGAGGCCTGTTAATAAAATATATTTTGATTGTTTTCAACATTTTTCTTTTACCTAAGAAACTTGTCGCAATTGCTCGACTGCATCCCCATCCGATACCGCTCAAAAAGTTGAATGGTATGACCTCGCCGACCGCAGGTCTTGTCGGATTGGGGAACGAGCAATGCCTTTTGTTCTCAACATAAAAGAACTTAACTTCGCCACATGAGTGGCACATTATATATGATCCCCTGCCCCATCTCTGAGGAGGGTTTAAATACAATTCCAAAAGATACCATTGAATTGCTTCATCGATTGGATCATTTTGTAGTGGAGCGCGCTCGCACTACTCGGCGCTATATCAAAAGCACAGGTCATCCAAAGACCATCGATTCATTGAACATTTTCGAATTAGATAAGGAGCAACCCGAGAGTCAAGAACTTTTTAGTTTTTTAAAACAACTAAAAACTGGTCAATCCATTGGCGTCATTTCGGAAGCTGGCTGTCCAGGAATAGCAGACCCAGGGGCTATTATTGTCCATTGGGCACACCAAAACAATATTAAGGTAGTCCCACTTGTAGGTCCTTCATCTATTTTTCTAGCACTGATGGGATCAGGAATGAATGGTCAAGGATTTTGTTTTCATGGTTACCTCCCTGCTAAGACCAATGAAATGTCCAAGGCATTGAAACGCGTCGAAAGTCTATCTATCAGTACTCGACAGACACAGATATTTATGGAGGCGCCCTATCGAAATAAAAATATATTCGAACAAGCATTAAAAGCATTATCCACACAAACAAAATTATGTATCGCTTGTGACATTAATACGTCTCAAGAATACATCAAGACCATGACCATTGATCAATGGAAAAAACAAAAGGCACCCGATTTACACAAAAGACCTTGTATCTTTTTATTAGGTAAATAAACTAAATTGATGACTTTTGGTTTGATTTATGATGAACCTATAATGACAAAAAATAAATAATGACGACTCAACTCGCAAGTGCAAAAGAAACATTGAATAGAAAGGGATATTTAGATATTGACTTAGATCCATCAATGGACCTCATTGAAGAGATCAATAAGCTTAAGAAAGAGAAGAATGCCATTTTGCTCGCACACTATTATCAGGATTCGGAGATTCAAGATATTGCTGATTATATAGGAGATAGTCTAGGCCTATCTCAGCAAGCCGCTAGTACAGATGCTGATATGATTGTATTTGCTGGTGTACATTTCATGGCGGAGACTGCAAAGATGTTGAGCCCATCTAAGAAAGTATTGCTCCCCGATTTGAAAGCCGGATGTTCATTGGCTGACTCCTGCCCTCCTCACTTGTTTAAAAAATTTAAGGAGAAATATCCAGACCACGTCGTTATCAGCTATATCAATTGTACAGCTGAATTGAAAACACTGACCGATATCTGCTGCACTTCTACAAATGCTCAGCACGTTGTTGAAAGTGTACCTAAGGACCAAGGAATCATCTTTGCTCCTGACAAAAACCTAGGTGCATATCTTAAAAAGCAAACAGGTCGTGACAATATGGTTCTTTGGAATGGAGCCTGTATGGTCCATGAGATTTTTTCACATGAAAAGATTACGAAATTAATGATGCGTCATCCGGATGCTAAATTTATTGCTCACCCAGAATGCGAGGCACATATATTAGACAAAGCCGATTTCATTGCTTCGACAAGTGGATTGGTCAAATACACTGAAGAAAATGAAGCCACTAAATTTATTGTAGCGACAGAATCTGGCATTTTGCACGAAATGGAAAAACGATCTCCAAATAAAACATTTATTCCTGCTCCGCCTAATAACACCTGCGCATGCAATGACTGTCCACACATGAAACGGAATACTTTGGAGAAATTATACCTCTGTTTGAAGTATGAATTACCTGAAATCATTCTTGAAGATTGGGTGATTGAGAAAGGAGTAAAATCTATTAATCGGATGTTGGAGATTAGTAAGAAGGCTGGGTTGTAAATTTAAATTTCAACAAAACAATACTGCTTTTTTCATTTAGTATCACTTACATTTCGACTATGTACAAAAGTTAGAAGTTGTCTTTTCTTCCTATATTAAACAACATAATTTTTGTTTGATCTAGTAAAGCATAAAATATGCAAATTAAACTTCTACTCTTCTTACTCATATCCTCTATCTCAACAATTAGTTACACTCAATCAGATTTTTTACCAGGATACTATATAGACACTCTAAATCAAAAAATTGAAGGCTACATAAATAATCAACAATGGACAACAAGTCCAGATGAATTCTACTTTAAAGAAAAGAAAAACTCAAAACCTTTAAAAATCAAATTGAGTGAATCAAAAGAGTTTCAAATTACTAACATTGTGAAATACAAAAGATTCCTCATACCTGTTGATTATTCTCCAGGTTTAGAATCAACTATTATTAATAGCGATCAATTTTTTAAGGTACTTATTGAAGGGCCCAAATCCTTGTATCAATTAAAACAATTTGGTGCTAACCTGTTTTTTATTGAAATAGGCGATGAAATTTCCCAACTCACCAACAAACAATATCAACGGGATTTAGGAAAAGTCATGATAAACCAATCGAAAGTAAACGTGAAAGATAATTTGGTCACGAAGCTACAGTTATTTAGAAGAGAGCTTATGATTAAACTCGAATGTGCAACACTTAACGTCACTGATTTTAATCGATTGAAATATTCGAAAAGCGATCTCATGGGTATTTTTTCTAAATACTATGAGTGTTCTGATGAAGAAGTACTTTTCGTCGATAATTCAATAAAAAATCCTGGATTTCACTTTACCCCTTTTGTTCAATATAGGGTCAACTCCTTAAGCTTATCAAATCCTAACAATGTACTTAAGGATGCAGAGATAAATGGAACGAGTTCCGTTAGTTATGGTATTAAATTTGAATACAACCTTGTCGTGAATAAAAAAAGATGGTCGCTAATTGCCGACCCTACTTTTATTCAATATAAATCAGAGCACTTGTACGAATATAACGTTCTTCGAGACGACACATTAATGGTGAATCACACTGCCATAGAAATACCCATTGGGATAAAATACTATATCACCAATAAATCATTAATAAAGTCATATTTATCCGCTCAGCTACTCATTGATATCAATAAGGATTCAAAAATGGAATTTGCGAACGGCGGAACATTAAATATCCGATCAGCACCAGGATTTGTTTTTTCAGCAGGAATGACATTTAAAAATATTGACATTGATTTTAATTATTATGCACCTCGCGATTTATTAGTTCAATCTCCTTCTTATCGAGCCAGCTATACCGCATTTGCACTTAGAGTCGGATATTCTTTATTTCAGTAAAACTTTAAACAGTTTGAATTAAATTTTTATCTTTTTTCGAAAGGCTATCGGAATCATCACAATAATGCATATGAATAATCCGAAAAATTCTCTAACCAATTCTATGTACATGGACTCCGCCTTCATACTTCCAGTAATACTGGGCATACCATCTTGAAACCATTGAATGACATCTGGTATATATAGCAGCCACCATATAATAAGTATGACAAAAAAATAGAAGGCCATTGGATTTTGTTCTCTTCTTCGGCTTTCGCCAAATAAAAAATACGCTGTAATCACATAGACAGGTATCCAAATATACCAGTCTGGATCATTGTACTGCAAGGCTCCAAACAAGACATAAAGAATGGCTAAAAAAGACCATGATATTTTTCGAAGTTGTAATGACATGTGCACAAAATAAAAAGAAAATAAAATTCCTATTTTCAAGTATCAAATCAATTGTATGAGAACTTTCCTTTCTTTTCTTTTTTTAGCCCTCAGTTTCACCATTTTTGGTCAAAATAAAAAAATACTACTGATCGGTATTGATGGCTGTGAATCTTCCGCATTACAAGCGGCCAACACACCAAATATCGATGAACTCATTCTTGAAAGTGTATATAGCCTTGAAGCTATAACAGAGGCACCAACATGGAGTGGTGTCGGTTGGTCCTCAATGCTAACAGGAGTAAGGAGAAAAAAACATGGCGTATCTGACAATGCATTTGGGGGAAAGAACTATGATGAATTTCCACATTTTATCGATCGAATAGAAACCATGCTCCCTGAGATCAATACCTCAAGCGTTGCGGTCTGGCATCCTATAAATAATGAAATCGTTCAATTAGCTGACGAGGAATATAATATGTCGAGTGACCTTGAAGCACTGGCACAGGCCAATTTATTATTAGAAGTAGAATCTATGGATATTGTTAGTGTCTACTTTGATGAAGTTGATGGTGTAGGACATGCATACGGATTTGATCAAAGTGTTCCTGAATATATCGCTGAAATTGAAGTAAAGGATAGTTATGTTGGGAGTTTGATGAGTTCGATTAAGCAACGGCCAAATTATGATAATGAAGATTGGTTGGTTCTCATTTCAACAGATCATGGTGGCAATTTTTCAGGTCATGGTGGACCATCCATTGAAGAAAGAGAGGTTTTTGTTATTGCGCATAAAAAGGGATTAGCTCAAACAGAATTGAAATCTTCTGTTAACACTGCGAGCATTAACCAAAGCGTGTATCTTACCAATACAGATCAATTCATTCACACAGCTAAAGTGGACGAGTATCAATTTGGCGAAAGCCAAGATTTTACCCTGTCTATACAAGTTAAATTAAGTTCGGATCTCAGTGGAGACCCTGCCATTATTTCCAATAAAGATTGGAATTCTGGTTTGAATCCTGGTTTTGCGATATCTGTCACTTACCCCAATGGGCCTCAGTGGAAATTTAACTTAGGTGATGGTACAAATAGAATAGATCTTGAAGGAAAAGCTATTGTGGATAATGAGTGGCACGAACTTCTTGTCAGCTGTGATAGAGATGGCTTAGCCAGTATATACGATGACGGCGCTTTAGTACGTCAGGATTCTATGAACTTTATAGGAAATATAAATACGGACTTCGGAATTAACTTTGGCCAAGACGGTTCTGGAGTTTATGGTATTCCATTAAACGGAAGTATTGGAGACGTTAAAATCTGGAATAGGGCTTTTACTGAAAAAGAAATTAAAGAAACCTATTGTCAAGAATTAAATGAAGATCATCCATTTTATGATCAGTTGATTGGATACTGGAAAATTAATGACGCCAACAATACTTCTATTGTCGATCATAGTAGTGTTGGAAACAACGCAATTGTATTAGGAAATCCTATTTGGACGGACGCAGTTGAAGAAGTTAACTGTATTTCATACGGCAGTTCTCCTACGATAATGGACATCGCCGTGACCGCTTTAGATCATATGTGTGTTGACATAGACCCTCTTTGGCTTTTGGATGGAAATAGTTTACTCGAAGCTTGTGTTGCGTCATCTAGTCATCAACTACATACTAGGGCGTTTACAATTTATCCTAATCCAGGTTTTGATCAATTGTTTATTGATCATCCATATTCGGAAAAGATAGAAATCAAAATATTCGATTTGAAAGGTCGTTTGGTCTTTAGCCAAATGCTCAATACGAATTCAATAGATATTGATCAACTTAAATCCGGGGTGTACTCCATTCAACTAAGTACAACAAATGGATCCGTTTATCAAAAGTTTATGAAAATGTAGGGAGGGCTATTTACCCTCCCAAGATCAGCATTAAATATTTTCTAGAATTGATTTCAATTGCTCAGGTGATTTATAACCCCTGACTACTTGTAGTTTATTTAAATCAGCATCCAAAATAATCAATGAAGGATAAGAAGGTCTATTGTCCATTAAATCCATCGCCAGTTGATGCATTCCATTTCTTCTTCCATCTTGCCAATTGTACTGCTTTCCGTTGAACATTACAGGTTCTTTTGACTCAGCATTAAACTTTGCAGTATTAAAGTTGTCATCAATGTACTTTGAAAAACTTGGATCTTGAAAAGTCTTTTCATCCATTACTTTACACCATTTACACCAGTCCGTGTATACATCGATAATGATCTTTTTGTTGTTGTTTTCACTTGCTGATATTGCATTTTCAATACTTGACCATGCTTTGTAAGTTTTGTTTACTGGGCTAATGTTGGCATTGGCCTTATCGATACAACTTTGTAAAGAAAGTCCTAAAAGCAATACAAAAACGAAAATTGATAATTGTGATAGTCTCATGATAAAATTTTAATGATTCAAAATATTTGTCATGACAAAACTAAGTCCGATGCAAGGACGATATAAAAGAATGGTGGGTCTGTAAAGAGGCTAAATCAGGGTTGAAAAAGGGACTAGACCCCCGCATTTAACCGTGTTTTGCCCGCAATAATCGCGTCTGATCGATTATTCACTTTTAATTTCGCATATAGTTTGTTGATATGGGTTTTTACAGTACTCAATTCAATAAACAATTCAGAAGCGATTTCCTTATTTGATTTTTCAGCAATGATCAGTTTTAATATTTTTCGTTCTTGTTGAGTAAGATGCACCTTTATATCTTCGGTCTTTTCAGATGTTTTTGAAGATAACCTCTTTGATAATTCTCGGATTTTCCAAAGACTCAAAAGTAAAAGCCCAAACAAACTGGCTATCAGTATGAAAACCCATGAAGGAATAACATCATTGGCCATTGGATCTTCATAGTACCGCAATTTGCGCGCATAATCCGCAGTATAACTATGATCCTTTAATTGGCAATTTAGCCTTTCGGCGAAAGCCTGATAATAATCTTTTTCTAATGGATAGTATTTGTCAAAATCCGTATTGATCAAGGCAGCCAAACCAACTAATGGTGACTGACAAGTATCCGCAAAAGCAAACATATCTCTATTGTGCTTTTCTTGAGAAAACTGTAACTCAGAAGGAAACTTAATTTGATAAAAATAAAAACTGGGATAAATGATCTTAGTTAATTCTTCCAAGCCGGAATTTTGATTATCCCCAATAGATTTATAATTTCCAAAGGGTGAAAAATAATTAGGGTCAGATTGAATATCGATTTTAGTATTATTATCTAAAATCAAATGAATAAAGTTATGATCATCTCCACCTACAAACAGACAAGCATCAAACTCTGAACCCTCCTCTTTAATCATGTACAAGCGGTAAAATCTTTTTTCGTCAGGAAGCTTATCCCCCTTCAATAAAAATGATCCATCAGGATTTATTGTCGCTACTTGAATAATATCTTCAGGGTTAGCATTATAGTAATCGTCTAACTTATTGATTGTAGATAGAAAGATTTGTTGTTGCCAATCCGGGGAGAGATTCACATTTCCTTTAATTTCATATTGCGCTTTCGCGAAATTTGAAATGCCGACAAATAAAACGATGATCAAGCAACGTAACATACTATGAATATAGTTTGCACTTTTTTGTAATGAAGAAATGTGCTTGATTTTAGGAAAACTTTAATAGCATTATCGAATCACGTATATTTTTTTTACCCCTTTCTCTCCTCTATTGTTGATAAAGCTTAAAATATATATTCCAGATTCTAAATGCCTCAGATCAATCTCTGATGATCCCATTTCCAATTTCCCTACCTTTATACTTAAGCCAGAAACACTGTGCAATTCGTATTTAAACAATTCATCACTTTGTACATTGATGAATCCTTTTGTTGGATTAGGAAATAAAGAAACCGCATTATTTATAATCTCCGAAACATCTACCATTAAATCAGATCCATCACAATCTTCATCAACACCATTGTTAGGAATTTCTTCGGCATCAGGGTTAATTGAAGCATCCAAGTCATCGCAATCCATAGCATTAGCTACAGCATCAAGGGGTTGTTCGCATGCTTCAATTGGGTTTAAAAGGTCACCAAAACCATCTTGGTCTAAGTCGAAATAGTACTCGGTGAGAATAAATCCTTCATCTATTTCACCATCACAATCGTTATCAATATTATCACATAATTCCACTTGGCCAGGAAAGACATCAGGATTCATATCGTCACAATCGACAGCATTACTAAATCCATCCTGATCCAGATCTTCAAAATTTAATAAGTTTTCTAACCAAATTAATTTGCCATTAGACCAATCACAAGTAACAATATCAAGATCTTCATCATTATCCATATCAAGTATAACAAGATCTGTGGCATGTTCTAAATCATCATCAAAAGAAACATAATCACCAAATTCTCCTGAACCCAGATTTTCATAATATCCTACACTCCCAATGTCGTATGTCACTAAAAGTAAGTCTTCGTCTCCATCATTGTCAATATCCGCATGTTTGATTTCATATGGGCGCTTTTCATTAACGACTGTTTTAGTTTCCTCAAAATTGTCATTGCCATTATTTTTATAAAACCTGACTAATTCTCCTAATTGATCAGTAACTATTATATCATCAAGGCCATCATCATCAAAATCCAATAAGGTTAAATCCGTACCGCCTAAAATCGCATCGTCTATCAGAAGTTTATCTCCAAAACTGTTGTTTTCAAGCAATTCGACTGAATAAACTTCTCCGGGAAAATAATCTACGACCACTATTTCCTTTCTACCATTTTGATTTAAATCTCCTATTGATACTCCACGAATTCCTCCAGATCCTTGATAAACAAGTTCGGAGTCAAAACTTCCAGCGCCATCATTTTGACACCATTGAATATTTTGGCTTAAATTAGAAACCGCTACAATGTCCAAATCTCCATCCAAATCTAAATCATTAGTGGTTAACTCATACGCTCCGTATATTTCATCTATTAAGACTATTGCCTCTGCAAAATTTAGATCTCCTATATTTTCATAATATACAATTTGATCTTTATCATATAACGAAGCTACTACATCTTCATCACCATCATTGTCGAAATCTGCACTAATCACATCATAAGGTCCAGTCATTTGACCATCTAAGAACTGCTTTTGTTTAAATTGGTTAAAACCAGAATTATCAAATAAGGCTATTTTATTTTCATACCAATTTGCCATTAATAGATCTATGTCTCCATCATTGTCCAAATCGGACGCATAGCAACCATGATTGCCTCTTGATTGCCCGGTTAAAACTTTTTGTTCAGAAATAAATCCTGATTCTGTATTTTCAAACCAACCTAATCTATCATCTTTTCTTGAACAAGTCAGAATATCATTTAATCCGTCATCGTTAATATCAATTATGCTTATATCTGTCAACACCTCAATAACATCATTGATATAAAACCCTTCTTGAAATTGTCCTACTCCTTCATTAATAAAGACCATAATACCATCATCAATCCACGCACCCGCTGCAATATCTATATCGCCATCATTATCTAAATCCCCTGTAATTACTCTTCGAGAGCCATTTAAATCATCTGTTAGTACTACTTCAGATGAGAAGGTATTATCTCCTATATTACGATGCCATGAAACTTTATCTTGATTAGGAGACACTACAATAATATCGGGAAAAGAATCTCCGTCTAAATCATCTAAACTAAAATCTTGAATTTGCATTGCCTCTGTTGTTAAAACGACTTGATCAGCATATTCACCGTTTCCCAATTTCTCATACCATGCCATTTTGTTATCGGAAAATGAACTAGAAAACAAATCCATATCACCATCTTGATCAATGTCAAATATCTTGATCCTACTAATTCCATTTATATTGTCTGTGATCAATTTTTCTGATTGAAATTGACTATTAATATTTTCAAACCAAATTAAACGATCATCACCACCTATTCCTGCAATCACATCTAAATCTCCATCCATATCTACATCATCACATAATACCTCGATTACACCATTTTGTAATTCAGCAACGATTTTTCTTTCTTGAAAATCTCCGCTTTCATTTTCATACCAGACAATTTGGTCGATACTAATGCTCCCAGCTATAATATCCATATCTCCGTCAGAATCTACATCACCAGTTGACATTGAAAGTGCGCCTTCAAAAAAAGAATCCACAATTATTTGTTGACTGAATATACCAGGTTCGATATGTTCATACCATGATATTTTTCCATCTACAAAAGACAAAGCAACAATATCAATATCTCCGTCGCTATCAATATCAACCTCCTCGAAATCATAAGGCTCAATATGATCAGCTTCCGAAACAACTCGAGTTTCAAAATTCTGTGCACATAACTGGAAAACGAAAAAACATTGAAATATCAAAATGGAAAGTCGGTTAAAGTAATAAGAATTTTTCATATATAAATTGTTCTATTTTATAATTGTACCCATTTTATTGATAACTCTGTTTGGAGTTTCAAATATGTATAAATATGACCCTGGCCCAAAATGATCTAGCGATATTTCATTCGTACCATCTTTAATCAACGTACCATGCAACTTACGACCGGATAAATCCCTAATTTCAAATTTCATAGTTTCATCCGCTTCTATCATTAACATTGTAGAAGCTGGGTTCGGAAAGATTCGAACTCTTTCTATTGACAAATCATTAATGTTACTTAAAAGATCCTCACCATTACAATCTTCATCTATACCATTTCCTGCAATTTCTAAAGCACCTGGATTAATCGAAGGATTGGTATCATCACAATCCCACTCTTGAACATAACCATCACCATCGGCGTCTATCGTAACTAAGGTAATAGTCTCATTTGTGATTATAGGAGCATTGAAATCAAAGAATATTTCTGCATCATTTTTTATTTCATCGCCTAGGACAAGCGTACCCAAAGTGTTCAATCTAAAATGGATAAAGCCGTCATTTGTTTCGTCCTCAAAAGGAAGAAAGGTGTTCTCAAAAATAAATTCTAAAACATTTGGTTCAGTTATTCTAAGCATCACATCGTGACTCGCGTCTATGAGTTCTATTGTATTAATGTCAAATACAGCCAAGTCTATTGAATCTCTAACAACGATATTTACGGCCTCAGCAGAACCAGTATTCTCAAAACGAATTCTAAAATCCAAGAAATCACCAATGTCCTCAATAGATAAGTAATCACCTTGAAGGCAAGTTTTGTCGTTAGGATCAAATGAATTGACTACAGTTTGAATCAACCTATAAGAATTGTCTCCCTGACTGTCATCAGATGATGGTATGGTCACATTAGTATTAAACTCCAGTATATCTCCATCATTCAAAGGAGGTTCTTCAGTGGGAGTATTTAGTTCCATAGAGAATATGATACTCCGAGTTTCAAAAGACTCAATATCTTCCAATAACCATTTTAATAAATTAGTGGAAGCTTCCGTTTCGCTAGGAGTGGATTCAACAAAATCCATATAGGTTTCATTGTAGAATAATTTGACTTCTCCAGAAAATGCGTCCGTACCTTTATTCCTAATAGATATCTTATAGTCAGTAATAAATCCTGGGCGAGCGTCATCTATTGGCGTAATCCAAATTTCTAAATCCGAAAAATTAATCAATGGCGTTATACAAAATTCAATTATATCATCACTTACTTCCGGTATATCCAGCGTAAGTGATTCTGGTTCAACGCTATATTTACTTGGATCTGAAACTAAAGGAGTAATCGTAAAACTACCTTCGTTTAAATAAAAATCCAGTTCACCATCTTCTCCGCTATAAAATATATCCTGATTATTGAGTCCTTCAATTTTAAAGGCAAACTCTGAAATGGCTTGATCCTGTTCAGAACATCCATTTCCATCAAGGTCGATTCGAGTTACAAATTTATTCTCAAAAACCTCACCACCTTCTAAAAAAGTACAATACGAATTCACCACACAGTCAGAACCCTCTAACTCTACCATCATTTGTACGTATTCTATTTCTGTTTGATCGACACATACATATTCCAAACTACTACTCCCAGTAAATACTAGAACGGGTGCTGTGCCAGTCTTCGCTAATACCACCCTCATATTACTATTGTCTACAAAATCGACGTGACCTAGTTGATGCAAATTCAATAGGTTCAATTCTTCAAGTTGATTATTTCCACATTGCACATCAAATAAATTAGGAACACCAGAAAAATCAATTTCAGCTAAATCATTAAAACTACAATCCAATATACTGAGCGAAGGAAGGTTAATCAATTGCAAATCATTGATTACGTTTTGACCACAAAATAAATCATACAAGTTAGGTAGGTCAGAAACAATTAAAGATTCCATCCCATTCATAAAACAATCCAAGGTGGTGAGTTGGGGTAGGTCCGATAGGTTTAGGGATGTAATAAAATTGTTTTCACATCCTAGCAATCGAAGTTCCTGCATTCCATTTACATCTAGTTCAGTTAACATATTAGCTGAACAATAGAAATGTGTCAAATTAGTAAAGGATTTAATACCCTCTACTGATTCAATTTGATATCCTTGAACATCTAAATCAATAATCGTCTCCGCTTCACTTTGCTGTATTTCTCCATCACTATTTAAATCGATGCCTAATTCAATAAGTCTTGTCTTGAAGTTTGCATCAGGGATATTTACGATTTGGCTCGAGCCCAAAGGTGTTATAAATATGATTAAAAGAATGATCCAACTCAATGTTTTCATAATGCAATGTTTTTAAATCAGAACAATAATCATACTGGATTAATAGTCCTCATCTTCTTCATAAGCTATTAAATCATCTCTCATGACAAAATTGTCTTTTACAAAGTTACACCATTTACAATCTTCTTTCTCACACCCCTTTTCAAACTCATGATTTTTAACACCTTTATACATACTCTTTAGTTGTTCTTCAACCAATTCAATATCTAAATCAGAAATCTCTTTTTCTTTTCTAGTGAACTTATCGTCCTTAGGCTCGACAAAATCCATATAACCATTTCGCATCTTCCAATTATTACTTCCGTCACCATTCAAGAGCATCTTATAAAAAACAAGTTGCCTCCAATAATCCCCACCATTGTCTTCCTCGCCTAAAGGCGGCTTTAGTCGATCTGATTTATACTTTCCAGTTTTATAATCATAAACATCTACGTGCTGATCATAAATCTTAACTAAGTCCAATTTACCTGTGATAGGAATTCCTTTGTATTCTGTTAGCGTAACCGCATGTTCTGGTTTGTATTTTTTAGGTGTATCCCATTCATGTTTGTATTCTGAATAATAGGCTTTCAAACAAGTTTCTCCATGCTTAGTTAGATCAACAAATTCTTTATCCGTAAAGTGAGATCTATAGTTCATCATCCCTTTCTTAAAGAAATCTATCAAACTGGCCTCTGCAGGAATTTTTCTTTCTGAGTCTTCCTCTAGAGTTAAAAAGAATCTTTCTAAAGCAAAATGCACTGCATTACCAAAACCCATACTACTTGATCTAGCCATTGGCACCCTCAAAATATTTTCAAAGTAAAATTTCAAAGGGCAATCTAAATATTTATTCAAGTGGGTGACACTGACTTTGTAATTTTCTAAAACTCGATCAATCATCTCATGATCAATCAATTCAATTTTGCCTTTTTTGAACTTCATTAATTCCGCTTGATAGATAAGAATATCTTCATCGGAAGACATTTTAGTTTCTATTTCATCTTCAAACTTTTGAACTTCATAGACAAACCGAGATGCTTCTAATGCCTTTCCATTTTCATCCTCTTTAGCATATGAAATATATAAATGAGATTCTGCTCGGGTCATTGCAACATAAAACAATCGTCTATCATCTTCTATATCTGACAAGCCGGAAGCTGGAACTAAATTTTTTGGGAAAGAGAAACTTTGATTATAGGCTCTTCGAGCTTCCCAAACATTGCTATTGGCGCAGATGAGAAATACATGTTCGAATTCCAAACCCTTTGATCCATGAGCTGTCATGAACTGAACACCATCTTCAGCGTAAGTGATTTTACTCAAGGGCAAATCGATATCTGCTTGTTCCATTTTATCCAGAATAGAAATCAACTCAGATAATTTCATCAATGGTTTTTTAGCTGTTTCATTCTTTATTAAGTCAAACAGAGTATTGACTATTTGTAATCGCCACGCGGTCTCAGAAGAATTCATTATGGTCTCGATCACGTTGCCTTCTGTAATTATTCTTTCAAATAATACCTGTAGTGTCAGGTTAGCTAGGCTATCAATCCAGGACTCTATTAACTCGGAAAAGTCAAGAAAAGCTTCGGGATTACACACACCAATTTTAATGAGTAATTCTTTATTGGATAAAACCTCTCTCCATTTAACATCGTCTTTAGTATCATCTGTTTTATTAGAGCAGTGCAATGCAATTTTTCCAATGTCCTTGGCTTTTAAATTGAAATATTCATAATGGAGTATTTGAAAAATCATTGATTCTCCTGAATAATTCCTTTTGTATTCTGCCTCAAGATATCGTAGAATATTACAAAGTCTTTCTGTTTCTGGTAAATCAAGTGCATTGATTTTCTTTTTAAGTTTTAAAGGAACATTCTTAATGGACAAATACTTTATAATCTCCGAAGCATTTTTGTGTTGTCTAAAAATGACTCCTATTTTTTTCAACTCAACACCTTCATCTCTTAATTCTATAATCTTTCTTGCCACTCCATATTGCTCATGTACTTTATTGTGATAAGCATGAATTTGAGGTTCGACCTTAACCGGATTATCTTTGGATTCTAGCAACTCTTTTAATAACTCTGGAATTTTAGAAACCAGCCTTTCTTGATTTAAATCGATAAGAGTTTTTGCTCTATCCAGTATCTCTTGAGAAGATCGATAATTATTTTCTAGTACGATGATTTCAGGAGAATATCGATCTCTAAATTCCACAATGTTATCCATGTTTGCTCCTTGAAATCTGTATATCGATTGATCATCATCACCTACCACAAATAAATTCGGTTTATCCCAAAAAGAAGACAGTTCAAAAAGTAATTCGTTTTGAGCACCATTGGTATCTTGATACTCATCAACTAAGATGTATTGATATCTTTCTTGATAGTCTGCCAAAAGATCCGGTTGCTCTTTAAATTGTTTGAGTACCCAAAGCAGCATATCGTTATAATCAAACCTAGCTCTTGACTCCATTTTAGATTCGTAATTTTCAAACTCTTCTACTGCAGCCCTAAGGCTTTTCATTTTATCTAGTTCCGTTTTGATTTTATTCGGATTAGCATCACCGGCATTAAATTCTTTGTACTTTCTTTTGTATTGAAAATCTTCGAGTTCGGCAAGAAAGTCAGGATAGTCTTCTAACGCTTGCAAAATTTCTTCTTTCGACCAGGATTCTTGTTTCATGGTTTGAAAGAGATTTCTTAATCGCGCTCGGTCAAAATAAATATCTCCTTTTAATCTTTTCAATGTGTGATCGTCATCAAATTCATCAATTATTTCATGCAACACATCAACAAGCTCCAAATCAGATATACTTTGTAAATCTCTATAGCCACCAAAAAACTCGATATTCTCTTTTATGATTTGATTACAAAATGCATGAAAGGTATTGATCGTCACATTATACGCTTCAGGGCCAATAAATTCCAATAAACGATTACGCATAGCTACAGTTCCTGCGTCTGTAAATGTTAGGCACAAAATATTTCTCGGTTGAGTATCTGTTGATTTCAAAATCATCCCAACGCGAGCTGCTAACAATTGAGTCTTTCCAGTTCCAGGACCCGCAACAACTAGTACTGGACCCTCAATTGTTTCTACGGCTAATTTCTGTTTTGGATTGAGCATATTAAGCGCAACATTGAATTGCTTATCATATGAAACCTTTTTTGCTAAATCAGACATGTTAAAATTTATTTAAGATTGTTAATGCTATTAAACACTTATTTTTTTTAATGGTCAAAGGAGCAAAATATTCACTGACCTTAAAAACTTAAATTATGAAAAAGATAATATTTCTATTCGCCTTTGCCTTTATGGGGATTAGTTTTCAGACAAGCGCTCAATCTGTATTAGCCAAAAATACGAAAAGACAAATCGTTCAAAAGAAAAAAATAAGAGCGGGTGTCAGGGATGGTTCGATTAACAAAAGAGAGTTAAGGCAACTAAAAAGACAAAAGGCTCAAATCAATAATACGCGTAGAATTGCTAGAGCTGATGGAGTTATCGCACCTCAAGAGCGTAGAATCATAAAGAAGCAAAATAAGAGATTAAATAGATCCATTGTTAGAGCACGAAGAAGCTAATAAAAAGCGAAGCACTTTTACTCCTTGTGGGTTGAAGTGCTTTGCCTTTCGGCGAAAGCCAATTTACCAACCAAATAAAGAAGTCAGATCAAATAATCGAATGACTACTGCGATAACCACCAATATCAATATTCTGTAGGCCCAAACATTGGCCCTGGGAAAATTTGAGGCATAATGAGCCGTTAAATAACCACCACTGGCTTGACCTATCGCAATGATGAAACCAATCTTCCAATTGATTAATCCTTTCCACTGAAATAGCGCTATTAATAAAATGGTATAAAAAAAGACAATCATTACTTTCACAGCATTCGCTTCAATGATGTCATATTTAGCCAATAAAACAGTAGCTGCTAAAAAGAAAATGCCCATTCCCATCTGAATAAAACCACCATAAAATCCCATCGCTAGAAAAACAGGTATAGCTATCCATGCAGATAGCTTGAAATCCTTTTGTGATTTTTGTAACCATCGCTTAGGTTTTATTAAAATCACAAACAACATAAAAAGCATCAAAAACTTAAAAACAAACTTAAACTGTTCATTAGAGACGTTGATCGCAACAAGTCCTCCTATGATCGCACCAATGATCGTGGAAACTATAATCGTTTTACTCCGAACAATGTTCAATTTGTCATTGTTCTTAAATCCTAAAGTGCTTGCTCCCGTTTGAAATAATACACCAACACGATTAGTACCATTGGCCATGTTTCCTGGTAAGCCCAGGACCTCAGTTAATATACTTAATGTAATCGCAGAACCATTTCCTGCTAAAGTATTGAGAACTCCTGCTAAAAATCCACCACCAACGGCTATGATATATTGTAATGGTTCCAACTATTCTGTGATCTCTTGACACAACTCAACCAGGACACCATTTGCTGACTTTGGGTGTACAAAACAAACCAGCTTGTTGTCTGCACCGCGCTTTGGTTCTTCATTCAGAATTCTAAATCCTTCCATTTTTAACCGCTCCATTTCTTTGCGGATATCAGTGACTGCAAAAGCAATGTGGTGAACACCTTCACCGTACTTCTGAATATACTTTGCTATAGCACTTTGATCATTTGTGGCTTCAACCAGCTCAATCTTACTTTGTCCAGTCCTAAAAAATGAGGTTCGAACATTCTCAGAAAGCACTTCTTCTATCTTGTAATGTGGACGGCCCAAAAGCTTTTCGAATAATTGATTACTCTCATCTAGATCTTTAACGGCAATTCCAATATGTTCGATTTTCTGCATGTTAAGCTTTTGCACAAAGGTAATCATTGGCTTAATAATTGATTCATTTAATGTTAATGAAAACAAAATCAGAAATAGTTAGAAATTGGTTACCCCGATACACCGGTGTACCCTTGAATAAATTTGGTCAATATATCTTACTTGTTAACTTTGGTAAGTACGTAAAACAATTTGCCAAAATCAACAATGTTAAGGTTCAGGGAAAAACAAGGGCCATGCAATCCGCTACTGCAGAAAACATCACCATCATTAATTTTGGAATGGGCAGTGCCAATGCTGCAACAATTTGTGATTTACTCACAGCAATAAAGCCAAAAGCTGTTCTTTTTCTAGGAAAGTGCGGAGGAATAAAAAAGAAAAACAAAGTAGGTGATTTAATTTTACCTATTGCTGGTATTCGTGGTGAAGGAGCTTCTAATGACTACTTGTTACCTGAAGTTCCAGCACTTCCAGCCTTTGCTTTACAAAAAGCCATTTCTACTACGATTCGAGATGCGAAAAGAGATTATTGGACAGGTACAGTCTATACCACAAATCGCAGAGTATGGGAACACGACGAGGACTTTAAAGCCTATCTTCGAAAGATTAGAGCTATGGCAGTTGATATGGAAACGGCTACAATTTTTACCGTAGCATTTAAGAATAGATTTCCAGCAGGGGCACTTTTATTAGTTTCTGATATCCCTATGATTCCGGAAGGCGTTAAAACTGAAGCTAATGATAAGGTAGTGACGCAAAAATTTGCTGATGATCATTTGAAATTGGGTATCCTTTCTCTAAAACAACTCATCAACAAATCGCTTACTGTCAAGCACCTTAAATTTTAAAACAAAAAAAGGGTAACTCGGAATAAGCTACCCTTTTAATATTATTCTCGTTAAATTATTTTTTTAACGCATCTCTGATTTCAGTCAATAAATCAACTTCTGATGGACCAGGCTCCTCTGCCGGTGCAGGAGGATTAGCTCTGTTGTATGCCTTTACAACCATAAAGATTACAAATGCTACAATAACAAAATTAATCAATGTGTTTACAAAAGCACCCCACTTAATGGCTACTTCCTCAGTAGTAATATTACCCTCAGCATCAGCTACACCCTCTTGAATAACATACTTCAAATCAGCAAAATCAACACCGCCTAAAGCCATTCCAATTGGTGGCATTAAAACATCATTAATAAAAGATCCTATTACTAGTCCAAAAGCGCCAGCAATAATTACGGCAACGGCTAATTCTAGCACGTTTCCTTTCATGATAAATTCCTTAAATTCTTGAATCATAATTTTTCGTTTTACAAGATAAAATAGATAGTTTTCATAAATCTACATAGATATTCATATAATGTATATATAATTTTCTAAGATTTATTATTCTCAGTTATTCAATACATTGTACTATGTAATTTGCATTGATATCATTCTTTAGACTGAGTAAATGCCAAAACGTAACGGAAAGCATGAAATTTTACTTGTTTGGAATATTAATGTTCTTTTGTTTTTCTTCGTGTACAGACGAAGCCATGCCAGAACAAGATCCTAAAATGGATTTAAGTTCTAGACTTGAACTCACCGCATTTTATTGTGAAACTCCACCTTGCCTTGTTGACGAATTAATACCTTTAGCTGATGTCTCTATTAAACTATACAAGGACAGTTTTGACAGAAAAGATGGAGTTGACTTTTACGCGACTGGGGTGACAAATTCAGCTGGTAAATTTGTATTTCCTTTTTTGGAACCACGAACCTGCTACATCTCATTTAAGTATGATGATGAATTTATATTTCAAGAAAGAAATTTATTCAGTGAGACAACCAGCTATGCTGATGTTACTTTTAGTCCTTAATCCTCTAGTCGTTGGAGCAATCGGCCTGTGATTCTTAAAAAATCCTTTTCAGTAATCAAGCCAATTAACTCGTCATTTTGAACTACAGGGAGGCACCCAACTTCTTCTTTTCTCATTAATCGCATCGCTTCAAATACACTTTCGTTTTCAGTAATGGTGATTGGTGAAGTGATCATAATATCTTCTACCGTATAGGTTTTCTTTCTTCCCTTACGTTTTGTAAAGTGCTCTAAAAGATCTTTTGAAGTAATGAGACCAACCAACTTTCCTTTTACGTCCTCCACTGGCGTATACTCGATCTCCTTCCATTTCATCATTTCAGATACCAATTCTAAAATATCTTCTTTTTGAACTGTAAAAAGATCCGTCGTCATGAATTCGGAAACTTTAAGATTAGTTGGTTTATAATCTTTTAAATCTTTAATAGTCGCCTCCTTCCATTCGTGAAGAGGTTTATTTGTTTTTTGATTTTGAATGATCGAACAAGTAAGGGCAGCCAATGCTTCGTCAGGTGTTGTTTCTTCCATCATCGCCGTGTACGATCTTAAAATCCACCGAGAACCATTCATATGCTTTTTGGCTCTAGCCTCAATAATACCCAAGTATTTGTCAATATCCTTCTTTCTTACTTTTCTAGATTCCAAGCCTTTACGAGCAATCGGAATTAAATGCTTTACGATCAAATCAATCGCTCCAATCTTCTTATCCTTAAACCAGGTAAATGTTGAATCGATACCAATCTTAGCCGCCTTTCCAAAATTATCACGTGCATCAGCAAAGGATATGTGCTTTGTTATATCGTCTACTTCATTGGCCATTCCAATCATTGCGCCAAGCCAAAAACAGGCATTGGCTACTTCATCTACAACTGTCGGTCCGGAAGGTAACACACGGTTTTCAATTCGCAAATGTGGTTTTCCATTATCGCTGATACCATAACATGGTCTATTCCATCGATACACCGTACTATTGTGTACTTGCAAGGAACGAAGCTTTGGAACTTCATTGTTCTCAATCATATCCAAACTGTTCTCTTCAACATCAGAACTAATCAATACTCTAAATCGACTAATATCTTCTTTATATATTTCTAAGATGGATTCTTTTAACCAACCATTTCCAAAACTAACACGAGGGCTTCTTTCACGCATATGTTCGTGTGTTGTCCTTGTATCCAATGACTGTTGGAACAAAGCAATTCTCGATTCATGCCAAAGTCTTTTTCCAAATACGATGGGTGAATTAGCAGCAATGGCCATTGTGGGACCTGCTAATGCCTGAGCGATATTATACATCTTCGCAAAGTCCTTAGGGTCAACTTGAAGGTGGACTTGAAAACTGGTGTTACATGCTTCTAAAAGCGGACTATCATGCTTCACCAATAATTCATCAATGCCCAACAAGCGTAGTTCAAAAGCGTTACCAATTAACTGTTGGCTCATTGCATCCATCAAGGCCCGATACCTTTTTTTAGGAGTAAGGTTATCTAAGTCGAGGTGATACTTTCTAAGTGTAGGTAAAATTCCTGTCAAAACTAATTCAGTATCCAAGGTGTCTAGTACTTTAGCAATCTTCGTAAGCTTTTTGCTATTCTCTTTTTCCAGATCAGAAAAACACGTGCTTTTTAATTCACGTGGAGTTAGATTCGTTTCGAGGTTAAACTTAGCTAACTCTGTTTCAACCCATTCATATTCTTTCATTTTATCCAGAGCCTCCATCGCTATACAAGCAGGTTTGAAAGTAGATTTTTCTACCATCACCATTTCTTGTTCAGCTCCAATTCTAGTGATCCCAGATTCAAACCAATCATTATCCAACATATAAGTGAGTGCTTCCACATCTGCCAAGAGGGACTTGACAAATTTTTGCATCTTCTTTTTATTGGTCAGTAGTGATACTCGTTGTTCGCCCATAATGATTTTTCTTTCTTCTATATTAGCTAATTTCGCACCAAAATGGAAATAGAATTAGAAATTCTATTCACCATTTTAACAAAGGAGAAACAAATTGATTTTTTCTACGTTTGTAAATAAAGAATTTGATGATTAAACACCTTAGATATTGTCTTTTTATTTTGTTTGCTACAACAATCTCATGTGGCGAGGATCAAACGGCTCTTTTCAATATGGAGCTCACCGCCGATTTTGAAATCCCGGCGGGTTTAAATACCATTGAAACCTATTATTTCCCAATCGAGAATGTTCCAACATTTTACAATCAATACCTGAATTCAAATGGAATCAATGATGAATCCGTAAAGCACATTTATGCAAACCGTGCTGTCATGTTTGCCAAGTTTATCAACATTGATATGGACTTTGTACAAGACATCTCGATTCTAGGAGCAAGGAGAGATGACCCCGATTCAGACAAGGAGTTTTTCTATTTTGATTTGGTTGATATTAATGAAGATCAAGAATTGGAGTTGTTTTCTTCCATTAATGATTTAAAGGATATTGTCTCTGAAGAATATATAGATTTAATTGTACGAATTAAGTTTCGTGCTTTCACCCCTACTTCTTTAGAAAGTAGAATAGATTTTAGCCTTTCCGTTTTTGATGAGTAGTTCGGTCGACATATTAAAATTCATGGTGGAGTTTAAATTGAATTCTGATATGGTTTCTGAGTACTCTTCAATTATGAAAGAACAACACAAACAAATCGAAGATCTGTTTAAATCAGAATTCTTAATTAGTTATTCTATTTCGGAAGACCAGAAAAATATATGGGCGATTTTCATTGCTCAATCTGAAAGTCAACTTATCCGAGTTTTAGAAAGCTTGGACTTATCAAAGTTTATGGATTATCATTATCATCGTTTAGTGTATCACGAATCTACTCATGTCCTTCCAAGCGTGTCTATGAATTAGTTGTTGCAATTATGCGGCAGCAAATCTATAAAACCATTTTTTTTATATTCAGAAATTAGTTGTTTGTAACGTTTTCCACTATTAAAAGCAAGTTCATTGGCTTTATTAATAAGTCTTGATGATTCTTTGTATAAGCCAATTCGATAATACCCCATTGACAATAATTCAACAAATTCAAAACGCTCCATTAAGGGAGGATTGTTTTCTATAAAATTTACAATTGGCTTTACTTCTGATTTACATTCGACGTTTAGTAATAAGGACATCAATCTAGAATAAATTTTCTCTACTGAATTATCTTTTAAAATATTATATTCTAAAGTTTTTAATCCAGATTCTCTCCAAACACTCTTCCAAAACTTTTCTCGAAAGAAAATATGGCTATTGTTGTTATAGTAATTAAACAAAAAACAATGATGAAGTGAATCTCTAAACTGTTCAGATTCATTTAGATCTTTCATTACTTGTTGGGTGATTTTCTTATAAGAACTACCATAAGATTTTGGATGCTTTGTTACTTTAAATTTCTTTTCGTAAGCGGTAAGTAAACAAAAAATATAATGACTATTACGTAGACTAGTCTTATTAACATATGCTTTATGCTCTTTAATAAATTTCTGAGCATAAAAATCACTATCATCATAAAAAATCAATTTCCAATAAACCTTAAAAAAAGTAGAATCGTAATTATCATAATTATCTAAAAAGTAGTCGTAAAAATCAACATCTCTAATATCACATTCTAGTACCAATTCGACATAAGCTTGGAATTCATTGTTACTACTTTTATCGGCATCAAATAACTTCCATCTTGTATATAAATTGTCATTTGGATTAAACCTGAAAATAGATTCTTCTATATGACTACGTGGACCATTATCTCTTACCGAATACAAATGATTTAAGTTAGCATCAACAATGAAAAATCTGATTTCTTTTAAGAATGGAAATATATTAAGGTAATCTGTACTTTCTGCCATTGGAAACTCAAAAAGGACAAATTGAGTATTTATATAGTCTAGCAGTTCTCCATACAAAATGAGACTAGCTGAATTGCCAGACTTATTAGAACTCAAGTTATATGAACAAATAACAAAAATATTCTTTCCTTCCTTGTTCGCCTCATGTTGGGCATCTTCCAATGAATAATGTACGAACTCCTGATATGGATACTCAAAATCTTGAGCTCCCAACATATTTGAAAACAAAACTATTGCATACAGCAGAATCGTACATTTTTGAAAGAAAAGCATAACCAAATTTAATTTTTATTGTTCTATTTATGCGTTCTCCAATAAAGAATTAACCGTACATTCATCGCCTAAATGCCGAATAAAAAACTAATCCTTTACGCACTTAGCTTCATTAACTTTACCCACATCATAGACTCTATGTTGATTATGCCTTTAGGGGACATCTTTATAGAAGCCTTTGACATAGAAGCTTATCAATATAGTCGCTTGGTTTCTGCATACGCCTTTGCCGCTTTTCTTTCTGCTATTGTTAGTATTTTTTACTTGGACAGATTTGACAGGAAAAAGTCTTTACTTTTTATCTATTCTGGTTTTATCATTGGAACTATTCTCTGCGCTTTCGCGAATAGTTATGAATTGCTTTTAACTGCCCGTTTTCTTACAGGAATGTTCGGCGGTATCATGGGTGCCTTAATCCTTGCAATTATTAGCGATCTATTTCAATTTGAAGAACGTGGATACGCCATGGGTGTTTTGATGTCTGCCTTCTCAGCCGCGGCTGCATTGGGCATTCCTTTTGGAATTTATCTAGCTGCAAAAGGGAGTTGGCAGCTTCCATTCAAGGTAATCGGATATTCAGGAATATTTATCAACCTGATGATTTTGATTTTCTTCCCATCCATCACGAGCCATTTAAAAGATCAATCTAAAAGCATTGAGTTCAAACAAACCTTACTACAAATCTTTAGTGACCAGAATCAAGTCAGAGCATTAATCGCGGGATTTGTTCTTGTGTTAGGACATTTTCTGATTATACCGTTTATATCACCATACATGATAAAGAATGTTGGTCTCGAACAAATCGAAATTTCTTATCAATTCTTTTTTGGCGGTTTAGCTACGATTATTACTGGACCTTTCATTGGGAAACTCACCGATCGTTTTGGAGTTCAAAAAATGTTTCTCCTTATCGTCCTTATAAGCATCATACCTACGTTGATCATCACCAACTTAGGACCATCCACTTTGGTCACAGCGATAGCTGCTTCTGTTTTCTTTTTTGTTTTTGCGAGTGGTAGATTCATTCCTGCAAATGCGATCATTACTGCTGCTACGGGAACTAAAAATAGAGGAAGCTTCTTAAGTATGAAATCTTCCCTCCAACAATTGGCCATTGCTCTAGCGTCACTTTTCAGTGGTTTGATCGTAACTATAGAAAATGATTCATATATAAGATATCCTATTGTAGGAGTCTTATCTGTCCTCATATGTATCAGTAGTATTTACTTTCTGAGAAAGTTGAATGTAGCCGATGGAAATTAAGTGAAGTGTTTGAGCATTATGATTTCTTGCTCCGTCAAATGCCTTGAAAAGCCTCTAGGCAAATCCTTCTTAGTCAAACCAGCATAATAAACTCTATCTAGCCTTTCAACAGAGTAATCCAGATGTTCAAATATCCTTCTGACAATTCTATTTTTTCCAATATGGATTTCTAAGCCAATATCTCTTTCCGTTTTATCCTTGACATAGCTGACAGCATCAACCTCTGCCAACCCATCCTTAAGTTTTAATCCTTTACGAATTTTTTCCAGATCATTTTGCAGCAATGGTCGATCTAATTTCACTTCGTAAATCTTCTTAACCATATGGCTAGGATGAGATAATTTTTTGGTTAAATCTCCGTCATTTGTCAACAACAACAAACCTGTTGTATTCCGATCTAATCGCCCAACAGGATAAATTCTTTCTTTGACTTTTTGTTTCAATATGTCCATGACCGTTTTACGGTCTTGCTCATCAGATAAAGTGGTAATTACTCCAAATGGTTTATTCATCAAAAGGTAAACCATTTTTTCTTCTGGCTTGATTTGCTTTCCTTTATATTCTACAACATCACCTTCTTCAACAAGAATAGCTGGATTTTTTTCAACCTCACCATTTACTTTTACCTCACCGTTCTTCACCAAATCTCCAGCTTTCCGCCTAGAGCAGATCCCACAATGAGCAACGTATTTATTTAAGCGCATTTGAAAAGATTAGAATGGAGCGTTTTCTTCGTCGTCATTTAATTTAGATGGACGAGTTATGATTCCGGTTGCAAAAGGATCTTCCCCAATATCACCCATTAAATCATTTGCAGAAATTCCATCTGGCTCAGCAAACTTCACAAAATCTTTGATGAATTTCAGTTCGACAGTTCCCAATGCACCATTTCTGTGCTTTGAGAGGATAATCTCTGCTAAATCTTTTGGTGCTTCAAAATCATCTTCTTTGTCATAATAATCTGGACGGAAGATAAACGTAACTATATCCGCATCTTGCTCGATCGCACCCGATTCCCTCAAATCAGAAAGTACTGGCTTTTTATCACCACCTCTTGTTTCTACCGCTCGACTTAATTGGGATAGAGCAATAACAGGAACATCCAATTCTTTGGCTAGACCTTTAAGAGCTCTTGAAATCGAACTAATCTCTTGTTCCCTATTTCCTTTACTGGAATTCGTACCAGCTGACATTAATTGTAAGTAATCAATTACAATCAATGAAATACCGTGATTCTTTTTGAGTCTTCGACACTTTGCTCGTAATTCGAAAATATTAATCCCAGGAGTATCATCTATGTAAATCGGTAAATCCGAAAGTTTATCGACTGCAGCATGTAATCTTTTCCATTCATCCTCTGACATCTTTCCATTACGCAACTTTTTACCTTCAATCCCTGCCTCCATAGAAATGAGACGTTGGACTAACTGTTTGTTGGCCATCTCCAAAGAAAAAATAGCTACGGGATATTTAAATTCTGAAGCATTTTTAGCTAAGGATAAGGTAAATGCAGTTTTCCCCATACCAGGACGAGCAGCTATAATGATTAAATCCGAATTTTGCCATCCGCCAGTAATCTTATCCAACTCTTTAAACCCTGTAGTTACACCAGTTAGATCATCATCCTTCTGACTTACAGTTTCAATATCTTTTCTTAGTTCGACTGCAACGGGACCAACAGCGGTGTACCCCGTATTCATATTTTGTGCAGTAATATCGTAAAGATGTTGCTCAGCTTCATCCAACATATCCAGTACATCCTTAGTATCGGCAAAAGCATCCTTAATCGTCAACGTCGATACCCTAATTAATTCTCGCTGAATATATTTTTGGGCAATAATACGAGCATGGAATTCTATGTTAGCAGCAGAAGCTACTTTATTAGATAACTCCATTAAATAATTTACACCCCCTATTTTATCTAGCTGTTCAGTCTTTTTTAGCGCTTCATGCACAGTTAGAATATCAATTGGCTGAGACTTATCAAAAAGCTCAACCATCGTTTCATAAATGATAGTATGGGCCGGACTGTAAAAACTTTCCTTTCGAAGCGTTTCTATAACGGCGGGTAATGCATCTTTATCTATAAGTATGGCACCCAGAACACCTTCCTCCAAAGGGATAGCCTGAGGTTGAACACGACCATAAACCAATTCGTTCACATCATTTTGTTGTTTGATGCCTTTCAGTTTACCTCCAGCGGTCTTTAAAGATTTGTTTGTTTCTGCCATAAATGAGTCGGGAACGTATTAAAAATAAACGTACTACAAAGCTAATAGTTCCTATCAATTATTTTTTTTTATCGCTTGGCGTGAATGTGGAAAAGCTGTGGATAACAACACCTGTCTGTGGATAAACCAATTTATTCTAGCTCAAAACACCAATGAGTCTTTTAACTAAATTGTAGTATACATTATACTTTTCTCTATGCAATATTGGATGGCGGATAACATTATAAAAAATACTATAAGTTAGTGTATATATAAGTTTATATAGTGTAAAACAATTATATGTAGTTTTTAAATATGAGATTCTAAAAATGAAAAGGTCGAAGCATAAAAATACTTCGACCTTGTTGATATGTTTATTTGAGAGGCTTAACCTTCTTTCCCTACACTATTCAACCTTTCTGTAACCTCTTGAACTTTTTCCGTTTGAGCTTCTAATTCGGCTTTTTTGTTATCCTGCTCGATAAGATTATTTTCTATTCCCTCTTCAGCTTTTCTAATCTTCTCATTAGCCTTTTCAATATCCTTATGGAGATCTTTGTTTTTCTTCTCTAGCTTAGATAAGTCTTTGTTCAAGTCTTTAAGTTTATCCTCTTCATCTTTTAATTCTTCCATGATGACTTCTTTCGTCAACATAATTCGAAAATCTCTTAAAAAGAATTCAGCTCCTTCAGCCTCTTTAGGAGTATCATCGCTAGAAACAAAACTTGATCCGTTGTCTATCCATAAAGACAAGGTACTTTGATCCTTACCTTCTTCGATTTTAGAGAATATGTTTACTAGGCTTGCTCCTGAGATCGCTGGAATCCTCACTTGTTCCATATAATGCTCTTTGGCTTTTTTATTATGCTCAACCTTTCCGTGTTCTTTTAAGTACTTTTTCCAGTACTTTTCAGTCATTTTCTTATCGGCCCCATCAATGGTCACAGAAAAAGCCGTATTTGCGCCTAAGCTCATTGATTTTGCTCTTTCAGATACCTGCGCAAAACTTGATGCGGCAATAAAGCACATTAGAATTAGAGATATAAAGAATTTCATTGTATCGTTTTTAGTTTTTGTAAATGTTTACTCCTTTAAGACTTCTTTACTACTCGTGGTAACATTAAAAAATTCCTAAATATTCGTTAAATAAAATAATCAAAGACATTAAGTTATGTCGAAGAATAACTCTATCTAGTAGAAAAATAAAGATTTTTATCCTAAGTTTTGAGAATCTTGAACCACCATACATCAAATTAATGAATATACTCTCGCTTAAAAATGTTGTGAAGCGTTATCACAACCACACTGCTGTCGATGACGTCAGCTTCGACATTCCTAAAGGAAGCATCTTTGGATTACTTGGCCCAAATGGCGCCGGTAAAACTTCACTAATTCGTATCATCACCTCGATTACCGCTGCCGACGAAGGTCAGGTTTTGTTAGATGGTGAGGTGCTGAATAGCTATCATCCCTCTCAGATCGGTTATTTGCCGGAGGAAAGAGGGCTTTATAAAAAAATGAAAGTAGGTGAACATTTACTTTACCTAGCTCAACTTAAGGGCTTATCCTACAAAGATGCAAAATCCAAGATCCAGCATTGGATGAATAAATTCGAAATTCAAGATTGGTGGGACAAGAAAATAGAGGAACTGTCTAAAGGAATGCAACAAAAGATACAGTTCATTGCTACAGTTCTTCATGAACCAAAACTGATTATCCTTGATGAACCTTTTACAGGTTTAGATCCCGTCAATACTAATTTGATTAAAGAAGAAATTCACGAATTGAATAGAAACGGATGTAGCATTATATTCTCTACACATAGAATGGAGCAGGTAGAAGAAATATGTACTGATATCATATTAATTAATCAGGGTCAAAAAGTGATTGAAGGTAGAGTGGACAAGATAAAAGAGTCAAATAAAGAGAACTTGTATGTTATTGAATTTGATGGAAAACTTCCAGAAAACATAGATAGAAGTCATTTCGAAATTGTTGAAGACACCAACAAAAAATTGGTCATCAAGATTAAAGATGGTCACGATTCAAATGAATTTTTATTGGCGTTGATCAATTCAGGAATTCATATCAAAGCGTATCAGGAAATACTGCCTTCTTTAAATGAAATTTTCATCAACATTGTAGAAAACTCGAATCATGAATAAACTTTGGTTAATTGTACAACGAGAATATCTAACTCGAGTAACTAAGAAAACATTTATTCTAACTACCCTGCTTACCCCTTTAGGTATTTTAGTTTTCACCTTGGTGGCTGGATTAATTTTCTCTTACGACACGGACAAAACTCAGAAAATTGCTATCGTCGATTCGAGTCAATTGCTCAACGAAAATTTCGAAAGTGCTCATAATGTAACTTACGAATTCTCTAACAAGGATTTAGATACACTTAAAGCCATGACCTTAAGAAAGGAATATGATGGTGTTCTATATATTCCATCTTTAGATAGCCTTAATTCTAAAAGACACCAGATATTCTATTATTCTGATGATAAATTATCACTAGAAACTTCCATGAATATTCGAGACAAAGTAAAAGCTCGAATCAAAGATTATAAGATCGTCAAAATGGGAATTGACCCTTCAAAACTAGACAATCTTAAAATTAGTGTATCCTTAGACCCTGAACCAATATCTGACAATGTAGAGGATACAAGCAGTATGTCTACCGTTGTCGGTTCTATTCTTGGAGGTGTTATGGGTTACTTGATGTTCTTTATCATCCTGTTCTATGGCATGATGGTTCTAAAGAGTGTTATGGAAGAAAAGACAAACCGTATAGTCGAAATCATAATTTCTTCGGTGAAGCCATTTCAGCTGATGCTTGGAAAAATTATAGGTATAGGTGGTGTTGGATTTACGCAAATTGCTATTTGGTGTATTCTTGTTCCATTGATGCTCATTCCGGCGCAGCTAATTTTTGGTATTGACACCAGTTCAATCCCAACTGAGGGGCTAGATCCTGAACAACTTCAACAGCAAATGAATGATGCGGCTGGATTTGGATATAATGATATTATGTCCGAGTTAAAATCTCAAAACTGGCTTATGATTATACCGCTGTTTATATTCTATTTTTTAGGAGGGTATTTCATTTACACTTCATTATTTGCAGCTGTGGGTTCAGCCATAGGAGATGACATTAATGAATCTAACGCCTTAATGATGCCGATTATGATGCCAATTATTTTGGCGGTATACATCATGTTTAGGGTTGTTGCCTTGCCTCAAAGTAATCTAGCGATTTGGTCATCTATATTTCCATTAACGTCACCAATTATAATGCCCGCAAGGTTAGCTGCTGGGGTTCCAGTTTGGCAATTGTTAGCAAGTATGGCCTGTCTTATACTTAGTTGTGTATTCTTTATTTGGCTCTCTGGGCGAATTTATAGAGTGGGTATTCTTATGTATGGGAAAAAGGCAAGCTTCAAAGAACTGGCTAAATGGATTTTTTATAAATCAAATTAATCGATATCGTAACTGATAGAAACTGAGGTGCTCGTGGGTTTTGCTTGACAGGTAAGAATTAAACCAGCATCAATTTCGTCTTGATCTAGTGCATAACACTGTTCCATTTCGACTGTGCCTGAATCCAATTGAGCAACGCAAGAAGAACATGAGCCACTCATGCAAGAATAAGGTGCTTCGATATCCTTTTCAATAAGGCTATCTAATATGGTTTCTGATTGTGCTTGCTCTATGATGTAGTCGGTTCCTTCAAGAACAACTTCAATTTTCGAAAAGCCGTCTTTCACCTTCGCTTCAGATTTATTATTTGGTATGTCTGTTTTTCCTATGAAATATTCCTGTCGAATATTTGATTTAGCAACGGATTGATCTAATAAATAAGATTTCAAAGTGTCTATCATATTTCCAGGGCCACACAAGTAATAGATACTTTCTATTTTTGGATTTAAATTATCTTCTAATGCTTCGGCAAAATTTTCTGGATTAATACGCCCTACTCTTCCATTCCACGAAAGTGGAAAAACATCAATCCTACTCAAAAAATGAATCACCTTAAATTGACCTTGATGATGTCTTTCTAATTGATCTAGCTTTTCCTTAAAAATGACATCTTCTTGAGTCTTATTTCCATATAAGAGAATGACATTACTCTTGGGTTCATTTTCCAAAACATTGTAAATCATACTCATGATTGGTGTTATTCCGCTACCGCCGGCAATAAAGACGTGTTGACGTCTCAGAGACTCATCAGTTTTGCAAATAAATCGTCCTTGAGGTTTTACTAATTGAATTTCCTGACCCTCCTTGAAGTGATCATGAATATAATTGGAAACTATTCCACGGTCAACTCGCTTAACGGTAAAAGCCATTACTTCGGCTTGAGGATCAGATGCTATGGAGTAAGCACGACGATGTTCGACATCATCAATATTGACCAGGATAGTAATGTATTGCCCAGATTTAAAATCAAAAGATGGATTGGGTTTATTAAAGAAAATACTAATCGTATCAGTAGTATTTTTTTCAATTTTTGTAATGACAACTTTCTCCATTTAGCAGTTTTTTAGGAATGAAAAGTGAATTAAATAGAATCACTTATTTTTACGTCCAATTGAGCAATCAAATGTATTAAATGGCACAGACTTTATCTATTATTATTCCGGCGTATAATGAGGAAAACACTATAGCAAACATCCTCAATAAAGTACGAGAAGTTGTTCTGATTGGTGGAATGAAAAAAGAAATCATTGTCGTCAATGATTGTTCGTCCGATAACACTGCAAGCATCGTTGAACAATATATAAAAGATCATCCAGAAGATCTCATTCAGTTTTATCAGCATGATAAGAATCAAGGAAAAGGTGCAGCCTTACACACTGGAATAAAAGAAGCTAAAGGCGATTATATCATTGTTCAAGACGCTGACTTAGAATATGATCCTAAAGAGTTCAATCTTTTATTACAGCCCATTCAGGATGGATTTGCAGATGTAGTTTACGGCTCTAGGTTTTTAGGTGGAAAAGCTCATAGAATATTATTTTACTGGCATTCCATCGGAAATCAATTGCTTACGCGAATGTCAAACATGTTTACAAATCTGAATCTTACAGATATGGAAACCTGTTATAAAATGTGGCGTGCCGATATTGTACAAGGTCTCACTTTGAAAGAGAAAAGATTTGGCTTTGAGCCAGAAGTCACCGCAAAGGTTTCTAGAATTAAAAACATTAGAATCTACGAAGTGGGTATTTCTTATTATGGAAGAACTTATGATGAAGGCAAAAAGATAAACTGGAAAGATGGAGTCAGTGCTATATACTGTATCTTGAAATATAATCTATGGTCTAAATAGACTGTAGAATTAAAAAAACTCCAAATCCCAATAGTCCAAGCCCTGCAATTCTTGAAAACCAAGTGATCTGTTTTTGCTTCAACTTTTTTCTAATCATTTTTGCGATGAGAACTTTCAGGCTATCTGTCAAAATGATCGTAGCAAATATACTACATAAGAAAATCGTGGATTGTTGATTTGTGCACTGCCTTCCTATAACATAAGTTGATATAATTCCAATCCAAAATATAAAGGTGAAAGGATTAACAGTATTGACTAAAAAGCCTTTCATAAAAAAAACTATATATGATTTAGCTGTCGCACGAACAGCTTTATAGTCCAAATCAATTTTACTAAAAAAACTACCTATACCAAACATGATAAACACCGCACCTCCTATTAAGCCCATCCAATAATTAAAACGCTCCCCTTGAATGACTGTGTCTAAGCTATTAATGAAAACAAAGCTCAAAAGGATAATAATTAAATCACTTATCCATACACCCGTTCCTAAAACTATACCCGCCTTAAATCCTCGTTCGATCGAAGTTTGCGTTAGAGCAATAAAAATTGGACCTAATAAAATCGCCAACCCAAGTCCTGCCAATATTCCTTCTAAAACAAATTGCATGATTTAGTTTTACCTTATGAATAAATAGTTAGGATTAACTTTCGAGGTCCTCCACTATTTCTGAATTCACATAAATAAATTCCTTGCCAAGTACCCAAATTCAATTTGCCTTCTGTTATTGGAATCGAAATAGAGCTACCTACTAAACTAGATTTTATATGTGCAGGCATATCATCTGGTCCTTCAATGGTATGCCGCAAACCATTTAGATTTTCTGGGACTATTTTATTAAAATAAAGTTCGTAGTCGTGTAAAACATCAGGATCGGCATTTTCATTAATGCTCAATCCGGCTGAGGTGTGTTTGATAAATACATTGAGTAAACCAGCATCTGGCAAACTTGGAATCGATTGTAAAATAGAATGAGTAATAATATGAAACCCTCTTGGATAAGCTTGTAATTGGATTTCTTTTTGAAAAATCATTTAATGTCCGAGATTTTAGGGCATTCTAATCGACCAAAATATCTCATCACACTAACACCAAAAAAAGTGTACATATCACTATCTGTGCTATTTCCTCTTTGTCTGCCCTCATCTCCAATACCGTCAACTAAGGATCTATCCGATAAGTCAACAGCTGTTTGACCATTAGTAGCCGCCAATAAGGTTTTATTTGGATACACCGTGCTTACATCATCCAGATAATCAGAGAATAACCTTCTAACCGCTAAATCAATATTAATACTCCAGTCTTTATTAATGTCAAATTTATATCCAGCACCAACAGTTAAACCGAAAGTAATTGTACTGTATGGATCTCTTTGTCCCTCAGTTCCAAATTCATTTAGATTATAGGTTTGATCATTCAGATCAGCTTTTGGATTAAATTTCAACAAATTCACCCCTCCAAAAAAGTATGGTGTAGCATATTCATCAGAACTGCCATGAGTAAGCGGAAAGAAATTAAATTCTACAACAGCGCTAACATCAAATAGATTGGACTTGAAACTTAAATTTCTATTCCTTTCAAAATTGTTGGAAGAGTTTGCATCATCAGCATAAACATAACCGTAGTTAAAATTCGCTTTCCAAGAGACTCTATTATTAAAATTGTACCGCAAATTTAGACCACCGGCAGGTCCTGGATCTGTGATATTCAATGAACTGTTTAAATCCCCAAAATAATTGCTTACACCAAGCCAGCCGCCTAGTTCCCAACCTTTTTGCGCAGATGCACAGAGGCTCAAACAACAAACAATCACTATAAGGTAAAGTCTTTGAATCATACTATCGGCAAATATAGGACTATATATACGCTTTAAGGTTAATATTTATTATGAATCAATATGTAATCAACTAGACAATAAGGTGTTGATACTTAGTCATAATGCTTAATTCACAGCTTTCTTTTTTACCAAATACTCGGTAACGAACTTTAGAAATCAAATTATAACCAATATTTCTGATGGGTTTGGGTACATAGGTTAAAAATCTTGCTTTAATTGGACTGAGTTTTTCAAAGACTTTAATCGCTACATCTGAATGGGTATAAAAATTACCCTCTTTTAATAAAACAACTGTTTGACTGAGTTCTTCTGAGTTAAAACGATGACCATGTAAGAATGCCGAATTTTTCTGAATCGTTGAAAATCGGAAGTATTCCTCTTTATCTCTTTTCAAAATATATTGGGTAAATCTAGAACATAGAACACAATAACCATCAACAAAGATAATCGGATGAGTATGAGAAATTTGAACCAGTTTGTGCATCACTAAGCAAATATATCTGAAAGCAAATCATCAACTTTTGCTATCGTTTTTATTTCGACATTATATTTCTTTTGGTCTATCCCTTTGGCATTAAACTTAGATATATAAATGGTTTCAAATCCCAATCGATCTGCTTCTTGGATTCTCTGTTCAATTCGACTTACTGATCTTATTTCTCCAGATAAACCCACTTCACCGGCAAAGCAAATGTGTTTATTGACATAGATATTCTCCAACGAACTAATTAAGGCTGTAATTACAGATAAGTCAATAGAAGGGTCTGAAACCCTTAATCCACCTGCCATATTTAAAAAAACATCCATTTGGCCAAAAGGCAAACCACATCTCTTCTCTAATACAGCTAAGAGCATATTGAGTCTTTTCGCATCGTACCCAGTCGCGGACCGCTGGGGTGTACCATAAACCGAAGCCGTCACTAAGGCTTGTGCTTCAATCAACATTGGTCTTAAACCTTCGATAGTAGACGCAATAGCAGAACCGGAAAGTCTTTCTTCGTTTTGAGATAAAAGTAGTTCTGAGGGATTTGCCACTTCTCTTAAACCATTGGACATCATCTCGTAGATACCAATCTCGTCTGTAGATCCAAATCTATTTTTAAGGGTTCGAAGGATTCTGTAAGTATAATTCCGGTCACCTTCAAATTGAAGAACCACATCGACAATATGCTCCAATAACTTTGGACCAGCTATTGAGCCTTCCTTGGTGATGTGACCAATAATGAATGTTGGTATTTGCCTAGACTTTGCAAATTTTTGCAATTCTGCGGTGCACTCTCTTATTTGCGAAACACTTCCAGGTGCTGATTCTATAAAAGGACTAGATAGTGTTTGAACTGAATCGACAATTAAAATATCTGGATTCATTTTTTCAGCTGTCTGAAGTATTTTGCTGATATTAATTTCAGTTAGAATAAAACAATCATTATTGTTCATTTTCATTCTATCCGCCCGCATTTTTATTTGCTCAGCACTTTCCTCGCCTGACACATAAAGAATTTTCGCCTTTATACTAGTAGCAATTTGTAACAATAAAGTTGACTTACCAATCCCTGGCTGACCAGCAACTAAAACTAATGAGCCATATACTATTCCGCCACCTAAAACTCTATTTAGTTCTTGATCGTGTGTAGTTATTCTTGCGGTATTTTCACTCTTAATCTCTGCTAAATTGAGTGGAAGAACCTTTTCTTTGTTGTTATCCCAACTACTTCTTTGCTTTTCTTGCTTAGTTTCATTAGATATAATTTCTTCATTATACGTATTCCAAGACTCACAAGACGGGCATTTTCCTATCCATTTCGCTGACTGAGCACCACATTCACTGCAAAAAAACGCTTTTTTAATCTTTGCCATATCCATTTAAATTAGAAATTAAGTTACTGATTATAGGTGGTTTATATAGAATGAATAAAAAAATTCAATTTTTTTTCCAAAAATCATGTGGTATTAAAATTCTATCAGCGTCTAATAGATAGTGATTTGAAAGACGAATCACGGTTTAAAAGATAAAAGCTTCGAAAGAAGTTAAAGATAGATTGTTTTCAATTGGTTTTTTGGGGTTATGCAGGGTACAATAAATTTTATTGGACCCTGTTTTTTTTACCTACCTGCACACCGAATACATTTCGTACTTTCTGGCATAAAAATGAGTCTTTTGGCTTGAATTGGATTTTTACAATTTTGACAAATACCAAAGTCTTCAAGCTCAATATTTTTTAAAGCCATACGAAGTTTTCCCAGTTTGGCTTTCTTATTTCTTAATGCTGCTTCCATTACGGATTTGTTGTTAATAGCATCCATTCTGGATATGCGACCAATAGAATTTTCAGGAGTTACTGGAGCCGTCATATTTTCCATATCCAAGATATCCTTTTCAGACTTTGCTATCAATTCAATGATTTTCTTCTTGAGAGATTTTAACTCCTCTAAGTCCATAATTGTTTAATTTGTAACACTAATAACGACTAAAATAAGTTAATAATTAGTAACCATTAAACTTCAATATATAAGCTATGGCCGAATCCCGCTGGACCTATCTAGGAAATGGTCGAAAAAATGAAATTGGGATTTATCATGGCGATGAGAGTGGCCAT
>JAHDBI010000003.1:107384-111026 GCA_020630475.1 Saprospiraceae bacterium
AGTGGCCATTGACTTTAATATAAAAGAGGATAAAGAATACAGCTTTCTTGTTGGAACTATCCTACTGAAGTTAAATATTATTAGCGCTGATTCAGGTTTTACCTACACTTTGAAAGAAGATGAATCAAATGAACAGCGAAAAATCGAAGCTAGTAATCAGCAATTTGTAAAGGAAATAAATAACATTATATTCCTTGGATTTGCAGTCATTGTGGTTGTTGGAATTTTATACTATTTAATTAAACTTAGCAATTAGCTTCAATCTATTACATTTGCACAAAATTTACCCTTTGGAAAATCTCGGATTACATATAGAAAGTTTGATTTTTGTGGCAAATCACCCAATCTCAGTATCAGAAATTAGGCATAGCTTGGAAACAAGTTTTGAAGCAAAAATCAAAGAAGATGATATTTTAAGTCAAATTGATGAGCTTCAAAAAAAATATGAAGCAGATGGTTATTCTATACAAGTTGTTGAAATAAATAAAGGATTTCAATTTCTAACCAAGGCGGCCTACCATAACACTGTAGGTAATTACTTAAAACATCTGAATAAAAAGAAACTCTCCAAATCTGCCATGGAGACTTTGGCTATGATTGCATACAAGCAACCCGTAACTAAATCTGAACTTGAACAAATTAGAGGTGTGAACTGTGATTATGCTGTTCAAAAACTTTTAGAGAAAGAACTTGTTGAAATACAAGGGCGAAGTGATGGACCAGGTAGACCTCTACTTTACGGAACTGGATTTAAGTTCATGGATTATTTTGGTTTAAAGAGTATCAAGGACTTACCAAAACTAAGAGACATTAAAGTTGTTGAAAATCAAATAGGTGAACCTGCTCCAATCGAAGAGTCTGTAACAACTAATGAAGTACAAATTTCAGAAGAAGAATGAATTCAGATGGATCTTTAATTAATCGAGTAGCCAATAGTGGCTTAAAAGTGATCAACCTTGAGCACTTTTATCCTAAAAATGAATGGGCGCTTTTTGATCTTAAAGATTTCTTATACATGGAATTAATTCTAAAAGAAAAAGATTTTAGAAATAATTTAAAGGAACATAACTGGAGTCAATACGAGAATAAAACTCTCCTCGTCTTTTGTTCAAATGATTCCATTATACCCATGTGGGCATATATGCTTATTGCTAGTTATGCTGGCGAAGTAACTGATGACATATTCGAAGGTACCGAATCTGAATATTTAAAACTGCACTACAAAAAGGTACTTGGTCAAATGGACTTAGACGAGTACCAAGATCAAAGAGTCGTTATTAAAGGATGCGGAGATAAGAACGTACCGGCATTTGCGTACTCCGAAATATCCCGACTATTAAAACCTTACACGCAAAGCCTCATGTATGGCGAACCTTGTTCGACTGTACCGATTTTTAAAAGACCTCGGAATATAAAAAAAGGTTAAGAGTAAATTCTAATCCAATAATTTGATTCATCTGAAGTTTATTAATTTTAAGTTCAATCACAGCAAGTTAAAATTATGGATAAGAAAACTACAGGTTACGGCTTAATTATAGCGTGTACAATTGCCATCATTCTTTTTGGTAGAAATACAGTTGATTCTTCTGAAGCCTCCACCATGGCGATGACAAGTAACTTGCCTCAACAAATTTATTCTGTAGACCTAAATAAAGCGTATGACTGGTGTGGTGAAATCTTACCATCCAACTATGACGTCAAAGAAAGATTAGACCGTGAATTAAGTGTTAATGCCTATTGGCAATCAAATACGCTATTAAATATCAAAATGTCTAATAGGTTTTTTCCGGTGATTGAAAGAGTATTTGCAGAACAGGGGGTCCCAGATGATTTTAAATATCTGGCTGTCGCCGAAAGTAATTTGAGGAATGTAAGTTCACCTGCAAATGCCAAAGGATATTGGCAATTCAGAAAACTAGCTGCTAAAGAATTTGGACTAGAAGTCAATGATGAAGTTGATGAAAGATATCATATTGAAAAATCTACATTGGCCGCAGCCAAATATATCAAACAATTAAAAAAGAGATTTGGTACATGGACTGACGCAGCAGCTGCTTATAATATCGGTCCGACCCGATATAAGAAAATCAGAACCGAACAAAAAGAGGACAACTATTACAATCTAAATCTAAATAGTGAAACAAGTCGTTATGTTTTCAGATTGATTGCATTTAAAGAAATCATGTCCAGTCCACAGGATTTTGGTTTTTATATTCAACAGGAAGAAAAATACCCTACTTTCGAAAATACATACGAAGTAAAAGTCGACAAGTCAGTGGCAAGTTGGCCTGACTTTGCAAAGCAATATGGCATAAGTTATCGAACGCTAAAGTTTTACAACCCATGGCTTATTGACACCAAACTGACTGTAAAGAAAAACACTTACTTCATCAAAATACCGAGGTAATCAGGTTAAAATAAAAGTTTAACGTATTTTTTAGTTGTAAAACTTATTTTTAAGTTATACATTTGATTTATACGTTATGAGACTAAATCTGTGTACCCTTCTATTTGTTATTTCCCTTTGTGGCTCTCCATCTTTATTGATGGGTCAGGAAAATATTGATTCTCTAATAACGAGAGCCGATCAAGCCAATGCTCATTTTGAGTATCAAAACTCTTCCGAACTTTACTATCAAGCTTTTCAATTAGACACTTTAAATACCTCTTTACTATCATCTGCCGCCAAAGCTGCTTTTATGGCAGGAGATACTCGAGCGGCGAAAGCTTATTATTTAGAACTGGAAGAAAAAAATGACACGCACCCCACCATGCTTAATCATTTGGCTAGTTTATTCGAACAAGAAGACAATCGTCCAAAAGCATTAAAGTATTATACAAAACTGACCAAGCTCTATCCTACAAATGGACTGTATTTTAGAAAATGTGGGAATATCTATTTAAAAGAGGGTGAAAAAGGTGACGCCTTTAAACATTTGGCGAAAGCACATAAACTGAATCCTAAAGATGCTTTGAGCACGAAGGCTCTAGCCAACATGTTGATTCAAAACCAACAAATGAAGGAAGCTGACACTCTATTGTGGAAAGGTTTAAAATATGATCCTGAAAACATTGGCCTTTTACTGTTGAAAGCAACGAATAACTATAAACAAAAAATGTACGATAGTACAACGGTCGTTTTAGAAATGGTCAATGGTCCGATTGACTTGAGTAATTATCATAGCAAAATGCTCGGCTATGCCTACATGCAAATCGATTCATTTGATAAGGCTATTTGGTTTTTACAAAAATCTCTCGTCAATGAGAATAATCCTGAAGCAGCTCATTACTATTTGGCAACAGCCTACGAAAAAAAGGATGAACCAGAAAATGCAAAGTTTCATTTTGAACAAGCCATAAATGCAGGTATTTCAGGTAACCTCGGAAACTACCATCGCAATCTAGCAAGAATTTACAATGATGAAAATGATTTAAAAAATGCCATTTTCCATTATAAGGAGGCTTATGAATATTCGGAGGATGCGGTCTTACTTTTCTATCTCGCCAGAGCGAGTGACATTTATTATAAGGACAAAAAGATAGCTATTCGATATTATGATAAATACATCAAAAGCGAACATAAAAACCAGGAGTACAAAGCTTACTCCTTTGATCGAAAAAGATATTTAAAAGAACAAAATC
>JAHDBI010000047.1:0-3915 GCA_020630475.1 Saprospiraceae bacterium
TCCATCAAATACCACAGAATGCATTTGCAACTAGGTTCTATGGCCATCGAACCACAAACTGGATATGTTAAAACATGGGTAGGAGGAATCAATCATGACTTCTTTAAGTTTGATCACGTTAATGATAGGAATAGAAGACAAATTGGCTCAACCTTTAAGCCATTCATATATGCCACGGCCATTTCAAATTTGGCATTCTCGCCATGTTTTCAAGTAGAGGATAAACAGTATGTGATTGCTGCGGGAGATCCTGATTGGAAATTAATGGATACCTGGAAGCCGTCGAATTCAGGACCATCAGGAAAGCAATTTTTGAATCATAATATCACGCTTAAAGAAGGTCTGAAATTGTCGAAAAACTCCATTTCGGTATGGTTGATGAAGCAACTAGGAAATACCTCTATCGTCAAAGAATTAACAAGTAATATGGGCGTTCCTAGTGAGAAAATACCGAATGCACCATCTATATGTTTAGGGGCTGCCGACTTATCAGTGATTGAGATGGCAGGGGCTTACACCACCTTTTCAAATAATGGAGTTTATTCCAAGCCGCTATTTATAAAGGAAATTCGTGATAAAGATGATCGATTGATTTATAGTGCTGTGCCTGAACAAAAGAAAGCCCTGAAACCCGAGTATAACTATGCTATGGTCAATATGTTACAACACGCTACTAAGCATAGAGCATACGAAATGGAAGTAGCTTTTGGTGGTAAAACTGGAACTACAAACGATCATAGAGATGGTTGGTTTATGGGGATTACTCCAAATTTAGTTGTTGGTACATGGGTAGGTGGTGAAGATCAATGGATTCGGTTTCAAAACATTGCAGATGGTCAAGGTGGTGTAATGGCAAGACCATACTTTTTTGAATTCATGAAAAAAGTAGAGGCAGATAAATCCATAGGTTTTGATACCAGTGCTGAATTTCAAGTGCCCGAGGACATGGGTATTGAACTCAATTGTGAAGTTTATGCCCAAATCATCGAAAACGATAAGACTGACGAGGAACCTGAATTGGATGAATTCGAAAGAGACGAAGAATTTGATGAAGATTTCTAGGCCATTGCTATCCCTATCGATATAGCTTCAATTATTCTTAATTTTCTGAATCTTGGTTAACTTTGGCTTTTAGCCAAATATGACTGACGAAATAGAAAATAAAAGAAAAAAGAGACACCGCATTTTTAAGTGGCTGGTATACCTGCTCTGGATTGGAATTATAGCTGGAACAATCTTTTGTTTTGTGCTATTCAATAAACTTTCAAATGGCGATCTTCCATCTTTTGAACAGTTAGAAAATCCCCAATATGATTTGGCTTCGGTCATATATGATATCAATGGCGAAAGCTTTGGTAAATATTATGTAGAGAATCGTGAACCTATCCGCTTTGAGTCGTTATCTCCTAATGTTCTAAACGCTTTAATTGCTACGGAGGATGAACGATTTTATAATCATTCAGGTATTGATTTAGAAGCTCTTGGAAGGGTAATTACGAAGACTTTATTGTTGAATAAAGGAGAATCTGGTGGTGGTAGTACGATTACGCAACAGTTGGCTAAGTTGTTATTTGACCGACCAAACCTTTCTGGAATGGGTTCGGTTAAAAGAGCCATCAAACTTGTAGAGGTTAAATTAAAGGAATGGATCACTGCAGCTAGATTAGAAAAAAGCTATACAAAGGATGAGATCATCACGATGTACCTCAATAAATTTGAGTTCATTAATGGTGCTCATGGTATTCAGGCTGCCGCCGAAACGTATTTTGGAAAGAGACAAAAAGATCTCAATGTCCAAGAAGCTGCTACTTTGGTGGGTATGCTTAAAAACCCTTCTTTATATAATCCAAGGCGATTTCCTGAGAAGTCAAAGGACAGAAGAAATATTGTTTTAAGTCAAATGACAAAGGCAGATCACCTAAGCCAAGAGGCCTACGACACCTTAAAACTTAAGGAGGTCAATATGGATAATTTTACGAGATCTACTCAAAGTGAGGGACCTGCTCCATATTTTAGATCTGAGTTGACTAAGTGGATTAGAGATTTATTTAATGAAAAAGGAATCGTCAAACCAGATGGCTCTAAGTACAATGTATATACGGATGGATTAAAAATCTATACTACGATCGATTTAAATTATCAAAAACAAGCGGAGAAGGCGGTCAAGGAGCATATGAGATGGAATCAAAAGAGATACTGGAACGTATGGAGAGGCAAAAACCCATGGACCTTTGAAGCGGATGATATTCAAAAAGAAATAAGATTAGATATTTTAGAACGACGCGTCAAGGCCTCAGAAAGATACCTCAATTTGAGGGAGAGATTTTTGAAGGAAACCATTGAGAAAATTCGTCAAAAGTATGTTGATTTACCTCTATCCGATAACGTGATAAAATCCTTAATGAACATCAAAGAAGGTAGAACTTCTTTTAGATCGGAAATAGATAATGGCAAAATTTCTAAAAAATATAGAAAGGACTACGAAGAGCTGATTAAGATAAAAGGTTGGGATACTTTAGAAGATAAATTCAACCAACTTCAAAGTAAATACAATGAAGTTTTCAATAAGAAGACCAACATGCTTGTGTACGATTATCAAACAGACTCTGAAAAAGAAGTAGAAATGTCACCTTATGATTCTGTCAAGTTTCATAATCAACATCTTCAATCGGGTATGTTAGCAGTCGATCCTAACAATGGACATATTAAAGCATGGGTAGGAGGAATTAATCATAAGTATTTTAAATATGATCATGTCAATTCGCGACGTCAAGTAGGTTCGACTATAAAACCTTTTGTTTACGCTACTGCTATATCTTTGCAAGGAATTTCACCTTGTCAACAATATGAAGACATTCAATATACCATAGCTCCCGGGGATGCTAATTTTGATATAGAAACAGAATGGTCTCCAGCAAATGCCAATGAGAGCTTCACTGGTAACATGTATAATTTATACCAAGGCTTGCTGTATTCAAAGAACAGTATAACGGTACGGTTAGTGAAGGAAATGGGATCAGTTAGTGTCATAAGAGAGTTATTAAGTAATGCAGGTATAGATACCAAAATGCGCCATCCAAATGGACAGCTAGTTGTGCCGAGACTTCCATCTATTTGTTTAGGTGCTTTAGATCTGACCTTAAAAGAAATTACTGGTGCTTATACCGTTTTTGCAAACAATGGAACGTATACCGAACCTATATTCTTAGATAGAATTGAAGATAAAAATGGTAAGGTCATCTATAAAGGCTTAGCTAATAGAAATGCCGCAATCAATCCATTGTACAACTCGGTAATGGTAGATATGTTAATGAATAATGTTTCTGGAGGATTCAAATTTGGGTTGAAATCTAAAACAGGCGGTAAAACGGGAACAACCAATGATTATTCTGATGGTTGGTTTATGGGTATTACACCTAATCTTGTTGTAGGAACTTGGGTAGGAGGTGATGACAAGTGGATCAGATTCTTGACGCTTGATGATGGTCAAGGTTATGTGATGGCAAGACCGATTTTTGAAAATTTCATGAAAGCCGTCGAAAAGGATCCTAATATCAACTTCAATACTAAAGTGGAATTTAAGGCTCCTCCTGCTGGTTTTAATGATTTTGTTGATTGTGCGAAGTACAAGCAAAAAGGAATTCAAGACGAACAAGCAGAAATCCTAAAGTCAAAAACATTCAATGATGAGTTTGAAGAAGAATTGGATGAAGAATTTGATGAGGAGTTCGAAGATGAAATGGAAGAAGAAGATTTTTAACAAAAAAAATAAATTGAAATGCAAGCACATGTAGCAAGTCTAATTAACGCTATTACCTTGGTGGCTATGGGCGCCTGGGGATATATGGGTTCGGATGAGCCTTCACCAACGGCTTTAATCCCCGTATTTTTTGGAGTGGTTATTTTCGTTTTAAA
>JAHDBI010000047.1:4015-21935 GCA_020630475.1 Saprospiraceae bacterium
CTTCACCAACGGCTTTAATCCCCGTATTTTTTGGAGTGGTTATTTTCGTTTTAAATAGAGGTTTAAAGATAGAAAACAAGGTGGTCGCTCATATTGTAGTCGTTTTAACATTGTTAATAATGCTCGCGTTATTCATGCCTTTTAAAGCAGCAATGGGTAGAGGAGATAATATGGCTATGATAAGAATTGGACTGATGATTCTAACTTCCGCCTTCGCATTTATCTTGTTTATCAAGAGTTTTATCGCGGCGAGAAAGGCGAAAGGATAGTTCATTGAGCAGTTAATTTTATACTAACAAACGATATTTTATTTTTTCAAATATGTTTTTATTCTATATTTGACTTAAAGAATTAACTATTAACTAATGTTTCGAGCAATTGAAACTTAAAAAAAGGAACAATGAAAAAATTAACTACAAAGCTTTTAACGGTATTAATGTTAGTTGGATTTAGCTACGCGGCACAAGCGCAATTTGCTGCTAGAGTAGGTGTTAACTTAGCTAATCAAAGCTTCTCACCGGAAATAGAAGGAGTATCTAACGCATTTTCTCCAGGATTACATTTAGGTGTAACTTATGAGCATATGTTATCTGATGCACTTAGTTTAAGACCTGGAGTTTTATTTTCTATGAAAGGATCTAAGCAAGAAATAGATTTTTTAGGTGTTACAGCTGAAGCAACATCTAAGTTTAACTACTTAGAGATTCCAATAGATTTTGTTTACAAAATGGCCATGGGAGATAATATGTTGAATATCCACGCAGGTCCATATGTAGGTATGTTGATGACAGCTAAAGTTGAAGATGATGATGTAAAAGAAGATGTTGAGTCTTTAGATTATGGTTTAAACTTAGGTTTATCATACCACTTTGGAAAAATTGGTGTTGGTGTAAACTATGGTTTAGGTTTAGCTAATATTGCTAAAACTGAAGATGGTGATGATTCAACAGTAAAGAACAATGTTCTTGCATTGTTCGCTTCTTATGCATTCTAAGAATAATCGTTATACTAAAAAAGGGCTGACCATTCGGTTAGCCCTTTTTTTTGGCTTAGCCCTTACTTAATGATATGTATCTGTTTTTGGTAAATGTTCTGATCTTCTTTAATCATCAAAAGATAATTTCCAGCTTCAACATCTTGAACATCTAGTCGATTAAAATTCTGTAAAAATCTTTTGACAGCTCGTCCTTGAAAATCAAATAATTCAATCGAACTGATTTCTAAATCCTTATAATTGACTTCTATGTAATCAGCGGTCGGATTAGGGAAAACATTAATGTTATCATTGATATTAATGTTTTTATCCGTACTTAAAATTCTATAATTAAACCACCAAACGACTGTACTAGTGGTAGCAGGTGTAACGCATCCTCCATGATCCTGAGACGAATCTACATCAATGGCTTCAATATCTTCTGTCCCATTGGCCAACATAACCTCTTCTGCCAGCACGCTGTTTTCATAAAACACTTGATCATCATTTTGACAGTACATCAATCTAGTTGGTGCTTGAGGGGTCCAGTCATATAGATCATTCAATTTTAATGCAGTTGGTACAGGATGATCATCCGCCGCCAAAAGGTGAGGTAAAATAGAATCTTGAATCATGTATTTAGGCTTTGAAGCTCCATGCAATGTTTCAAGTTTATCAATTAGTCGTTCGTTTAAAGTAAACAAATCGATTTCTTCATTGCGAAATTCGTACATATCATCTAAATATTCAGGTTTGAATATATCCTCTAGGTCATAATTGGCCATTAACTGTGGATATGCCGTTTTCATGGAAATAGCAACATTGACCAAATAAGCCACAAAAAAGTATTCATCATCCCCGAGACTAAAGTCAATCATTTTTCCAGATACACTATAGGGCCCAGACATATGTGATGCAGCCGTTACAGTCATTTGATCGCTGTAATTTTCTTCAATTTCTTTGTGAGCTGCCATTCCTGCATGTCCACCTTGTGAATAACCCGTGATAAATAGTTGTTCATTAATATTATATCCAAGGTCTTCTCCCAAGGTCTTCGTGGCAATGAGCATATCGATTGCCGCTGAGGCTTCACTATCAGAATGAATATAGGGATGGTTTCCTGGGCTTTCGCCAAGACCAATAAAGTCCGCAGCAGTGGTGAGATATCCGATACTCGCTAACACTAAAGGTAACTGATAACCACCTTGCAAATTGGAAGGAACATCGTCGCGCGAACCAACGGTACCATGTTGGTAACATAATCTCGGGAAATATAAGTCTTCCGATAGAGGTACAAGCAACAATCCAGATGCTGTGTCCGGCTCGTTAATTGCATTTTTGGTCGTGTAAACAATCTTGTATAAGTCAACATCATATAATGAAAAAGGATTTTCAAATTCGTTTTGAATGGATTCTGATGTCCTGTTTTGCAAAAACTCATAACTTATGATCTCTTGAGCTGAGATACTAGAGATAAAGCTTATCGATAAAATTAGAGAGAGAAAAACGTTCTTCATGTCTTGAAATTTTGTCAGTGAATTTAACGTATTTTCATTGAATTGAACTCTCGAATTAAACTTCAACTGGAAAAAACGGCCAAAAGTCAGGAATTACATAAATTCGCGTCTTATTGTTCCCAAAAACACATACGTTCGTATGAATGCTATAAAAAACACATTACTTATATTTTTATGCTTCACATTGCTATTTAGTTGTGTTCCTGAAAATGTAAAATTTAGTGATACGGTTTCAGTTGATTTTAAAAATCTTAGTCATCAGGCCATCATCACACTTCAAAACCAACAAAAAGTAGATTCTTTATATGAGATTTTTCGTTCGGAAGACCCTACACTGAGGTATTTAGCAGTAAATGCTTTTGCGTCGATTAAGGAAGGATATGAATTAGATTCACTAGCGGCCATGCTTTTAGACCCGAATCTAGATGTAAAGGCCGCAGCAGCCTATGCTTTAGGACAATCAGGAAACCCTAAGGCCGCAGATTATTTAATGAATGCATTTAGGACCCAAGACTCTTTTGATGTCAATAACCAATGTAATGCAAATATTTTGGAGGCCATGGGTAAGCTTGGCCCAGAAAATTACTTAAAACCTTTAAGTACAGTCAAAAGTTTTAGAGACACGGATACTTTATTGCTTGAAGGGCAGGTCAGGGGTATATATAGATATGCTTTAAGAGGAATCATTGATCCAAATGGTACGAAAACCATGGTGTCCTATTTAAATAACCCAAATCTTGGCGATAAAATCAAGTTGATCGCTGCCAACTATTTATTTAGAGCAAAGGACATAGATCTCAAGCCTTATAAGTTTCAATTGGTCGAAAAACTATCAGACCCTTCAGCTAAATTAAGAATGACTGTGGCTACAGGGATCGGTAAGACTGCTGATTTAGAAATGCTTCCGTACTTGATTAACAGATTTAAGATAGAAACGGATTACAGAGTAAAAATCAATATCATCAATGCATTACAATACTTTCCCTATATCCATGTAGCCGATTATATCGTTTCATTTTTAAATGATAAGGACGATCGAATTGCTGGTGCTGCAGCGGATTTTTTATATCGTTTTGGGAATAAAAACGATGCACTCATTTATAAGACTTTTATAACTGATAGTATTCACCCAACAGTAATGCCCAAAATGTATCGAGCTGTTCTTGCAAACCTTCCTCATTATTATACGAATACGAGAAATTCTTTGAGTCAAGAGATTTTAGAAAAAATTGAGGAAACTTCTGACGTTTACATTAAAGCAGATTACATCAGATCATTGGGCCACGACCCAAGATCTTACGGAAGCATTTATGAATTGTCTGAGGAAAATACTTCACCTCCTGTGATGACAAGTATTGTAGAGGCGCTAGGAGATATTTTAAAAGATGAGAAATTTGCAAGAACGTTTAAATATCAAACGAGAAACACTCAAACGGAAATTGCAGGTTTTTTAAAATCTTTAGTGGAAAGTGGAGATGTAGGGGCTATGGCTATGGCGGGTTCCATTATTTCAAATCCTGAAAGTCAATTGATCGAAATCATTGACAGTACGGAATATCTCATTCAAGCTAGAAATAACTTAAAACTTCCAAAGAATATTGAGACGTACAATGAGTTGCATAAGGCCATTTGTTATCTACAAGGACGGCCGTTCAAAAAAAGAGTTACGGATAATGCACAACAACTTGATTGGTCAATTTTAGATAATTTCAGTGATTCCACAAAAATTGTTGTAAAAACGAATAAAGGTAATTTTACCTTAAAGATGGATCCTATAAAAGCGCCAGGAAGTGTGGTTAATTTTTTAAAATTGATTCAAAGCGACTTTTATGATGGAAATATTATCCATCGAGTAGTACCCAATTTTGTCATGCAGGCGGGCTGCCCTAGAGGGGATGGATATGGAGGATTGGATTATACTATACAATCTGAATTACCACAAATGTATTATGATGATGAAGGTTATTTAGGGATGGCTTCAGCTGGGAGTCATACAGAATGTACCCAATGGTTCATCACGCATACAGCAACTCCACACTTAGATGGAGGCTATACTATTTTTGGAAAAGTAAGTGAGGGTATGGATGTAGTTCATGCGCTTAGAATAGGAGATAAAATCATCGACATCATTAAACTTTAAATCATGAAAGAAACACCCTTATGTCAAAAGCACATTAGCCTAGGAGCTAGAATGGTTGATTTTGCCGGCTATAATATGCCCGTAATGTATACCACCATAAAAGATGAACATCAAGCAGTTCGAAATGGAGTAGGTGTTTTTGATGTTTCTCACATGGGTGAATTTATTTTAAAAGGAAAGCACGCTTTGGATTTAGTCCAGAAAATTAGTTCTAATGATGCTTCAAAAGTAGCCATGGGTCAAGCCCAATATTGCTGTATGCCCAATGAGCAAGGTGGTATTGTTGATGATATGATCATCTATCGATTATATGAAGATTTATGTGCTGAGGGCGAACAAGCTTTTATGTTAGTGGTGAACGCTTCCAATATGGATAAGGATTGGGCTTGGATTGAAAAGAATAATGAATGGGGGGTCAGTATGAAAAATATTTCCCATAGATCTGGATTGCTTGCGGTGCAAGGTCCGGATACGGAAAAGGTGCTTCAAAAAATTACAGAGGTAGATCTCTCAAAAATTGAATATTATCATTTCGCTAAAGGAGAAATGGCAGGTGTAGATAATGTGCTTATTTCTGCAACAGGTTATACTGGTTCAGGTGGATTTGAACTTTACGTGGATAATAATAACATTGAAAAATTATGGGACGCGGTATTTGAGGCTGGCGCCGAATATAATATTCAACCCGTTGGTCTGGGAGCAAGGGATACTTTGAGATTAGAAATGGGCTTTTGCCTCTATGGCAATGACATCAATGACACTACCTCTCCAATAGAAGCTGGTTTGAAATGGATCACCAAAGTGGATAAAGATGTAGACTTTAATTCGAGTGCCATTTTCAAAAAGCAGATTGAAGAAGGTGTTTCTAAACGACTCGTTGGCTTTGAAGTCGACGACAGAAGAATTCCTAGGCAGGGATATAAAATCTTAAATGCAGATGAAGAAGAAATAGGAGAAGTGACATCAGGAACGATGTCTCCCAGTCTTGGCATTCCGATAGGCATGGGATATGTTTTAAAGGCTCAGTCAAAAAAAGAAACCGCCATTTTGATTGATACGGGAAAGAAACATTTGAAGGCTAAAATTGTACGGCCACCATTCTACAAAAAATAGAAATTAAACAATTTCAATTTTTAAGCATTACTATTATACTTTAATCAAGGTATGAAATACAGCGAAGGAAAAGAGCATTTTATTACAGCTTGGGGCGAAGTCGCAACAAACTGGGGTATCAACAAGACCATGGGTCAAGTTCATGCCTTATTGCTCATCTCAGAAAAACCGCTGAATGCCGATAATGTTATCGAAGAGCTAGATATTTCTAGCGGAAACGCAAACATGAATCTAAAGTCCCTCATTCAATGGGAATTGATCACAAAAAAAAGGATGGAGGGTTGTCGAAAAGACTACTATGTAGCGGATAAAAACTTGTGGGAAGTATTCCGAAAAATTATTTTGGCTCGTAAGAGAAAAGAATTGGATCCGATGATTCAATTGTTAGATGAGGTTTCTCGTGTGGAAGGTCTTTGCGAATCATCCAATGAATTTTGTCGAATGGTAGAACAACTAAATTCGTTTTCTAAAAAAGCAGACAAAGCGCTTTCTAGTTTTTGTGGAAAGAAACCGAATTGGTTTTTTGAAACAATGATGAAAACCATGCGATAAGCAAAATTGTAGCTTTGGCATCTTTTTAGTATTCTTATACTATACAAAGCTACCTTATGAGAATTACTGGGTTCCAAGCATTATATCCTAAAATGGAATTGGTGACTTCACCATCTTCATTTTTCAGTACAATGAAGATTCAGTATCCGCAATACTTCAAAAGTGGGTTCTTTAAACGATCTTCTCGAGAAGCCATTTATGTTTATCAAATCAAGTCGAAGCATGGAAAACATGTCGGAATCATTGCTGGTACCGATATTCAAGACATCGATGAAAACAAAGTTTTAAAACATGAAAATACTTTAGCTTCCAAAGAGCAAAGTATGATGCATCTCATGTTAGAAAGACAAGCGATGATCAAGCCTGTTTTATTGGCCTACGAAAATATTAGCGCCATAGATCGGTTTACGGATAAAGTTATTTCAAAGAGGAAGGTAAATTTTAAGGTAAAATTTGAAGAAGAAAATCAGGTACATTCTTTATGGCAAATATTTGATCCGGAGGAAATAGAATGGATTAAAAAGATCTTTAGAAAGGATGTAAAAATATCCTATATCGCAGATGGACATCATAGGTGTACGACCACCAGTATATTATATTCAACTCAAAAAGTAGATCAAACTAAGGCCGGGAATTCTCTATTATCTGTTTATTTTCCATTTGATCAATTGGTCATTTACGATTATAATCGAGTAGTCGAAATGTTCAGTTATGTACCTCCCTTCGAATTTATTGTAGCCTTATCAAAGTATGCCAATGTCAAGAAATTGAAAAAGGCTAGAAAGCCCCAAGAGAAACATGAAATCACCATGTTTGCTCAAGGCCATTGGTATGCCTTTAAATGGAAAAAGAAGGTCCTTAAAAAAGGTAAGAACGAACAAGTTCTATTAGACGCGAGCTTGTTTAATGAATATGTTTTAAAATCGATATTGGGTGTTGAAGATGTACGAACTGACGATAGAATTAAATACGTCGAAGGAACCCTTGGTTTGAATGCCGTAAAAGATAGAACCTTAAAAAGGCCAGAGAATGTTGGGTTTTGTTTGTACCCCGTCTCAAAGGCTGAATTAAAACGTACAGCAGATGCTAATAAGAATTTACCTCCCAAAAGCACTTGGTTCGAACCAAGAATAAAAAATGGTCTAATCGTTCAAGAATTCTAAATGAATAAAATTTCTGCCGATTTAATTTATACAGGTATTGGTGATGCTCTTAAAAATCACAAGATCACTTATGACGATGACGGAACCATTATTTCTGTTTCGTCCTTAGAAAAAGATGAAATTGGCGTGCGTCATTTCAACGGCGCACTTTGCCCTGGATTCATCAACACACATTGTCATTTGGAGTTGTCTCATATGAAAGGGAAAATACCCACCGGTACTGGACTTATACCTTTCATTACTAGCGTTGTGAAATTTAGAGAGTTTCCGCAAGAACAAATCGACCAAGCCATTTTAGATGCTGATAAAGAAATGTATGATAATGGGATCGTTGCGGTAGGGGATATCTGTAATAAAGTAGATACTGCAAGTTGTAAATCTAAAAGTCCCTTGGCTTATTATTCTTTTGTAGAAATGTTTGATTTTCATCAAGCGTCGTTGTTGCAACCAACAATAGATCAATACATGGAAGTCCTAGAAGGGCAATCTGATCTAGATTTAAACGAAAAGAATTTGGTTCCCCATGCTCCCTATTCTGTGAGTGAGGCACTTTTTGAATTTATAAGAAATCAAAAACTAGAAGGGCAAAGAACCATTAGTATACATAATCAAGAGACGTCTGATGAAAATCAAATGTTTTTATCTGGTGACGGTCCATTTTACCAATTTTATGAAGGTTTTGGATTTAACCTTAATGATTTCAATGCACCTAAGAAAACTGCGATTCATTTTAATTTTGCCAACTTGGATTCAACACAGAGAAACTTGTTTGTTCATAACACCATGACCAGCAGAGAAGATATTCTGGCGGCATACAAATGGAGCGATCACGTATATTGGTCTACCTGTGCAAATGCCAACTTGTACATTGAAAACAGCCTTCCTGATTACCAAGCATTTATAGACTTAGATGCTAATATGACGATCGGAACAGATAGTATAAGTTCTAATTGGCAGTTGTCCATATTAGAAGAAATGAAAACAATTAAGAGGTATAATTCATTTATTCCTACATCTTTACTTTTTCAATGGGCTACACTAAATGGTGCTAAGGCATTGGGCTATGAGGCGCTTTTTGGATCCTTTGAAAAAGATAAAAAGCCGGGGATAATTCATTTGGAGGGACCGATTTCTGATGGAGATATTGACCTGTCTCTTGCAGTGGTCAATAGAATTATCTAGCAATTTTTTGGTTTAATTGTCTTAAATGCTCTTGGGCTTTCGCCGAAAGGCTGTTACCATCCAACCAAGTATGAGCATCCCCAATAAAAGACATGTGTAAATACGATGCACTAAGTTGAAATGCTTCAATGAATCCTGAATTACGATCATCTTGAGACGAACAACTGATGACTCCCATTTTTTTACCCTTTAATTGTTGACCAAGGTCGCCACGATGATTCAGTAAATCTGTAATCCTGTCAAAAAATATTTTCATTCTTCCACTCATAGAGTACCAATAAACAGGACTTGCAAAAATGATATAGTCCATGGAAATAATGGATTCAATTAATGGGATAAAGTCGTCATCATCGTTTTTGAAATCATAATCAAAATGACCAATGTTTTTGTACTGCAAGTCGATGATCGGAAAGTCATTTAATTTTGAAAAAAATTGACAAGCCTTCATGGTGTTTCCATGACTTCTCCCACTTCCGTGAATGATGATTCCTTTTTCTATCATAGATTCCAATTTATCTCGGGATGACTCCCTTTTAAACCCTCTATTTTTTCCTTAACCCCCTCTTGAAATTTGAGATGCGCTGGTGAGTCGGGAAACCTCGGTCTGTGATTCAGGTCTTTTTGAATTTGCTTTATTCTTTGATTAAGCAACTCAGTCTCTTTGGTAAAGTAATGCTCAGAAAATTTTTGCCATAAATAATGGACAGCCATTTCAGAAGGATGTATCAAATCTTCTTTGTAAAAACGGTAATCTCTCAGTTCGTCTATAAAAATCTCATACGAAGGAAAGTAGTGGACATGAGCATGCTCTTGAACCAGGCCATGACAAGCTAATATTAAAGAGGATTTACTAATGAGATTTTCGCTCAAACCAAAACGCGTATGCCTGACAGGACTAACAGTCAGGATCACTTGTAATTTACTGTTGTAATCGCTTAACGATTTGAGGGCTAAATCGACAGCACGAATGATTTGCTTAGTGGTGCAATGAACCTTTTCAAACTCATTTGCTGGGAATTGATGACAATTATTTACGATGTCACCTGTTGCCTTTCGGCGAAAGCCAATAGACGTACCAAATGTTAAAAAGAGAAAATCCGTTTGTTTCAGACTTAATCTAAAATCATCTAATGCACGGTTTATATTGCTTGCAACAAGGGCTTTTTCTTGATGACTCCATTGACTGTGAAAATCAAAGTGATGATGAATTCCTTGATTTTGTACGAGCTCTGCGACATCAACGATTGATCCATTAATGGCTTTGAGAATAGTTTTTGACAAACTTAATGGGTGGAAGGTTGTGCCCATTGGGTTGACAGAAACATTAAATTGATGGTATCTGAGGCTTTTGCCCATTTCATCAGAAAAGCACGATCCCAAAGTCAAGATTTTGTCTTGATGAGATAGTTGAAAATCTGATTTTCCTACATTTACTTGTGTTGTTAATTGCACCTTTCAAAGTTATATAATCTGAAGCATTTGTTAATTGAATTGTTCTAAATGGAAAAAATCTTAATTTCACGCATAGCATATCTGTAATTGAAGTGCAGTTGTTAAAAAACTAGAACCAACGCCATCCTGTAAAAGGGATTTGAAACAAACTATCATTATGAGCATCCTCAACTCCATATTTGGATTTGGTAAAAAAGAAACGCAGCAACCGGATTTGCGTTTTGGGAGGTATTCAGATTCATATAAAAATGATGAGAAGTATGATGATTGGGATCGTTCATTAAAACTGTTTGAGAATAAGTCTTACATCGAATCGTACAAGGCATTCTTTGATTATTTAAGTGATGATCGAGAAAAAAATGTCCAATACACCGAAGAAGAAGGCAAGCTGTATTTTGAATTGTTTCAAGGATCAAAACGGATTATCGGCATTGCTGATCATAGAAAACTTAGGGCAGAATCTAAAATTGCACGAGTAAAAGAAAGCAATATTGGCTTATTGAGAAGATTGCTAGAAAAAAATTTCAACCTAAAGTATACGAGGTTTGCATTGGATGAAGATCAAAATCTAACAATGATTTTCACCACCAATGTCTTGGATAATTCGCCTTACAAACTGTATTACGCATTAAAAGAATTAGCAACAAATTCCGATAAACAAGATGATATTCTTTTAGAAGAGTTTGAGCATCTAGATCCAATAGACAATCAACATATAGTACCATTGTCAGGCAATATTTGTAGACTGAAATATGAATATGCTCAAAATTCGATTAGAAACGTTTTTCGCGAAATTGACGAGGGTAAATTGAACATTACGCATTACCCTGGTGGTGCGTCTTATTTACTCTTGGATGTTGCGCTACGGATTGATTATTTAGTAAAGCCTGAGGGCGTGACGATGGAAACCGTAGAGAAGATTAATAGACTATTCTTTTCTAAAGAGATGAGAGATCCTCATCATAAGAATAATAGCATTAGAAAAGAATTGAAACACCTATTGGAGCGATCATACGAGGATTTTGAGGAAGAATGTTATGAAGTGATTTCAACATTTGGAATTACCAGTCCAGCGGGTCATGAGCAATTGGCCAATTTTGTGGATGCAGAATTAGGTAATATGCAGTGGTATAAGGACAATAATCATCACGCTGTGGCGAAAGCGATACCTGGGTATATTGTTGGTTATTTATTATTTAATTACTCTTTGCCTGAGCCAGATCGGGCGTTTCTCCATTTGTATATGCAAATTATGGAGTATGAGTACTTTGAAAACTTGGGATATCATTTGCCCTTTCGATCGAAAGGAGCATTGAATAAAAGCGCGATAAAGGATAAAATCCTTCAAATCAAAAAACAATATAAGGGGCAATACTCTAGAATCAATCCGAATTTGAAGGAGTTAAAATTCACTTCTGAATTAGATTTTGCACAAACTTATTTGTTGATGTTGAAATCTTTAGATATGGCTAAAATACCTGGATAATGGATTCAAGAAAAGTCATAGAGATATATCGGGATGGAGTCATCCAAATTGCTACGCCATTTAGTACCGGAACCGGGTTTTATGTGAAAGAATTTGATTTAATTGTTACCAACGAACATGTCGTTAGAGAAAATAAGGAGGTGGTGATAGATGGTGCTGGTTTTGATAAACAAATGGTGAAAGTTTGCTACGTAGACCCTAAATATGATTTAGCATTTTTAAGAGCACCTAAAGATCATGAAATGCCTCGATTGTCTCTTGGCTCATTCGAACAAATCAAGGAAGGAGATCAAGTCATCGCCATTGGGCATCCATTTGGATTTGAATATACCGCAACGCAAGGAATAATTTCAAATATGTTGCACAAGCAAGATCAGGTCGAATTTATACAGCACGATGCAGCATTAAATCCTGGTAATAGCGGTGGCCCTTTAGTGGATAAGGATGCCACAATTATTGGTGTAAATACATTCATTATTCGAGATGGCAACAACGTTGGTTTTTCTTTACCCGTAAAATACTTAACCACCACATTAGAAGAGTTTAAAGCAGGCGATGGTGTAGATGCGGTGCGATGTAATTCTTGTTTGAATCTAGTATTTAATACACAAGAATTAAAGGGCTATTGCCCAAATTGTGGTTCGAAAATTATGATGATTTCAGATTTAGAATCATATGAACCTATGGGGATCAATAAGACCATTGAGGAAATGTTGACTGCTCTTGGTTTTAATATCGATTTATCTCGGCGTGGACCATATAATTGGGAGGTCAAACAGGGTAGTGCACGAATTAGTATTTCCTATCATGAAAAGTCAGGATTGATCGTCTCTGATGCGTATTTATGTTCGTTGCCAAAAGAGAATATTAAACCACTTTATGAATACCTCTTGCAGCGAAATTATGATTTGGACGGTCTAACCTTTAGTGTCAAGGGAAATGACATCATTATCTCTCTCCTTATTTACGATCAATACTTAAATAATCAGACAGCTAAAAAGCTATTTGAACACATGTTTGTTATGGCAGACGATTACGATAACATTCTTGTGGAGCAATTTGGAGCAATATGGAAAACAAATGATAGTTAATTCTATTTGTTGTCTAACACGAATGGGTTAAATATTCTTAATTTTTTTCGAGTTAGTAGTTTAATAAGGCTAATTTGCTATTTTTATAGTTCCTCGATTGCGCATAATACTTTGCTGATTAGCATTGTCATCGAAAAAGAAAGAGAATGAAAAAGTTTTTACCTTATTTATTTGTATTAGTTGGTGTTGTTTTCGGAGGCCGTATGGAGGCTCAGGACATTCACTTTTCGCAGTTTTACATGTCTCCGTTAAACCTAAACCCAGCAATGACGGGGGTTAACAATTGTAAAACTCGTTTAATAGCAAATTATAGAAATCAATGGGCAAGTGCCTTGCAGGCAGATGCTTATAACACATATTCTGTATCCTATGATCAGAAGGTGCCGGTAGGAAGAGCGGATTATTTTGGTATTGGTGGATCCCTATGGGGTGATGTTGCAGGTGCTACTCGATTTGGTACTACTCAAGGAAGATTATCGGTTTCTTACAGTAAGAAAATAGGCGGATATAGAAAAAGTGCTAAATATCTAGTGATTGGTGCTGACGCTGCAGTGACGCAAAGAAGAATTAGCCAACAAGATTTAAGATGGCCGTCACAGCATAATGGAGACGGTACATTTAATGGTATGTTGCCATCCAATGAGATTATTAACAATTTTGATTTCTTATACGCTGATATTGCAGCTGGTTTGTTGTTTTTTAATGTTATGGATCAATACAACAACTGGTACGCTGGATTGGCTATGCATCACTTAAACCAGCCGGATGTATCTTTCTTTGATGGTGACGTTGTTTCGCTATATTCAAGATTTACAATTCATGGTGGTGGTCAATTTGAACTTTCAAGAACGGTATCATTAATCCCTAATGTTGTTTTCTTGTTTCAAGGACAACAAAGAGAATATAATGGTGGTACGAGTTTAAGATTTGCTTTAGGAAATAGTAGACTACAAAACCAGTCTTGGCAAGTAGGTGGTTGGTTCAGAACAGGAACGAAAGATTCTGGTGGACTCCACAATGATGCGATCATTATTTCGACTCGATTTAATTACGATCATTTTGGTATTGGATTTAGTTACGATGCCACGATATCTAAGTTCAGTAATGCAGGATCTGCAAATGGTGCTTTCGAATTCTCACTTGTTTATGAGATTTGTGGACCAGAAAAGAGAGCTGTTTATTGTCCTAGATTCTAATTCGCTTCGTCAAGAAGAGATTACAACTTATATCCCTATGTGCATTTGATTCAAGTTTTGACTTGTATCACTTTAATTCAATAACTCAATTGTTGAATCAATAACTATGTTTGGAAATAAAAAAGAAACAAAAACTCAAATGGCCAACGGATCAAACACGAGCCCAAGCTCTAATTCAATTAACAGCTTAGTCATCGGTACTAAGGTAGTAGGAAGTATTGAAGCAACGAACGATATTCGAATTGATGGTGAAGTAGAAGGAGATCTTAAATGCTCAGGAAAAGTAATTATTGGCCCTCAAGGTAGAATTAAAGGAGAAGTTCATTGTCAGAACGCCGTAATTGAAGGAGATTTTCAAGGTATCCTCCGAGTTAAAGAGGTGTTGAATGTGCGTGAGTCCGCTACCATATCTGGAGATATTCAAACAAATCAATTGCTCGTTCAAGCAGGTGCAGTATTTAATGTTAACTGTAATATGGGCGGGCAAAAAGTAAAAACGATGAACACTTCTCAAGCCGAAAAGGAAGTTGTTGAAATGGTCGCTAATTAATGACCAAGCCATCAGGGAAAAAATATCACGAGGCACTTAAGTATTCGGGTATGGCAATGCAATTGCTCGTGCTTTTAGCACTGGCGGCATGGGCCGGACAAAAATTAGATGCCTATTTCGAATTGGCTCAACCTTTTATTACAATTTTTTTATTGTTGTTTGCTTTAGCGGCATTTATGATTAAACTTGTGAAGGATTTAAGTTAGATTAATGAATTTGAAGCTCTTCATAAAATATTTGATCATCACGACTATTGTATCCATAGCAGTGGTTTTCGCTTTAGGTGTTGTACTTCCCACAAATTCATTTTTAGATTTATCGATTTTTGCCTTGGCCTTTTTTATAAGCTTATCCTTTGTTGTTTTTAAACTTGGTGAAAAGGCAGTTAAAAGTTCTAATAAATATTCTTACATCAATTTAATCATTTCCAATATGATGGTGAAGATGTTCTTTTCATTCATCATTGTTTTAGTGTATGCTAAATTGACAAGTCCAGAAAATAAGTACTTTGTAGTACCCTTTATGTTCATTTACTTAATCTTTACAGCCTTTGAAACGTATTTCATGACCATTCAAGGCAAAGCCAAAATAACAAACGATAAAAATGGATAAGAACGCATCATACAATGTTGACATTCAATTTTTTGGTGACTTAAAAGTAAATCCTGAAGATTTATCTAAATATGATTGGAAGAAATTGAATGACAGAGAGTATATCGTTTCTGATGGGGCAAAACAACATCGGGTTCAAGTTTTGTCTTTTGATCCTAAAAATAAAGTGCTTAAAATGCTGATAGGAGAGAAGCCATTTAGTCTCAAAGTCCAAAATAAACTGGATCAATTGATTTCTAGCCTTGGATTTGAAGAAGGAATGAAAAAGGGATTTAAAGAACTTACTGCTCCCATGCCAGGGCTTGTGTTGGATGTCAAGTTGTCTGTTGGCGATGCAGTTGAGCCGGGAGATCCTATGCTTGTCTTAGAGGCCATGAAAATGGAAAATATTATCAAGTCTCCTGGATCAGGTATCGTCAAAGAAATTTGTGTTTCTAAGGATGATACCGTAAATAAAAATCAAGTTTTGATTAAAATGGAGTAATTACTTTGTTGGGTAATATTTTTCGTAAAAAGCTCTATAGTTGACTACACTTTTCTCCTTGATCACTTCTCTATAGTTTTTTTGACTAATAGCAAAAATATCATAGCTAACCTCCTTGTCATTAACAAAATCCTTTGAGTTCTTTTTAGTACCATCTACGTAGGACATGGCCTTATCCTTGTTTCTAAATTTCCGCACTAAAACCACTTTTGATTTGTCTTCGACATTTAAATAGATATCGGTAATCTTTAATTTATCTAGTTTGTGGTAAGTCTTGTGATAATTTGATAATGCAATTTTTGTGTCATTGACCTTCTTGTTGTTGGATTCGTATACAACGAGGATGACATAGTGCAATTTGTTTTCTTCAAACTCAAAAACATCAGATTCCTCCTCGTATAATGCTTTGTCAAAGGCATCGTCATCTCCTTTTAAAAATCGCATAATTTCCTTGGCTCTTACACTTTCTGGAGTGTTAGGATGCCTTTTTGAAACCTCATTGAGCGCAGAAATATAATCCTCTTTACCTTTCAAATGTCCAGTACACATGGCTGCAAGCAAACTATACTTTGGCAGTAATAATGGTGTTGAGTTGGTGCCATCAACTTCAATGGCCCGGTTATAGGCTTCTTGGTATTGTCCTTCAGTGAATAATGCATAGGTTGCATCATAATGACGGTCAGAAGATTTGGCTTCTTCTTCCAGCTCTTTTGAAAAGTTAGGATCGTTTAAGGCCCGAGCATATTTAGTCTCTGGATAGTTTTTAGAGATGATATCCTTGTAATATGCGGCTCTCGAACTATTCGCTAAATCTAAATTCGACAAGTACAAGTAGTATAGTGCATCCAAATCATTTTTAGTCTCTGGGAACCGACTTCTTAGTTCTTCAAGACTTCCGATGGATTTTTCATAATTCTGGATATTGTCACGATACTGAATTCCAAGATTGAATAATGCATCTTCTAATTCTGTTTCAGCTTTAGCTCTTTGAGGAGGAGTTGTTGGTATTGTCCTTAAAAATTGAGCAATATCTTCATCCGTCACGCCTTCATCAACAAAAACTTCCTCTTCTTCCTCTTCATTTTCACTCGCATCATTTCTATTAGATCGTCTCCAGTTATCTTCTAACTTTCTGTTCCCCCATTTTTCTTTAAAGGACTCTTTTCCCTTTCGAACAGAACTTTGATTATAAGCAAAGAAAGAGGATGGTCCACTTAATCTTCGACCTGGAGTAAGGCCAGCAAATTTGTCTGTTGTTTCTTGACTATTGTCTACTAAAGCTTCTGCCTCTTTTTGCTTTTCTAATTCCGCTTTCGCGAATATTTGAAGTTCTTCTTTAGAAAGAGTTCCTAATCTTAATAAACTATCTTGAAGATTGACGATGCCTAAATACTTAGCGATATCCGTTAAGCCTTTAGCGTACTTTTCTGTATTAAAGTATCTCTCATCTTCCTTCTCCATAACAACAAGCGTGCTATCAAAATATTGTTTAGCATTAATGTATTCCTCTTTTTCAAAATAGAGATTGGCTAATCTATGGTAGCTTTCTATCTTTTGACTTGTGTTGGATTCATTAAACTTTAAAGAATTTTCAAAATCCTTGATGGCACCGGAATAATTTTTTTGAGACATTTTAATGTCACCCATGGCATAGTAAATCTGATCTTTAAATTCAGCATACTTATCTTCCTTGAGTAGTTTAGTCAGTTGCTTAGAACCATCACCATTAGACCATTGTGTTTTTTCAATGTTCAATTTAGTGTTGAATTCCATTTCAAAACTTGGTTTAAAGTCTCCAACACGCTTAAAAGCACTATTCGCTTTATCATAATTCCCCATGTTTTGATGGATCTGAGCAGCAATATATGCGTAACGCGCTTTTAACTTTTTGTCCTTAGATTTATCAATGGCTAAATCCAGAGCTGGTAGCGCCTCTGTATATTTTTTCTGCTTGATATACATGTACGCACGAGCAGGATATATTTCTCGTCGGACCTCATCAGTAATCGGATATTCATTCTCTAATTTTCCTAAAAGGTATTCGGCTGTGTAAAAGTTTTCTCTTTCGATATAGGTCCGCGCCAACCACAATACACCCTCGTAGAAAGCAGGGGTATGACCAAATAGGCCGCCTCCTTCAGGTTTTAATTCAGGTTTTTCTTCTTTTTTCTTTACGATGTCTTCATTGGCCTCCTCTTTTTTCTTGGTAGTGGTGTTTTCACGTGTTACTACTTTCGTTTCTTCTTTTTTTGTCTCCTCTGTCTTATTGGTAGTTCTTTTCTTATTTGATCGTTTGTTCTTTCTACGCTCTTTAATTTTTCTTTCTCGTTCTTTCTTGGCATCCTCTCTTGCTTTTTCTCGTTCTTTCTTGGCATCCTCTCTTGCTTTTTCTCTGGCCTTTTTTTCTTC
>JAHDBI010000047.1:22035-27001 GCA_020630475.1 Saprospiraceae bacterium
TTTCTTCCTCTTTTATTTTCTTGGCTTCTTTCCGTTCTTCATCTCTTTCCTTTTTCTTCTCTTTTGCACTTTTCTTTCCTTTATTCTTATACATTCGACCATTTGGGTTATAGGGGTCAAATTCTTCTTGGAAATACTCTAATGTCTCTTCTGCAGATTCGTAGTCTTGCTTTAAAAATTGGGCTTTACCCATAAGAAGATAACAGTCATCTACCCAATGACTAGGTTCATGCAAAAGCGCAACTGTAGTTACTTTTTCAATAGCCAAATCTAAATCCTCTGCAGACGCTTTCGGGTTTTCTGCAGCGCTATACGGGTAGACATGTAATATTTGGTTATAATTATCCTGATTTTGCTCCTCAAGACTTGAAAAACTCTCTTTCATGAGTTCATCTGCATTGAAGTAGCCATTATATTTAGCCGTAGTATTATGATAGAACTTCTTGAATGCACCAGGTTCACCCTTTCGTTTTTTCGAGGCACAACTACTAAAGACTAAAACAGTCGCTATCAATAAAAAGGATAGTTTTACAATACTTCTCAAAACTTTAAAGTTTAATTCAATAATCTCTTTACCATTACTATTCGTAAAAAGCAGGTAATTAGGAACTTTGACACTTCTTCAGGCTAGATTAATAACTATTTTTATGCAAATTTATTTTAATTTTTAGTCAAAGCTTAATGACTGACCAGGATAATACAAATAATTCTTTTTTTGAAAAACTACAAAACGTCCTCAGACTAGTCGTTTTGGATGATGAAACCTTGAAAGAAGTCAAGTCATTTAGGTTTTCATTGCTTAACCTTTACTTTGGTTTTATTAGCCTTTTATTCCTGACTGCCTTGCTGAGTATAAGTTTGATCATTATTACTCCAATCAAGAGATTTATACCCGGTTACGGTGATGTTAACGATCATCCTGAGTTTATGGAAATGAGTAAAAAGGTTCGGAATTTAGAGCAAGAAATTACGGTTCAAGAGGAATACATTAATGGATTCAAACGAATGTTAAATAATGAAAAACCGAAGATTGACTTTAACCAAATAGAATCTATCACTGATCCATCAGAAGGCTCTATAGACCAGCCTAATAGTGATTTGAGTACCAATTTTTCAGCTTCTAACGGATTGGAACATATATTCTTTACCGCACCTGTAAATGGATCCATTAGCTCGTCATATGAGCCACATAATGACCATTATGGAGTGGATATTCTTGCACCAAAAGAATCTCCTATCAAAGCGATATTAGGAGGGGTTGTGATTAATTCTTCTTGGAATCTAGAATCTGGGAATACAATATCCATTCAGCATCAAAACAACCTCATTTCGGTGTTTAAACATAATTCGGTTCTATTGAAAAAGGAAGGCGACGTAGTGGATGCAGGAGAAGTTGTTGCGATTATTGGCAATTCTGGAACGCTTTCCGATGGTCCACACTTACATTTTGAAATGTGGTACGATGGTAAGTCCTTAAACCCTAATAATTATTTTAATTTTGAATGATGAAAAAAGAAGAGCAATTACATTCGATAAAAGATGAAAAAGGGGAGTTGTTAAGCCCGATTTTACCCGCTCATATTAAGAACTATATGATTGATATTGATGGTACGATAACGGATGATGTCCCCAATGAAGAACCAGAACGGATGGTTACTTGCTTACCTTATCCGGATGCTTTGGAAACCTTGAATAAATGGTATGATGAAGGTCATATTATTACTTTTTTCACGTCTCGTACAGAAGAACACAGAGCGGTAACTGAAACTTGGTTGGAAAAGCACGGCTTCAAATATCAAGGTCTATTAATGGGTAAACCAAGAGGTGGGAATTACCATTGGGTAGATAATCATATGGTAAGGGCAACCCGATTCAAAGGGAAGTTCACAGATTTAATTAAAAAGAAAAAGGAAATAGAGGTATTCAAACGCTAGATTTTTCTAGTGATAATATCCTTAAGCGCTTCCTTAAGATCAGGATAATCAAATTTGAATCCTTGATCAACGAGCCGTTTTGGTGATACCCGTGTACTGTTCAAGATCGTATCGGCCATCTCTCCGAATACCAATCGAATGATGAAGGATGGAACTGGAAACAAGATGGATGGAAATCGTATCACAGATTGTAAAGCCTGATTAAAACTTTTATTGGTTGCAGCCTGAGGACTAATCGCATTATAGACACCATCATAATCACGATTTTCAACCATAGTTTCAAAGGCCTTTACAAGGTCATCCATATGAATCCATGAATAAAACTGATTGCCTGGATAAAAGTAAGGGGCTACTCCGAAATGTACCGGCATTTTCATTTTAGGTAAGGCTCCACCGTTCGTGGTCATTACTATTCCAAGTCTGACGATACATAGCCTTTCGCAAAACGCGGACAATTCTTCACTGCTATTTTCCCATTGTATACAACAGTCACTCATGAAATCATTTTGTAAAGAAGGCGTGGTTTCAACAAATTCTTTGTCTCCTCCATTGCCATAAAATCCTGTGGCAGATGCAGATAAAATGGCCTTTACTCGATGGCCCGATGCTTTTAATGCTTTGACTAAAGTTTTATTACTGTTTACTCTACTATCTATGAGTTCCTTTTTTCTCTTATTAGTCCATCTTTTATCGGCAATTCCAGCACCAGTGAGGTTGATGATATAGTCCACTTGAATGGCTTCAGTAGTCATGGAAAGCGCATTGAGATCCCAAGCGTGGTATTGAATCCCATCGACTTTTTGCGCAGATCTACTCATGACCGAGATATCATAATGATCTCTTAGCTTTTTGATTAATGCTTGACCAACCAATCCGCTACCACCTGCTATAAGGATCTTTTCTTTCATATTACTTTGAATGCCTGAATGTATAATAATAATTACGCCTTTTTGTTCTTATATTGAATGTAAATCTCCAACCATGAATGTATTATTAAGAACCTGCTTCTTGATGTTACTGCTATTTTTTGTAGCATGTAAAACGGATAAGCCTACCTTGGATAAGGATCTTACCGTTAAGATTCGATTAAAAGCTGATCCTCAGAAGTTGAGCCCAATGGTGTATCCGACCTCAACAGCCAGAGAGGTATTTCAATATATTTTTCTTCCATTGGCTGATTATGATCCAGTATCCTTAGAATTGACTCCTATTTTAGTGGAAAAGGTGCCAGAAGGTGTAACCATCGAAGAAGGTCCTCATAAAGGTGGGATTCAATTTGATTTTCAATTATTGAAAGATGCCAAGTGGTCGGACGGTAAAGATATCACGGCCAAAGATTATCATTTTACCGTAAAAGCAGTCAATCATCCAGAAGTGAATGCCTCTGGATGGCGCGCCTACATCAAGGAGATTAAAGAAGTTATCTTGTATGAAAACGACCCGAAAAAGTTTTCTGTGGTGATGAGTAAAGATTATATGGTGGCGAAGGAAACGGTGAGCACGATTAATATGTACCCATCCCATATTTACGATGAAATGGATGTTTTGAATGGCCTCAAAATAGCCGATTTGAAGGATAAAGCTAAGGTTCAAGAGTTAGCTGATTCGGATACGTTATTTTCCGCTTTCGCGAAAGCGTTTAACAGTCAAAAGTTTACTAATGAAATAGTCGTCGGTAATGGTCCGTACAAATTAGGACAGTGGGAAACCAATCAGTATGTCGTATTGGATAGGGTAGAAAATTATTGGGGAGAGAATTATTCGGAAAATCCATTTTTAAATGCTCATCCAAAGTCGATAGAATTTCAAATTATTCCGGACGAAACTTCAGCTTTGAGTTTATTGAAATCACAAGAGATTGATTTTATGCCGAGTGTTGGTTCATCCAATTTTAGTTCCTTGAAGGGGGATGAAAAGGCCATGGAAATGTTTAGTTTTCTGAACGCTGAGTTAATCCGATATTATTACATTGGATTAAACAATCGTAATCCGAATTTATCCGAAAAATCCGTTCGACAGGCATTGGCACATTTGGTTGATGTTGATCGAATTATCGAGACCCTTGAATTAGGAATGGGAACTCGAACTATAGGTCACTTCAATCCTGTGAGATCTTATTATAACAATGACCTAAAGCCTATTCCTTACCTACCCGAAAAAGCTGCTGAGCTTATGGATAATGCAGGCTGGAAAGATTCTAATAATAACGGTATACGAGATAAAGTCATTGATGGAAACTTAGAAGAATTAGATTTCAAGATTTTAGTTTCTTCATCCAAGTTAGGTCAGAAAGTTTCTTTGATGTTCAAAGAAAGTGCAAAGGCAGTAGGTGTCAATATTGAGCTTGTTCAAAAGGAATTTAAACGAATTAGACAAGACCATTTAAAGAAGAGAGATTTTGACATGGCCTGTTTAGTGGCTACCTCAGATTTGGCCCCAATTGATCCTTATGATAAGTGGCACACAGACAATATGGCTGTAGGTAAAAGAAATGACTTTGGTTTTGGTGATCAAAACTCAGATGATGTCATCCTTGCATTACGAAGCGAAAAGGATCAAACCAAACGTAAAGACTTGTACCATAAGTTGCAAGAAATTATGTACGATGAGCAACCTGTGATATTTCTATATTGTCCTACAGAAAAGATGATTTTAAATAAGAAATTTAAGGCCGTCGTGAGTGCGAGAAGACCTGGATATATGGCCAACTCTTTTGTTCCATTGTCAGTAGAAAGTTTTTCAGAAAATTGATTGAGGCGTATGTTTCAATACATACTAAAAAGATTGCTCGTCTATATACCTACCTTATTTGCGGTAAGTCTGATTCTGTTTTTTCTGAGTCATTCAAATGCGAATAATAATATAAGTAGATACCTTGAGATGGAGGGGATTGGCCTTATGGTCGAACCAGAATCTGAAGAGTATGAAGAATTATACATGAATAAAGCACGTCAAATCGGTGCTCATTTACCCATGTTTTATTGGTCCATTCAACCATCAAATTATCCTGAAGAAAGAATAATTTTTCCTAC
>JAHDBI010000048.1:0-12428 GCA_020630475.1 Saprospiraceae bacterium
GTGTGTTCTTGAGCTGCCCAAAATCTTGATTGATCTTGATAGGGCAATCTCATCGAATTGTATGCACTTTCTAAAAGTGCAGCTGGATCTGGCGTTTCACCCTCGGGAAGATCCTCACGAAGAGTTTCTTCTAAATCCGTACAGGCGCCGAAAGCCAAAGCCAATAAGAATAGATATATTAAATTTTTCATAATTGATTTATTTAAAATGAAGCATTTACTCCTAATAAAAATGTTCTTGCTGATGGATATGGAATATATTCTATACCCGAAGAAGGAACACCATTTCTTAAGTTAACCGTATTTATTTCAGGATCGAAGCCAGAATAACCAGTAAGCACTAAGAGGTTCTGACCTGTCAATGAAACACTTACATTTTTAAACTTACTAATTGCTCCTAAATTATACGATAACGTTGCATTAGCTAATTTCAAGAAATCTCCATCTTCAATATATCTTGAAGATGATGCAATAGCGTTTGATGTACTTTCTGTATCACCACCTAAAAGACTTGCATCAATATTTCTGTTTCCTAAGTTCGTAATCGGAATCACAGACATTGCCGTGTTATTATATAGTTGGTGACCGAAAGCTCCGTTCCAGTTCATTCCAAAATTGAAATCACCATATTCAACACCTGCACTAAGACCTAAAATAATATCAGCGTTAGGATCACCATATTCAACTGGCTCACCATCATTTGCATAAATACTATTTCCATTATCATCTAATCCTTGGAAATCACGTACGAAGAAAGTGTTTAATGGTTTTCCATTAACATGCTTTTGAACAAATGATCCCGTAGAACCTTGTCCAAACAAGTCACCAGCTAAGATGTCTGGCCCGTCATAATTTCTTAATTCATTTGATAAGAATGCTACGTTAGTTCCAATGTTGATTTTGAAATCATCATTGTCAACAACAAAAGCGTTAAGACCTAATTCAAATCCAGTATTCACTAATTCACCATCGATGTTTTTCCAAGCTCTAATTGGTGGTCCAGGTTCTTGGATAAATGGATCAAGTAATAAATTATCAGTAACTCTACTATAATATTCAACAGTACCTGAAACTCTATAATCAAACATTGCGAAATCAACCCCAACATTTAATGTTGTTGATTGCTCCCATTGTAAATCAGGATTACCGATGTTTTCTTGAGAGATACCTCCATTTGGATTTAATGCGAATCTATCAATAGATGATCCTGCAGGGAATTCTTGGTTACCCGTAACACCCCATCCAGCTCTTAATGCTAAATCATCAAACAATCCACTATCAGACATAAAACCTTCGCTCATAATATTCCATCTTGCTGCAAAAGCTGGGAAAATACCATACTTGTTGTTATCACCAAACTTAGTAGAACCATCCGCTCTCAAAGTTGCTGTTACATCAAATCGTTCACCGATACCAAAAGTGGCTCTTGCGAAATAAGATTGAAGTTCAACGATAGGATCAGCGAATGAAAATACATTTCTGTTATCGTTGTTTGAATTTTGTAATGCATTTGATATATCAAAACCTTCGGGAACATCATCATATCCAAATCCAGCAAATGCATATCCTTTGAAATCAAACTTCTGATATTCGTAACCACCTAATAAGTTCATAGTAATACCGTCAGTCAAGTCAGTATTATAGTTTATTGTATGCGTATGAAGGTTTGTGAGAAGTTGATTATTTGAAACACCAGCAAGTCCAAGACCTTCAACACCTTGAACATTAATTGATTTAGCTAATGTACCTCTAGTAGTACCAGTTCCATAATTAACACCAAATCTATATCGATACTGAATATTGTCAGTGATATTAAAGTAAGGAGAAACACTACCTAAGATGGTCGTAGTATTTGCTGTCTCATTATGAGCATCAAGAAGTGCTAACGGGTTGATCGTTGTTGCACTCACAAGATCAGCAGCATTCATATTAGAAGTAAACTCTCCATCTGTCATTAAATCTACTGTCGGATTCCATTGTAAGGCTTGTCCAACCAAGTTTCCTGTAAAACCAGCATTTGTAGAAATAGGTGCTACATCCTCATTCGTATGCGATGACACTGCAAAGAAATCAATACCAGCACGATCATCAAATAAATCATATTGAGCATTCAATGTCGCGTTATACCTTTTTATTCCAGTCTCTTTCACAATACCCTCAACATCTTGGTATCCAGCAGAAAATCGTACTCTACTGTCTTCACCTCCTGTACCAATAGAAAGGTTGTAGTTTTGAACAGAACCATTTCTTAAAATTTCATCAAATGCATCTACACTTGATCCACCGTCACCACTAGTTAATTCATAATCTGAAAGGGCTTGACGATATTGGTCACCAGAAAGCACTTCGTATTTTTTCAAAATTGAAGATGTTCCGAAACTAGCATTAAAGTTTACGTCCATTTCACCTTCACGCGCTTTTTTGGTATTAATTAAAATAACACCATTTGATGCACGAGCACCATAAATCGCCGCAGATGAGGCATCCTTTAAAACTTCAATCGAAGCGATATCACTTGGATTTAAGAAATTCAGAGGATTAGAATTTGCAATGTTTCCAATATCACTTGAAATCAAACCAGCCTTCGCCGTTCTACCATCTAAAGGAACTCCATCAACAACATAAAGAGGGTCCGCTCCAGCTCTAATGGAGTTATTACCCCTAACTTTTACCGTTGCTTGGCCACCAGGCTGTCCACTATTGTTTACAACATTCACACCTGCAACTCGTCCTTGAAGCAATTGATCAGATGAAATCATCACCCCTTTGTTGAAGTCTTCCGACTTTAGAGAAGCCACTGACCCAGTAACGTCTCTCTTTTTTACAGTACCATAACCAATCACAACAACTTCATCTAGAAACTGTCCTGCGGCTAATGATACATTCATAGTACTACCTGTGATCGCAATAGTTTGCGAATCGTAACCAGTATATGAAACAACGATTGCGTCAACACCATCCGGTACAGATAATGTATAACTTCCATCAATGTCGGTGATGGTCCCTAATGATGAGCCCAGTGGAACAACAGTTGCACCGATAAGTGCTTCACCTGATCCAGCATCCGTGATTACTCCAGAGACAGTTCGTTGTGCATCTGCACTCACTGAAATAAGCACGAAAAAGACTACAATACTTAGTAATGTTGATAGCTTTTTCATTAAACTTTCATTAATTAATTAATAATTTTTCGTCTTCCAGGATTAACTGATGGTTAACCCTAATTTCCTCGAATATACATTGTTGGGTCAAAAAACACGAAACTTTTAATAATTTTGTTTTCGTAAATTACCGTAAAATTTACGAAAGTGTTTTATCCTTGCGGCGAAATTAAATTGCGTTATGACTAAGCGTTCTAAACTCAAAGATATTGCCGAAGCTCTTGGCATTTCAATCACTACAGTATCCCGAGCCATTAATAATAAGACGGATATTAATGATCGTACTAAGCGTCGTGTTTTAGCGATGGCTAATGAATTAGATTACAAGCCAAATAATTTGGCGATATCACTTAGAAAAAATAAAATATCGAATGTCGTTGGGGTAGTGATTCCTATGGTCAACCATTATTTTTTCTCCACGGTGTTGAAAGGGATTATGGCTAAAGCGCACCTTCATAATTATTTGGTCATAGTTGGGGAGTCTCTACATAAGGATTTAAAGGAACGCGTCATTTTAGAGGAGTTTTTAGATTTTGGTGTTAGTGGAATTATAATGGCTCCATGTATGGAAAGTAATTTTCATAAAAATCTATTGCCTATTATTCATCGTAGGATTCCAACAGTAATAACAGATAGGATATACGATGATTATGAAGGAAATTATGTTTTAACAGATGATTATAAAGGAGCATTTTTAGCAGTAGAACATCTAAGTGAACAAGGTTATAAGCGAATTGCCCATATTGGAAGTACAGATCAAGGTTCTGTTGGATTACAAAGATTAAAGGGATTTAAAGATGCTGTAACGAAATTGAAGCTCGACTTTTCTAAAGATTTAGTCATAAAAGCGGAATTACAAGATTCGGAGTCCGGAATAGAAGCAGGATACTCAGCTGCCAAAAAACTGCTCAGTAAAAAGAACCGACCCGATGCTATTTTTGCGGTCACAGATGATGTTGCTTTGGGTGTTTATCGATATGCACGCGAGGCAGGTGTTAAAATCCCTGACGAATTGGGAGTGGTCGGTTTTAGTAATTCTCTTATTTCAAAATACATTAGCCCTAGTTTGACGACAGTTGAGCAAAATGGTGTGGCTATGGGTGAAATGGCATTTGATTTTTTCATTCAAGCTTTACATTCAAATGGTCATGTTTTTAGCAAAGTCTTTGAACCTAAGTTGTTAGAAAGAGAATCATCAAGAAGAAAAAGTAAATAAGTATGAAAAGCGAAAGCTCGAAACACCTGTGGGGTGTAGATCTTGGTGGGACTAAAATTGAAGGGGTCATCTTAGAGTGGAGAGAAGGGGTCTATCATGAAATATTCCGAGATAGATTGGCTACAGAGGCAGATCAAGGTTATGAGCATGTACTTCATCGAATTGAGTTGTTGATCCGAAAATTAGAATCTGAATCAGGATTAACCATGGAAAGTTTAGGTATTGGAACACCTGGAAAACTTGACCATAAAAGTGGTATGCTTAAAAATTCTAATTCAACTTGCCTTAATGGGAATCCTTTTTTAAATGACCTAGAAAGAAAACTCAAAGTGCGTATAAAAATGGAAAATGACGCCAATTGTTTTGCACTGTCAGAGGCCAAAGAATTTGAAAAAGGCAATGGAAAACAAGAAGCTGTTTTCGGGGTGATCATGGGAACTGGCGTGGGAGGTGGATTGATTGCTCACGGTCAAATAGTATCTGGTAAACATGGAATTGCTGGTGAATGGGGTCATAATTTTTTAGATGATGCTGGTGAAGATTGTTATTGTGGTCGACATGGATGTACCGAAACGATTATCTCAGGGCCGGCATTAGAACGGTATTATCACAAACAATCCGGTCAGAAACTTCGCTTAAAGGAAATAATGAGTAGAGCGAGATCTAAGGAAGATGTTTTCGCTGTGAAGACATTTGATCGATTGATTCATTTTTTTGGTAAAGGCATTGCACAAATCATCAATGTAATCGATCCTTCTGTGGTCATAGTAGGAGGGGGAGTTGGCAATATAGATGAACTATACACGGACGGTGTTGCGGCCATTTTACCACACTTGTTCAATGATTATCTAGATACAAAAGTAGTCAAGCCCGTTTTAGGGGATAGTTCTGGAGTTTTTGGTGCAGCCTATCTTAACTTGAAATAAACATCTACATTTTAACAAATCTTCCGGCATAAGATCTATTATTAATTTCTAACTCATAAAAATACAGGCCGGGTACAATTATTCTTGGTAGTGCTGTTTTATTATAACCACTTATTTCATTTTCATAAGTTCCTTGATGAATTAGTTTTCCTTGGTTATTCCATATGCGCAAGTTTATAGTTGCATTGGCATGCGAATAATGTTGGATGACCGTATTGTCCGATATCGGATTTGGAAAAAGTTTTGGCTCTGGTTGAAACAAGGAATTGAAATTGACATCATTTAGGCTGGATAAATTATTATCCATCCATTCTGCTCTTGACACTATCCAGTTTCTCAATCTGTCGACTTCTTTTGAAAACGAGCCCTCGACGGTATAATTTGGCCATATGTATTGCTGGATGATTGGATAGCGAATAAAATTTCTGCTTTGAGCAAGGAGAAGATCTTGTTCCATAGAATCAATGCGAGATACTAAGGCGTCGTTCGTAAAAACATTTGCTCGTAGTTCTTCCCATCTTGAAATTATGGCCTCAATGAAATTAGGATCGCTTAATAATCTTTCCCACCAAAAATGGATCACCCAAAAATCATCTCTACAAAAATTATTAAAGGTGGTTGCCACAAATCCGGTGTGAGATCCACCAGTACAATAATCCACATTTCCAAAACCTAAATTGTAATCCCAAACAGGTCCTAATTTTATCAAAGAGTTTTTACTGTCTTTATCCTTGTATAAATAACTGCTCAATCGATAAGCGTCAGGATTTTTACTGAGTTCGTTGATGATAAAATAATCAGCAAAACTTTGCACATCGATCCATTTGGGGTAACCCAAAGAAAGGTCATCAAAGTTGTCTGATTTTAAAACCTCTTCAAATTGATCAATGTAATTTTGGATATAAGCCTTTTGTTCATCTTGGATTCTATAGTGTTTTGGATAATGATAATAGAACCATGTGGATTGCCATGCATCAGGGACGGGTTTGTGTTTGGATTCAAAACCTAAATGAACGGATTGTTGGTCAGCCTTATCCAACTTCAAAATATAACCACCGGTCAAATCATCTCCTTCTATTTCTGTTTCATTCAGTTCGGCAATATCTACTCTACCATTGTCTCGTTTGATTTTTTCCGTAAATAGATATACCCCTTTGTAGTCATCATTGATGATGAGTTCAACAAATTGAGTTCTAGGTGCATATTCCATGATGTCACCTGCGAGTGTATAGGCTAGAGCATTTCGCATCAATGTTTTATCACTATAAGGTCCGTGAAGCACCCAATCATTTTCATTCGGGAAACCGAACAAAGCAACATTGTTGTTAGAATCGTCTTGATTTCTTGTTTCTATTCCATATCCTTTTTTGTCAAAGAGTTGCAAAGACGATTGACCACGAAGTTCAATGCCAATCACACCGTCATAATGATTTCTTGGGTCGTTAATATGATTAACTTGGTTGGCTCCATTATATATAATACCCATATGGCCACCAACTTTTGGTTCGTCGATGATAGACTCATCAGAGTCGATAATAATTATAGGTAAGTTGGATTGCGTTAATTCAACCTGGGCTTGCAACGAAAGGCAAAATAGAGAAGTGATTGAAAAAACAAAATATTTAATCATATTGCAATTTAAATATTAATCATAGCACGCATGCTTAAGAATAGGGATTTCATTAATGACAAAACGATAAAAAATTAGAAGTGTTTAAGGTACTCCTTCGATGTTCAATCATTAGCCTTCTATTGATAGGCTGTTATCCAGCTCCAAAAGTGGCCGGAGAATTTTCAGATGAAGAGTTTGAAAAAATGGCGACGAAAATGTCTGAAGGAGAAATTCCAGACCTAAGTGTGGATGAAACTTTTAGACAAAAAAACTTATACATTTTTTTAGATACTCGGGAGAAAAAAGAATTCGACGTAAGTCATATACCCAATGCACTATGGGTAGGTTATAAGTCATTTAAGCTTGACTTGATTGAGCATCTTCCAAAGGATAAGAAAATTGTGACCTATTGCTCTGTTGGATATAGAAGCGAACGAGTGGCCAAAAAAATGCGTGAGGCGGGATATGAAAATGTCTTTAATTTAAAAGGAAGCTTTTTTGAATGGTGTAATAAGTTTTACCCCATTGTTGGTGCTAATAATCAATCTACCCAGAAAGTACATGGCTATAATTCTAAATGGTCCAAATGGCTAAAGCGCTCAGATGTCGTTTACTAACGATATCGCTTGAATAGAAGACGTTGCCAAGACAAAGCTGTCCCTAGCTATGGATTTAAAATTGAAATAAATGTAATTTCGGCTCAAATATCAATTATGAGAAGTTTATTCATTCTTGCACTTTTTGTCTCTTTTGTGTTTTCATGTAAAACCAACCAAAAAGTGGATGAGCCCAAAATAATTTCTAAGATCATTGTAGAATTGAAACAAGGTGCAGAATTGGAAAAGGTAGACAAGGAAATGGAAGAAATTAGTTTCCAAAATGCACGGCCTGTGAGTCGATCCCAAAACATTTGGCATGTTGAAGCGCTTTGTAACGAAAAAGGATATTCAAAATTAATGCTAGAGTTAAATAAGCATCCTTTGGTCAAAAGGGCTTATCAAGTCACCCGAAACACAGGAGTTCCAATTAATTCTACCAATCAAAAAAGTGGTAAGACTAAACCGATAAAAAAGTAAATGATGATTAAATATTTGTTTTCAATTCTATGCTGTTTTCTTTGTTTGAATTTAACAGCTCAAGAATCAATTGCTCAGGTAGAATTTGAGGTACTCGAAAGTAGTGCAAGTTTTCTAGGTAAGACTATTGAGGTAAGAGATATCTTAGAACTTCAAGGAGATTTATCTATCAAGAAACGATCATTTAAGAAAGATCGTAAACGTCCTGAGAATTTTAAAAATAGAAGAGGGTTTTCTAAATCTGTTATTGCAGAATTAGAGCATCAAGGTCCTGACCCAATTAGACAAATGTCAAGTGCTGGTTTAGCAATTGAACCTAAGGTCAATGTAATAGGATTGGGAGATTTTGGTTCGCCTCATGACCCAACTGGCGACATTGGTTTGGATTATTATATACAAGGTGTTAATGTCACTGACATTGGAATTTTTGATAAGACAGGTAATCTAGTTCTAGAATTTGAAGCTCAAGATCTTTGGGCTACTTTAGGGGCAAATTCTGCAGGTGATCCGATTATATTATTTGATGAAATAGCACAAAGGTGGTTTATCACTGAGTTTACGGGTCCAGCGAATTTATTGATTGCTGTTTCAGAAACTTCTGACCCTATGGGTAGTTATTTTGCTTATTCGTTTTCCACACCTAATTTTCCTGATTATCCAAAGTATGCTATATGGCCGGAAGCACTGGTTGTGACGACCAATGAGCAAGGAGCTGGCACCCTTCATCATTATTTTATTGACCGAATGGCGCTCTTAGCTGGAGAAGCGAATGTTACAATGCAAAGAGTAGGGGTGACCGGAAATACTAATACTGAGGCTGGATTTTATGTCGCTACTCCTGTTGATGTAGATGGGCCAAGTTTTCCTGATGATATTAGGCCGATCTCCATGGTGATCAATGACTCTTCATGGGGAAGCACAGCTCAAGATCAACTAGAAATGTACAGGTTTGATATTGATTGGGTGAACCCCAATAACACTCAGGTTGATCAATTGTCCCTTCCGACTACTCCATTTGATAGTTACCCGTGTGCTGCTCCAGGTTTTGGATTCGCTTGCATTCCACAAATGGGTGGTGGAGGAATAGATGGGATTCCTGAGGTGATTATGAATGTACCCAAAATGAGAAGATTTGATAATCATGAATCGTTGGTTCTATCTTTCGTCACAGATGCAACGGATGGTGATGATCTCGCTGCTATCAGGTGGATGGAGTTGAGAAGAGAAGATGCGGATTGGTTTATTTATCAAGAAGGGACGTATGCGCCTGATGATGGTTTACATCGGTTTATGAGTTCGATTGCTATTGATGGTTCTGGGAATATTGGTTTAGGTTATAATGTCTCGAGTCCTAATGATTTTGTAGGTGTGAGATTTACAGGTAGATTTTCTACGGATCCTTTAGGTGAAATGACCATCGAAGAATACAATGCCGTAGATGGTCAAAACGCCATTCAATCCGGTGGAAGATTTGGTGACTACTCACAAATGAGTGTAGATCCAGTGGATGAATCGACCTTTTGGTTTACCACAGAATATGCAGGTGTTGGTAACTCAGGTGTACGAACAAGAATTGTGGCATTTGAATTAAGAAGAGATTCTATAGATGCTGCAATGACTTCTATCGATAGTCCAGTTTCTTTTTCTTCTGCCTTTACGGCGAATGAGGATGTGTCGATTACCGTTACGAATGCTGGTAATTTTCCGATTGCTGATTATACTTTAGCCTATAGTTTAGATGGGTCGGAGTTGGACGCAACGACCATAACAGATTCATTGTATCCTGGAGACAGTTACAATCATACTTTTGATAATCCAGCGGATTTATCCAATAAAGGAGCATATGCTTTGGAGACTTATGTTTCGCATCCAGATGATTCAAGATTATCCAATGACACATTGACCATGGAGGTATTGAATTTATTTGATAGAAATGCTGCTATTACTGTAGGGGGAGCGGAAGAAGTATGTACCTCTGTTGCCTTAGTAAATGTGACCATTCAAAATACTGGAGGCGAAGTTATGACCAACAGTTTAGTGGAGTATTTAGTGAATGGAGTAGTGGAAGGGAATGAATCTTGGTCAGGTAATTTGGATTATTTAGAGACTGCATCATTTGATATTAATGTTCCATTGAGTCAAATAGGAAATAATGAAATAGAAGTTAGGATTATAGAAGTAAATGGGGATACTGATCAAGATAATACTAATGATTCAGCCATTGCGAATGTTGATTATTTAGAAGGTTATAGCTCGTTCACCCTTGAATTGACTACTGATGAATATCCTGGAGAAACTACATGGCGGGTGACCACGCAAAGTGGGGCATTGATTGTTACTGGTGGTCCTTATGAAGATGCTGAAACAGAATACGTTGAACGATTTTGTTTAGAAGATGACGTTTGTTATACTTTCATCATCTTCGATACTGCTGGGGATGGTATTTGCTGTGGGTTTGGTCAAGGTAGTTATTCACTGTTTAATCAAAATGGAGAGAATGTTTTTGTAGGAGACGGTGACTTTGGTTTTCAAGACCTTACCGACTTTTGTAATGATGAATGCAATTTGGATGGAAATGTGAGTATATCCGATTCTAATGGAGCTAACAACGGTACCATTATGATTGATGTAAATGGTGGAGACGGAAACTATGAATACAGTATTGATGGTGGGGATAACTTCCAGAGTTCTAATTTATTTGAAAACCTATCTCCAGGAGAATACGACATTGTTGTAAGATCCAATAACGGTGAATGTGAATGGACAATTACTGTTGAAGTAGAGGGTATTTCCTCAACGAATCAAGTCATCAACAACAACGTGATTATTCAGGTTACCCCAAATCCCAATAATGGAATATTCAATTTGACGGTTTCTAACTTAATAGATGCAGAAAACTTATTAGCTGTTGAAATATTAAATGCTCAAGGCAAACGAATTCAAAGCAGAAAAATAAGCAAGTATAATGAAGAGTATGTCGGGCAATTCTCACTAGTAGATTACCCGTCTGGAATTTATTTTGTAAAAGTGGTGGATTCTAGAGTCAACAAAGTGGTTCGCATATCTAAAATATAATCGATTCTCCTTAGTGAGAATAATAGGGTCGGGATGTCATTATAATTAATGCATCCCGATTCTCTTTTTTATAAGTTCAAATTTGCTAATTTAGAAGCCATTTTGAAGCACCAAGTGCCTTAAAATTCCAAAAACGAACGTAAATATGGTTTTTTTAGAATTCGAAAAATCACTAGAGAAGTTATACGAACAGCTGGATAAAATCAGACAGGTGAGCATAGAAGGTGATATTGATGTATCTGATAAAATCACCGAGTTAGAGGCCAAAATCAATAAAAAGAAAAAAGAGATTTACTCTAACCTTACTGGATGGCAAAAGGTACAATTGTCACGTCATCCAGAACGTCCATATACGCAGTATTATATTGACCAGATATGTAAGAATTTTGTGGAATTACACGGAGATCGACGCTTTGGTGATGATAAGGCCATTGTCGGTGGTATTGGGCAAATCAATGGCCAATCCGTTGTGATAATGGGACATCAAAAAGGTGTCAATACGAAAATGCGCCAATATAGAAATTTCGGAATGGCTAATCCCGAGGGATATAGAAAAGCGCTTCGATTGATGAAGTTGGCTGAGAAGTTTAATTACCCGGTAATATGCCTCATCGATACTCCAGGAGCTTTTCCGGGAATTGAGGCAGAAGAACGAGGACAAGGGGAAGCCATTGCAAGAAATTTGTATGAAATGGCTGAATTAAAAGTTCCGATTTTGTGCTATGTTATCGGAGAAGGTGCTTCTGGTGGAGCCTTAGGTATAGGCTTGGGAGACAGGGTATTCATGATGGAATACACCTGGTTTTCAGTGATTTCTCCAGAATCTTGTTCATCTATTCTCTGGAGAAGTTGGGATCATAAAGAAACGGCCGCGGAATCCTTAAAGCTGACTCCAGAGCATATGCTTGAATTTGGATTGATCGATGATATTTTAAAAGAACCACTTGGAGGAGCACATACGGATCCCGATAAAATTGCGAAATCCTTGAAATCTCACATTAAAAAGGAATTGGCAATTCAAATGGAATTATCTGCTGACGACCGAATCAATAACCGATTAGAAAAATATAGTAAAATGGGCCACTTTGAAATGGCCAAAAGCAAATCTAAAAAAGCTAAGTAGGACCAATGCTGGATCGACTCAAACGCAAACGCTTTAACGACCAGATTTCTCTAGATAAACCGACTTCACCTTCTACTTCAAGTTCAAATTTGTTGACGAACTACAAAACGGTTTCATTGTTTTGCAACCACGAAGAGCGGGATAATAAGGAGATTTTGCAACTACAGCAAAGCTTGAAACAAGCCGGTGCAGAGATTCATCTTTTTTATTTTTTTAATTCGAAGCAGAAGCTTTCGGAGG
>JAHDBI010000048.1:12528-26612 GCA_020630475.1 Saprospiraceae bacterium
GGTGCAGAGATTCATCTTTTTTATTTTTTTAATTCGAAGCAGAAGCTTTCGGAGGATGAAGACATGTATAGTCTTTCTAATTTGGATTGGAAAAAAGTACCTGTCTCCAATCATTTAGAAACATTTTTAAAACGCGATACTGATTTATTGATATTCTGTGTGAATCAGCCATTTGCGCATTATGAATATATAGCTGGTGTTTCTAGTGCTAAGTTCAAAGTAGGACCAAACTTTGATTGTTTCAAAAATCACTGTCAATTATTGATCGATATTGAATCTGGATTTTCTTACCAATCATACATTCGACAGCTAGAACTATTCGTAAGTTTATAGTATGTCTACTCAAGCGATGTTTAAAGGTACTGGTGTAGCACTGATTACACCATTCAAGAATGGTCAGATAGATTTTGAATCTTACGAAAAAATCATTGAACACGTGATTTCAGGTGATGTTGATTTTTTAGTTCCATTGGGCTCTACAGGGGAATCCGCAACGATTTCCTTAGAAGAAGAAAGGCGGATTTTAGATTTTGTGATTCAGAAAAACGATCAGCGCAAACCTATTCTTGCCGGTTGTTTTGGTGGTAAGAATACAGCTCAACTTCTTGATAAAATCAAAGGATACAATTTTGACGGAATTGATGGAATACTCTCTGCTAGCCCTGAATATTCCAAACCAACACAAGAAGGAATTTATCAACATTATATGACTTTGGCGAAAGCGAGTCCAGTACCCATTATGATGTATAATGTACCGGGAAGGACTAAATCAAATATGGAGGCAGAAACCACCTTAAGATTGGCGAAAGCCTCAAATAATTTTATAGGAATTAAAGAAGCCTCCGCTGATCTTGTTCAAATCACTAAAATCATTAAAGAAAAACCAGAAGATTTTATTGTGACTTCAGGAGATGATCCAACTGCTATGGTATCTGTTGCAACTGGGACTGATGGTGTTATTTCTGTTATTGGGAATGTTTTTCCTAAGTTGTTTTCCGAAATGATGAGCGCAGCATTACGAGGAGATTTTCATTTGGCGAAAGCCCTAAACGATAAAACATTTGCTTTACATGATTGGTTGTATATTGAAGGGAATCCAGTGGGAATTAAAAAGGCAGCAGCTCACTTGGGATTATGTGATGCAGAAGTCAGATTACCGCTAACTGAAATGACCGATACCAATTATCAACACATGAAAATTATTCTAGACCAAATTATAGAATCTTGAAACTAGCCAGCGAAATATTAAAGGATCATAATCTCAGAGTTACATCCGTTCGTGAAGAGGTATTGAAGATGATACAGTCATCAGACAAGGCACTTTCTAGCAATGATTTAGAAATGCAATTTGATCATGTAGATCGTATTACGCTTTATAGAACCTTAAAAACTTTTGAAACTAAAGGTATTATTCACAAGGCGGTGGATGGCACCAATGTTCAGAAATATGCCATGTGTGTAGAAGGTTGCTCGGAAGCCTCACATCAGCATCAGCATGCTCATTTTCATTGTGATTCTTGCAATAGTACTTTTTGCATTGATGATATTCAGATTCCCGCATTTCCGAAGCAAAGTAGCTTTCAGGTCAAAACCATTGAAATGATTGTTAAAGGGACCTGTGTCGAGTGCAGATAAAGGACAAAAATCTTGTGGCAACCATTAGTTTGAATTATATTTGCAACGCTGTTGCAGAAACATGAAACATTTTTTTAGCTTAAATATCGATTTTGTAGGTTTTTTCACCTCTTCGCTGTGTGCTCTCCACTGTGCAGCCTTGCCTATTCTATTGGGTTTTGGTGTAATATCTACGGAATGGATGGACCATTTACTGGTTGAAATCATTTTTCTATCCTTAAGCTTAGTTTTTGCAGTTCAATCACTTCATAAGTCATATAAAAACGTTCACAATGATATCCGTCCGATGAGTATTGCGGGTGTTGGATTTGCGATTTTTATTATTGGTTTGCAATTTCATGGACCTGTAGAAATTGTTTGTACAACTTGTGCTGGTATTTTGATCGCAAGTGCTCATGTAATCAATTGGAGAATTGTTCGTTCTAAGCGCACTGAACTTTGTTGCGCTTAAGGTACACTAAGTGCCACACCACCAATCCTATAAAGAATACGAAATAAGACCATTGTGACACCTTGGATGCATACGCATTGGGCATCGAACCGTAGATTCTAAAGAAATAGGCTTGAGTGATGACTATCCATATGTAGTAGTAAAAAGTAGACTTCATCCATGGTTTGATGGACTTTTTTTGCCTTACGGCGAATGGAAAACTAAGCAGCATTAAATAAGCGATGAATCCTCCAATCGTCAAAAAATCGAAATGTAGTTGCTTGATATAAAAATGGGCGAGTAGGAATCCTAAATGGATGAAATGTAAAATTGCAAAACAGGATAATAATGCATGTTCCTCTTTTTCTCTATCACGTTTGAAAAGATAAAACGCAGCAGCAAAAAAGAGTATAGAAATACGCGCCGATATACTAGACATTCCTTGAAAAACCACTCCTAAATCTTCCAAATTGTACATTAAGCTTGTAAGAAAAACAAGTTCTACGATGAAAGCAATCAACAATAGAAAACTGATGTATTTCGGCATCTTATGAATATCGTATATTTTTGTGACATGTTTGAAGTATATCTCCAATTAGGCTTGGACCATATCTTGGATATCAATGGTTATGACCACATGCTATTTTTAGTGGCATTATGTGCCATTTTTACCTGGAGAGATTGGAGGAAACTGGTGGTTCTTGTTACGGCCTTTACTATTGGACATTGCTTAACTTTGGTCTTATCTGGTTTAAAAGTAGTTTCGGTAAATGCAGATTTAGTAGAGTTTTTAATTCCCTTAAGTATTCTAGCTACAAGCATTCTCAACTTTTTTTTTATAGAAAAAATTAAAAACATCCGTTGGCATTATTTGCTGGCAGGATCGTTTGGATTGATACATGGTTTAGGTTTTAGTAATTATTTTAAGGCCTTGATTTCGGAAGAAGAAAGTTTAATTAGTGTCTTGATTGCTTTTAATATTGGAGTAGAGTTGGGACAATTAATAATTGTGTCAGCGATTCTTTTTTTCAGTTATGTTTTAACAGAACATTTTCATTTAAAATCTAAATATTATACCATACTCTTGTCGGCTTTTGCAGGTGTTGTGTCGGTTTTATTGTTGACAGGAATACTATAATTACTCGCGGCCGACAAAACAAAAACGACTTTAATCAGTTTTAAATATTCAAGAAATAATAAACTTGCCTTATGAAATATTCAAAGCTTCTTTTTCTTACGATAGTTTCTTTTTTGATCATGTCGTCGTGTAATGATGATGCGGAACCAACAGGTTCTGGAGATTTACAAATCAACTTTAAATTAGTTTATGATGATGATCCATTAGAAATGCTCAAGAGTTATGAATTGCCCAATGGAATCAGACTCAATTTCAATAGAGTAAGTTTTTATGTTTCGGATATTAAAATGTTTGGAACCGAGGTTGTAGAACTAGGCAATAACGACTATATCAATCTGACCAATAGTCACGCTAGTCAAAGTTCGGCTATCCAAGGTTTTAATTTTAATACTACGCTTAAGGAAGGAAATTATAATGCCCTAAGCTTTTTGCTAGGAGTCAGTGCTGAAGATAATGCTATGGTTCCTTCAGATTTTACCTCGGATAGCGATTTGTCGTTAAATGGCGAATATTGGGCTGGATGGGAAAGCTATGTTTTTGTAAAAATTGAAGGAAACTTGGATTTAGATGAAGATGGAGTGTACGAAGAACCTATGGCTTTGCATATAGGTGGTGACAATGCGCTTGCTGAATTTCAAGTGACTGGAGATTTAAGAATTGATCCTATCATTACGCGACAAGTACCATTGACGATTGACTTATATGATATGTTGACAGAAGGTGGAGTTTTTGATTTAGAAGCAAATCCTAGAATTCATAGTTTGGATCAAGAACCAATTGTCATCGATCTTGCGCAGCGTTTTGTAAATGCAATAAGTATCAATTAATCTACATCATTTTTGTAAATCCTCTTCCTGCCCACATGATTAGATGAATGATCATCGGAAGAAAGGACAAGAATAAGGTGATATAAAGGCCAATCTTAAGTAGTTTGGGTGCAAAACTTTGTGATCTCGGAATGCAAAGTTCTATCAACCAGCCTAGAGTATAGGCGCCATTGAAAATAAAAAATAGAAAGAATAGGGCTAAAGGTTCTATGATATCTTCACTTGGTTCTAGATGGACTAATTGACCAATGACTAGAAATCCAACGAGTAAAGCAGTGATAAACAAAAAATTGTAAAGTATTCTTCTGATTTCCCACCAAAGGATAATTTCAAAAAAATTTCGTTGGAGTTTCGTTACTCGTAATATAGGATCAAGCCACCTCATAAGTATATTCATAGATCGCTTTTCCTCAAAATTGTTATCACTATTTCATATCAATCAAGGCGGTCCATACGCTTAATTTCCATTTATCGGCCCTTGTCCAAATTGGTCTAATCATACCATTAACCGCAGAAATATCGCAGTAATCTCCAAAGAAGATTTGCTTTGCAGGTTTAAATGGGGTTTCTGATATTTTTTGATTTTTAAACAACTTTCCGCCGTCTGTAGAGTATGCGAGATAAACGTCTGTTTGTTCGTCCTCATATGCTCGACGATCATAGAAAATGATATAAATATACCCCGTACTTTCATCTACATCCATCCAACAAAAAAACTGATGTTTACCAGCTACATCATTATTAACCCTTAGCGGTTTAGTCCAAGTGTTTCCTTGATCCTTTGATTGGCAAATCCAAATATCTGTATCATCCTCTCCATTTCTTTGATCAGACCAATTGACATATATGGTACCTCGGTTGGGGCCATTACTATGATCAACTTCTGTTATAGGCATCCCGTTACATCGAGAGATACCTGGAATATCAAATGTCCATCCTCCAGGCTGATCGGTAATAGTAATGTCCTTGTCTAACCAGGTTTTTCCTTTATCCATGGAACGATCAAAATAGATTTTTTCATCCATTGACCATGCCACGTAGTATTCTCCATTTGTTCCTGCAGCGGGTACAGCTCCCTCTGTAGTTTGATCACCATCTAAGCAATTTCCTTCTATTTCACTAATTGCGATGGGAGCAGACCATGAAGCACCACTGTCTGTTGACTTTGAAAATTTTATACGAGACTTATCTTCTTTAGATTTACTATTGTATTTATCAAATTCAGTCCAAGTCATTAAAATCGTATTATCAGCAGGATCAATAGCTAACCATTCTTTGTCTTGATCTTTTGGATTATTTGGTGGAGTGTATGAACCATCGGTCCATGTTTTTCCTTTATCCTCTGATTTTTGAACAACAATACGATCAAGAAAATCTTCATCTCCGTATGCTTTGTTGTTTGGATTCGATAAATGTGCGTAGTAAAAATTACCCTTGTAATCCGCTCTAATAACAGGATCACCATAAACTCCCGAACTAGATTCCATTTGATTTAATGTCCAGGTTTTACCTGCATCCATTGAAGTGTAGACTTGACTTAAAACTGAACCAGCAACGATAATATTGGAATTAGTTGGGTCAATGCAAATACTTGGTTCGCATGCATATCTTCCAAACTCCGCCTCATCAATTTTTATATTTTTCGTTGTTACTGGAAAACTACTTTTCAAAAGTGTTTGGGTTTTCTTGGAGCAGCTTGTTGCAAATAAAGCGAAAATGAAAAACGATAATAATAGCCTCATGGATGGTGATTTAAGTATTTGAACACTAAAGTAAATAATTACCGAATGAATAAATAAAGTGTTTTTTAAGTAAAGGGGGTAACAGTTTCTAAAGTGGCTTGATTAAGAGATTCATCATCTAAACTAATCATGAAACAGTTTTACATCCTTTTAATGACTTTATTTTTAATCCCTCAATTGTCTCAAGGACAAATCTATGGAAACACTACTTACGACGGAGATTTAAATTTTACAGCAAACTATGTTGTTGGATTTAAAATAGAAACAGGCCCGAGTGATTCGGGTACTTTTACGCATATAGGTTTTAGGAATAAACCTGGTCCTAATGATTGTGATATTAAGATTGGTCTATATGACCATAATGCTGCTAGTAATAAGCCTGGAAATTTATTGGCTTCAGAGTATATTGCTGCACCAGCGGATGGAAGTTTTAACGAACATCCTTTTTCATCACCACCAGCATTATTGCCCAATACTTCATATTGGATTGCCATACGGACGAATTGCAGTTATGGATCTAATCGACTTTCAGGTAGTAATTGGGCCCTGTTACCTGTGCATTTTATGTCAAGAAATTTTGGATCTACATGGCCGGACCCATATACGGGAACATCAAGTTATTTAGGACAATTAGCTGCTTTATATGCAGTAGGAAACGGCATGGTCTTACCGGTGGAGGTGTTAGATTTTAGTGTCCAATTAGAATCTGAAAGACCTTTGTTGAAATGGGTAGTAGCAAATGAATCGAATAATGAAGGTTGGTTTGTCCAAAGAAGTGTCAACGGATTTACTTGGGAAACGATTGATTGGGTAGAAGGTCGTGGTAATGCTCAAGAAGAGGCAACGTACAATTATACAGATAGACATTTAGTTTATAACAGAGTTTTTTATCGCTTAGAACAAGTTGATTTTGATGGAACAAAATCTTACTCAGAAGTAAAGTCAATACATATAGAACCTACAAACATTCAAATATTTCCAAACCCAGTTGAAAACATTTTATTTATTGAGGGAAGTGATATCGGAGAGTCTTATATGATATATAGCGAAACAGCAACTGTTATTAAAAACGGTTCTATCTCCAAAGAAGGTAAAATCGATGTATCAGGTCTTAGTCCGGGATACTACCTTTTAAACCTAAAAGATATTAATGTAACTCAGCGATTTTTTAAAATTTAAACTTCTCATGTTTGTTGGTATGCTTACCGCCTAATGGTGGTAAGCATTTTCTTGAGAGGCTTTATTTAATATTACTAAGGCAGCGATCACTCCAGGCACCCAACCACAGATTGTCAGTAGTAATACAATGATTATGGATCCACAGCCTTGATCTAATACAGATAGCGGTGGAAAAATAATTGCTAATAAGACACGAAGTAAGCTCATAATTTCTTGTTTACCCAAATAACCGTGGTTTCAAGGAACTGAGTTTCTTCGTATCGACTCCTACCAGGGAATTATCGACGAAATATCTATAATCACCTTGATCACAAAATATTTATCAGTATTAGATGGTCCGAGTCATGACCTTTTACCTTGTTTCATTGTAATACACAAGACATAGACAATTACAGCATCAGGCCTAATATTTGGATTCTGATAACTTGTATTGTAATTGAAACGATTGGAATGAAATATTTCATGACTTTATTTTTGTTGTTAATAATAGTTAGTAGTAATGGGCAGACTTGTTGTTCGGCAGGTGCACCTGTAAGTACTTCTTTTATGGTTTCTTCAAGTGCTGATCAATCTATGTCATTAGAATTGCGCTATGAGTTCAAAAGTATCAATAGACTTGTCGACAACAATGTGCCTATTACAAATGACCTTAGAACGAGGTCTGGTCAAAATCTTTCTTTAAGATGGGATTATGGCTTCTATGATGATTGGGCCATAGGCGTATTTTTACCTTTTGTTTATCAGGAAAGAAGCACATTTTCAGTAACCAATAGTAGTATTGGAATTGGTGATATGTCAATAGTTATTAGAAGATCACTTGTTTTTAATAATTTTAGTGAATGGGGTTGGAGCAGTGCGATTAAAATTCCAACAGGTAAAAATAATCATACCAATGACACGGGTATATTTTTATCTCCAGATATGCAAAGTGGATCAGGTAGTGTTGACTACTTAATAGGTACAGACTTTACCTCTAAGCTGTCTATAATGCCTTCTATGAATATTCATCTCGCATTGAGTTATAAGTGGAGTGGTGTAAACGATAGTTTTGCCCAACAGGGAAATTTTAACGGACGTCGATTTGGTTTTGGAGATGAGTTTATTCTATTGACTAGTATAAGCCATACGTTTCTATCGAATATCGGTTTTCTTATTCCAGACTTAGGCCTTCAATTTAGATATGCTGAACCTAATATTGAACACCAAGTTGAAGCACCCAATAGTGGTGGCTCTTGGTGGAGTTTGCCTTTAGGTTTTTCAATTGTAAAAGATCAAAAATGGTCCTTTAGGTTGTTCGGTGATTTTCCTTTCTATCAAAAATTAGAAGGTTTGCAGATTACTACAGATTACTCACTTGGACTGCAGATTAAATATCAAATAAATAAATAGAACGGTTATGAAGAATTTATTATTGCTCCTTGTTTTTATCGTTATGGCTTGTAATTCAAACGAACAAGATGCGGGAGAATGGTTGATCCCATCCGAAGAAGTATTTGACGGAGGCCCAGGAAAGGATGGTATTCCATCTGTAGACCAACCCCAGTTTGATTTAGCCAGTGAAGTGAATACAATCAATGATAATGATTTGATCATTGGTATTTTAGTTAATGGTGAGCCAAAGGCTTATCCTCATAATATCTTGGATTGGCATGAAATCGTCAACGATGAATTAGGTAATGAGGCATTTGCTTTAACCTATTGTCCTTTGACAGGAACGGGTATTGCTTGGGATAGAAATATCAACGGATCGTTGACAACTTTTGGGGTAAGTGGAAAGCTTTATAATTCTAATCTGATGCCCTATGATAGAAGTACAGATAGTTATTGGTCTCAGATGAGATTGGACTGTGTTACAGGGGGTCTTTTGGGCACCAACATAAACACCATTCCTATAATAGAAACTAAATGGAGTACCTGGAAGGAATCCTACCCAAACTCAAAAGTATTGAATACGAATACAGGATTTAGTCGTAATTACGAGCAGTATCCCTATGGAGATTATAGAACGAACGACTCAAATATTATTTTTCCAGTTTCACCATTGGATAGTCGTCTACCAGCTAAAGAAAGAGCTTTAGTGTTGATCAATGGGGATAATAAAAAAGTGTACAGTAATAAACTCTTTAGCAATGGAAAATTGATTCAAGATGAGATAAATAATGAACCGTTTATTGTTGTCGGCTCTGAATTGAAAAACTTTGTTGTTGCTTTTAAAGACCCAGGATTAATCGATCCACAATTTAGATTTGATGAATTGCCGGTGATTGTAGAAGACGCCAGCGGAAATAGAGTCACCTTGACTGGTGAAGTGATTAGTGGACCATTAGCAGGAAGTCAATTAGAATCCCCTGTGAATTACATGGGATATTTTTTCGCTTTAGGAGCATTTTACCCTAATGTTGAAATTTACACAAATTAATTACAGATAGATTTCACCCTTGAGTATGGTGACGCCATGACCAATTAACAAGACTCGATTGCCTTTAAGTGAACAAAAGAAATGTCCTTTTCTGTTGGAAAGCTGAGTGGCTTTAAAATCTGTTTGGTTCTTTTTTGATGACCAATATGGAGTGAGTAAGGTATGAGCCGATCCGGTAGCTGGGTCTTCATTAACACCAGCCTGCGGAAAAAATCCACGAGACACAAAATCTACCGAGACTCCTGGGGCGGAAATTATTAAGCCTCTAGAATCTAATTGAGAAATGGTTGTAAAATCGGGCTTGATGTTTTCAATATCCTGTTGGCTTTCAAAAATGGCCAAATAGTCGTCTTTACCTTTATGCAATTCAATGCAATCTTTGTCAAGGCCAAGTTTTGGGTAATCACTTCTAGCAATGAGTCTTGGCTTATCCGCTGGGAAGTTTAAACTGTATTGATTATGGCCAAGTGATTTGACCATTAGATCTCCACTTTTCGTACTGAAAACGATTTGATCCTCAGCGAAGGCATAATGATTATATAGAACGTGAGCAGAGGCCAAGGTGGCATGGCCGCAAAGATCAACCTCACAAGTTGGCGTAAACCATCGCAACAAATACTTGCCTTCAGATTTAACAAGAAATGCCGTTTCGGATAGATTTAGTTCCTCGGCAATTTTTTGAAGTAAGCTGTCATCCAACCAGGATTCTAGTTGGATGACAGCCGCAGGATTTCCTGTAAACGGGCCGTCGCAAAATGCGTCAACTTGTATAACAGAAAGTGTCATTATTTATTTAAAGAATCCTCCTAACATTTTCATTCCCATACCTGCAATTTCATCCAGAGCAGAACCATCTCCGTCTCTGTCCAAAATCTTAGTCACCAAACTAGAAGATTGATTTCTTTGTTGTTCTTGTCTAACTGAACCATTCAAGAAGTCTAAAAGACCACCTTGATCCATTTGCTGTTGTCTTTTTTGCTTACCTAACATACCTAGAACCATGGGCGCCACTTTCATCAATAAACTCATAGAGCTATTTCGATTAAGTCCACTTCCTTTAGATATAGCTTCAACAGCATTAAAAATATTTCCACCTAATAAGTGGCTTAAGATACCCATTCCATCAGCAGCCTTATTTTGCGATGTTCCAGATAATAATCCTGTAATATCGTCTAGAACACTCCCGTCATGATCTCTATCTAAGGCGCTTAAAAGCGAACTAGCGCCCTGCGGTGTTGAGGCATTTTTTGACAATGCACTCATTAAAACATTCATCGCTAAATTGGTTGCTACATTTGTTTTTTGTTTATCCGCACCACCGAGAACCCCTGATAATTGATCCAATAATCCTCCAGATAGTTGACCTTGCAAAAGGTCCATTAAATTTGACATATTGTAATTTTATTTTTTGTTAATTATACTTACCATACTCATCAATGCATTCAAGATAGTATATAGTTCATTAAGAAGAGAAATTATAAAATCTATTTTTGGCGCATTATTTGATGCATTACATATTAAAATATTATTTAATATGTTTAAGCTGCATTATTCTCGAGGCTTTCGCCGAATATTGATGCTCAGTTTAGGGCTATTTGCGTTAAATACAGGATATGCTTCTGGTCCTTTGATTGATGCTTATGTAGAACAATATAAGTTTATTGCCATTTCTGAAATGCACCGTACTGGTATACCTGCATCTATTAAATTAGCGCAAGGTTTATTGGAGTCGGATTTTGGGCGAAGCCCATTGGCCAATCAAGGAAATAATCACTTTGGTATAAAATGTGGTTCTCAATGGACTGGGCCAGAATTTTTTAAAAAGGATGATGATAAAGACAAGGATGGAAATATTATACCCAGTTGTTTTAGGGCTTACGCCAATGCAGAGGAATCTTATATAGCCCATTCTGACTTTTTAAAAGATCCTAGAAAGAACTATAGATATGGTTTTTTGTTCGATTATTCTTCTTCTGATTACTCGTCATGGGCCAATGGATTAAAATCGGCTGGTTATGCTACCGATCCTAAATATCCACATAAGTTGATTCAGATTATAGAAGACAATCAACTGTATTTATTTGATGAAAATATTTACGCTGAACCAGTGGCTTCTACAGAATCTGTCGAAACTGCTGCACATACAAAATCTAAACGCTCTAAAAAATTAGAGGACTTGTCATCTAACGAGGGAGTAGTATTTTTAAAAAAAGTAATTAAAGAGGAAGTATCATTGGCGAAAGCCAAACACGAACTAACCAAAATAAATGGTTCTAAAGCGCTGATTTTAGCTTATAAAGAAACTCCGATGGATCTTGCAAAATCAAGAAATATTAACTTGAGAAAGTTTATGGCCTTCAATGAATTTATATCCTATCCAGAGGATAGTATTGATGTAGGGGACATTGTTTTCTTGGACGCAAAACAAAGAGATTTTGATGGCGGTAAATCAAGGCATGTGGTTCGCCAAGGTGAAAGGATGGAAACGATTTGTCAGAAGTATGGCATATGGTTACATGATTTATACCGTAAAAATAGATTGCCTAAAGGGACACAACCACTGGTCGGAGAAACCTTAGTATTGAATGGCCTGGTGAAAATTCGAAAAAGGCCTAAATTTAAGCGTGAATATCAAGTGGAGGATGAAGATGAAACCTTATTGTTTGATGAAGACCTTGCTAGTTTAAGATAAAATTGATGATGAAAAAAGTATATCTCGTTGTAGCCCTATATTGCTCATTCATTTCATTGAATGCCCAAGGATTTATTTTTGGCCCTAAGTTGGGGGCGACTGTTGGATTCCAGCAGTGGAATGGGGTAGATAGAGAAGCACTTTTGTCTAGTCACGCAGCACTTTTTATTGAATCCTATGATGAAGAATCCACAGAGAGTTCATTATATGCTCAGCTTGGTTATATGAGAAGGGGCAGTGCGATTAGAGCATATAACTTTTTCAGTGGTAACCAGTTTTCTAGTTCATTCATTTTTAACAATGTCGGATTGGAGGTAGGTGCAAAAAGATTATTAAGCAACGAAGGCTGGAAACCCTATTATTTTTTTGGTGTACGTTTGGAATATACAGTGAATACAAATTTGGATGAATACGAAGAGTTCAATTCATTCTTATTTTATCCGGTCGACATCTTTGTGAATAAATGGAATTACGGATTAAGTATTGGTGGAGGCTTTCAAAAGGAATTATCCGAATTGTATGGTGCGGCCTTCGAAATTAGTATAAGCCCAGATGTTTCAAAACAATACGAACAACCAGCCATCAATAGCCCAATTACCTTACCTACTGGCCAAGTGATTAATATTGGCCAAAGAGATGTTCGTAATCTTACTCTAGAAGCTAGGTTGGTGTTGCGATTTAGAAGAAAGATTGAGTATTATTGATTTTATTGAATATTAGATTCTTATTCTTTTCCATTGATGAAAAGAACCAAAAATCTAGTCTAATTGGATTCAATTCCTCACTTTGTTCGGATCATTCATTCATACGCTTCGTGCTCCTTTGAGTCTTCGACTCAACGCATCTTCGCTATTCATTCATTATTGCTGACAATTATACGAATTAAATTTGCACCTAGTATAAAAGCGATTGCCCCGTCATCAGATGTGGTCTCACCCGTTTTTAAATTAGGGTATGGGTGACAGCAATTGTCGTTAAGTCTTTCTTCTGACTAGTTTTTTAGTTTCGGTGTAGTTCAAAAAAATGAAGGGAGTGCTACTGTCTTAAAATCTTTATAGCATCACATTTATTGAGATCACTTGATAATCTAAATTTATCTTTACCAATTTTTATTGCTGCCGTATTAGGTGGGATTTTACCTAAATTTTCTGCGTACATCAATAAGTAGTTTTCTTTTCTGTCTAAGTCAAGAGTTATTTCGACGGGATGAATACTTGTTTTCAAATTTTTAATGACCCATTCGTCATTTAGGCTCACGGAAATTACATCGCCATCTTCTTTGGATTCATCCCATATTTTTAATGTGAGTTTTTTCTTATCCGTATCGTAATGATGGTTAACCTCCACTTGTCTATTTAGAAAGGTTATTGGTTTTTCTTCCTTCAGTTTATATTTAATCCTCGGAACAAAGTTGTTGATGTCTTTTCCATAGAATGATAGTACATTCGATTTTAATACCCATGATCCTTTATCGTCTTGATTGGAATAGAAATTGACGAATTCAAACTTTTCGGGTAAGACCCATACGTAAGCAAAGTCACTGTAATTGTAACCATCAAAATGACATATTCCTATTTCACCAGATGGATATGGCTTAGATGATTTTTTCCAAAAGTAAACTCCGTTACTATCTATTTTGACATTTTCTAATCGACTGTTTTTCATGTAAGCATATTCGCCCGGAGAAAAATTTAATTGGTTTTTTTCCTTTTCATATTCGTTCGGGTTAATGTACTCTAATTCTTTTTCAAAGTTTGTTTTTCGCGCAGTACTTATCGCTACGGAACTAAAACTAGATCTGTAAGTAATGTATCCTAAGTAGGATATTCCATCTTCTTTGATATAATGGATCATTTCAGAACTGATCTTTTGGCTTTGCGCCAATTGACTAGAACAACAAATAATAAATAGAAAACAAAGTAGTCGGTTGATGAAGAGCATAATTGGATAGAATGGTTGCCTTAAATTAGAACCTTAATTGGAGTACACCAGATGATGATAACCGATTAACAAATCATTGAG
>JAHDBI010000049.1:0-25233 GCA_020630475.1 Saprospiraceae bacterium
TGTGACATTTGGATATTGGCTGAAAAATATGGAAGCGAATTTAAATTGGTGAATCACAAAATGGAAAGTTTAACCCCATGGCTCCAATGCGTTTTTTATACCGAATCGAAAAAAGCGTATATACTTCATTCTAAATCTGAAAATCGATCGATCTATTTTTGTAATTAAAGTCATTTCATACCTTGAAAAAGTCTTTCAAAATAGTCGAACAAATCCTCGTTTTCGTAACAACCCGCTTGCAGCAGATCGAATATTTTTTAAAGAACGATGAGCTTCCTAGTTATTATATCTCGTGATGACTTTACTGTAATAAAATACATACCACTTGACAAATTGCTTATATCTAATTGTTTTTCAGATTGGTCAATTACAACAGAAATGTGTTTCTTCCCCTCTGCGTCGTGAATTTCTATTTTCTCCCCTTTTAAGTTGTAAAGCAAAATATTATCGATCGCTGGGTTGGGGGCAAAAGAAAAATTCAAATCACCTAAAACTGTTTTTGTTCCAGTAATATCGTCTTCACAATTACCAAACATATTAGCATCCATCCATTCCAAACGATCTTGAATCCAATTCTTCATATAGTTGATTTCTCCTTGATAAGTTTCTGGAATTGGAAAAGGTTCGAACCAAATATTATTACCTATAAAATCCCACCTTTCAAAGTTCCTATCCAGTGACTCATCTAAATAAGCTGTCTGTGTATCCATCCATAGAAATAGCGAATCTTGTTGTAAAAAACTACTCCTAAAATCTTTCCACCTACAATCAAGTCGGTTGATAAAAACAGGATCTTCCATCATCATTCGCCACCATAAAGGCATCGTGCCTTTATCTTCACAACCTTCCTGATTTTGCAAATATGTCCAACCTGAAGTATTGTGACTAGAACATACGGTTGACAAGCCATAAGATTGATCAAAATCCCAAATTGGTCCTGCCGTGAGTTTTCCTCCTTTACTATCTTTATCCTTATGCATATAAGTACTCAATTTATACCCATCAGAATTTTTGGTAAACTCATTGATAAGTAGAAAATCGACGAATGAATTGAGGTCAATATAGTCTGTATAACGAAACCCCTCTTCGTTGGTATAGTCAGGACCAAAAATAGCGTCTTCAAAGTCATGCATATAATTGCTGATGTATTCCTTTTGTTCCGGTTGAATTTTATCAGGCTTTGGATAATACCATTGAAATTTCATAGGGATTCCTCCTTGCGATTCATAATTAGATTCGAAAAGATCTTCCTCATCAACATCCCAAGTCCAATCAATGCGCAATATATATCCACCAGTCAGAGAATCCCCTGCTATGTCGTCAGCATCTAATTTTGCAATATCTACACGATCATCATCCCTTTTAAGCTTTTCTGTCAAAATATAAATCCCTCGATATCCTCCGTCAACAACCAGTTCAACAAATCTATAGTTGGCCGCATAGTGACCCATTTTTCTAAATAGATCAAAACTCAAAGGAACACGTAATTGAGTTTTATCAAGGACCATGGCGTGTAATATCCAATCCTCTTCTTTACCCATGCCTAATAACGCCGCTGAGATTTCATTTTCCTGTTCATCCCAAAGCTCAATTGTATACGTTTTTTTTTCGTAAAGCTGAGTAGAGTTGCCGCGTGTTTCAATTCCGATATGTCCAGAATACTGATTGAACGCATCGTTAACGTTATTTGTTTGCCCAAGACCATTGTCAATGATTCCCATAATGGCTGGAATTTTAGGTTCATCAGGAATTTCATTGGAATTCGTGTTGATAATAATAATTGGCAACTTGCTTTCTGTCAAAAGCTGTGCGCTAATCGATCCATTAGTAAGTAGTAAAAACAATAAAGCTACTCGAATAATCTTCATACTAATTTTTTCTAAATCGGAAATAAACGGTGATGAGAGCACTAGGATTACAAATTAATAAAAAAAAATAAACACTAAGATTCAGGACGTATAATTATCTTACACAGCAAGAGCAAAACTTAGATCACACATCCTAGTATCATGAAAAAAGTTGAAGAAGACATTCGAGTTGCTGAAACCATTGATAAGCTTTCTAGACCCTTCCAGAATGGTTTGAAAAAAACAAAGAACTGATATTTACCAAGTCTTGGCCTTATATATTCGATGAGCCATTCCTGGATTTATCCAATAGAGCCCACTACCCTTTCACTTTACTAAAACATGAATTGATTTAGCCATTACTCTTCACTTGTGATGACCAAGATCAATTTATCCAATTTTGATTTCAGTACCCTCCCAAGAAAATTGGAGGTTTTGTCTTAGGAAAGATGCCTACTGGTTGAAGAACCACAAGCAATTCACGGCTCAAAAAAGTTGAACAAACTATCATTGATGCAGAAGGAGATTGAAATACTTGATTTAGAACTTCAGTCGTTTCCAAAGATTAAAAATGCTGAGTTGTTGGAAATCCACTAGATGAGGGAAGTATTGAATTCATCGCCTCCCAACCCAATCTGTTTAATCTAAATCAATAGGCCAATTAAAGATCAGTCATATTGAATATGGGTGAAGCATTGATTATAAGACATATTACTAAAAGAGAGATGCAGCCTAAATAGTACATTTCTCTTTTCAAAAACAGTCCAATTCTCTAAATTAAACAAGTGTAGGTTCAAGCGCTTGTGCTAATGGAAAATCCACAGGAACCTGAGTTGTTTTATGCAAATAATTTGTAATGGTTTTGTCTCCCACTAAAACGATGGTATCTATTAAATTTTCTTTCGTCCAACCATTTGCAAAAAACTGTTCTAAAACTTCTGGACTAGCTGCCCCTCTGTTATCAGTAATGTTTTTAGCCAACTTTGCTAAAGCATCTAATTTGGAATCAAAACTTGCACGACCAGCTCGTAGTTCTAAAATCTGCTCTGGGGTAAATCCGTTCATTCCTGCAATCGCGGTGTGCGCTGACAAGCAATATGTACATTCATTTACTTGACTAACAGCAAGGTTAACTACCTCCTTCTCTTTATTATTCAGGGAAGTTTTTGCATTTGACAATTCAAGATAATTTTTCAAAGCATTTTCACTGTGTGCATAAGTCGCAAAAATATTGGGTACGAATCCAAGTGCTTTTTCTAAGTTGTCAAATATAGCTTGGTTGCCGGCACTTACTTCGTTTCTTGTGGGTACATTAAATGTTGAATTCATGATATTGTGATTTTTTGTTAATAAATGTTTGCGGGTTTATTCCCTTTTGTTGTCTATACAAAGATGAGGCAATGACAAGGATCATTATAGGTTCATCTTTCCCGTAGATTGGTCAATTATTCCCGAAAGGGAGATATTATATGAAGACACGGCCACGTGATTCATTTTTGTTTTCTGAAAAAAAAAGGCTAGGTCACATTAGTGATCCTAGCCCTTTAAAAAGAGTGTTTGTCATTTACTTCGAGACGCTCAAACTATATTTTGGTGTTGGATTCAACGGGCAGAAATATTCATATTCTCCGGCTTGAAGCTCTATTATATTTGTCATAGAACTAGAGCCTTGTACCACAGGAGCTTTCACATATGCTTCAGTAATATGATGAGTCGCATCATACTTTCCTTTGGGTACTAATACAAATCCGACTTCATGATCAACATTGTTATTGATCACCTCGAATTGATAAACCCCTTCTTTTAAAGAAAGCTTGGGGGCCTTAAATAATCCTGGCTCTTGATGGAATTGTACTGTTTGCACTTTATCGTGTACCCTTACACTATATTTCGGAGTTGGGTTTAGCGGACAAAAGTATTCGTAATCTCCTGCCTCAAGATGCACAACATTTGTTGCAGAACTCGAACCATTTGCAACTGGAGCTTTGACATATGCATTGGTAATGTGGTGTTCTGCATCATATTTCCCTTTAGGTACTAATACAAAACCGACTTCATGATCCACACCGCTATTAGTAATATTAAACTGATAGTTACCCGAGGATAAGTTCAATTCAGTTGTTGTAAATAACCCTGGAGCTTGTTCTAAGTCTATTTGAGTTACTTGAGCTATTGAAATTGAATAGCTTACTAAAAAGCCTAAAAGAATGATAAACTTGTTCATCGTATTTTAATTTAATTGTTTATAAAAATGTTACGATGCAAAGATGGGTTGGCTCTTGTCCTTATTAATGGTCTACATTTCCTGATAACATGTCAATATTTCCCTTTTTATAAAAACATAGTTACGAGGTAGCTAGCTTAGCCTTTTTATATGATGAAGGATTAAGCTTTGTATGCTTTTTAAAAAATTTTGAGAAGTGCCCAGCATCTTTATAACCTAATTCTTCAGCGATTTCATCATTGGATTGATTAGAATACAACAAAAGTCTTTTCGCTTCCAATAGGATGCGTTCATTAATAACCATTAAAGGAGATTTTTCCTCGTGGTTTGAAAATATATTCGAAAGCGTTTTCGGTGATTTGAAAAGTAAATTAGCATAATCCTTAACCTGATGAAACTCTTTAAAATGTTGTTCTACTAATATGTAATATTTTCGGATAATATTCATTTTTCCATTCTCAATAGGAGCCTCAAACTTTGCCTCCTTCAACATTCGAGTAGAACTGATTAATAATCGTTTAAGCAACGAGCGCAACATCTCTCCTTGTAATTGATCCTTAATGGATAAATCTTTGATAAACATCTGATGCATCATTTCAAAATGCTGTTCTTCACTCGGTGTTAGGTCTATTACCTGAGGTTGTGCTGATCCAAAAAACAAAAAACCATGACAAGAAACTTGATCATCGTGTGTTTGAATACAAAAAAATTGCTTGTTAAAAACAAAGGAGATTAAACCTTTGTTTTCCATAGGTACCTCCATGATGTTCAAAGGAGTACAAAATATAATTTGATTCTTTTTTAGCTTTAGTTGATATCCATCCACTTTCAAGTCTACTTCTTCTTCCTTACTCCATAAAACCTTGAATAACCCTTTCTTCTCGAACAAATCTTGCGCAGGATCACATTTAAAATCGGTTAATACAAATATGTCCTCGTCTTTAAAAGTAGAATAGTTTAACATCATAACAATACAATTGAAAATCCTAATTCATACAATATTAAAACAATGATAATTGTTTGAGACTAAGTCCAACAATTAGGTCCGCTAATAGACAGTAAAGAATTAGTGGAACAAATATTTGCTCAAATTCCAATCAATAATAGGCCACAATGCAAAATGAAATTTATTAAAATTTATCGTGTATAATTATCTTACAACCCAGAATATAAAGAATCGAAGAAACAGATGAAAAAAGTTGCAGAAGACATTCGAGTTGCTGAAACCATAGATAAAGCATTCTACACCAGTCCAGAGTGGTTTGAGAAAACAAAAGAACTGATATTTGCCAAAACCTGGCATTATATCTCTGACGTACAATCTTTGAATTTGTCTAGTCGAGCGCACTACCCATTTACTTTACTCGAACATCATTTGGATGAGCCACTCCTCCTTACCTGTGATGACCAAGATCAAATCCGATGCATGAGTAATGTGTGTACGCACAGAGGATTTCTTTTGGCTGATCATCCTGGAAAATCTAAGCGAATCACTTGTAAATATCATGGGCGTAGTTTTAACCTCGATGGCACCATGCATTTTATGCCTGAGTTTAAAGAAGTGGAGAATTTTCCTCGGGCATGCGATCATCTGCATCAATTGGAAATCAAAAAATGGCGTCAATTTCTATTTACTGGAATTAACCCAAGTATTTCATGGGAAGGTATTGTAGAAGCGATTGAATCGAAGGTTGGTTTTTTACCGATCGAACAGTTTAGGTCAGCTACTGAATATAATATGGAATATCACATCAAGGCCAACTGGGCTTTGTACTGTGATAATTATCTAGAGGGGTTTCATATTCCCTTTGTGCATGAAACGCTCAATAAAATGATTGATTATGGGCAATACAAAACGGAAATCTATGATCATTGTAATGTACAAACAGGATATAGCGACGAAAGTGCACCTAGCTTTGATTTACCAGAAAGTCATCCTGATTATGGCAAAAATGTCACGGCATACTATTTTTGGGTTTACCCCAATATGATGCTGAACTTTTATCCGTATGGGCTGCAAATCAATGTGGTTAAGCCCGTAAGTGTTGACAGATGCAAGGTTAGTTTTCTATTTTACATTTATGATCAAAAATCATTTGATGAAATGGACACCCTTAATTTTTCGGCGAAGACCGAAAGAGAAGATGAATATGTTGTGGAAGGTGTTCAAAGAGGATTAAGATCACGTTTTTATAATAATGGTAGATATAGTCCAAAGCACGAATCTGGTGTTCATCATTTTCATCGATTATTGTCTGAGGATTTAGATCTTAAATAACCCGAGTATGGAACGAAATAAAACTGTCGAGGAATTCATCAACAAGTACCCAGAGTGGAATAAAGAGTTGAATAAACTCCGAAAAATTCTATTGAAAACAGAAATGGAAGAAGGGGTAAAATGGGGCATGCCTGCTTATATGGTGAACAAAAAAAATGTCATCGGAATCGGGGCATTTAAAAGTTATGTTGGCCTATGGTTTCATCAAGGTGTTTTTCTGAAAGACGAAGAAAAGATGTTGTTCAATGCCCAAGAAGGTAAAACCAAAGGAATGAGACAATGGCGTTTCAGTAATTTGAAAGAAATCAACGAAAAACTCATTCTTAAATACGCCAATGAAGCCATACAAAATCAAAAAGAAGGTAAAGAGATTAAAATCGTTCGTAAAAAAATCGAAGCTGTCAATGTTCCTGAAGAACTAAAAAAGGCCCTAGTGAAAAACAAAAAATTAAACGCACAGTTTGAGGGGATGTCTATGTACAAACGAAAAGAATATGCTGAATACATTAGTACAGCCAAACGAGAAGCCACAAAGATGAAGCGGCTTGAAAAAATCTTACCTATGATTAAAGAGGGTAAAGGACTTAACGATCAATATAAATAAATGGCCTACAAACAATTAAAACTTTGGTTTGATCAGGAGCTTGGAAAAATGCTCGCAGATAAAATCATTACGCACTACCCTAGCTTTGATAAAAAGAAGTTCGTCGCTCCCATTAAAAAGGGGGTTGAGAACTTAGAACTTAAAGATCGAGTTGAATTTATTGCAGATCTATTAAACCAGCATTTACCGCAAGATTATAAAAGCGCGTGCACTATATTGACGGCTGCATTGGGTCCAGAAAACGAATTGGAGACCGGAATGTTTACTGAATTCTATTGGGTCATGCCGATCGCAAAGTATGTAGAGAAATATGGTCTTGAACATTATGGCGTTTCGATGAAAATCATCGAAGAAATCACCAAAAGAAATACCAGTGAATATTGTATTCGTCCCTTCATAGAAAAGTATCCAGATAAGGTGAGTAAGAGAATGCTTAAATGGACTGACTCCAAAAACTTTCATTTGCGGAGATTGGCCAGTGAAGGAATTCGAAGTAGATTGCCTTGGGCAAAGAAGATGACCTTGTTTAATGAAAACCCTCAACCAGTTATCGATATACTCGAAAAGCTCAAAGCTGATTCTTCGAAGTTTGTACAAAAATCTGTAGCCAATAACATCAATGACATACTTAAAGACAATTATCCTGTAGGAATAAAATTACTTAAGAAATGGGCTAAACCCAAAGTGGCTCCTGAGACCAAATGGATCGTTAAGCATGCACTGAGGAATGAACGCAAAAAAGAGAACCCAGAAGCATTAAAGATTATAAAATCAATGGGGGCTTAAATTTAAGGAGCAAATAACTTAGGATAAAAAGTAAAACTAGAGTGTTGGCTTTATTAATTATTACTCTGTTTTAGCTTTAAGATTTAATTGCCCAAAATATATAATCAAATATCAGCGTGGATTTAAAATTCTATGAAAAGAAAAAATGGAAAATAAATACAGAATTTCTACTGAAAGGCAATTATTGGATATTGACATGATTCATGATTTTTTATCTACGAAAGCCTATTGGAGTCTGAAGATTCCGAAGGAAACGGTGATTAGGTCTATAGAGCATTCATTTTGCTTTGGAGTATACAAGGATAGCGAACAAGTAGGATTTGCAAGAGTGATCACCGATTATTCGACCATTGCCTATTTAGGGGATGTTTTTATTCTAGAATCACACAGGGGAAAAGGACTTTCAAAACTTCTAATAGCCGCTATTATGAACCACAACAAGCTACAGGGATTAAGAAGATGGATTCTTCTGACAGGAGATGCACATGGTTTATACGAACAATATGGCTGGAAAGAATTAGCAGATTCATCCTATTGGATGGAGTTACATAATAGTAAGGTCTATCAAAAACAATGATTGATTAGGCATCCAAAACAACTCAGAATCGATGATAGAGTTACCAATCCAATAAATAAGCAAAGATCAAGGGCGCAACAATTGTCGCGTCGGACTCGATCACAAATTTTGGGGTGCTTGGCGCCAATTTTCCCCAAGTGATTTTCTCATTTGGAACCGCACCAGAGTACGAACCATAACTCGTCGTAGAATAAATGATTTGTCAGATGTTAGACCAAATCAGTTAGTCTGTGATTTCTAAATCATGATGTAGCATAGGTACGGTGCAAATCGAAAAGTCCTTTGCTACTAAAAAGACAAATTGTTTCATTAAACATGCCTTAAGAAATGAACGAAAAAAAGAAAATCAAGAGGCTATTGAAGTCTTGTCGAAAATAAATTAAACAAAAGTTGATACGATTCTAAGAATCTTGTTCATTCTTAAGTTCTTCAATAAACTCTTCTTTTAAATTTCCATCTTCATCATAATCATCATCTTCTTCAATAATTTCATTGGCTTCTTTCTTAGTCATTCGGATTAAATAATAATATTCATCTGTCTCAAATGGTAAAGCACTCACGAACATCCCTTTAGCGTTTGGAAATAAAATCAGATCCTTTTTAAATCCATTGGGATACATTAACTTCAGTTGATTCTGTATCTCTTCAGTCAACTTTTCGTAATCCTTGATAATTTTCGGTTTACTCATTCTTCTTCTGATTCAAAATATTGGTCAATAAAATGTTTGTTCTGATTCACTTTTTTGGGTGTTCTAAAAAACTTAGACTTTCTTTTACTGAACTTACTTTTCAATTCCTTTTCTTCATCCTGATTATCTGAGTTTTCCTTAAACTTTTTGATTTTTTTCATTTTTTGAAAGCATTACAAATTCAACAAATAAGCAAAGATCAAGGGCGCAACAATTGTAGCGTCCGACTCGATAACAAATTTCGGTGTTGATGGAGCCAGTTTTCCCCAGGTAATTTTCTCATTCGGAACGGCACCAGAATAGGAACCATAACTTGTGGTAGAATCACTAATTTGACAGAAGTAAGACCAGATTGGAACATCTGTAATCTCTAAATCTTGGTGTAACATTGGGACTACGCAAATCGGAAAGTCCCCAGCGATACCCCCTCCTATTTGAAAGAACCCTACCCCTTTGTCGGACGCATTATCTAGATACCATTGTGATAAAAACATCATATACTCGATTCCAGATTTTACTGTACCTGGCACCAAGTCCTTTTGAATACAATAGGATGCAAAGAAGTTTCCGCAAGTCGAATCCTCCCATCCTGGAACGATAATCGGAATATTCTTTTGGGCGGCAGCCAACAACCACGAGTCCCTAGGATCAATCTGATATTTATCTTCTAGTTCACCACTCAATAAAATCTGATAAAAGTATTCGTGCGGTAAATAACGCTCACCATTTAAATCTGCTTCTTCCCAGGCCTTGAACAAATGCTGCTCTATCGCACGCATCGCTTCTGCCTCAGGAATGCAGGTATCCGTAACTCGATTAAAATGATTGTCCAATAATTCTTGTTCGTCTTGAGGCGATAAATCTCGATAGTTCGGAATCCGTTTGTAATGATTGTGGGCCACCAAATTAAAAACGTCCTCCTCCAGATTGGCACCAGTGCAGGTGATAATGTGTACTTTATCCTGACGTATCATCTCGGCTAAAGACTTACCCAACTCCGCAGTGCTCATCGCCCCTGCCATGGTGATCATCATTTTATGACCATTGTCCAATTGTTTTTCGTAAGCTTTAGCTGCATCAACCAATGTGGCCGCATTAAAATGCTTATAATGTTCTAAAAGAAATTTTGATACAGGTCCTTTCATGATTGAAATTTATAAGTCAACATCTTATAATATAATTTGGCCGCTAAAAACTGAGGAGCCCTCCATCCCACGATGGGAGCTAATTCTACAATATCAAAACCTACCACATTTTTAGCCTCAAATACCTTTCTTAAATATTGGATCGTTTGATACCACAATAATCCGCCTGGTTCAGGTGTACCTGTTGCGGGCATGATCGACGGATCCAAAGCATCCAAATCAAAACTGATGTATACTTGATCGGTCATTTTACTGATCGATTCGTCCATCCAATCGTCATTTTCCTGTAGCCTATCGGCGAAAAACACATTAGATTTATTCATAATATGTTTTTCAGACTCATCCATGCTTCGAATTCCTACTTGTATCAAATTGGTATTTAAGTTGGCATCAAACATAGCGCATGCGTGATTATATGGCGAGCCATCGTAACTCGGTCGCAAATCCGCATGGGCATCAATTTGTAAAACGGTCAAGTCCGGATATTGCTCGTAAAAAGCCTTCATGATACCTATACTGATGGAATGTTCACCTCCAAAAAAGCTAGGAAACTTATTCATAGCCAAAATCTCCTTGGTCCTTTGATATGTTTGTTGAAACATGTTTTCTGGAGACGCAAAATCCTTCAATTCATCTAATAGATGAATGCCCTTTTTATAAACTTCAGAATCCGTCTCTATATCATACAGCTCCATATTTTCGGAGGCATCTAAAAAGGCTTCGAATCCTCTATCCGCACCCTTACCCCAGGTACTGGTGCCATCATAAGGAAATGATTGTAAAACAATATTGGCGTTTTCTAATTGACTTAATTCTCGTGGAATTCCTGCGTAAGTTCTCATGGGCCTCATCATCATTTATAGCCTAAAATGGATAACATTTCATCTACAGTTTGTTCATTTCGATATACTGTATCTACAAAATTTCCTTTTTTATCCTTGTCCACAATAATCATTTTAGGGGCTGGAATCAGGCAATGCTTTATGCCTCCATATCCACTAATCGAATCTTGATATGCTCCTGTATGGAAGAAACCGATGTATAGTGGTTCTTTTTCTTCCGAATCATATTTTGGTAAAAACAATTGTTGGTTCATGTCTTCGGAATTATAATAATCTGAATGATCACAGCTTATACCTCCAATGTTTACTTTCTCGTACTCGTTCGTCCATTTATTAATAGGAAGTAAAATAAATTTTTCAAAAATAGACCAGGCATCGGGTATCGTGTTCATTAGACTATTGTCAACCATGTACCATTTTTCGGATTCATTTTGTTGTTTCTGTTCAAGGACAGAAAAGATAATTGCACCACTCTCCCCTACAGTATATTTTCCAAATTCGGTAAAAATATCCGGCTCCATCACATTAGATTGCGAACAAATATCTTTGATATTCCCAACGATTTCATTGATAATATTTTCGAAATCATAATTGAATCCAAGATTATTCCTAATTGGAAATCCTCCACCTAGATTTAGGGCTTTTAAATCTGGACAAATGTTTTTTAACTCACAGTACAATTGGACTGCCTTTCTAAATTCTCCCCAATAATACATGTTGTCTTTGATACCCGAATCGACAAAAAAGTGCATCATTTTAAGCGAGAACCGGTCATCTCCTTTTATTTCCTTTTCGTAAAAATCCAATATTTTGGAAGGTGCTATACCAAGACGAGATGTATAATAGGATGATTGCGGTTCCTCATCAATAGCCATGCGAATTCCAATTTTCAATACCTTTTTTAGTTGACCAATGTACTTTTTGATCCGATCTAATTCCGTGATCGAATCCAAGATTAGAATCGAATTTTTGAACCCTTCTTCATTCAAACGGATAATTTTCTGCAGATAATCCTCCGTTTTGTAACCATTATGGATAATGATCGTTTTCTTGCTTAATTCGCCTTCGTTGTACAATTTAAATACGAGATCAATATCAAAAGATGATGACGTTTCTAAATGTACTTTTTCTTTAAGCGCCGTTTTTAAGACATGCGAAAAATGGCAACATTTCGTACAGTAGCAATAATTATATTTTCCTTGATATTGGTTCTTTTTAATGGCTCGATTAAAAAGATTTCTGGCTCTTTTGATTTGGTCTCCTATCCGAGGTAGGTAAAGTAATTTAAATGGTGTACCATATTTTTCGATGAGGTATTGAATAGATAAGCCATGAAAGGTTAAGTAACCATCCCTTAAATCAAAACCATCTTGCGGAAAGTGATAGCTTTGATCAATAAGATCGAAATAGGTATTCTTCATTATCGTCAGTAAAATGGTAGAAGGATAAAAAACATCAAATCTTCATTTTAAATTATTGGTAAATAAAAACTAAAAAAGCAACTTATGCAACCTTCCAAAAGAATTTATTTGACTATCCCTAAATGTAAAATTCGTCCGCCGGATTGATTTACAGGACTTACACTTTTTCCAACGACTATCCCTGCCTCTGGAGCGTAATAATCTTTGATTTTTTGCCCAAACACATCTCTGATATGACCAATATTTTCATTGGCTTTAAGCCTATCTAATAACTTAGCCTGAACATTTAACAATCCACCCGAATCTGTATAAATCCAATACGAACTTTTGCAAATGACGGTTTCTTTTTCAACAGCTTCAATTTCATCATCAATCATTTTTAGGTGGCACAGTACATTATGAATACCTTCGATTCCACTTCTAATTAGTTTGCGTTGATAAATACTTGGATTACCTACTTCTAATGTAATCGCAGGAATACCTAATTCATTTGCAGCACCTCTAAGGGTTCCATCTGAAGGTGGGTTATGTACTATGATATCTGCATTTTGTAAAAGCGCCAATTCTTTTGTTGCCGGAGTATTCATATCTGCTCTAACATAGTAAGAATTGATTCTACCAAATGAAGCCGTGTGTAGATCCATCAAATAATCAAAATGCCGCACCAAACGATTTATAAATCGGTAAGCATAGATCTCACTCACTCGGCCATCTTTTTTACCGGGCATGATATGATTTAAATCCACTCCATCTATAAATCTTCTTTTCTTTCTTAAAAAAGAAGGAACATTAACCACCGGAACTCCCACTACGGCTCCTCGTAATTCTTGAATATCAATTTCGGTAAAAAGACGTTGGATCACAGGAATCCCATTTAATTCATTGCCATGTACTGCGGCGGTTAAACCCATGGTTGGACCATCTTTTTTACCTCTCGCTACAATTAGAGGAATTCGTATACTTTCACCAAGACCATCATGAACAATATTTAACCAATAATGCTTTATAGAACCTTTGGGAATATCGTAAAGATTGAATTCATTGATTGACTCTATTCTATTTGTTTCCATATTGATTGACATACTTAAACATCTTATTAATCGTATTTAATACTACCGGTTGGCCAGACTGTTTTCCTGACTGAGGAAAACCTCCAATACTTAAAACATTTATTTCGGACACAACCCTTGTCCCATCATCATCCATTAGTGTATCGATTCCACACATGAATATTCCCTTAGATTTTAATATTGGAAAAATCTTCTTCACCATCTCTCTTTCTTTTAAAGATGGTTCAGTAAAAACGGACCGTCCACCCATCGCAATATTACAAAGCCAAGAATCCATTGGCGGAAGCCTTAATGAAGCTCCAACAATCTCACCATCCACCACCAAAAGGCGCTTATCTCCTTCCACTACATTCTTCAAAAACTTCATCGCTAAATAGCCTTCTGATTCCAAAAGTGAAGATATATTATCCAAATATTGACTTGTTAAATGATTTCTAATGCCGTCATTCAAGATGTCTCCAGAAATTTTCAACAATCCTTTGCCGCCGTATTCTCTTAATGGTTTCAACACAATGTCAAATTTAGAGGACCAGTCCATCACCTCCTCCTTAGTTTTACAGAGTTTTAAAGGTGGACAATGATCTTCTATTTCTAATAAAAAGGATTTATTTCCACATTCTATAATACCACGAGGATCATTTATAAAAATGGCGTTTTGACAGTATTGGCTTAAAGCCAATAAAAACTCATCAGAAACAGGTCTCGGTAATCTCATAAAAATAAGGTCAAAGGACCGGATATCGACCTTGGTTAAATTTTCCTTATAAAAACTACCTGAAGCCGTATATGCAAACTCCTCTGAAACACGAGCAACAAACAAATCTTCAAAATCAAGTTGAGTAAAGAATGCATCATTCTCTGTCAAATACCGGCTGGCAACATCAATAGAATCGCAACATGGATGACCAATCATTTCTTGCAAAAAAGCATAAATAGAATTTTGATCAGAATGATTTCTATGATCCGTTAAAACGAGGACTTTATATTTTCTCATCGGAATATCTCGTTTAAAAGTGCTTCGTCATTGTTTAATGATTTAAACAATTTATATCTGAACTTCCCCTTAGAATTAAATAGATTTTTACACATCTTATCTATGGCAACTGTGGAAAGAACCGTCTGAATAAATGCCTCAATCAAATCATCTAATCCAATGCCCAGTTTATTAAAATCTCTTCTATCCATCAACATCAATCTGTTGGTATCAGAATCCCATTGATTTTCACCAATTTTAATACTTAAGTTGGTCCCCAGCATAGACCAAGAGTCCTTTGAATCTTTTAAATCATGAACAAGCGGAGACGCTGCTCTTCTGGAATAGATGCATAATGGTCGAATTCCATTTTCAGTGCTACTCACCATCAATCTTATATCAGCGATATATGTAGATCCATTATTTGTCGGAATGGTTCCCACATGAAAAAACTTCCCCTCACTTCCACGTGAGCTCCAGTTATAATTGCCGATCAAACTTTGGACAATGAATTTTTCATAGTGAATCTCTGTTTCCATAAATCGTTCTAACTCGGCTTCATTGGTAATGGTAAATACACCTTGACCAGCATTAGAATATGGAATTTTTATCACTGCATGGCCTCCCATTTTACGTACCCAAAGAGGAATTTCAGCTTTACTAATATCCCATATGGTTTCTGGCATATTGATGCGAAGCCCAAATGCCTCTAATTCTGAATTATAAATATCATAGGCCTTAGCAGCCACCATTTTATTTCTACCACCAGCAAGACAGGCGACGATCGGGTTTAATATTTTTGTCTTACAGTTTAAAGGAAATCTATTCCATGGCTGTTGAGTCACATATTTAAAAATGGCCCGAATAGACATCCATTCCCCTTCGTGTAAAACGTAGAAGATGTCATTATCTATTTTTACATGTTCGTTTTCACCGGAATTAGAATAGGGAACTAAAAAAACCTCTTCATCAAAAACATCTGCAATCACGGCAGCATAACCAGTGACTTCCATATAGTTTTTGTCATAAAACACTGCGAGCTTTCCAGATATCCTCGGAACCCCCTGCTTTGGTTTTAAAATTGGTTTAAAGGTTCTTTCAATCAACAAACGATAAGAACCATCTTCCTTATTGTCATCAACTAAAGGCATTGACTTTTGACCAGACGGACAAGAATTGTTTTCGATGACAACCATTTGTCTTTTTCCATCTTCGGAAGTCGCATTAAATAGATCTGCTCCGCTCCATAAAAAATGTCTACACTGATAGGACAATATCTCTTCTAGTTTTGCTCTATTCACCATCGGATGTAAATGGCAATATCTACTCACTATTTTTTTACGATCCAGATTAAGGAAAAAATTGACCATGGGATGAATCGTAGCATTCAAAGCTTTGGGATACCAGTGGTTTTCATTTTCGAATGAACCTGGGTTGAACTTTTCAATATTGTCTTTCATGTCATAGTTTGTGAAATTAGAGGCGAAATATCTATCCAATCCACTGATTTTCCATCCTTTTTTTAGTTAATTTTTTACACAAAATTTGCTTTGGTAAAAGTTCGTTTTCCGAATATATTCCATTCATAAAATCATACTCAAATTCCAATTTCAATATTTTGTTTGGAGGTGCATTTCAGAGTGAGTATTTTGCATTTAAGAATTACGAAAATGAGTCAAAAGAAAAAGCAAAACAAGAAGAAAGGAAATCAGAAAACTAAGTCTGCTTCAAAGGGCTATCCGTTCCTTTTTCTACTGGTTCCTTTAGCGCTAAGTTTAATCGCTTTTTTTAACACCTTCCAAAATGGATTTGTCAATTGGGATGACCCAGTGAACTTCCTACAAAACCCTTGGATCGCTAATCCAGAGGGATTAAATATTATTGAAAGAATCGTTGGGATATTCTCCAGTGATGTCATCGGGAACTACAATCCTTTAAGTACGGCGAGTTATTTGATCGACAAGTCTTTGTTTGGATTTGACCATCCAGCAGGTTGGCATGTGGTGAATGTACTTCTACACACCTTGGTAGTTTACTTAGTTTTCCGCGTTGGACGAATGTTAAATTTAAGCCACTGGGGCGCGATGACTTTGGCCATTCTATTTGCCATCCACCCGATGCGTGTAGAATCCGTGGCGTGGATCACAGAAAGAAAGGATGTGCTCTTTGCGAGTTTCTACTTCTTGAGTATTCTACAATATTTAAAATACCAGAAAAGTCATTCTAAATCCAATCAGACTTGGATGTATGTCTTCTTTGTTTTAGCCTTGTTTTCCAAAGTACAAGCCGTATCTCTTCCTTTGAGTTTGCTCTGTATTGATTACCTACAAGGACGAGGAATCAACAAGCAGACGATTATAAGTAAAGCGCCGCTTTGGATTTTATCCTTGATTTTTGGAATTGTAGGCATCATAGTGCTTCGAAATCATGGTTCGATTGTTACCGGTGAGGAAAGTCCGATGTGGCACGGCTTGTTCTATGCCAGTACAGGGTTATTCACTTATTTATATAAGGTCATTGCACCTATCCCGCTTTCCTCCTATTATGCGCCACCAGAGAGTCTAAGTACATTTAATTATTTAACTGCAGCCGTATTTCCGATACTGGGCTTTGTCATGTACAAATCATATAAATCTAATAAAGCTGTTTTCTTCGGTCTACTATTCTTTTTAGTGAATGTGGTGTTTGTACTCCAATTGGTCAAAGCTGGACAAGGATACTTAGCAGATCGATTTACCTATGTGGCTTATTTTGGATTATTCTTCATTATTGCCAATTATATAGATAAAGGATTGACCCAGAAAAAGACGGTGTACTTGTCTTTTGGTTTGATTGGTTTTATCGTGGGTGCCTTTATGACCAAAACCATTAAACAAAACCAATACTGGGAAAATGGAGAAACACTTTGGACCAATGTGATCAAACATAATCCAGAGTCCATGAGACCATACGGAGCGAGAGGTAATTATTATTACCGCGCGGGTAAATACCAGCAATCCATCCATGATTATAACAAAGCCCTATCCATCAAGGACAATGAAGACTTACGGGCCAATCGAGGAAAGGCCATATACTTTAAAGGGTCTAATCCGGACAGTCTAAGTGTTGCGATAGATGATTTTACACGAGCGATTCAATTCAATCCAGAAAAAGCGGATCATTATTTAAGTCGTGGTGCGGTTTATGTTCAATTAAAACTCTACGAAAATGCGGTCAATGATTTTACCTTGGCGATTACGAAAAGAAATGATTTTGCTGAGGCTTATATGAACCGTGGGAGAATTTTCCATGCGACTCAGAAATATGAATTGGCCTTGAATGACTTTAATGAAGCCGTTAAAATCAGTCCTAACGATCCAGAATTCCTTTTTGAATTAGGTCGGACGCAGAGGGCCTTGGGCAAAAACAACGAAGCCATTAATAGCATCACTAAGGCACTCAACAACGGCTTTAAGCAATGTGTCGCACAATTAGAAAGAGGCTATGCTTATTTTGCGCTCGGTGACAACATCAAGGCTAAAACAGATATTAATCAGGCCAAGGCCGCTGGATGTCCAGTGGATCCTCAGGTGATGACCCTTTTAAATAGATAGGAATTATGTAATCGGCCAATTACTGACATCTTTTTTCGAAAAAAATAAATTAGTACTGTGAGGTAGATTCTCCATGAATGGATACTTGATTATCTAAATCGCGATCAATTAGCCAAACCTCCATTGTAACATCACTGGTCGTCAAAGGATCTATTAGATCAAAACCTAATGTTTCCTCACTTATCGTTGCCTCTGTAACATAAATGTAGCCAAACAGATTTCCCTTAATATCATTTAAAAATTCGTATTGCCCACCGTAAGGAACGTCGTAAAATTTAGAATTGATGTATACAAACTGATGGTTAAGGAAATAAGCTTTGGGGTTAGGTTCATTTTGTCCCGCTAAACCAGATTCGTCATTGATCTCTGAATAAATCATATTATCTTGAAAATTATTTGCAACGGCTTCAAAACCCTGTTTAGGAATGACTACATATTCAATATCAAACCCATCAGGCAAGCCTATTGGCTCTCCACCAATTGCCCATGAATCCACTGCCCAACTCGTACCGGGCGGGCTAATCTTTCCAGAAAAATTCTCGACTAAAAAACCTAATTCTTTCCCATCTTGACTTGCGGTAACTACCAAATAATCTTCTTCATAATTAATTCCTTGTGCTTTAAGGCAATTCAAAAATGCCATAGAATGTGCCGAACATTGTCCATTCTTCTCAGCGATTAATTGTTCAGCATAGACATTAGTTGTATTCCAATCACCATAGTAAGCGAGCTTAGAATTATCTGCTCTTACAAATTCCTTTTGCTTAAACACTTCCCAAATAGCAGCAATAATTTCATCTTCTTCAACAAGATTATTTGCTAACTCACAACCTATTCTGAAATAAGTATGAAGTGGCGGAACTGGATCCGAATTACCTGTTTGCCAATAATCCCTGGTCACATAAAGAGGATTTTCGGAAGTGTGAATATATGACCAATTTATTTGATCAAAACTAAACTCCCATTCAATCTCGAACGGATCATGAAATTCAACACGCTCAGGAAAAATAAATTCATTTCCATTCATCATTGCTGGCTCCCAATTGTAATGAATTTCTCCATTCATATTAACTTGGATTTCTTGTGCAGGAAAATCAATGAATGTGCCATCAGATCGTTGATGTTTTCCTCGTACAAATATAGTTCCCAAATGAGAACAGTCGGCTTTGAATAAAGCCTGTATATAAAACCCAAGCCCTGCAAAATATGCTACCGGTTTTGTAATAATATTATTTGGTTGAACTTGTTCGTATTCTTTAGCCCCATTAAAATGAGACAACTCATCGATGTCCGAAACCATATATTGCCCATCTGAGAAATCCACCCAAGTCAAATCAACATTTATACAATCCGCAACGGCTATACAATTTATTATTTCAGTACAGGCGCTAATATCACAACCGTTTGACTGTGTTACCTGAACACAGTATAAACCATCTTCTTGAATTGAGATAAATGAATTACTCGTGTTTAAACCATTTGGATCAGTCCATTCTATCTCAAAAGGCCCTGAACAGTCGATAGTATTTACAGTCATATAACAATTCGTTGCTGTGTTATTGACCTCAAACTCAATTATGCAATCATCTTCACAAAATTCCTCGCAATTTCTGTAGCTGAAACAATCCGTGTATTGGCATCCATCAGCAAAAGATACATGAGCGCAATAGACTCCATTCATCTGAGGTGTTACTGTTGTTCCTACCGGTATAAAATTCATTGGTGTGGACCATATTATATTTTTGGGTTGACTATCACAGTCATTTAGATTTACAACTAATTTACAATCTTGGCTATTCAGAGTAACTTCCACGCAATCATTATCACAGGCATCTTGACAGTTTAATACGTTAGTACAGGCGCTAGCGTAACATCCTTGATCAGTAAATATATTCACACAATAATTACCATTCACTGATGCATCCGGATTCGGAATACTAGAATTTCCACTAGGAGTGGTCCATTGATAAGTTACATTACCTATGCATCCTTCCGTCAATACCACTTTCATATTACATCCCTTATCTACACTTAAAAATACCCTGCAATTGTCACATCCGGCTGGTATATCTCCTCCCTTGTCTTTTCTAATTTCAATCCTTTCGTCAGAAATCAAATAGCCTTCCTCTTTACTACAACCAATGGTTAATAGAATTATCCCTAAAAACAGTAACAATAAAGAATAACTGGTTTTCATATTTTAATTTTAAAAAATTAATTCGTTCAAGGATTCAATTTAAAAACAAGGATTCAATTCAACCGTAACGCATTCATATGGCGCATTAGAACTACTGTCAGGAAATGTTTCCCACATGACATTCATAAATCCAGCTAAAAAATACGACCTAGGTAGGCAAACTAAAATACCTCCCTTTGCATAAACATCATCAATAGGCTGTAAAAGTGCGCCCGTCTGGGGATCTACAAGATTAAATATCACTGGTGTGTCAGGAGGAAGTTGTGTTGGAATTCCATCAAGATTATAATAAGCCAATATCATATAAAATTCACATCCTGCCACACCATCTTCAGTAACACATGGAATAGTGGCATTAGTTAAAGTATTAGCATATCCTGTATTGCTACAATCCATGTCTTTTTCACAATTAATAATATCAATACAATTATTCACTTCACATCCATTGGACTGAGTTACATTAACGCAATATGTTCCATTATTTTGTATGGAAATAGATGAGTTCGTTTTTATGACACCGTTTGGATCTGTCCATTCTATTTCTAACGGACCTATACATTCATTGGTCTTAACAGTCATAAAGCAATTGGTACCTAAATTATTAATCTCAAATTCAATATTACAATCCTCCTCGCAAAATTCTTGACAGTCTTTGATATTGATACAATCAGTATAAGAACATCCATCTAAAAAAGAAACATGAGCACAGTAAACCCCATTAATTTCAGGTGTTACAGTTGTTCCTACAGGAATAAAATTCATTGGTGTGGACCAGATTATATTTTTTGGTTGACTATCACAATCATTTAGATCCACTTCTAATTGGCATTCCAAGTCATTCAAAATAACTGCTATACAATCATCGGCGCAAGCATCTTGACAGTTTATTACGTTAGTACATGCGCTGGCAGAGCAACCCTGATCAGTAAATATAGTAACACAATAATTGCCATTTACTGATGCATCGGGATTCGGAATACTAGAATTTCCAGTTGGCGTCGTCCATTGATATGTTATATTTCCAATACATCCATCTGTTAAAGTCAATTTCATATTACATCCCTTATCTACACTCATAAAAACTCTGCAATTCTCACACCCTTCAGGGGTATCACCGCCCTTATCTGTTCTTATTGACAACTCTTCATTCGTAGTTATATAATCATCCCTTTCATTGCAACTTGAAATTATCACGAAACATACAATTAAAACAAATAGGTAAGAACAGAAAGTCTTCATATTTATATTTTTACTTTTACATTAATTCAGCACACATGCCCTTAAGGTAATAAATAAAAAAATAAACAACTAAGAAAATACAAGCTAAATGTCGACAAGGTCAAGGAACAAATTTTTAAAAATAATTGTGAATTAATTCCCGTTCATTTTTGCCTACCTTCATCCCCAAGCGCATCATCTATAACTCATTCCATTTTGAGGCGTTTAAAGCTAAGCGATTTATCGTTGCTCTATCCAAGGCTCCATAAGCCATTCCTTGTTCTTTTTGAAAAGCGACCAAAGACATTTTTGTTTGCCTTCCGATCCTGGCTTGATTTAATTCTTCGTTACTCAAATTATAGCCAAGAACAATCAGGTCATTCTGGATTCGTCGAACAAGCTTTTTAGTTTTCTCTGCATCGCACAAGACCTCCGTCCATTGCTGTGTGCCATTGAACATTAATTTTTGATAGCATTTACCGGGCTTGCCTTGCATTTGATGGACAATAAATTTTTGCTGCAAGTCATTCGGATTAAAGCTATGACCAGACCTTTGAGTGGTAGTACAACTCAAGAAAATCCATGAAAAAAATATAATTCGTTTCATAGTAACTTAGATTATTCAAAGGATATCCCACTCTTCTTCACCTTACCTAAACTCCAATTTATCCCCACCATAAAATATCGACTTAAGGTATTGTATCTGACCTCATTCAAGGAGTTGATCCCACCCATTCGGCGAAAGCCAATATTTTGTCCTAATAAATCATAGGCTCTTAACTGTATCCCCCATCGTCCATCATTAAAGTCTTTTCTAATGCTTGCATTCAACAATTGATACGTCTCATTCGATGAAAAGGACTCATTGGAAAACTTTCTAAAATCATAGCTCCAACCGATCGTAATATTGGAAGGCAAAAAGAAATCATTTTCGACGTACAAATCATAATTGAAAAAGTTCTGATTGAAGTCCTCATTCAATTCGTATTGTCTTCTTGTGTAGTTCAGTCTGATGCCCGACTCGATATCAAAATATTTCTTCTTTCGATTATCAAAACTTAAACGCCCCGTTATATTGCCCTCGCTCACCGGACTCCGCTCCGCATTTAAGAAGGTCTCATATTGACTAAACTGAATCTGATTGGTCAAACGAAACTTCAAACCCAACTTCTTGATCGGCTTACCAAAAGAAAGGTAACTAAAGGCACTCAAAAAGTCATCAGAATTGATTGGTTGGATCACTCTCCTAAAGCCTTCCTCGATGCTCACCTCATTAATGATTCTATCCCTGGTGTAGGTCACCCCTAGATTACTAAAGAAACTGGTGAAGCTGAATTGATCAAAATAATTGAAGCCCAAAGAAACTTGATGCTGATACTCAGGATCCAAATTAGGATTACCTAAAATCAATAAGTTGGGATCTGAATTATCTGGCAAAGGCATCAATTGGCTTAAAGCCGGAGCAGCCACTGAACTTGAATACGAAAAATCAAGGGTCTTAGAATTGGCGATTTTATACTCCATACTCGCCAAGGGTAAAATGTGAAAATAATCACTGTTCACCACCTCTGACTCCCCGATAATGTCTCCCGTCAAAAAGCTCTGCTGGACATCCACACCTACATTCACTTTCAACTTTCGTCCATTGTTTCTTAGACTCACTCCTGTCCGATGGTAGTAAAATTGCTTTTCAAAAGATGCACTCAAACTATCGTTAAGGATTAAGTCCTGAGCCTCTCGATCATAAAAATATTTTTCTGGGCTTTCTAGGCTATAGCCAAATTGATAATGCGTGCTCAAATACCTTTTACTGGCGATGGGCTCGGTAAACTTGGTGTCCAATTCGAAGGACTTTTCACTCTTGGTATACTCTTGAAACTGATCAATCACATTTGTATTGACACCAAAAAGAAATTCGCTGAGCACACTGTTGTCATCCGAAACATTGCCTAATGTCGTTCGCACATTGCTGATCCAATTTCTTCCCTTCTTAATGAACTTCCTTCTCCATTGTAGGGCTCCCTCATAGGCCCATTGATTTCGAGTGACATCTAAGACTTGCGAACTCCTACTCTCTTGAAAAGCATTTATAAATGTAGATTGTCCGATCTCCCCATTGTCATCTTTCGACAAACTGAAATTATTGGTCAACACCACTTGTGTTAAGGGGTTGAGGTGATACTCCAACTTGGTATTGAGTCGATGAGCTAGATTACTTTCATTCAAGAAACTAGAATCAATCGAATTATATTCCAGTTCGTCCACAAACTGCTGCCCCGTTGTCGATCGGTCAATATTTACCTTGGTGTTGTTTAGAAAATAGTTGCTCGTCAACTTCATTTTCTCGGAGAAGTCATAATTAAAATTCAATCCACCAGAGGTATTTCTATTGAGCCCTTCCGGTGCTCTAGCATTACCAGAAAATTGATCTCCAAGATTAAAGACCCCATTGGATGAGGACATGACATTACTCAAGCCACCCATAAAACTGATGTAGTCATTGATCGAAAAGGCTTGTTCGTTGATATTATTGCTGGCGCCAATGATGGCCGCTTGCATCGAAGGACTAAATCTGTTATAATTTAATTTTGACTTGTATCGTTCCTCTGTTCCTCCTTCTAGTTCCAACTTTCCGAATCCACCATTTTTATAGTCCTCCTTCAATTTCAAGTTAATGGCTTTTTGATCGTTGCCATCATCCACGCCGGTAAATTCTGCAATATCAGAGGCCTTATCAAATACCTCTACTTTATCCACTGCCTCCGCCTCTAAGTTTTGAGTGGCAATTTTGGGATCATCCCCAAAGAAGCTCTTACCATCCACCAAAACCTTTTCGACATCTTCGCCTTGGGCTTTGATCGCTCCACTTCGATCTACTTCAATGCCTGGAAGTTTTTTCAATAGATCTTCAACACTCGCACCGGGCTTCGTCTTAAACGCGGCGGTATTATAGGTGATCGTATCTCCTCGGATTCCCATAGGAATATGTTCGGCCTTTATCGTCACCTCTTGCAAAATCTCGGAGGATGGCATCATTTTAAATGCCCCAATATTGATTTCATTCGATGCCCAATCGAGTGTTAACAATTCGCTGACATTATTATAGGCCACAAAAGAAAGCTGTAGAATGTAATCTTGCTTTTCTAGATCCTCCAATTTAAAACCACCCTCTTGATTGCTGATATTAAAAGCGAGCATGGTAGAATCCTGCGCATCCAGCAAGACCACGGTAGCCCCTTCTAGGCCCTGTCCATTTTCGTCCACTACGGTACCCGTGAGACTATACTGCCCCATCACTTGTATGGAAGTCACTAGGCATAAGATCGCCAGGACAAATGTTTTCATATCCCTCATGATTAAATATCTATCAATGATTAATTACGAATAATGATGCCTTGCCCCCCATACATCTCTTCCATCTCCTTGGTCTTTTCCTCAATGATTTTCTCAAATTCTTCATTGGTCACCTTCTTGCCTTTTGTAGGGGCTTTGATTTCTTTTTGATGACTTTCGTCCAATATGACCTCCGTCGCCATGATTTCCATTTTCTGTTCAGGAGTGCTTAACATCAAAATCGCCCCAGGCAATTGGTTATACGAACTCGGTCCGTGTTGGACTGGAATTTCAGGGGTAAACCAAGCGACCGTCTCCCCCTCTTCAGAGCTACTCGTGGCTTTTTGACATTCGTAGCCTAGGTACATTACTTTTTCTCCTGTTAGTTTCCATTTGGCTTTCGCCAATGTTTCCTCGATCAAAAACTCCTTGCCCA
>JAHDBI010000049.1:25333-26553 GCA_020630475.1 Saprospiraceae bacterium
GTTAGTTTCCATTTGGCTTTCGCCAATGTTTCCTCGATCAAAAACTCCTTGCCCATAAAACCTTGTTGGTGCACCGTCTTTTTTTCTTTAAGATCGGTGAATTGAATTTCCTCCGTTTCGTCTCTTTGGATTTTTATTTGGATCGAACCATCATTACTTTGCATTTCTGTATCCGAGCTTTCATTTTCTTTAGCGTCTTTATATACCGACTGATATTGATTAAAATACAAGTCCTTATAAAAACTCTGCGATTCTGGAAGCATTCCGCTCAGGTCAATACCCTCTGGAAGATCCATCTCTATTTGCAACTTGATCGTTTCCTTATATTTAATCATACCGATTTTCTGGGCATTGACTTGGACGGCCAATCCGATCATTACTGCGATTGCTATTACTTTTTCCATGTTCTTTTCATTTTTATTTGACTCAAAAATAAGAGACAAAACAGCTAGACTAGGTTAACTAAACCAGATTTAAGGTTAATTAAGGTTAATAGAATCGAATTCTACTAAAAACTGGGTATATCTTTATGATATGGCCACGAGTCCTAAAATATCCAATAGCATTGTTATCCTCAGTCTTCTGTTTTTGGCGGGCTTTTTATTTCATTGGAATTACAAGCAGTATCAAAAGGAACTGGGTCTTCTGCAGAAAAATTTAGATACCCAATTTGAATTGGCTGCCGGAGAGATCAGGGACTCTATGCTCTATTCGTTTATCCAAGTCGTATCTGATACCCAACAAAGTCCTTTTAAATCCTTTGACCAAATAGATATACGAGGTAAAAGTCAAATCTTTGCTCAAGATACGATCATCAGTTTTGTAGAAAACCTCTCAGACAGTAGTGATGGATTTAATCCATTTTCGATAGCTATCCCACATATCAACATCCAGAAAAATGGGATAGACATCATGGAATCCTTAAGAGATACAAGTAACTCTGTCCATTTTAAGTTTAACGAACGATTGGAAGATGAGGGATTGATGGATGAATTTCAAATTCATATTGTGAGTTCGGAACAACCCATTGACGCCAATGTGGAGTTTACTGTGAATCAAAGAAGCTTTGGGACGAAAAAGAAAGAAGACATTGTCATCTCAGAATATCGAGGGTACTTATTTAAAAAAATCTGGCCCTCTAGTTTGATGAGTCTGCTGTTGTTTTTATTGGTGGCCTCGGGATTCTATTTTTTGAACAAATCCAGAAAGGAACAAGAACA
>JAHDBI010000050.1:0-1733 GCA_020630475.1 Saprospiraceae bacterium
CATCCCGATAAAGATTGTGTTTGTGGTCCCGGAGTTGTAAAGCGATACTTAACTAAAATATCCGGACCTCTGTTGGATCGAATAGACCTTCATGTGGAGGTAACACCTGTTTCTATTTCTGAACTATCTACTGCGGAATATACCAGTGAGACAAGCGATGTGGTGAGAGAAAGGGTAGTGCGCGCTAGGAAAGTTCAAGATCAAAGATTCAGTGCAACCAAAGGAGTATTTAATAATGCTCAAATGTCTAGCCGTATGGTCAGTGAGGTGTGTACATTGAATAAGCCCTGTACTATTTTACTCAAAACGGCTATGGAGAAATTACAATTATCTGCTAGAGCCTATGACCGCATTTTGAAAGTGGCTCGCACTGCCGCCGATATTTCAGGTGATGAAAAGATTAAAGTGGAACATCTTGCGGAGGCCATTCAGTACAGAAGCCTTGACCGAGAAGGATGGGCTGGGTAGTTTTTTTATTTTGGCTTTCGCCAATGGTTTTATTGTTCTTTTCTATCGTTCAAGCTTGTAGCTTGAATTTGTTTTAGATTAAAACTTGTTGTTCCTTTTTGCTTAGTCGCAAAAACAAATCTCAAAAGGTCATTTCATTAAAGTCTTTCTTTGTTTTCGCCAATGGTTTTATTGTTCTTTTCCATTGATGAAAAGAACCAAAAATCTAGTCTAATTGAAGGCAATTCTTCGCTGCGCTCAGATCATTCATTCATGCACTTTGTGCTTCTTTGAGTCTTCGACTCAACGCATCTCCGTTTTTCATTCATTATTGCTGACAATTAGACGGAATGAAAAGATTAAAGTGAAAGTCTTTTAGGTGTTGACTATCAACCGATCATTCAAGCTTATAGCTTGAAATTAGAGTCGTACGGAAGGTCTGTAGATGCGGGTACGGGTGCTTCATTGCAGCAAAGCGTTTCTACAGACAAGATTTTACCACCCATCCGCAAGATTAGCTTACGGCTCTTTTCTTCAGTGGATTCCATCCCCTGTTTCTTCAAAACCAGTCAATCGTTCTTTTCATCAATGGAAAAGAACAATACTTATTCTTCTTCGTCAGAGGCATTAAACACCCCTCTTACATCTAGAAAGTTATACCACTTAATGATCTTTTTGATATCACTGATTTGTACTCGATCAGGATCGTAGTCTGGTAGTATTTGAACGAAGTAATCCGAGATGACACCACTCGATTCTTTGGTAGAAGGAATGGCCAAAGATTTTGCATTAGCCAACATACTTTCAAAAACATCCTTTAGAGGAGCTGTATCCATTTGAGTATAAATGGCCACAGTTTCTAAAGGTGTAAATTGATGTTTTCTCACTGAACAAAATTTAGTTTTACCGTCATCCATGTTGGCTACTAGTAAACCATTGTTTCTCGAACTCACAATATTATACAGTCCTGGTAAACCGCTGACCGCTATAATTTTCTCTAGATTCATTTAATCGTTTTTTAATCCTGGATCTCTTTTTAGGAATTCATCATACAATAATGTATGTCTGCTTTCTATAGGAATTTTCCAACCCTCTATAAAAACTTGCAAGATATCAGTTTTTGTTTCAAATGGGTCTCCTGTGGTCACAATTATATTAGCGATTTTACCTTTTTCTATGCTCCCTAATTGATCCCCTAATCCAAATATTTCTGCTGCGTTGATGGTAACAGCTTTGAGTGCTTCTTCAGTACCTAATCCGTAAGTAGCAGCAAAACCAGCATTGTA
>JAHDBI010000050.1:1833-6564 GCA_020630475.1 Saprospiraceae bacterium
TTCCTTGACCCATTCTATGGCAGATAGAATATCATTTTTCTTATTGACATTTATAATGATTGGCGCTTCTCCTCGAATGATAGGAAGCATAGCATCCATTTGAGGATTATAATCATTTCTTTTGGAACCCGTAGCTTGGCTTGCGCTATCAATTTTAGCATAGAGCTTTGCTTTTTTAATGACGTCGTTTATCGATTTGTTCGCCTTTTCCGCGTCTTTTTTGATGTCTTCTTCTGATCGACGATCCCATCTTCCTCTTTTACCACTAGAAGGGTAGTTTAATACAACGGCTTCGAATCCTGCACTCATTTGTTCAGGAGTATAGCCATGTAAATTGATTAGGGCTGCAGTTCCTGGAAATCGTCCACCTTGAGGACTAGTTAATACCGTGGTCACACCTTCAACTCTTGTTACTGGGATGTTCACAGAATTCGGATTAACTGCAGTTAAGGCTTTCATATGTGGAACAAAATCTCCGAGCTCACTAAAATCATTGGTTAAAGAAACCGCACCGATTTCACCTAAACCCAATTTGGTTCCACCGTCTATCATTCCGGGATAAACGAATTTACCTTCGCAATCGATCACCTCCATATTATCATTCACGCTTATAGAAGTTCCAATATCTGCGATTTTACCATCCATGATCAACACGTCTCCTTTGAAGGTTCCGTTGGTTACAGATACTATAGTAGCATTGTCCAATAAAAAGTTTCCTTGGACCGCTTTTTCGATATTTTGGGCTTGACCCAAAAAACAAATAAAAGCAAAGCTTATTGAAAATATATATCTCATGTTCTTGTTGTCCTATTAATGTTTATGAAATAAAAAGTTACTCACGCCTTGTAAGCATTTGTCGTGATTATGTCCACAATCTTCAAAGAAACTCGGCTCCGATTCTTTAGGATCAATGATGATACGCATGTCAGCAGAATCTTCTTTTAAATTAAATCTGACCACACCATCAACTAAGGTATACTGAGGAACGGCGTAGATGGACAAAGGATGATTTTTAAAGATCACGATATCCCCATCTTTCCCTTTTTCGATTGAACCCACTCTGTCTTCAATTCCTAATTGAATGGCAGGATTTATGGTGATGAGTCGTAAAGCTTCGTTATCCGTTAAATCTCCATAACGTTGCGTTTTTGCCGCTTCATGATATAAGTGTCTGATCAACTGTCGGTCATCAGAATTAATCGAAGTCACCACGCCGTTTTTAGTTAGAATCGCTGCATTGAAAGCAGTGGAATAATAAACCTCAAACTTGTAAGCCCACCAATCAGAGAAAACTGAAGCATGGGCACCGAATTCCGCTAACTCAGGAGCAACTTTAAATCCTTCGTTGCAATGTTGGAAGGTTATATTTTTTACCCCGTAGTCACTGAGTACACCCATCAACATTAAAATTTCATCTGCACGATATGAATGACAATGAATAAGAATTTCACCCTTTAAAATATCGGCAAGGGTTTCCATTCTAAGATTATATTCCGGTGGTGTTTTTTGTTTACCGCTTTTATAGTCAGACCAAGACTGCATGTAATTTTGAGCTTCAGAAAAGGACATTCTAAATAATTGTTCAATTCCCATTCTTGTACGAGGAAAAATATTTCTTCCTTCTCCATGAACCCTCATGGGGTTTTCACCCAATGCAAATTTTATCGTTCGAGGTGCACCTTCCATTTTCATTTCTTCCGGATCATATACCCCGAATCTATGCTTAATGGTTTCGCATTGACCACCAATAGCGTTGGCTGAACCATGCATCGCATGCGAAATCGTTACACCTCCTGCTAAGGCTCTGTACAAGGTCATGGTAAATGGGTTGATCGCATCACCTGTGGCCACTTCAGGAGTAATTCTATTGGTCGCTTCGTTGACCGCATCAATGGCAATATGTGAATGTGCATCTATGATACCTGGCATCACGAACATACCCTCTGCGTCGATCGTCTTTGTTCCTGATGGTGCGGACAAACCTTTTCCGATGCTTTTTATTTTTCCATTTTGAATGAGTACGTCGGTATTTTCTTTTACACCATCTGTAATGGTGATGACCGTACCGTTGGTAATCAGTACATTTTGCGCAAACGAATCTGATCCATTCCATAGAAAAGCAATCGCAAAACAGATCGATAGTAATATATTTTTCTTTTTCATGTTGATCATTTTTTTGGTCCGCTAATTTTCTCACCGTTCATTGGAAATGTTCCAAATTCACCTGCAGTAACCGTTCCTTCAAAGCTCTCTTCTGTAAATGTCAAATCCATAGAAATAGTCATAGCCATTCCCTCTGTAACTTCAAAAGAGAAAGACATATTATCTCCGTCGAGAACGACGTTTTCAATGACTTCAGGGTCATCTGGATCGGACGCTGAAGTTAGTGTTACGGTATATCCTTCTCCCTCCTTTTTTAAATCGAGCGTGCCTTCATTTTCGGGCATTGGAATTTCAAGTTTATACGACCATTGGCCTGTGATGTCAAACTTTGCTTCTTCCGTATCTCCTTTTTTCTTTTTCTTCTTTTTTTCTTCGAATTCAAACATTTCTCCTTCAACAAAAACATAGCGAATTTTAGATTTTTCGTCAAAGTAAGATTTGTTGGTAATGACGAGGTTAGCCATTTTTCCAGGATCAATGGTACCCGCGATATTATCAACACCTATTAATTTAGCTGGGTTAGTCGTTAAAGCGGCTAAAGCAGCATTTTCACTTAAGCCACTTTTAATCATTTGTCGAATATTCTTTTTAAGGTCTTTAGCTTTTCCACTCAAGTGAGAAAACGAAAATGGGATTCCAGCTTTTTCGAAAGCAGCAGCTTGTCCGATATATTCATCAATGGATTTTTCTTTCTTCTCCTTAAAGATTTTTAATTCCGGATCTATTTCTTTTTCCTTCTTCGCTTCTTCTTTCTTTTCTTTTCCTTCATCATCTTTCTTTTCGTCTTTTTTCTCCTCCTTTTTTTCAGGGATATCATAAGATAAGAGGACTGGAATATTGTTTCTTTTGATTTGGTCGATTAAATGCCAGCCTTGTTTCAATTCGCACAGAACCATATCAAAACCAAGGTCCTTTTTTAACTTCATAGCTCGATGGGCAGATAGATGATCTTTGGTATGCATGAAAACGGACTTCTTCTTATCAATTACGGGAAATAAGGCTTTCGTCGCATCATCATAAGCTGGACGACCTATACCAGATGGATTTAAATCATATTTAGACTGATGGCCTTTAGCGATTTCAGCATTACGATAAATGTCTTTCCATTTGGCTAAGACACCAATGATCGTAGATGGGTAAATTCGGCCAGAACCTTTTAATTGTCCAAATAGTGAAACGTCATCTTTAATCACCATTTCTTCACTTGAATTTCCATTTAAAACAATAACTGATCCAGAACCAGGAAGCATGTTACCTTTAGGAACAACATGAGTAATGGCAAAACCATTCTTCCTCATATTTTCAATGGATTTAGATGAAGATGAAATTAAGCTAGACGCTAAACGCTCGGGTACAATTCCAGCTTCCTCATTTGTAGGATTGCCTGGATTGCTATTTCTTGATCTTTCTTTTTCTTCCTCTTTTTTCAGACCCGTATGGGAGAGCGCATCTATAAATCCAGCGTAAACGTACATCGAATCCGCTGAAATGATTTCAGCATCACTTGGTGGTGAAATAGTTTTACCCACTTGTTTTATCAAACCGTCTTTAATGAGTACCTGACCCATGTCAATCATTTGTCCAGGTTTCTGGATGATATTGACATTTTTAATGAGGTAAGTGTTGGTTACTCTTTTTGGTTTATCGCTGTTTTGGGCGTGCAGGCTGATCGCCAGAAAAAACAGCATCGATAAGCAGTACCATTTTTTAATCATTTTCTCAGATTAGTTATTCTAAATATGAAGATGCAATAAGCAACTTCGAGCTTTGTGAAAGTACGAGATTTAAATCGTAGCGTTCAAGAATAATGGCTTTTTTACATTTCATTAAGAGATTGATTATGAGACATATCGGTACATATTAAATTTTGTTTGTATGTGTTATCAATTATCTTTACTCTTCAATGGCAAAGTCAATGACACAAGACCGTAAACAAGGTTTAGAAGGATTAAACTTTCTGGATAGATTTTTAAATTCTATTTGGGTTAAATGGTCCTTATTGGGTTTTTGTTTTTTGCTTTACGCGAATACTTTAGGGCATGATTATGCACAAGATGATGCTATTGTTATTACGGAAAACATGTTTACCGAAAAAGGCTTTTCGGGTATACCTGGATTGTTGACGAATGACACCTTCTACGGTTTTTTTAAGGTGGAAGGGAAGGACAAATTAGTTGCGGGTGGTCGATATCGACCATTGACTCCAGTGATATTCGCGATTGAAGTTGGGCTATTTGGTCAAAAACCTTTTGTTGGTCATTTGATGAATATTTTACTGTATGGATTTTTGATCATGTTGTTGTGGACATGTTTAACTAGACTTCTAAAGGATCATCAAATTCCCTATAAAAAACTTATCATTTATGGATGTTGTTTGCTGTTTGCCGCACATCCTATACATACAGAAGTTGTAGCAAATATTAAGGGACGCGACGAAATTATGAGTTTGATGTTAGCTCTAGGAACTTTCTATTTTGTTTTAAAAGCCGTTGATGAAAAAGCAAGGTTAAAATATTTAGTTCTAGCTGGTGTTTGCTGTTTTCTTGGACTGATGTCCAAAGAGAATGT
>JAHDBI010000050.1:6664-10665 GCA_020630475.1 Saprospiraceae bacterium
ATTTAGTTCTAGCTGGTGTTTGCTGTTTTCTTGGACTGATGTCCAAAGAGAATGTTATTACTTACTTAGCGATCATTCCGGTAGCAATAATGATGTTCAGATCAAAATCTTTAATGAAGTCCTTGACGTCGATATGGACGGCGCTACTAGGTACATTTGCCTTTCTAGCGATTCGTACTGCAATACTTGGTTTTAATTTTGGACATACACCGGGTGAATTGATGAATAATCCTTACTTAAAATATCAAGATGGATTATTGGTTTCGTTTTCTATGCAGGAGAAATTTGCGACCATTTTTTTCACATTAGGAAAATATATACAACTGCTCCTTTTTCCTCATCCCTTGACAGCAGACTATTATCCAAGACATATAGGAGTGATGAATTTTACAGATGTAACTGTTATTATAAGTCTATTGCTTTATGTATTTCTTGGTATCCTCATTGTCTGGTTTTGGAAGCGAGATAAAATCATTAGTTTTTCCATACTGTATTTTATAATTACACTTTCTATTGTTTCTAATATTGTTTTTCCGATAGGTACAAATATGTCCGAACGATTTATGTTTATGCCTTCAGTTGGGTTTTGCTTATTGATGTCTTATTTGTTGTTCAAGTATATGGGAAAAAGAAGATCAATGTCTATGATTTTTATGGGTGCCATATTGTGTCTATATAGTTTCAAAACCATCACTAGAAATGTTGTTTGGAAAGACAATTTTACCTTGTATACGACAGATGTGAAAGTGTCTTCAAATTCTGCAAAAGGGCTTAATGCGGCGGGTGGCTCGTTGATTAACGCTGCAGAAAACACGAAGGATGAGAATCAAAGGAAGGAATATTTAAATCAAGCTATTCCTTATTTACAGAAGGCGATAAAAATACATCCTCAATATAAAAATGCCTATTTGCTTTTGGGCAATGCGCATTTCTATTTAGAGCAATATCCTGATGCGGTTCAGCAATATGAAAAGGCCTTACAAGTTTCACCAGGGTATACCGAGGCCTTGAATAATTTAGGATTTGCATATCGAGATGCGGGAAGGTTCTTTGGCGAAAAACAGGGAGATTTGGAGAAAGCGAAACGATATTTAACAAAAGCTTTTGAATTAAAGCCAACAGATTACGAAACCTTGCGTTTATTAGGTGTAGCCTATGGAATGGGCAAAAATCATCAAAATGCTGTCAAATACTTTGAACTAGCAGTGGAGCAACGACCTCAAGATGCACAGGCATATTTAAACCTAGCCAATGCATGTCGTAATTATGGGGATGAAACCTGTGCTCGACTAAATTTTACTAAGGTGGTGGAGATTGATCCATCGATGAAGGACAAAATACAATGATCAATAAGGGTATACTTATATTGTTTTTTTTAGTGGCTTTCGCCAATGGCATTCATGCCCAAAACGGAAAGATTCTTTCTAAGGAAGATGTTTGGGTAATGAATCAAATGGAAGGAATGACCTTGGATGAAAAGATCGGTCAACTTTTTATGATACGTGCTTTTAGTAAGAATGATAAAGCGCACTATAAAGAAATAGAAAAACTCATTAAAGATTATCACATTGGAGGTCTATGCTTTTTTCAAGGGTCTCCAGACGAACAAGCTCGTTTAACGAATAAATATCAAGGCTTAGCCAAGCGTCCACTTTTTGTTTCTATAGATGGTGAATGGGGATTGGGAATGCGTTTTCCAAAGAAGTCTTTTTCGTTTCCAAGAAATCTAACCTTGGGCGCAATTCAAAACAATAATCTCATTTATAATATGGGAAAAGAGATTGCAAAGCATTGTAAGCGAATAGGTATCAACGTTAATTTTGCCCCTGTAGTCGATGTGAATAATAATCCTAAGAACCCAGTAATAAATGATCGATCGTTTGGAGAGGATATTTACAATGTGAGTGCTAAGTCTTATGCCATGATGCAAGGAATGCAAGAACATGGTGTGATGGCTTGTGCCAAACATTTTCCTGGTCATGGTGATACCGACGTCGATAGTCATTATGATCTACCAGTAATTTTACACGATCGAAATAGACTGGATAGCATTGAGTTAACTCCATTTAGGGCCTTGAGTGATGAAGGCGTGGGAAGCATGATGGTGGCGCATTTAAATATCCCTGCCATTGACAATAGACAAAATAGACCAACTACTTTATCAAGAAAGGCAATCCAAGAAATCCTGATTGATGAAATTGGATTTAAAGGTTTGATTTTCACGGACGCTATGGAAATGAAAGGAGTGACTAAACATTTTGCGGATGGACAAGCAGAAGCAGAAAGTATTGTTGCTGGAAATGACATTGTCTTGTTACCTAATAATGTTTACAAGGCCATTGCTGAGATTAAAAAATATATTAATGAAGGCTTGATTAGTCCATCCTCTATTAATGACAGGGTAGAAAAGATCATGCGATCTAAATTTCGATTTGGCCTAGACAGTGTAGAGCAAATCATTAATATATCATCTATAAATAAAGATTTACAAGAAGATTCAGAAGCATTAGCCTTAAAGGCAGAGTTATATAGAAATGCTTTAACGCTTGTACGCAATAATGACCAATTAATACCAAGCCCTCAAAAACAAAAATTAAAATTAGCTTCTGTAATTATTGGCGAAAGCCAAAAAAACGAATTTCAAAAAACACTTGACCACTTCTTGAACATTCAGCATTTTCAAATGAGCAAGAATTTATCTTCAGGTGCGAGTGAAGCTATGTTGAAGTCTCTTTCATCTTATGATGCGGTATATGTGAGTATCCACGATATGAGTAAATACGCTTCTAAGAATTTTGGGATCACAGAAAACACACTTGACTTTATTGAAAAGTTGAGGCAAAAAACTAAAGTTGTTTTAACACTATTTGGAAGCCCCTATGCCATAAAATATTTTAATCGTGTGGATAATATCTTGGTGGCTTATGAAGACAATGACTTGGTTCAAAATATTGTTGGACAAGCTTTAAATGGAGTTTCAGAAATCGGTGGAAAGCTTCCAGTTTCAGCGGATGATGTATTTAAGTTTGGTGATGGAATTTTCTTACCCTCCTTGGGAATTCTTGGATATTCATCCCCGGAGCAAGTTGGATTAAATAGTGACAGCTTAGCCGTGATCGATGATATCGTAAAAGAGATGATCGATATGAAGGCTGCACCTGGATGTCAAATTTTGGTGGCCAAGGATAATCAAATTGTGTTTGAAAAGAACTATGGTCATCATACCTATAAAAAAGAACGCGCAGTCAAATCAGAAGACATTTATGACTTAGCTTCTATAACCAAAATCTTTGCTTCTACTATCGCTTTAATGAATTTGCAGTATGACGGAAAATTTGATGTAAACAACAAATTAGGAGATTATTTAAGCGGAATGCCTGTAGATACGTCGGCCAAAAGATTTCTTGTATTTAAAGACATCATGGCTCATCATGCTGGCCTTAGAGGATGGATACCTTTTTATGTATCTACCCTAAGTGAAGGAAAAAAACCCAAACCTTTACCTGAGTTTTATAAAGATCATAAAGAGGACAATTACAATATTGAAGTCGCAAGAAAACTCTTTTTGAGAGAAGATTATCGGGATACCATATGGAATAAAGTCATCAGTTGTAGTTTTAGAGATAAAACGGATTACCGATACAGTGACTTAGGATTCTACATGATTGAGAAGATTATTCAACAGGTCTCTGGAATGCCTATAGAGGAGTTTTGTTCTGAGCATTTTTATAAACCATTAGGACTAGAGTATTCTGGTTTTTTGCCATTGAAGCAACATAAGCGTTGGGATATTGTACCTACGGAAGAGGATCTTTATTTTAGAAATCAAAGATTGCAAGGGCATGTCCATGACATGGGTGCAGCAATGATGGGCGGAGTAGGAGGTCATGCCGGTTTATTTTCAAACGCTCGTGATTTATCGGTCATTTGCCAAATGTTATTGAACGGAGGAAAATATGGCGGAAAGGAATATTTAAATCCCATGGTCATCAAAGAGTACA
>JAHDBI010000050.1:10765-20767 GCA_020630475.1 Saprospiraceae bacterium
GGAGGAAAATATGGCGGAAAGGAATATTTAAATCCCATGGTCATCAAAGAGTACACGCAAAGACATCCACGATCGACACGAAGAGGAATAGGCTTTGATATGAAAGAGTTGAATCCTGATAAGAAAATGAACATGTCTGAAAAAGCTTCTGAAAGTACTTTTGGACACTTAGGTTTTACAGGGACAGTTGTTTGGATTGATCCTGAACATGACTTAATTTATATCATGCTTTCCAATAGAACTTATCCATCAATGAATAATAATAAGTTTGGAAAGAAAGAATTTAGACCTCGTATTCAAACTGCGATTTATAATGCATTGATGTAAATATAGAATGAACACCTCTTTTGAAATAGCGAAGCGATATTTATTTGGTAAAAAATCCACTAATGCGATTAATCTAATTACTGGTATTTCTGTACTCGGAATGAGTATTGGTACAGCAGCGTTAATTTTAATATTGTCTGTTTTTAATGGATTTGAAAGCTTGTTGTCTGGATTGTTAAATGATTTCAATCCTGATTTAAAAGTAAGTCCCATAGATGGTAAATACTTTGAAACTTCAGATGAGGATTTAAAGAAATTAAAAGAAATTGACGGCGTACAAACTATTTCTAAAACCGTGGAGGAAATTGCTTTTTACGAATATGACAATGTTCAAGAAGTTGGAGTAATAAAAGGTGTGGACGAACTTTTTTCTACGGTTACCCGAATCGATTCTACTATTCGGAAAGGGTCGTTTGTATTAAAGGAGGATAATATCAGCTATGGTGTTTTGGGAATGGGATTAGCCAATAAGTTAGGTGTCAATTTTAGTGATGCCATTACACCCATTAAAGTGTATATGCCACTTCGGAAAAAGAAAGGCCCACTAGCCAAAGATTTTAAATATAAAATGATTTATCCCTCTGGTGCTTTTTCTGTCCAAAGCGATAATGATTTTTCTCACCTTATCTGTTCTTATGAATTTGCGAGTAAGTTATTGGAAACCAAAAACAAGGTGAGTGCTTTGGAATTTAAAATTGATCCTTCAAAAGAAAAAGAAATCATTGATTCGGTACTTGGAATTATGGGCGAGGGATTTGAAACCAAAAACAGGTATCAACAAGACGAGGCATTTTTAAAAATCATGAATATAGAAAAGTGGGTGAGTTATCTTATTGCTTGTTTGACCCTATTCATCATCGCATTTAATTTGATAGGTGCATTATGGATGATTGTATTGGAGAAGAGAGAAGATATTTCGATTTTACGAGCATTAGGATATACATCAAAAGGGATTAGAAATCTCTTTGTGATAGAAGGGGTTTTGATTTGCGGCTTAGGATTGTTTATGGGTATTGTTTTAGCATTAATACTTTATGTTTTGCAAAAGTATTTTGGGCTTATAAGTATTCCTGAAGGTTTTATCATTGATGCATATCCTATAGAAATTAAATGGAAGGATTTTCTAGTTGTTTCAATAACTGTTTTACTCTTAGGTTTTTTTGCTTCAATGTTGCCAGCTCGACGTGCAGCTCAAGTGACTCCTTTTGTCAGACAAGAAATCTAAGTGATTTTAAGGAAGTGAATAAGTATATTTGCGCTTTCAAAATGCGTCAATGGAAGATTGGGAATTAGAATTTGAATGGTTAAGGGTAAAACACATCGTTAAAGATGCTGTCGGGAAGAATGATTTGCCAGATTTGAAATCTATCCTCTTTTTAATTGGAATTCAAGAGTTTGGTGAATTAAGAGAAGAATTTTCTAAAGAAGAAAAACAAGATTTAATGCATGTCGCCGTTTGTAGTTTGATGGAAGAGGAAGGATATTTTGAATTTAAAGGAAGAGATGAAGATGGATGGCCACACTGGGAACAAATAAAATCGTTTAAGATTAAGGGAGTTGATCAACAAGAACGATTGTTAAAAGAACGAATTATAAGTTATTTCAAAGCCATGGAAACTTTGAATGGAGGATACGAAAGTTAAAGTTTAAAATTTAATGAAAATGAGAATTGTACTTTTTTTATGTTTTGTTTTTATGCTATCTCTTAATTCATGTGGAGATGGAAAGACATATGCTACTATCGAGACTGAATTTGGAAACATGAAAGTTGAGTTGTATAATTCAACACCAATTCATCAAAAGAATTTTATTGATTTAGTGAATGATGGATTTTATGATGACTTATTATTTCATAGAATAATCAGTGGTTTTATGGTACAAGGAGGAGATCCAAATTCTAGGAATGCAGCACCTGGTGTTGGATTAGGTTCAGGTGGTCCGGGATATACTTTAGAGGCAGAAATCGGTGCACCACATTTTAAGGGTTGTTTAGCAGCAGCTAGACAATCGGATGGTGTTAATCCAGAGAAAAGATCTTCAGGTTCTCAGTTTTATATTGTGCATGGACAAGTGCAAAGAGATGGTAGTTTGGATCAAATTGAGGCGAGAAAAGGTTTTAAATATAATGAGGCGCAGAGGGAGAAGTATAGGACATTAGGAGGAACACCAATGTTGGATTTAGACTATACAGTATTTGGCGAGGTGGTTGAAGGAATGGATGTAGTGGATAAGATTGCCGCTGTACAGAAGGATAATAAAGATCGTCCTTTAAAGGATGTGAAAATGAAAATTAGAATGAACTAATGAGTAGGAATTTAATTGTTTTATTAGGCGGATTATTTTTGATTTCGGCTTGCGCCAAACCTGTTGCAAGATTTTCGATTGGAGATTCCAATAAGAAAAGATATGCTCCTTCAAAAATCAAATTTAGTAACGAGTCTGAAAAGGCCGACAAGTACATTTGGGATTTTGGAGATGGAAATACTTCAGAAAAAGAATCACCGGTCCATCAATACGACTTATCTGGAAAATATACTGTAGTGCTCACCGCCATCAAAGGAAATAAAAAATCTATGGAAGAACGAGACGTTTTCATCACGGCACCAGAGGAATGTTTGGTAAAAATAGAGACGAGTATGGGAGACATGGTGATCAGGTTGTCCGGTAAAACTCCAAAGCATAGAGAAAACTTTTTAGAGCTAGCTGAGGAAGGGTATTATGAAGACTTATTGTTTCATAGAGTAATTAATGGATTTATGATTCAAGGTGGTGACCCTAATTCCAAAAATGCTAGTCCAGAAGCACGACTTGGAACAGGTGGTCCTGGTTATGAAATAAGAGCAGAAATTGTAGAGGGATTAGCTCATGTAAAAGGAGCTCTCGCAGCTGCTAGAAAAGGGGATGGTGTAAACCCAGAGAAAAAATCATCGGGATCTCAATTTTACATTGTTCATGGTAATAGTGTTTCAGAAAATCAATTAGATAAAATGGAGATGACCAAGGGGATTGTTTATAGTGACGAATTGAGAAAAATGTATACAGAATTAGGTGGGACTCCTTTTTTAGATAATGAGTACACTGTCTTCGGAATGGTTATAGAAGGAATGGATGTGATCGATGCCATTGCAGGGGTGGAAACTGCTCCGGGTGACAGGCCTAAAAAAGATGTGAAAATTCTTAAAGTATCAGTGATAAAATAATTGAAGTGAATCAAGTATTAGGAATAGATATAGGCGGAACCGGTATCAAAGGTGGAATAGTTGACCTCGAAAAAGGTGCTTTAATATCAGAGAGAGTGAGGTTTAAAACACCTTCTCCAGCTTCACCCACACAGGTGGTTGATGTTTGTAAAAGATTAATTAAAGAACTCGAATGGGAAGGAAAACCAATAGGAATTGGTTTTCCAAGTACGATTATAGATGGAGTATGCCAAATTGCTACGAACATTTCTGATGAATGGGTTGGTGTAGATATGAAAACTCTTTTTTCTAATGCTTTCGGTTGTGAGATTGAGGTAATAAACGACGCCGACGCAGCTGGATTAGCAGAAGTGAAATTTGGTGCTGCGAAAGGAATGAAGAATGTGGTACTTGTGGTAACCGTAGGTACTGGTGTGGGCTCTGGTTTGTTTATGGATGGTAAACTCATTCCTAACACAGAGCTCGGATTGATGAAATATAAAGACGGGATTGTTGAAGATTTTGTAAGTAATAGAATTAGAGAAACAGAAGAACTTACATGGAAATGTTGGGGCCGTGAATTGAATAAGGCTTTGAGATATTATCATAAGATTTTTAGTCCTTCAATGATTGTTTTAGGTGGGGGTGTGAGTAAAAAAAATGATAAATATTCGATGTTCATCGATGATGACCTAAATGTTGTTCCTGCCCAATTAAGAAACAGTGCTGGGATAGTTGGTGCCGCTCTGGCAATAAATAAATAAAAAAAAGGTGTTTGAAATGAATCAAACACCTATGAGAGTTTTGGTTATTAAACGAGGTTAACACCTCAGTTTAAATCTTCGTTTCCGGTTTATAATAGTTGATCATTCCACAGATAAGTGGATCTACTTGAAACTCTGGTTGTAAATCAAATAAGATTTGATGTTGAGAAAAATCTTCTAACAAGGCCTCTTCTAAAAGCTCGTATCCATTCTTTTCGTCACCTTGAATTAAATTGATCGCTGCTCTACAGTAGATTAAGTCAGCTCCAAAAGTATATTCTTCCGCGGTATCTAAAACTTCAGTAGCTTCGTCAAACTTCTTGTTTTTCACCAAGAAAAGCGTGTATTCTTTCCAGTACACAGACTCTTCAATTCCATTTAGTGTTGCTTGTTTAAAATAGTGATCTGACTTCTCAAAATTTTCTATTTCAACATAGGCCTTCGCTAAACCTAAGAAAAACTCCTCACGGTTATCATCAATAGAAAGAGCTTTATGGTATGCATTTATTGCAGTGTACCAGCTTTTTTCATTAACATAGCAATTGGCAAGGTGAAAGTATAATTCTTCATTATATGGATCTTGCTTTAGGGCTTTGTATAGATTGAATTTAGCTCCTTTAGTTTGACCTAATTTTAATTGACATTCAGCAGCTAGAATTAAGTATTCACTGTCTTCACCAAAATGCTTCATTACATCCTCGTAGCAGTCAAACGCTTTTGAGTAATCTTGGATTTGGTATGCGTAATCCGCGCAATCTAAATAACCGGATTCAAACTTAGCATTAACTAAGTAACTATATTCTAAGCAAATGATTGCTTCTTCATACTCACCTATGCTTCCATAAGAATGACCTAGGTTGTACCAAGCTAAATAGTTGTATGGGTTTTCATCAATAAGCACTTTATGAAACTCAATGCTTTCTTGATACGATCTTCCTAATTCTACACAAACTAACATTCTCTCTAAAGCTTCCTCATTTTTTGGATCAAGAGTTAATGCTTGCTTGAGCACATTTTTCATCAAATCACATTCTTTCAAATACTCGTACAAGTAAGACTCACAAAGTAGCACCTCTACTTGATCTTTTTCTGAATTTAAATTCTTCAATTGAGATAGAATCTGAGATGATTCATGTGTATTGCCGAGCATGGCTAAAGCTTTTGCTCGGAGTACGCGAATTTCAATTTCGAAAGGTGCAATGACTTCTGCTCGATCTAAAAGATCCAAAGCTTGGTTTATATCGCCTAGTCTTAAAAGCATTTTCGATTTAATGATGAAAAATTTTGAGCGATATTGATGTTGATCTATTGCTAAGTCAACTACTTCAATCGCTTTATCAACATCTTTTTGAGTATCATAGAACTCAATAAGTTCGTGATAGGTTTTCTCTTTTAAATACGTTAAGCTTCCTTTCTCTAACTCACGTTCGAACTCAGAAACAATGGCCATAAGCCGTTGGTTTGTTTTCGTCTTTTGTTCCATCAAGGTTGATTTACTGTTCAGGGGATTAAATCGGGTGTAATATATACAAAAATGGTCCAAAGATTTCCCGTAAATATCAATTATTTTTCCACATTCTGCTATTATTAAAAATTATACTAATCTGTTTAATTACCAGTAAATGAAGTGTGTATACATATGAATATTGTATATGTAATCGTAAGGCGCTCTATTCCATCTGTTAATGTATGTAGACATGTTTATAGGTGTTCATATAATAATATAATCCAGCATGATTTCTTTTGGATTTTACAAAAAAAGGGATGATTCCGTTAAGAATCATCCCTTTATAAATTAAACATCTTTTATACTTATTCTTCCAACCCTTTTTCTTTCTATTTATCCATTTTTCCACGTCTCTTACCATCTTCCTTTCTATGACGTTTTAGTTTGGACAACATCTCACGCTTAAAGCGATGTTCGATGTGAAATAACTTCAGCACTTTTTCTGAACTCAGGACCGTTTTCATTTTCGCCAAATACTTTTCTTCTACATCTAAAGCTTTTCTTTTGGCCATCATCATTTCAGATAATTTTTTATCCGCTTCTGCTGAAGAAATATCTTCTGCTCTCTCTCGTGATTTTCTATCTGGCTTCAGTGCTTTCATTTCTGCTTGATAATCGTTGTACACAGGCCAAAACTTTTGAGCCTCTTCTGTACTTAGATCAAGACCTTTTGTAATGAAGGCAATTTTTTGAGCTTCCAAACGCTCTTCCATTCTGTCTCTTCTGTTTTCTCTATCTGGTCGTTCTTCTTGTGCTATACAGCTAATGCTGAATAATAATGCAAAACATAAATTCAATATTTTCATAATCATTTTTTAAAGTAATAGTTGAAGATCTTCGTCTTCAATGTCATCAATAAATTCTTCTATAATTTCAGAATCATCTTCGAATGATTCACTAAATATTAATTCTTCGTCTTCAAACAAATCAAGTAGATCTTCTTCACTGTATGCATCAATGTTATCTTCTATGTATGCGAAGGACTCATCAGTAGAGAGATCAACATCCATATTGATCGAAAAATATAGTACTAGAACAATACATGCTGCAACAGCTCCAGTAAGTAATGGCCACATTCGAATGGTCTTCCGTTTTCTAATTTTAGCCTGGTCCAATTTCTCCATCACTTGATCTCCTAAGTTTTCAAAGTACCCAAGAGGAACTTCTCCTTTTTGATGCACAGATGAGAAAGAGGAATAATCTAAAGCATCAAAATATCCTTCAGAGACCTTGAACATTTTCAAGCCAAATGCTTCCTTTAATAAGGGGGCATCTTTCAATTCTTCTAATAATTCTTTCTTAAACATTTCCATTTTCTCTGACGTATGTTTCTATTTTTTTAACCGCATGATGGTACGACGCCTTTAAACCTCCTTCAGAAACGTCTGTAATTGCTGCAATATCTTTGTAAGACATATTTTGGAAGTATCTCATATTGAAGACAAGTTTTTGCTTTTCAGGTAAAACTTGCAGCGCCTTTTGTAATAATACGTGCACTTTATTACCATCAAAATAGGAGTCAGACTTCAATCTTTCTTCTACATCCATCATTTCGTCATCTAAAGAGGCCATTTGTTTTTTCTTTCGTCTAGTAATTAGACTGAGTGACTCATTCGTAGCAATTCTATACATCCAAGTATATAGTTTAGAATTACCTTTAAATCCGCTCAAGCCTTTAAAAATCTTCACAAAAGTATTTTGCAAAACATCATCTGCATCCTCGTGAATCAACACCATATTCCGAATATGCCAATACAATGGTTCTTGATACTTTTTCATGAGCATTCTAAAACCAGCCTCAGATTTTCCTTCAACTCGTATTAATTCTAATATTTGATCATCTTCTAACATGTAGTACGATTCATTTCTTTGACTAAAATTTTATCGATTGGTTTAAATACAAGGTCTATTTTCTTCATTAAATTTATAGATACATGTTATATCTTATTGGTAGATTGATTTTAAAAATAAGTGGAATTCGCTTCTATGGCGACTATCCTTACCATTTAAATAAGCACGTGATTATTGTAGTTCCCCATACCTCTAATTGGGATTTTGTCATTGGCGCAAGCATCAAGTATACGGAACGAATCAAAACAAATTATATTGGAAAGGACTCTTTGTTTAGATTTCCTCTAGGTTATCTTTTTCGATATTTAGGTGGTGTGCCAGTAGATAGAACTAAATCCAATAAATTGGTGGATCAAATCGTGGATATCTACAACAAACGAGAAAAATTTGTGCTGGCTTTAGCTCCCGAGGGAACTCGAAAGAAGGTCGATCGCCTAAAAACGGGATTTTATTACATCGCGAAAAAGGCGAATGTTCCGATCACTATGGTGAGATTTGATTACCCAAACAAAAGAGTAGAAGTGGCTAAGCCATTTTATACCACGGAAAGTAAGGAGGATGATTTTGCAAAAATCAATGAATTCTTCAAAGACATCCAAGGAAAAATTCCTGAAAACTCGTACATACCTTAAGACTCGTGAACGACATTTTTGAGATATAGACTATATAATTCTGATGTTATCCCTAACTTCAAGACCAGGATTGAAATGGATCAATCGGCTTCTTAAAATCAAAAAACTAAAAATGAAAAGAAATTCTACTCTCTTAAGTTTATTTATATGTGTCTTAAGTCTTGCACTAATGAGCAATGCTGGTGGAAGAGCAAATTCTGGTGGTAGTGCCACTGGTGCACCAGGTGATGGAAACCAAACATGTGGTTCTGCAGGTTGTCATTCTTCCGGGTCGTTGGATGTCTCTATTGCTATTGAAATGTTAGATGCAGATGGCAATCCGGTAGACAAGTATATACCAGGTACAACCTATCAAATGCGTGTAACCAATACATCTACTGACAGTCCGGGTGCTTATGGTTTCCAGATGGTTAGTCTTTTAGATGCTGATGATTCGGTTTATAATGCTTGGTCTGACGAAGGGAGTGGGGTACAGATTAGTAGTATAGGAACAAAAACTTATGCTGAACATTTATCTCCAAGTTCTAGCGGTGTTTTTGAAGTGAAATGGACAGCTCCAGAAATTAGTACTGGTTCAGTATCTTTTTATGTTGGTGGTAATGCAGTAAATCTTAATGGTGGTACTTCTGGTGATGGTTCAACGACCACTTCTTTAACTATAGAAGAGGATGCAAGTTCATCTATTGACATTATTGATTTAGCTGATGTCAGGCTTTCGCCGAATCCTGCAGTTGATTTCATCAATGTGAGTGTAGCAGAAAATGTATTTACAAATGTTGTCGTGATGGATTTAAGTGGTAGAATTTTAAATGACACCAATATTAACTCCGAAACCACCCAAGTAAACATCTCTGACTTTTCACCTGGAATTTATATGGTGAAGTTAATTGGAGAGCACCAGCAATTGACAAAACGAATAGTGAAAAAATAAGAATCTTAGATATTAAAGTCAAAAAGAGCTGCATCGTAAGATGCGGCTTTTTTTTGTGCTCACTATTGTTGTTTTTGTAGTTCTTGCCATTAGCAAAAAGTTTTCGCGTGAGGTGCATGAAAGGCCCTAAGGGGCCCGATCCCGAAAGGGTGAAGGGCGGAGCGAAAAGCGAACCCTGTAATGGCCCTGTAATGGCCCGACCCGTACGGGTCACGCCCAAATAACGAATAATAGATTCCCAATTCATATTTTAGCAGAAAATTAAATGCATGTATAGTAAGGCACAACAAAAGGAGGGGTACGAAATATCAAAGGAGTTTTTATCCAAGGATCTGAGTGTAGAAGAATTAGCCGCTTTACGCGAAAATTTAATTTTACATGAATGGAAATATTACGTCCAAAACGATCCCATTATTTCCGATTTCGAATATGATCAACTCTTTAAAAAATTACAAGCTTTAGAAGCTGCTCATCCTAACTTAATAACTCCAGAATCACCCACGCAACGAGTAGGAATGGATTTAGTGGGAGACCTCCCTCCAGTATCGCACATGGTTCCTATGCTGTCGTTATCTAATTCTTATAATGCCGAAGACCTTAAGGAGTTTGACCAACAAATAAAGCGCTATTTAAATCTTGACGAAAATCTCGTTTTGGATTATGTAGCCGAACCAAAGTTTGACGGCGGTAGTATCGCATTATTATATCAAGATGATTATTTAGTCAGAGCGGCTACTCGAGGAAATGGTATCCAAGGGGAGGAGATGTCAGCGAATGCTAAAGCGATTCCGTCCATACCTTTAAAAGCCAA
>JAHDBI010000050.1:20867-26380 GCA_020630475.1 Saprospiraceae bacterium
GAAGAGCATTATAAGACGATTGAGTTGTTGGGCGAACTCGGTTTTAAAATTCCTACGATCGAAAAAAAGAAGTGTAAGGGTATCGAAGAGGTGGCTGAATTTGTATCGGGATGGGAAACCAAACGTGAAGGATACGATTATGAAATCGACGGTATGGTCATAAAACTAAATGATCTGAGATTACAAGAACGTTGTGGATCTACGGCTCATCACCCAAGGTGGGCCATCGCTTATAAATTTAAAGCAAAACAAGCGACGAGCAAATTGGTCAACGTTGAATATCAAGTTGGAAAAATCGGTTCGATCACTCCTGTAGCTAAAGTCGAACCAGTTCAAGTGGCAGGAGTTACCGTCTCATCCATCTCACTTCATAATGAAGAGTTTATCGCGAGTAAAGATCTCCGAATAGGGGATACAGTGGTCATCGAAAGAGCGGGTGATGTGATCCCTTATATTGTAAAGTCATTAGAAGATTTACGAGACGGCAGTGAACAAGTGATTAAGTTTCCGGAATTCTGTCCTGTCAATAAAGAAGAGAATATTGCCCTAGAAAAATCGGAAGGGGAAGCAGCTTGGCGATGCCCTAATTGTACCTGTGGTCTTCAAAATTTACAAAAGATGATTTTCCATGTTTCTAAAGATGCCATGGATATTGATGGATTTGGAAAGTCAAATGTTGAACGCTTTCATCAAGAAGGTTGGTTAAAAGATATCAGTGACATATATAACATGGACTACAGTCAATTGATGGGTCTAGAGGGATTTGGGGAAAAATCAATCAACAATATTGAAGCTGCAATAAAGAAAGCAAAAGAGAATCCAATTCATAGATTGCTGCATAGTTTGAGTATTCATCATCTAGGTAAAAAGGCTTCTAAATTATTGGCCCAAGAAATTGATCATGTATTGGATTTAAAAAATTGGACAGTAGTGAAGTTTGTAGATATTAAGGATATTGGTCCTGTAGTATCCGAGAATGTCATGGCTTGGTTTGCTGATGAAAGAAATATTGAGATGCTCCAGAAAATGGAAGCCTATGGAGTCAACCTCCGTCAAACGGAAGCTGATCGTCCTTTAGAAGTAAGAGCGGATGCCGTATTTGCAGGAAAGACCATTCTATTTACGGGTACACTTCAACAAATGGGTAGGAAGGAAGCTCAAGCATTGGCGGAAGCCAATGGCGCAAAAAATATCAGCGCAGTGAGTTCGAATTTGAATATCCTTGTTGTAGGAGAGAAGGCTGGGAGCAAATTGAAAAAAGCAAATGCTTTGGGAACAGTTACGGTGCTCACTGAACAGGAATTTTTAGATCAAATTGGATAAAATGAGATTGGGCTTTGTTTTAATCTTATTGGTAGTTCTATCATGTCAAGATCAAAAGAAGCCTCCTGAAATCCCTGTGGCTGAGCCCAAGCATGCCGAGATTATTCCAGACTATAATACCGATGAATGGGATGAAATCACTACGGCGAAATCAGGAATTCAATTGGATCTGAGATATTCAACGGAAGATAATTTTACCGATCAAATCATATATTCTTGCCCAAGATGTTTTGTGCGGCCGGAGCTGGGAAAAAAATTAAGAAGAATTCAAAAGGATATCAAAAATCGATATGGTTATGGATTAATTCTTTACGATTGTTACCGACCTCGTCCTGCTCAAGAAAAGTTGTGGCAAATCGTTCCTAATCCCACATATGTTACAAACCCTAAAAAAGGATCGATGCACAATCGAGGATTGGCTATTGATGTCGGACTCATTGGAAAGAACGGAGAACTACTAGATATGGGAACAGATTTCGATTTCTTTGGAAAAGAAGCACATCATACTTTTCAAGGTCATAAAGAAACAGTACTTAAGCATCGTAGATTTTTAAAAAAATTAATGGAGATGCACGGCTTTCAATCTATTCGAACGGAGTGGTGGCATTATTCTTTGAAAAATGTGAAAGCGCATATATCGGATTGGCAATGGTCTTGTGATTAGGGAACAAAAAAGGGACTATTAAATAGTCCCTTTTTTATTTATTTGTCTTATTTCTGAATCATGAGTTTTTGACTCACCAATAAATCTTTGCGATTATGTACAATTAACTGATACATCCCTGAAGACAATTGAGTGTCTAAAGTGATAAGATCATTCCCAGCCATCACTTGACTGATTATTTTTTTTCCATGAAGATCAAATACTTCTAAAACAATTTGGTCTTGATCGGATAAAGGATCGCAGAACAATTGAATATGGCCATCTGATGGATTGACCATCTGACAATCAACTAAAGTTGTTTCATTCAAACCAGTCGTGTATTCAAAGAAGAACACATTTTTAATATCCTTTACATAGCTATCTAATGAAGCTTCATAATTGCTTGTTACCTCCTCTAAAGGAAAACCAAAGTCATCTATTTCGAAAGTAACTCGAGATACTTTATCCCATGAAACACCATTGTGCTCACTAGAATAAGTTTCTACATGTCTAGAATATTCATCATAAACCAATGAGTCCAAAGAGATAGGTCCAAAGGCACCGGTATTCCCATCAATCCCCTCTGCAAATTGTTCGACTAAGTTGCCGTTTTCATCATAGCTAAAGTGAACTGTAGAGTTATACTGGAATGTGACTCCGTCAAAACTCACATCTTGTACTGTAGAGTCTAATACATTTTCAGGACTGTAATAATTGAATCCTCTAACAAAAATTAAGAACTGACCGAAATCCACGGCAATATCTTGAACAGCAAGTAGGTCATCGTCATTATAAGTATTTGTAATACTCACAAAGACATCCCAAGCCATAGTGCCTTCGTTATAATTGCAAACAGTTTGTACCGTATTCAGACCGTTTTCGTATTCCAATTTTACTTGTTGAATATTACCGTAGTTTCCAGCGCCATCGTCTTGATAAACGTCTTGCAAGATTAAGTCACCATCCATATTGAAATCATTGTACACCTTTAAGGTTGGATCTGTATTCCAATTTTCATTCATGTAATTATACTGGTAAAAGGAATCGATTTGGATTTCCACGTCTCGAGTCTTGACAGAAATATTAGAGGAAGTTCGTTGATGAGCTTCTTCGATGATTTGATTGATTTCTGAAAGATCGACTTGACCATTCGCCGAAAGGCAGCATAAAAAGCCTAAAAAAGAGAGTATCATTTTATTCATATGTTGAAATATTTAGTTTCGATCAATTTACCGGTCAATGGGATTTGAACAAAAAAAATCGGATGAACACTTTAAAAATAGTGCCGAACGTTAGATTATGGATATAAATAGGAAGGATTAACACAATAATAAGTTTTTGAGACTTCCATATTTAGTATTTTAGCCGCTCATTTAAATAAAGTGCATGTCAAATCAAAATCAGTCGGATGTTCAATCTTTAGATGCTTTAGCTGCATCGTATAAAGCGTTGAAATCGGAAATCGGAAAAGTAATCATTGGACAAGATGAAGTGGTAAGAGCGGTGATTATTTCCCTTTTCGGGAATGGTCATAGTCTTCTTGTAGGTGTGCCTGGTTTGGCAAAGACATTATTGGTATCTACGATTGCTGAAGTATTAGACCTGGATTTTAAGAGAATTCAGTTTACACCCGATTTGATGCCATCTGACATCATGGGTGCTGAAATTTTGGACGAAAGTCGAAACTTCAAATTTAATAAGGGTCCGCTTTTCGCGAATATTGTTTTGGCGGATGAGATCAATAGAACTCCTCCTAAAACACAAGCGGCTTTATTAGAGGCCATGCAAGAAAGATCAGTGACAGTTTCTGGTGTACGTCATATATTGCCAAAGCCATTTTTTGTTTTGGCTACGCAAAACCCAATCGAACAAGAAGGTACATACCCATTGCCAGAAGCTCAGTTAGACCGTTTTATGTTTAATATTCCTTTGGATTATCCAACTTACGAAGAGGAAGTACAAGTGGTAAAAAGTACAACGGCCAACAATAGCGTAAATCTTTCTACGATACTAACTGCAGAAAAGATTATAGAATACCAACAGTTGATCCGAAAAATTCCTATCGCGGATAACGTGTTAGAGTATTGCGTTTCTTTGGCGACCAAGACTCGACCAAATACTTCTGGAGCTACTGATAAGGTAAACCAATATATATCTTGGGGTGCAGGTCCTAGGGCTTCGCAATATCTTGTTATAGGAGCTAAAGTCCATGCCGCCATTAATGGTAAGTATTCTCCAGATATTGAAGATGTTCAGGCTATAGCCAATTATGTTTTAAGACATCGTATTGTTAGAAACTATAAGGCTGAAGCCGAAGGTATTACTGAAGAGGACATTATCAAGAGCTTGTTTTAAGCTGGCCTTATCACGATCTCTTTCACACCATTTTTAAGGAAGTGTACATCTAGGATATAAAGGATCATTGATTTTGTCTTATTTTTAAGAAAGTGTAACAATAGATGTATAAATATTTTGTCATAGCGTTGGTTTTTATGGTTTTTTCGTCTTGTAAAGATGAATTGCCACAATCCCTTAAGGTAAAGCCATCCGCTTTAAGTAAGTTGAATGACGTCGTTGTTATAGCCGATGATGATTTATGGCAAAGTACAGTAGGTGATACTTTTCAATATTATTTTGCCTCTGCATATCCGATTTTACCAAGACCCGAACCATTTTTTGATTTAAGACATTTCAGTGTTTTCGAATTGAATGCTGAGCCATTACGTCGAGAACTTCGAAGTTATATTGTTTTGGTCGATTTATCTGATGAAGAGTCTAAGACCACGCAAATGTTTAAGAGAGACATTGGTGAAGAGCGATTCTATAAAGCTAAAGAAGACGCAAAATTTGATAGTTCGGTAGGACGAGATAAATGGGCGAGGGGGCAACTACTGGTTTACTTGTTTGGTAATTCGAAGGAGGAACTTCACCAAATTATTAAGGATAATTTTTCGGCCGTCGCCAAAAGGATTCATATCCATGACCAAGAGACATTGCGTCAAAAGGTGTATGCTCGAAAAGAAAATCAAGGACTGTCCAATGATATTGAAGCCAAGTATGGGTTGAATATAATGGTGCCAAGTGAATATAGAGTGGTCGAACTAGAAGAGGGGGGTGAAGATGTCTTATGGTTAAGAAAAGAAATTGATGAAGGGGGCACGATGAATTTGGTTTTTCAGTCCTTTGATTATACTGACCAAAATCAACTGTCCAAAGAAGAAGTCATGAAGGTCAGAAGCGAATATGCGAAACGATTTGTTCGTAGTTCGACTCCAGGATCTTATATGCAAAATAATGACATAGACTTACCTATATACGATTATACCAGAGATATCGATGATATGTATACTCGAGAATTTAGGGGTATATGGGAGATGACTGATGACTTTTATGGAGGTGCTTTTGGAACGTTTATGATTCATAACAAACATACCAATAAACTCAACTTCATTGATACGTGGGTTTTTGCTCCTGGTGAAAATAAACGTGACTTGATGCAGGAATTAGAGTTGATCGTTAAGTCGATAACTTTTAAGAAGGCATCTTA
>JAHDBI010000051.1:0-8967 GCA_020630475.1 Saprospiraceae bacterium
CAGATGAAAAATGGGGAGGAAGTGAAGCTTATGAAAAGTACAAAAACAACACACCAGTTTTGTTTCCTAAATTCAGTTAACAAGATATAAATCACAATTATTTATCTTAATTTGATCAGAGTTAAGCTTTGGTGAACATAACCGAAGGAATTGCACGTTAAAAGATCAAAATGAAAAAAGGAATTATCTTATTTCTATCCCTCATTCTAATTGTCCTAACATCATACGCACAACAGACTGTAGGCTTATTTGTAAATGAGGCAAATGCCTTTGATGGGTATACCTTATTCGCACCTATAAACAACACGGAAACTTATCTCATCGATAATTGCGGGGAGAAAGTACACAGTTGGTCGAGCAATTTCCGACCTGGTCTATCGTGCTATCTGCTTGAAGACGGCACCTTGTTAAGAACAGGAAGACTACAAATGATGGGCAACGGAAGCGGGATGGTAGAAATGATTGATTGGGATGGAAATGTCATTTGGAGCTACTCTGCCATTTCGACCCATGGAAAGCAACATCACGATATAGAGTTATTACCCAATGGAAATATTTTGCTCATCGTGAACGACATCCATTCTGCTGAAGAACTAGAAGACGTAGGTAGTTCGACCAACAATGAGTCGATTATATCTGAACAAATTATTGAAATAGAACCCAACATCGAAACAGGAGGAGCTACGGTTGTCTGGGAATGGAGAGCTTGGGATCATCTCATCCAAGATGTCGATGCTTCGAAACCTAATTATGGAATTATTGCTGATCATCCTGAACGAATGGACATCAATTTCTTAAATCATAATAATGACGATTGGTTACACTTTAATGGTGTTGATTACAATGAGGATTTTGACCAAATCATCGTTAGTATCCGTAATCTCAGTGAATTTTGGATCATAGATCATTCCACGACCACTAATGAAGCCGCTGGCTCTACAGGTGGCATTTATGGAAAAGGCGGTGACATATTATACCGTTGGGGCAACCCACAAACCTATGATCAGGGAAATCCCAGTGATCAAAAACTTTTCTTACAACATCATACTCATTGGCTTTCTGAACCATTGGAAGATGCTGGTAAAATTTTACTATTCAATAATCAAGCTGGAAATTTAGAAGGAATAGACTACTCTACCGTCAACACTGTCAAAACCCCAGTTGATGAAGATGGATTTTATGAATATTCTGGTGGTGCATTTGGACCAAACGATTTTGACTGGACCTACCAAGCAGAGAATCCGACGGACTTTTACTCTAGCTTTATTTCAGGTGTACAACGCTTAGAAAATGGGAACACATTAATATGTGAAGGTCGCGGTGGACGATTTTTCGAAATTGACCAAAATGAAAACATCGTATGGGAATACATTAATCCTGTCAACAATCAAGGTATCATTCCGCAAAATACGATCCCAGAAGAAAATAATGTTTTTAGATGCACTCGATATGCCACTGATTACAAGGGTTTTGAAGGGCGTACATTAGAACCTCAAGGATACATTGAAACCGGCTCTACTTTTGAATGCAATACGGTGGTCTCAACAACAGACCATAACCATCTTATGTCTTTAGATATTTTGGTTTACCCAAATCAAACCAGCGATTTTATTCATATCCAAATGAGCGCAGAGCACTCTAAAAAGGACCTTAAAAGAATGAGCCTTTATGACCTTAAAGGTAGACGAATGTATCAATCATCAATTTTTAAAGAATTCATTTCTGTTCAAGACATGCCAAAGGGAATGTATTTCATACAGTTTGATTTTGGTCACCATCGAATCACAAAAAAAATAATCGTTCAATAAAATGTTAGTCACCATATTTTCCTTTCTACTATTCCTTGTTTTCCTTGTACTCAGTGGCTTTCATTTCTACTGGCTGTTTGGTGGACGATGGGGAACAGACAGGGTTTTTCCATCCAAAAATGACGAATTAAATGCTCATCAAATTCCAAAAATGGCCACATTAATGGTGGCGATTGGTTTAGCCGCTTTTGGCTTATTGTATTTACAAAAGTCTGGATTCATTCAATTTGACATTCCCGTTTGGATTCATCAATATGCTTATTGGGTGATTCCAATCATATTCATTATTCGAGCAATCGGTGAATTTAATTATGTAGGATTATTTAAAAAAGTGAAGCATACCAAATTCGCGAAAGCGGACACTAAACTATTTTCACCTCTTTGTTTAGGAATAGGAATCATCGGATTGTTGATTCAGTTAATGAACTAAATTGAATCTTCTTCCTATACATCGTCAAGTAACTGTGCAATTTACATTCACATAAAAATGACAACTGAATTTCTGCTATCGTATCTATTTCTGTAAACTTGCCTTCGCAAATAACAATGAATGAAAGTTGCGATAATAGGTGGTGGTGCGGCAGGATTCTTTTCAGCAATTGCTGTAAAAGAGAACTTTCCCAATGCAGATGTAGTGATCCTTGAAAAAAGTCAAAAACTACTTTCCAAAGTAAAAATATCTGGCGGTGGAAGATGCAATGTAACCAATGGCACCCATTCTATTTCCGAGTTAGCTCGAGCATATCCACGCGGTGGTAAAAAGCTTAAAAAACTTTTTAATATTTTCAACAATAGGGATTGCATTCAATGGTTTGAAGATCGACAGGTGCCGCTCATGACACAGGAAGATAATTGTGTTTTCCCCGTTTCCCAAGAATCACAATCCATTATTGATTGCTTCATGTCTGAGGCTCGAAAAAAGAAGATCCAAATAAAAACTGGATATGGTGTAAAAAGCATTCATCCAGAAAACAATCAAATAAGATTGACATTTTTAAAAGATTATCCCGAGCAAACCTTTCATAAAATTATTGTGGCTACAGGCGGGGCACCCAAAAGATCAGGACTCGATTGGCTCGAAAAATTAGACCTCCATATTGTTGATCCCGTACCCTCCTTATTTACGTTTAACATGCCCTCAGAAAGCATCACTTCATTAATGGGTATTGTTGTTGAAAATGCTTTGACTAAAATCCCTGGCACTAAATTGAGTGCCACGGGTCCATTATTAATTACTCACTGGGGAATGAGTGGGCCGGCCATTTTAAAATTATCAGCGTTTGGTGCAAGGTGGCTGAACGAGTGTAATTATGATTTTCAAGTTCAGGTCAACTGGGTCAACATCCAAAACAACAACCTAGTTATGGAAGACCTAAAAAACCTCATGCACGAACATGCGAAAAAGCAATTGGTTAATTTTAGACCCTATGCTTTACCTCAAAGACTTTGGGATTATTTATTAGACAAGGCTCATCTTTCTAAAGAAAAACTTTGGCAAGACTTGGGTAAGAGTGGTGTCAATAAACTGACCAACCTCCTATGTAACGATTTATACCAAGTAAAAGGTAAAACCACATTCAAAGAAGAATTTGTCACCGCTGGAGGTATTGGTTTAGATAACATCAATTTTAAAACCATGAGTAGCACGAAACACCCAAATATATATTTTGCTGGAGAATTGCTGGACATAGATGGCATTACAGGTGGGTATAATTTCCAAGCTGCTTGGACCACAGCTTTTGTAGCAGGTCAGCTCCAAGAATTGTGATAAGATTGCTACCTATTTAAAAATGACAATTCAATCCATTGGGAGGATTCCCTATGTTGCACTTATCTATAAGTCACATCAAATCGACCGTCTGTTATATAAATAGTATCCTGACATAACGTATCAACTCCAACAAATTCAAATATTCCTGAGATAATGTCAAGTTCTTCATCCAAGTGTAATACTTCAACAAAGCTTTCTTGTATTTCGTAATTCATATAATAAGCAAAACAAGTTGGGGTGTTATTGTAATATATCAGTCGTTCTGAATTACTCTCTTCATAAATGTATTTCTTAACACCCTCATCTATTTTTATAGTAATATTGATATTCTTATCTATAGACTGATCTTCGATATTTCGAGCAGAGATTATTAATACATCAAAATCTTCACTATATGTGGCACTAAAATTAGAACTCAATAAATCTATTTTATATGATGGTATAAATAACTCACCATTGACTAAACAGCCGAACGTATTTAAGCCTTCTTGTGTAATATCAGGTAATCGCAATGTAGATTCATCCTCGTCATTTGAACAAGAACAAATAATAACTAGAGCAACTAAAAACCAAGTGCTTCTCAAAATTTTTAATTTCGCTATGCATTGATGTATCTCTATAAAATTAATGAATTAAGTCAATCTATGAATTTAGTATCTGGTAAACTCCAAGAATTGGAATAATCATATATTTGATCAAGCGCGAATATTCATAAAAAAATCTAACAAGCTAAATCATGAAAGGAATCATCAACATCATCATAGCCCTCATTTGTTTGGGTACTATCATTTATCATTTCATTCATCAACCTGAGCAAGAATATCTATTTGGTTTTGCAGTATCTAATATGGTATTTCTGTTATTCTGGGGTTTCTGTTTATTCAGTTCGATCCTTGGGATAAAAAGAGCGTATCAAAAAAAATAAATTGATCGATAACTATTCACTATGATTATCTCAAGCCTTCGACTGCGGAATTACCCTGAAGATAAAAAGGATGAGTTTCCTTTTAACTTGGACTTAATCAAAAATTTAGAGGAATTACAGTTTGAGGCCAACATCAGTTTTTTTGTCGGTGAAAATGGAAGTGGAAAATCGACACTTTTAGAAGCGCTCGCGGCATATACAGAAGTACCCGTCGCGGGAAGTTTCAGATTAGAGGATGATGATTCTTTGGCTGCGGCCAATGAATTAGCCAATTATTTAAGTGTTCGCTTTTCGGAAAAAACTAGACATGGATTCTTTGTTCGCGCGGAAGATTTTATAGGCTTCTCTCGACACATCAAAAATGAGATCAAGGCCTTAGATAGGGAAATGCATGAGCTTGAAGAAAACTTTACTGGCGGAGATCTCAAATTAGCACTCGGTGCTATCCGTGGTCAAAAGGACAGCCTTATTCATCGCTACTCCGAAGACCTAGAAGCCATGTCCCATGGCGAAGGATTTCTGAAATTTTTTACCTCACGTATCACAGCGAAAGGGATTTACCTCATTGACGAACCAGAAGCGGCGCTCTCTCCTACCCGCCAACTGAGTCTTCTGACTCTAATTATGGAAAAAATCAAAAAAACAGGAGCCCATTTCATTATCGCTACCCACTCTCCGATTATCATGTCTGTACCTGACTCTGAGGTTTTTTATTTTGAAGATGGAAAGATTTCGAAAATCGACTATACCGAAACGGAGCATTACCGCTTGACTAAAACTGTTTTGGATAATCCTGAAAGTATTATGAAAATATTGTCATAAAAGTTAAAGAATTGTCTCACGTAAAGATTTGGCTTTCGCCAATATGTAGCATCCTATTTATTTGATTATTTTTAGTTAAATCAACTTACCTACAAACATGTGCACTTACAAGAGATTTATCTTAATGGTTGGACTGATTATTACATCTTTCGTATCTAAGGCACAGACCATTGACATTCCAAATCCTAATTTTCTAAGCTTTTTGTTGAACCAAGGGATTGACCTCAATGAAGATGGTTTAATTCAGATGGATGAGGCGCTTTTATTAGACAGCATTCGCATTAATACATTCTTTGACAACTTCAATGATATTCAAGGAATAGAATACTTTACCAACCTCAGACACCTTAATGTATTCGATGAAGAATTAAGCAGTATAAACTTAAGTACGCTCACAAAACTCGAATACCTCAATCTTGGTAAGAATAATATAGACACGCTTGATTGCTCCAATAACATTGCATTAGAATATCTCAACTGTTCTTCTAATCAAATGAAATTACTCACCTTGCCCAATTCATCCAGTCTTATTGAAATACATGCGAATGCAAATAAACTAGAAGCTTTCGATTTTTCGGGTATGAATCAATTGATAAAAGTCAATTGTGCTGACAATTTAATTGACACCGTTAGTGTCAAGGGTTGCACTGCTTTGGAGTATTTAAATTTAAAATATAATACCGTAAGCCATTCACCACTTGAAGGATCTCTGGACCTGACCGATTGTGTTTCATTAAAATGGTTGAATGCACGTCAAAGGACGCTCGGCACACTAGACCTCAGTAACAACCCACTTTTAGAACATTTGGACATCCGTTATTCTCGATTGAACGAATTAAATTTAGAAAACAATCCTCTTTTACAACATTTAGATATATCAACAGGCTTAAGCCAAACTTTCACGTCGATTGATTTATCTCACAATCCTCAATTAAGTTATTTGTTTGCCGAACTATTTGAATTAACAGATCTAGATGTCAGTCTAAATCCATTGATCGACACATTATATATTCGCCGTAACCAATTGACTTCCTTAGATATTTCCAACCAAACGGAATTAAAAGTATTAGAGTTTGGATTTAATCAGATTGCTCAACTTGACATAAGCAACAATCCTGAACTCATTAAACTCGAATGCTATCAAAATCAGCTGAATGAAATAGATCTGAGCAACAACACGAAATTAGAAGATTTAAGAATCCACAGAAATAATATCAGTCATTTAGATTTAAGCAATAATCCTCAGTTAGACTTGCTTAATTGTGAAGAAAATAAAATTGAAATTCTTGATTTAACCATGAACCAAAACTTAACATTGGTTTACGCGGAAGAAAATGAATTGGACATAATTTTAGCTCAAAACGGTACGTACCAAAGTATCAACGCGATAAATAACCCCAATCTTACAACCGTCTGTTTGGATGAAGAAGATTTTCTAAGTATAAATTTTAATCAAACTGTAGTGCTCAACGGATTTTGTAATTTTTTAACGAATCCAAATTTTTCCACCCTGATAACGGAGACATCCTTTATTGAACCAGGAGACAATTGTGGCTCAGCATTAAATCTTATTGATGTTCCCGTAAAATTCCACATTGAAGAAATAAATAGCGGACAAAGTTTTTGTACGATCCATGAATCTGAATTCGAGTCATATTTACCGATCGGTGATTATCGTGTGGTACCCATAATTGAAAATCCTGAATTATTCGAAATTGTTCCTCCTGAAATCAATCTAAGTGTAGAAGAAATTGGAGACACTTTGTATTCTGAATTTTGTATCTATCCAAGTAGCATCGTTAAACATGATGCTTACATATACCTATTACCACTTGAAGAAGCACGAGCTGGTTTTGATATTGATTATAAAGTCATTATTGGTAACAAAGGGAATACCTCCGTTTCCGGAATGATCTTCGTAGAATTCCCCAATGAAATCATGAGCTTCCTGGATAATACTTCAATTTGGACCGTCAATGACGACCAAATATCAACAGAATTCTCAGAGCTTTTACCATTTGAAGAACGTGAATATAACATAACGTTTAAATTGAATTCACCACAAGACACACCACCATTAGATGGTGGCGAACTTTTAAATTTTGAAGCAGAAATAATAACTATTGAGGAAGATTGTGACATCAAAAACAATAATGCCCTACTAGAGCAAATTACGGTGAACGCTTTTGATCCCAATGACAAAAAATCATTACTCGGTCGATTTATTTTGATGGATTCTTTTGATCAAAAACTATTGTATCAAATACGCTTTGAAAATACAGGTACTGCTTCTGCACAAAACATCCTTGTAAAAGACACCTTAGATTTTAATTTCTTAGATCCTACGAGTGTTCAATTGATTGATGCTTCCCACAACACATTCGTAGAAATACGAAATAACATTGTTGAATTTGTTTTCGAGGACATCTTTCTCCCCTTTGAAGAAGACAACAACCAAGGACATATCGTTTTTGAAATAGATACGAAACCTAACTATCAAGTAGGTGATACCGTCTCTAATAATGCGGCAATATTTTTTGACTTTAATTTTCCGGTGATTACCAATGATGCAAAAGTAATTCTAGTGGAAGATGTGGATAAAGACGGATTTAATCATTTAGAAGATTGTGATGACAACAACGAATTTGTAAATCCAGCCATGGCTGAAATTCCATATAATGGATTGGACGACGATTGTGACCTAAACACCTTCGATGATGACTTGGATCAAGATGGGTTTGTTCTAGCTGAAGATTGTAATGATGAGGATAGTGATATTCACCCCAATGCAACAGAAATCTGTGGTGATGGTATTGATCAAAATTGTGACAACAATGATCTTGAATCTACATTTTATGCAGATAATGACGGTGATGGTTTTGGTGACCTCAATCAATTAATAGTGGCATGCAACGTTCCAAACAACTATGTGGCTAACTCCCTAGATTGTGATGACGCTAACGCAAACATTTCACCATCAGCAGTAGAAATCGACTATAATGGTATCGATGATGATTGCAATCCTAATACGTTAGATGACGACCTAGATCAAGATGGTTTTACTCTCTCGGAAGATTGTGATGACAACAATCCAAACATTAATCCAAGCCAAATCGAAATTCCATACAATGGTTTAGATGATGATTGTAATGATGAAACAAGAGACGATGACCTAGACCAAGATGGGTTTGTTCTTGCTGAAGATTGTGATGACAACGACCCAAACGTCAATCCTGCTGTAGAAGAAATCACTTACAATGGAGTTGACGATGATTGCAACAGTGAAACTCTAGACGATGATCTAGATCAAGATGGATTTATTCTGGCTGAAGATTGTGACGACAACAATACAAACGTTAATCCCGCTGTAGAAGAAATCACTTACAATGGTATTGACGATGATTGCAACAGTGATACTCTAGACGACGATTTAGATCAAGATGGATTTACTCTTGCTGATGATTGTGATGACAATAATCCAAGTATCAATCCTAGTTCCGAAGAAATCATTTATAATGGATTAGATGATGATTGTAATAGTGAAACCTTAGACGATGACCTAGATCAGGATGGTTTCATACTTGAAGAGGATTGCGACGATAACAATGCGGAGGTAAATCCGAATGCAGTGGAGATCCCTT
>JAHDBI010000051.1:9067-26007 GCA_020630475.1 Saprospiraceae bacterium
GAGGATTGCGACGATAACAATGCGGAGGTAAATCCGAATGCAGTGGAGATCCCTTATAATGGATTAGATGATGACTGTAATGAAATGTCTTTAGATGATGATTTAGATCAGGACGGCTTCTTGCTTGAAGATGATTGTGATGACACTAATGACGAAATCAATCCTGATGCGAATGAAATTCCTAATAACGGGATAGATGAAGATTGTGATGGGGAAGATTTGAGTACCTCCGTATTTGAATTAGCCAATGCCCGTATGAACATTTTTCCAAATCCTGTAAGCGAAGATATCAACATTAAAGTTTCAGATACTTTCAATTACCGCGTTGAGATATTTGAACTTAACGGTAAGTTGATTCATTCTTCAAAAAACACTCATCGTCTTAAAATGAATTCACTTTATCGTGGGACCTATCTGCTTAAAGTGACGGATTTGAATTCGGAGCATTACATTCTAGAAAAGCTGGTTAAAATTTAAGGTTTCAATCGGCTTAACCATAGCATTGCGGATCGATAAGGTTAAGTCTTTGGAGAATGGTCAATATCTGTATTTGGCTTTCGCCAAATACGTACAAATAATACTTTGATTATGACGAATAATAGATTGCCCTATTTCAAAGAAAAAAAGGAACCTACCTTACTAAAAAAATGAAACAGACAATGAAAAAACCATTCATTTTAGTTCTAATATTTTCGCTATCGTTTTCATGGTCTAACCATGCTCAAAGAAATCTCCACGTCATTGCTGAAAGCGGATTAAATCTAAGGGCTAAACCTAAAAAAACGGCGATGGTGATTGCCAAAATCCCATACTTCGAAAAAGTGACGCTCGAACATAAAAATGACTACGGAGTGGACACACTGACTATACTTAAAACTGAAACACAAGAGGTACCTCTTGTCGGTAAATGGTTAAAAGTAAGCCATAAGGGTAATGTGGGATTTGTCCACAGCAGTTATTTACAGGATATTAACAAATCTTATCAAGACAAAAACCTCAACCAAGATTATATTCTGCTTAAACCCGGGATGAATTGTTTGGACAATTTGCACGACAAACGAGCTTATCACTGGTATGGTCTATATCACCATAAAGAAGGTACAAGTTTGTCCGAGATTGATTTCGAATATCTCTCTATCGAAAACACTTACGTCCCATACTATATTCATGCGGAAAAGGATAAAGACCTATTATTTATAATTGGATCTAAACAAACTTTGAATGTAGGTAGCAGAAAACCACATTTTTATTTTCAAAAGAATCCTATCGTGCAGCATTTAAGAAAGGATTTGTGTGACACATTAATCTCTATAAAAAATAAAATATATTTTCAGTATACCACCTTGTATGAAGAAGGGATGGATTTTAAATGTTTCGTAAAGCAGGATCAAAATTATCAATACATGCATCAACGTCGTCATGAAAATCGCCTATTGAATGTGACAAGTTTTGAATGGATGGGTGATCTAGATGGCGATGGTTTAACAGACTATATTTTTACTTTCGGAGAAAAAAGCTCGTCTACGATTCTCTATTTATCGAGTTTAAGAAAAGCTAATGAAATCGTCCATCCTGTAGCTGCTTATTACTCGGGATATTGCTGTTGATTTCTCTAAAATGGACATATCGAAGGTAATTTCAATTTTTTATTAAAATATTAAAGCAAGAACTTCTCTTTATCCTTTAATTTCTACTAGATTTGGAGGCTTATTTTTTGAAGAGCCACGTTGATCGAGGATGGAAGAAAAGAAAACCAAAAAAGAACTGTATAGCTATCAAAAATCTGATTTATCACGGATTTTTGATCGACTGGACGCCAATCCAGATAACTACAACCTGCTCTACCAGTTACCCACTGGAGGTGGTAAGACCGTCATTTTCTCGGAGATCGCTCGTCGTTATATAGAGAGATCGGGCAAAAAAGTATTGATTCTAACGCACAGAATTGAGTTAAGCCGTCAAACGGCAAAAATGCTCGAAGAATTTGGAGTGGCTACTAAAATCATTGACAGCAAGGTCAAGATTTTAGAAAATCAATCCAAACATGATTGTTACGTGGCCATGGTGGAAACACTGAACAATCGTTTACAGGATGAGGTCATGAAATTTCCAAAGGTGGGACTTGTGATCATTGATGAAGCGCATTACAACTCATTCAGAAAATTATTCCAATATTTTGATCATTGTACGATGATCGGTGTGACCGCTACACCTTTAAGTTCAAACATTAACCTTCCTATGAAGGATATCTACAATGAACTTCTTGTCGGACATCCGATTCAGTACCTAATAGACAATGGATTTTTGGCGAAAGCCGATACCTACACCTACAATGTAGGCCTGGGTACTTTGAAAATCGGAATTAATGGAGATTATACCGTGAAGTCTTCAGAAATGTTGTACACCAATGCCTTGATGCAAGGTAAATTATTAAATGCGTATAAAGATCGTGCTGAAGGACGAAAGACATTAATATTCAATAACGGTATCAATACCTCGAGACAAGTTTTAGAAAACTTCAAAGACGCAAAAATTCCAATCAAGCATATCGATAGTTTAGTCAGTCGAAACGAAAGAGTGGAAGTGCTGGAGTGGTTTAGAAAAACACCAGGTGCGGTTTTAACTTCTGTAGGAATATTAACTACGGGTTTTGACGAACCATCTATAGAGACAATCATCATTAATAGGGCGACACGCTCCCCCACTCTGTATTATCAAATGATCGGTCGTGGCTCAAGAATATTTACCAATAAAACAAAATTTGACATCATTGATTTAGGTAATAATGTCGCACGTTTTGGTTTTTGGGAAGCCCCGGTAGATTGGCAAAAAATATTTCAATTCCCTACGGAATACTTAGAAAGCATTGTGACCGATGCAGAAATAGAACGATACTTTGTCTATAAAATGCCAGACAAGGTCAAGGCACGTTTTGCCAAGACTAAAGATATAAAGTTTGATATTAAAGCGGCCTATGAAGAAGCGAAGCAACTGGGCGTAAAATCGGCACTTGTCATGGACAAATCTCGTGCGCAACATTTACAAATGATTTTAGAAAATGCCGAGGACTTACCTGAAGCTTTGGAACTTTCTAAACTTTTGTATGAGGATATCGAAGATCGTATTCGCCGTTATAGTTATTTGATTTCTAACAGCACTCGAAATTATCGAGATTGGCTATTAGAAGACTATAAAGGTAAAATGCGGCGAGAGATGCTCAGAGAATTCTAGTTGAATCCTTCTTATTTACTTGAAAATACTTGATCTCCTTTTATGGGCGAGTACCTTTTCAACTCTTTTCCATTCAACATAACGCCCTTAAAAAATATCTTTCTCCCAGTCGCATCCGATGTTAATAATTGATCTTGTACGTGCAAATGCAGATGTGCTTCGGATGAATTTCCAGAATTACCACATAAACCTAGCAAATCACCAGCTTTTACTTTTTGTCCTTCTTTGACTTTCGTCGAATGGTTTTTAAAATGTGCCAAGAATACATACTCATTGGATTCGTTTTTAATAACAACTCCATTACCAAGTGCCATCATAGGGAACATTTCACCTGGCCGATTATCGTGTATACCATCAATCACCATCACTACTTCACCATTACAAGGTGAATATATTTCTTTACCAAAGGCATAATAGTCTTCATTCTTCAAACCATCTGACTTAAAGGTTTTATTTTCCATATCCACGATAACAAAATCAAATGCACCTTCTTGTCCTGGATAATCGACATGATAATTTTCTTCGGGTGTATCACCTCCCCAAAAAACAAACCACTGTTCCTTAAAAGGAAGTTGGTACTTAACCTGGCTTACCTTAACAAGATCTTCCTTAAATGGTTCGACATTAAAGCCATTGATTTCTAATGATTTATTGATAGAGAACAGTATCTCAAATTCACCTTTTTCGAATATCGTTTTGTAAGCATCAAAACCCTGTTTCTTTCCTCTCCATTCATAAGATTGGATACTTCCTGCCACCATTTGTAATCCTTTGAAAAAACTTGTGGCTTCTTCTTTAGACATCAAGGATTGCATTTGATCATCAAAACTTTGATAAGCGGCGTCAAGTTCATTATTGTTATACTGTGCAATAAATTTTTCAAATGCCTTTTCATTGTCAATAGACTGTCCGAAAATATTGAATCCAAAAAATATAAGTAAAAGGCAATGCAAATGTTTCATATGATATTCTTAATTCAATGGCAAACAAAATACTTGATTTTTCCTTCGAATGGTTATGTTTTTGAGTTGAAATGGTATAAAGGATAAAAATGGTTTAAACCATTTATATCCCTTTAACTATAAACCTTCATTTACATCACTTAAACAATGAAACTACTTGACCTTCATTTTCTTCAGTTATGGTCACCAATAATTCTCTACCTCCCATTCGAGTTTCTTTATATACTCTTGTACCAATTGACCAATTTTCATCTCTGGTTGTTTTGGGAAACATGGAAAAACCATAGCTAAAACACAATCCATCCTTCTTAGGGCCTTTAACATAAAAGTGTAGACGTCTCCAAGAATTATTTTTAATCTCAAACTTGATATATCGCAAATCAGGGTTTTCTTCAAAGCCATCATTAATACTGATCGCTTTGTAGGTATTTCCTTCATGTTTTGTAGGCTCAGACATTAAGACCAACTTAGATTTCTTATCAATATTAGAAGTGAGTTTATTGATCTTATCCAGGACGATTTTAGCGTAACCATCCATTTTTACTCTTCCTTGATCCACCTCAACTTTACTAAAATCCATATCTGTCCCGATGGAATTCAACTCCAAGTTTTTAACTGCGCCCTGAGCAGTCACTGTACCAACATTTCCTTCAACTCTTAAAAATTTTGCATCTAAGTTGATCAACTCGGTACTACTGTGTGTTCCTTGATAAACAGAAATTAAATGAGGCGAACCAATATAAATTTTTGGCCATGTGGAAGGTTCCACCCATTTCTTTTGATCCAAAGTCAATTCGCCATTTTTAAATTCCATACCGATGAAGTCGATGATATTTTCATCACATTCGATGGTCATTTCTTCACTCTTCTGAGAAAAATCTAAGATGATATCTGCATTAAACTGAATATCAATACTTTTTAATCCTTCAAGATTCTTGGTGAACTTTTCGATGTTCCCGTTTCCGTTAATCTGAGCGCTTAATTGAAAACTAAATAGGACGGTCATTACATAAATTAAATATCTCATTTTTAATATTTTGATTAAACAATGAAACAAAGATGTACCGAGCGCGTAATTAAAGCGGCTCATAATCACTCGCACAAGTATCAAATGAAAAATGAGGCGTCTCAAATCATACTAAATAGCTGATTAACTGACACTTACATACCAAATTATTGTCGAAATTCTGAAGGAGATTGACCAACCAGTCGCTTGAAAACTCTATTGAACGTGGCTTTACTATTGAATCCAGAATCGTAAGCAATAGATAATATGGAGAGATGTGTCTTTTCTTCATCCTTCAATAATCGCTTGACCTCATCAACGCGAAAGGTGTTGATAAAATCATTAAAATTTTTACCTGATCCAGAATTGATGATTTGGGACAACTGATTAGAATTAATCTTCATTTTTCTAGACAATTGACTTAAAGATAGATTGGGATCCAAATAAAGTTTCTTTTCTAAAAGAACAGATTGAACTTTCTCCAAATCTTCCGTCAATTTTATCGCCTTTTGTTCACCTTCCTTGAGGGATAATCGTTGGGATACTGGTTCATCTAAATCTAATTGTACGAGATGCTCTGTTTTGGCAAAATTTCCCATCACACCTACGTAAATTACAATTAACAATGAGAAAAACTGATACCACCATTCTTGAGTCCAATGCAATTGAAAAATGAAACTATCTGTTAAGGATTGTATGACGTCGTAGGCAAATAGAAAACTGTAAACAAATAAGAAATTTCTCAACCACCTCAATTCATACTGATAAGTATTCGAATACTCTTGATTGAGTCCTTTTCGAAAAGCATAATACAATTTGAATGAAAACAATAAATACAAGAATAAATGAACGAAAAAAATAAAAGTTATAGGTACAGTTAAATGATCAATGACCCACAAATACATCGGACCGTTTTGCACCTCCTCATAACCAGGTTGTGCGCTATCATAGAACACAACAACTAATTTAAATGCTACATAAAGAAAGACCGGAATAAAGTGAATCAGAATCTGTTTATTAAACTCAAATCCCTTTTGCACACTAGATTTAATATAAAAATATATTAAAGGCCCCACGGCCAGTACAAGTGGTATCAAATAGTAGTTTACCTTAGTATTCCTAAAGGTATCATACCAGCCCATAAATCCAATGGTATACGTAGTACGATGATAACATGTAATCAAAACGAGAATAGCTAAAAAGAAATGAGCCACTTTTCTTTGTGAAACTCCTTTATTGAGAAGTAGCGCTCCAAATATTAATCCTTGGATAACAAGAATTAAAAGAGGTGCCGAATAAATATTTATGTTAGGAAACATTCAAAACAAATATGAAGAAATCATTTTTCAATTGAGCAACAAAAACTCATAATAAATCCATAGAAGGATACATCACAATTGTAAACTAATGAATAAGATGACAATTATTATCAATGGTCAGTTATGTTTTGATATTAAAAGGGAATCAAGGATATAAATGGTTTAAACCATTTTTATCCCTTGTACAAAAAACCATTCCATTACAACAAACCTACTCTCTTTTTAAAAGCTTTCAATTTCATTTGTTCATCGTAATCTTGTACATGCGTAATTTGACAAATCAAACCTTCATCATTGACAATCAACTTTTGTTTGCAACGATGTATATATTTTTCTCCTTGATGTCCTAGGTGATCGGTAAAATGAACGTAATAACTACTATTTCCTAAATCCTCAATACGACAAGTCCCCCATTGTAAAAAATCAAATTTGGCTCGGCCCTCTAACATATTTTGTTCGTATGAATTACAAATGGCCTTAGGGCCGGAAAGCACTTCATCTCCAATGATATAAGTACAGTCTTCACTAAGCGTAGTTGCGGCTTTTGCAAAATCATCTACATCTAAGGCTTGACCAAATTTTCTCGCAGTTTCAATCATATTACTTTTTTAGATGTTCATTTCTGTTTCTTGAAAAACACGATCTAAACAAGTCAATAAGTAGTCAACGTCAGATTCATCTATACACATAGGAGGCTTTATTTTTATCACATTATGCAGCGGTCCATCCGTACTCATTAAAACTCCAAGAGCTCTCATTCTATTAACTAAATACGTAGCTTGTTCTTCTGCCGGTTCTAAATTTCGTACATCCTTAACCAACTCAAATCCAAGGAACAATCCTTCACCTCGGACGTCTCCAATGATGGGGTATCGAGATTGTAATCGTAAAAGTCCCTCCTTCAGTATTTCACCCATTTTATAGGCATGTTCTTGTAGAGATTCGTTTTCAATCGCATTCAAAACTGCATGTCCAATAGCACAAGAAACCGGGTTACCCCCAAACGTGTTAAAGTATTCCATGCCATTATCAAAAGCATTCGCTACTTTTTTTGTTGTTACAACTGCCGCTAATGGGTGCCCATTGCCTATGGGTTTCCCCAATGTCACAATATCTGGTACAACGCCTTGCAATTCGAAAGCCCAAAAATGTTGACCTACCCTACCAAAGCCCACTTGGACTTCATCGGCGATACATAAGCCACCCGCATCTCGAGTTTTTTGATAGGCTAAGTTCAAATAGTTTGGCGGTAAAACAATCTGACCTCCACAACTTAAAATACTCTCATGAATAAATGCTGCAGGACTTCGATTTAATGAATGCAGATCATCTATGATGGCATCAAAATCTGCCGCGTATACTTGAGCTGCTTCATGAATATTTTTTTCTTTTCTCCTAAACACATCAGGTGCAGAAACAAGATGAGTATATGACGGCTTCCCAGCACCACCATGGCCATCAAACTTATAACTACTGATATTTACATTGGCTCCGGTGTTTCCGTGATAACCATGTTCAACGGCGATGATATCATTTTGATTACTATAGACTTTAGCCATTCGTAGAGCCAACTCATTGGCTTCACTTCCAGAATTAGTAAAAAACACCTTGTCTAAAACTTCCGGAAAAGTATTTAATAGGGATTCCGCGTAGCTAACAATATTGCCATGCAAATACCTAGTATTGGTATTTAGTATAGACATTTGATCTTGACCTGCTTTAACCACTTCAGGATGCTCATGACCCACGTGGGCTACATTATTTACAGTATCCAAAAATCTCCGGCCATCTACACTATAGAGATATTGCTTGTAACCGCGAACAATATGCAATGGATCTTTATAGGATATACTATAATTAGGACCAAGCATTTTTTTCCGTTGATCATAAATCTCCTCCTTATCTCTTTTGGCAATCGATACATCCTTGCTTAAAGGATAAAAATACTTTATGGGATCAGGGCATATGGACTTCCAAACTTCTTGTTCCTCGGGATAAGCCACTCCAATAAAATCCCCTTGCTCATCAAACATATTCAATATCACTTGAAAATGTAGATGACTTGGCCATGCTCCATTTTCGTGGATATTTCCCAATTCGGCGAAAGCCTGACCTTGAGGAATCTCATCGCCAACCCTTTTGTCCTGAACTGAAGATTCTGACAAATGTCCATATAGCGTATAGAATGTTAAATCCTCTGTCACCTGATGTTCTAAAATAATCACACCACCATAATCTCCTTCGGAAGGATTAAAGCCGAAACTATGTATTCGTCCATCTATTGGCGCACTCACCATCGAACCAGGTTTTTTCCAAACATCCAACCCTAAATGAATTGTTCGCCATCTTCTCCCCTCATTACCCATACTATTGAAAAAACCAGCCTCATAAATTGGTCGACATTCAAGATATCCACCGATACCAGCCGAAGCACCCATATCTTCTAGGCCTCTTTCAATGCATTTTTTAAACGACCCTCTGGATTCAAAATTGGCATTATTCCCTAAAAACTTACTTCCTATACTTAAGTCAAGGCATTCCACTTTATCTTGGCTAAGGTCCATTGGAGCCTGAATCTTATCTAGATTTTGACCAAGCCATTGATCATAAATGAGTCTTTTTGATAAAGCCTCCATGCCGCATGCATTTCTAAAAAAGGCTTCTGCGAATTCCGGATGTATCGTCTTAAACTTTTCAAGAATCGTCCAGGCTGGATCAGCACTGACCTGCAAGTATTCGTTTTCTGGTTCGATCCTCGCATTGTTGGCCGCATTACAAACAGTAATAAGCAAGCGAGCGATAATTAATCCAAATAAAACTTCTAATTCTGCTTCTTTAATCGGATACACTTGATGATATCCGGCAACAAGCTGAGTCATATGACTCAATGGATCAATACTCCCCATCCCAGCATAAGCACATGCTATGGCCAATTCATTCACTACCTCGCAATAAATCGCATCACCAAAGTCAATGATTCCAGTTACTTCATATTCTCCATGATGATTTTTGGATACCAATAGATTTTGTTCATGCAAATCATTGTGATTCACACCCTTTCTAAGTCCTGATAATTTTGTAAGAATGTTGGTTTCAAAGTAATTGAAGTAATATTCCGCCAAAGCCTTTTTTTCAGCATCCATGTATTGAACATAAACTTTAGAATCAAGGCATAAACTAGGATTCCACTTATACGCTTTGTTTGCAGCGCTATGATTAAAATCATGCAGAGATTTTGACAATGATCCAGCACATTTTCCCCATGAGCTGAATAAGGTATCCGAACGAGGATTGACATCATCTAAAATCTTACCGGGTACCCATCGATGCACTCTTAAGCTGCGTTCCTCTTCTTCATCTATTATATTTTTAAAGTGGCTTTCGCCAATATTTAAGATAGAGGGAATATCAAACGGAAAATCTTTTTGATCCAAATGATTTAAAAGGGACAGATGAAAATCTAAGGTTAACGGGTCTAATAAGTCTCGACTGAACTTAATGGTGTATTCCTCTCCTCCTTTCGCGAAAGCGTAAAAATTATAATCGACTTCTCCAGCTAGTGCTTTTAAGTCAGCATCAATTCCCGTCGCTTCCTTTAAAATATTTTCAGCCTTCTTGGTTTCCAAATCCTCATTTTGTAATTCGGCTAAATATAATTAATCTAAGATTATCCATTCGTTTTTATCAGATGGAATTGAATTGATAGATAAATACTATTTTGGAGAAATCTTTATCAGAAAAGCTATTCCATATGTTGAATTCATTTAAGATTATTACGATCGCGATTTGTTGTTTCTTTTTCAGTGCTTTGAGTGCTCAAGAAATCGAAACGGGTAAAACGGAAGTCACTGTTGAAGGAAAGAAAAACGAAAAAGAAAAGCCTAAATACATCAAAGACATATTAGAAAAAAATGTAATATCTGATGAGGGTTTATTTACCATACATCAGCAAAAAGGAAAGTTACTATTTGAAATCCCTCAAGAGATTTTAGATACCGATATGCTCTTAGTCAGTAGAATATCTAAAATCCCCACCAATCTAAGCCCTTATCTAAATGCAGGATCTAAGACGGGTGAACAAGTCGTGATATGGCAAAAGAAAAACGACAAGATCCTCTTGCGGGTAAGATCCTATCAAAACGTATCTAACGAAGATGATCCGATCAGTATATCTGTAGAAAGCAATAATTTCGAACCCATCATTTCTGCGTTCAAGATCATGGCCTGTAATCCGGATTCATCTCATTACTTAGTGGATGTTACTCCTTTATTCACTACAGATGTAAAAGCGCTTACTGGATTAAATGGTCGAGTGAGAAAAGATTATAAGGTCAAGGGAATGAACAAAAATGCTAGCCTTGTAGAAAGTGCCAATAGTTACCCTATCAATATTGAGGTCAAGCACATCACTACCTTTAATGCTGGTGCACCTCCAGCACTAGGTAAAACCGAAACACTTTCCCTTTTAATGAATCAATCATTTATCCTACTTCCTGAACAGCAAATGCAAAAAAGGAAGTATGACGAACGTGTAGGATGGTTTAGTATGAGCCATAACAATTTCAGTAGTGATGCTTTAAAAACAGACGAACAAAAATTCATCCAAAGATGGAAATTAATCCCTAAGGACATAAAAGCCTATATGAAAGGGAAATTGACTGAACCGATGAAACCAATCGTGTTTTATCTTGATCCAGCCACTCCTAAAAAGTGGATTCCATATTTCAAGAAAGGAATTGAAGATTGGAATCAATGCTTTGAAACGGCTGGTTTTAAAAATGCGATCATGGCAAAAGAGGCTCCAAGTATAGAAGAAGATCCAGAATTCAGTCCTGAAGATGCTCGATATAGTGTAGTAAGATATGTAGCGAATACTACCCGAAATGCCATGGGACCAAGTGTCAGTGATCCGAGATCAGGTGAGATCATTGAAAGTGATATCATTTGGTACCACAATCATTTAAGAAGTTATCGAAATAGATATTTATTAGAAACGGGTGCAGCCAATCCTAAGGCCCGATCATTAAATACACCTGATGAAGAAATCGGAGAAATGATCAGAATGGTGATCGCTCATGAAGTCGGTCATACATTGGGTTTACCCCATAACATGAAGGCCAGTGCTGCCTACCCTGTGGAATCCCTCAGAAATGGAGCCTTTACGCAGGAATATGGAATTGCTACTACAATAATGGATTATGCACGATACAATTATGTCGCACAACCAGGTGATCAGAACATTCGCTTCATTCGGCAAATAGGTCCTTATGATCATTACTCCATCAATTGGGGATACAGATACACCAATGAGGATACCGAAAAAGAATTTAAAACATTGCAACAATGGATTAAAGAAAAAGCCGGAGATCCCATGTATGAATTTGGAGGAGGATACCCTAGGTTTGACCCTAAATCTCAAACTGAATGTATTGGTGATGACAACATCAAGGCGAGTGAATATGGTATAAAAAATCTAAAGATAGTTGCTCAAAACCTGATCAATTGGACCAGTATATCGGGGAAAAATTATGATGACCTTGAAGAGTTGTATGGAGAGTTTTTAGGGGTATGGTATCGTTATATTGGTCATGTGGTCGCCAATATTGGTGGTGTGCACGAAACGCTAAAAACGACCGAAGAACAAGGTGATGTTTACAAAGTAGTTCCAACTCTCGACCAACAAAACGCCATGAATTTTTTGATTAAAGAAGTTTTCCTTAACCCAAAATGGTTAGTGCCCCAAGGCGTAGCTGAAAAAATATCTCACCAAGGAGCGATTGATAAGGTAGCAGACCGACAGGCTCGCGTGATAAACAGTTTGCTTTCTGTAGATAGATTGTTGCGGATTGAGAATAATATGTTTATCACTAATAATCAAACCTATGGTTTAAAGGATTTAATGGGTGATCTGAGCAAAGCGATATTAGAATTGAATGTTGAGGAGGCGCTGAATAGACGGATACAAAGAAATTATATTGACCGACTAATAGAACTTGTAAGTCCGTCAGAAAAGGATATAAAAAATGGCTTTATGAGTTCAGATAGCTATGCGTTTATTGGGGTATCATTAAGTGACTATATTGAAATAATGAAAGAGAAGAGTAAAATGGGTTCTTTGATGTCAAAAGCGCATTTCAGAGATTTGATCGCAAGAATTGAGGGTCATTTTAATAAAAAATAAAACTGTAGAACCAATTATTATCGTGGAGAACACAGTTAAAATGTCTTACTCCTCTTGTATTGTGTATACCCTAGCTTTTCATTAACCTTACTGTCGTAATCTTAACATAGTTTAACGCTATAAACCAAGCATAAGCTCTCATGAATACCTATCTTTATCATCGATAAGTGACAAACGTATAATAACAAATAGAAATATGAAATTTTTATCTCTCTTAAGCTTAATCCTTTGCCTTAGTTTTACCAGCCTTTCTGCGCAAAGCAATTATGAAGCAGAAAACGAAGGATGGTTGATAAGTTTAGAAGAAGCATATGCAGAATCTAAAAAGACTGGAAAGCCTATTATGGCCAATTTCACTGGTTCTGATTGGTGTGGATGGTGTAAAAAATTGACTAGAGATGTTTTTAATAAGCAAGAGTTTCAAACTTGGGCGGATAAAAATGTCGTTTTATTAGAATTAGACTTTCCGAGAAGAAAGAAAATTCCTAACGAAATCCGTCAACAAAATGCAGGCCTTCAGCAAGCATTTAAAGTGAGAGGATATCCATCTGTTTGGATATTTGATTTGGATAAAGGAGCTGATGGAAAATTCAATATTGATGCGAAAGGAAAAACGGGATATGCTAAATCTCCAAATCAATTCATCGATGCATCAGAAAAAATCATGGCGAACGGTAAATAAGCTACCCTTCCCACTAAAAAAAACAAAATGAACAAGCTTTTAACTTTACTTTGTATCCTTGCTTTTGGATTTATGTCATGTTCGGATGACGACGGTGATAATTTTGATTGCGGTGGTGAGTGTGGAGCAGCCTCCGAAAACATCATCGGTTCATGGAACGTAGATGATGGTAATAGCGGTACAGTAACTTTCAATGCTGATGGTACAGGTGTAAGTTCAGTGAATGGAGAATTCTCCAGTACCTACGAGGGGTTCAACTATGAAACGTTCACTTGGGCGCCAAGCAGTTCTGCTGATTATGACTTTGACATTTCATATGATTATAATGAAACCAATGGTCCAATCTTTGGGATAACCCTTCGATACAATGCGTCCAACAACCAGTGCAATTGTATGACGGTCCGTGACGGATTTGACAATCAATCCTTCTTAAAAAGACAATAGATGATTCAACCTTTTCATTTGGCTATTCCAGTCAATGATCTAAGTGAGACTCGAGATTTTTATAAGAACATACTATCGTGTTCCGAAGGTCGATCTTCCGAACAATGGGTAGATTTTAATTTGTATGGCCATCAATTGGTCATTCACAAGGTCGACACTCCTATCGCAAAGAAAAAACACAATCCTGTTGATGGACATGATGTACCTATACCGCACTTTGGAGTAGTCCTTTCATGGGAAGACTGGCATATTTTAGCGGACAGACTTAAGAAACATCAAATCAAGTTTGTTATTGAACCATGCATCAGGTTTGAAGGAAAAGTAGGTGAACAAGCAACTATGTTTTTTATGGATCCTTCTGACAATGCCCTCGAATTCAAAGCCTTCAAGGATATGTCCCAATTGTTTGCAAAATGAAAACATACAATCTCGTCTTCCTAACCGGATTCTTGCTATGTTTAGCAGCTACTCTCTTTGCCTCTTTAATGCCTGGAAACGGAACAACTAGTCTACCCTATATAGATAAAGTAGCCCATTTCATCATGCACTTTACCATCATGTTTAACGTTGTGGCACTATTAGATAAAAAAAAGAATATCGTAATATTCGTGTTTCTAGGTATCCTCTTGGGTGGCATTTTGGAATTTGCACAACAATATGTTCCTAATAGAAGCTTCGAATACAGTGATATCGTAGCCAATAGTTTAGGCACCATATTCGGATTAATCTGTATGACTAAGTTGAAACCCTGGTTTCAAAAACTTATGAAGGACAAATAAGATTTTGTTCGCTTACTACTGAGACCTCACTGTGATTTTTTCCTTTCCACTGAATTTGCATTAAGTATTGCATCCCCATATCTAAGCCATATCTGTAATCATTACCTACAGAGCTTTTAGAATACGAATAAGTAGAACTTTCCAAATACTTCGCTGGTGCAATTTGGTGTACTGAAATATCTTCTGGTGGATTGTTTAAAAATCGAACTGCATGATTGTACCGATCGTAGTTATCTGTAAAACAAGCGCTGAATTCCGCATTATCTCGATAATAAATACTCGCAAAATAGTCAGGCCAACTTTGTGTCAGTTCAATATCCCGAGGATTAGTCCTAATGATCAAGAGATCTTCAGTTCCTAGTTCAATGGCCTTCTTGACGGGTAGTGGATCACTCCATCCACCATCCATTAATACCTTACCTTCTACTTGATGAGCACCTTTGGTGACAAATGGTAATGTACTAGAGGCTATAACACAATCCACCCATGTACTTTCATTCGGTTCGAGAAATTCAGCTTCTCCCGTTTTTTTATTCGTAGCAACAAACCAAAGCTCCCTAGAAGATTTTGCATCAAGGGCTTTTTCAATGTCAAATTTAAAAGTAGTCTGAGCCATTTTTCGGAGGTATTCAATATCCATATAACCTTCTGGGCTCAGTACCCTATTCCACTTTATAAAATGAGCATCCTTACTTAAATGTTTCATCGCACTATAGTAAGTTCGATATTGTCCACTAAGGAAGTAGGATAAAGCCAGTGCTCCACCTGATACACCGATCATTCGTTCGAATGGCACATAATTCGCCACCATAAAAGCATCTAATACACCGGCTGTAAAGGCCGTACGAAATCCACCCCCTTCAACTACGAGGGTCTTTTTTTTGTTCATGTTTTCAAAAAATTATAGCTTAAAAATTTACTCTGGGATTGAGCGTTCGCCTTGGTCCATTTATAACGTTTACAAACTAGGATTTGTGATACGATTCGGCGAAAGCCTGAAAATTAATTATGGTAATTAAGGGAGCTTTTTTACATTTGGAAAAAATAGAGCCATGGCAGATCAAAATTTCATTATTGAAGAGTTTCATTTTTACAAAGTTTTCCTTTATGGTAGAAATATCGAAGGTGAGAAAACGGATTACGGTATTCAACTAAATATCCCTTCAGGTAAGGTGATTATGAGATTTTCGAGAGACTATGACAAACCTAATTACTCTGAAGAGAAGAATGGAAAATGGACTTTCTATGTTTATCTAAGAGCGGATAAATACTTGGCGCACATCGATATCTTACGATATGAAAAACCACTTTTCTTTTACTATAACTTCGACACCAATCAAACTTATATCACCACTAGTGATGAACCTGTAGGAGAAGAAGAAAACGAAAGAGATTAATTAGAGATATAATCCACAATTAACTTTTCAACATCTGGGTGTCGTAATCGATGCCCTTTGTTTTTTGTTGGTATCAGTTTGGCTTTCGCCCAATGTTGATGTAATCTTTCAGCATGAGTAAATGGCACGTCATGATCATCTGGATCGTGTACGATGATTCCTTCCATTTTTAATGCTGGAGCAAAATTCTCTATCCTATAGAAATCGGGATGATGGCCCGTCTTTTCTTCCATTAAGGACAATACCGCTTCTTGTAAATTTTTAGAAAGCTTACAATGCTGAACAAAATAGCCGAAGAATAAATAAATATCACAAGGTGAAGCCATAATGATCAGTTTCTTTATTTGATCCGGGTACAAATAACACGCATACATTCCAGCCAACCCACCAAAAGAATGTCCAATTAATATTTCTACCTTATACTCTTGGATCAGTGTTTCTATAATTTCTGCGTAGGCTTTGACATCTATGGTTTTAGATTCGGAATCTCCATGCGCTAAAGCATCCACAGCGATAACCGTGAACTTTTGTAAATCCAATCGTTCGACATAGTTCTTCCAGCGATAGGCATTACTTCGCCATCCATGGTTAAACAATACTTTAGTATCTCCATTCCCCCAAACATAATAAGACACCTTATGACCTTTATAATTGAACACCTTTTTCGACTTTGACAAGTAATCCAATTGCTTAGAAGAATACTTTTTTCTGATCGGTGCACTTAATATTCTAACGCAAAAAGCTGCCGCCCAAGGGCGATAAATCACCGCTAATGAATTGAGAAAGAAACCAAATATTCGTTGTCCAATTTTAAGCATGTACAAAACTATAAAATGAATGCTTAAAAAAGTACTAAGTACTTAGTACCTAGTATTTAGTACTTGAAAAACTGTTTGGAGTTCCTCAAAAAAACGGATACTCGTTGCTAAGCTACTGATC
>JAHDBI010000052.1:0-6474 GCA_020630475.1 Saprospiraceae bacterium
CCGCAAACGGAGGAATATTGGGGTAATGTTAATCCCATAGGCCCAAGAGGGGTTTATGACGAGGCTAAACGATTTCAAGAGGCAATGACCATGGCCTATCATACGTATCACGGACTAGAAACTAGAATAGTTAGGATATTCAATACATATGGTCCTAGAATGAGGGTCAATGACGGTAGAGCCTTACCTGCTTTTTTTAGTCAAGCGATCAATAACGAGGACATAACTGTTTTTGGCGATGGAAGCCAAACAAGATCTTTTTGCTACGTCACTGATTTAATCCGAGGGATTTATTCTTTATTGTTAAGTGATTATCACTTGCCAGTAAACATTGGTAATCCGGATGAAATTAGCATTCTAGATACGGCAAAAGAAGTGATCAATATTGTAGAGGGTACCACTTCTAAAGTGATACACAAAGAATTACCGTTAGATGATCCAAAGAAAAGACAACCTAATATTGATAGAGCAAAATCAATCTTAGGATGGGAACCAAAGGTAAGTAGGGAAGAAGGTTTTAAAATTACAGGAGAATATTTTCGCTCTGTTTTAGCTTAAAATAGCTTTTATTCCCGGTAAGGTTTTTCCTTCAAGATAAGTCAGTAAAGCGCCACCTCCTGTGGATACAAAACTCACTTCATCCGTTTGTCCTGCCTTATTAATCGCAGAGACTGAATCTCCACCACCTATGAGACTGTAGGCACCTTCCATAGTCGCCGAAGCTACGTGGTGAGCAGTGGCTAAAGTACCTTCAGAGAATTTTTCCATTTCGAAAACACCTAAAGGACCATTCCACAAAATGGTTTTGGAAGCTTTTAATACTTGGTCAAATTCCGCAATAGCTTTGGGGCCAATGTCTAATCCCATCCAGCCCTCTTCAATTTCATTACTTTCTGAAACTTTAGAGTTGGCTTGAGCGTCAAATTTATCGGCTACGATAGAATCTGTGGGTAAATGAATTTCAACATCTTCAGCCTTAGCTTTATCTAAGAGTTCATTCGCTAGATCTAAATAATCATTTTCGCAAAGAGAATCTCCAACTTTTCCGCCTTGAGCTTTAATAAAAGTGTATGCCATTCCACCACCAATGATAATGTGGTTGGCCAACTCAATTAATCGATCTAATAATTTTATTTTATCAGAGACTTTAGCACCGCCGATGATGGCGGTAAAAGGTCTTCTAGGACTCTTAAGCACTTTATCCGCATTGTCAATTTCCGTTTTCATCAATAAGCCAAAACCCTTTTCTTCTGGCTTGAAATATCGGGCCACTCCAGCCGTAGATGCATGATCTCTGTGGGCGGTTCCAAATGCGTCATTTACATATACATCACCCAAGGCTCTTAACATCGCAGAAAATTCTGGGTCGCTTTGAGCTTCTTCCTCGTGGAATCTGGTGTTTTCTAATAATAATACATCTCCAGCAGTTAATCTGTCAGACATCATTTTGGCCTCTCCACCAATAGTGCTGTGACAAAATTTAACTTCTCGGTTTAAAAGTTTGCTGATATGATTTGTTAGATGGTTAAGCGTAAATTTTTCTCGATTTATCGAACCATCTTCCAGTCGTTTCTTTTGGGGTCTACCCAAGTGGGACATAATAATTAAGGAGGCGCCTTTATCTAGGATATAGTTTAAAGTTGGGATGGCCTTTCTTATTCTGGTATCATCAGTGATTTCATTCGAACCATTCAATGGTACGTTAAAATCTACTCTGATGAGCACTTTTTTATCTTTAAAATCAATATGATGCATACCTTTTTTTTGCAAAGGTAAGGCTTAAACTGCCTTTTTTAAATTGTTTAAGAAGATTATACTCTAGAAGTTAGTTGAGCCAACCTAGCAGCGTATCCAGCTTCATTATCATACCAACTCACGACTTTGATCATTTTACCTTGAACCTTCGTTAGCTTAGAATCTAAAATAGAGGAGTGACTGTTACCTACAATATCACTAGAAACCAATTCATCGGTGGAGTATTCTAAAATCCCCTTTAAATTTCCATCAGCCGCTTTTTTAAATGCCGCATTTACTTCGTCAACAGTGGCATCTTTTTCTACAGTTACATTAAATTCAATGAAGGAACCAGCTGGGATAGGAACTCGAACCGCCATAGCCATAATTTTACCTTTCACTTCTGGAACTACTAAAGAGGTCGCCACTGCTGCACCAGTTGTGGTAGGGATCATGTTTATGGCCGCTGCTCTAGCTCGCCGTAAATCACTGTGAGGGGCATCTTGTAATCTTTGATCTGCTGTATATGCATGTACTGTGGTTAGTGAGCCTTCAACGATTCCCCAGTTGTCTTGAATGATTCTTGCAACAGGAGCAAAGCAATTTGTTGTACACGAGGCGTTAGAGATAACATCACCGTTAGACATCGCACTATCGTTCACACCTAATACAACAGTAGTTACGCCCTCACCTTTAGCAGGAGCAGAAAGTAAAACTTTCTTGGCCCCAGCGGTTAAATGCTTAGAAGCTGCTTCTTTAGTTCTAAAGATACCCGTACACTCCAATACAATATCAACGTTTAATTCGCTCCATGGAAGTTCCTCTGGATTTCTAATCGCCGTCGCTTTTATTTCTTGACCATTTACAATCAAGCACTCGTCATTGAAGTCTATGTCAGCATCAAATTTTCCTTGAGCACTATCATTCTTTAAAAGATGAGCAAGCGTTTTATTATCTGTAAGGTCATTGATTCCGACTACTTTGATTTCACTATTCTTTGATAAGTTTCTAAAAACCAATCTACCGATTCTACCGAAACCATTAATTGCTACTCTTTTCATTAATTCTAATTTTGATATTGCTCTTTAATTTTGGAAGGGGCAAATTTACCTAAAGTGCCTCTATTCTCTGACAAAGATTAAAATTTTAAACGACTTAGTGTAAAAATGACATTAATTAAATTCTTTTAAAGTAGAGTTAGCATATCTCTTAACTAAAAAAGGCCCTCAATTGAAGGCCTTTTTTAGTTTATTGTCTTACAAATTTTTCACTCAAGGTGAAATCTTTTCCTGTTACATTGATTAAGTAAACACCAGGGTCGAATTGCTCCGAGTCAATATTGATGATATGTTGACCGCTAGAGAAGAATTCATTTTTATGAATTGTTCGAATTAACTTTCCTTGGATGTTAAAAACTTGAACGCTTATCGGTCCACCTCTTTTTAAAGAGACTCCAACGTTCATCATTCCAAATACTGGGTTTGGTGAAATCGGATAAAGTTTATTTTGATTGTCGTAAATACCTAGGTCTTCCAATCCAACAGTTCCATCGAAAAATACATTTTCATCACCATTTTTATAGGGCACTGAAAACAAGGGTAAATAGTACATTTCGTCTGTAGTAAATTCACCCCAAAAACTCAATTGTGGAGGATTACTTGGGTTGTTGGGGTTTTCTGATGTATTATCATAAGTAGCTAAAGCATGTATAACGTCACCTTGCTCTGCGACAAGGAACCTGTTGAAGTAGTAATCTCCTTGCCAGTTAAAGTCCCAATCTTCAATTTTGATCATATTCGTTCTAGACCCATCTGCATGTTCAATATATACTTCCCAGTCTAAGCCCAGTAAGTGCATGTGCGGTGATAAACCAATGAAGCTTCTCTTTTCTGGTACCACCCATGTACCATGAAATTGTTTTATTTCTTCAGGCTGAATGAAGAAAGCAAAGAATCCTCCAGGAAGGTTGATGGGTAACATGATATAATCTTCAACGTATCTATCAATCGTCTCAGACTCTTCTGCAAAAAATAAATTCACTGAGCTAGAATCTACTTGATCCGTAGGCCATGGCGCGTAGTGAACTTGTACGACAACGTCTGCACCTGCTCCCATAGTTTGACCCAATCCATCAGCAAACAAATACGGTTTTTGACCTGGGACATAACCAGGATATTGCTTTTGATCAAGTATGCTTAATTCAGACCCCCCATCAAATCCACCAAATCCTTCAAATCCATATTCTGGTGTGGTGGCATCTGTGGCAGCAGCCACACCTTCTAAATCTTCAAAAATCAACGCATGGTGAACAATCTTCGTATTACCCGGTCTAAATTCAATCGCTTTCAACACTTTATCTTCCGTTAGTCCAGATGGTAAAACAAAATATCTGTATTCGTCAATGTTATTACCTATATGCGTGTGAGACTGTTCAAAATTCAAGACCACATCTGGTTCACCTAACAAAGATCCTTCAGGAAAGTCTGGAAAATCTGGTTCGTCCGCTAAGTCGCCTTGTGGAGTTCCTCCGTCTACCCAATCAGCGATCGTTTGTATTTGTTCGTCTGTCAAAACGTTCACATTCAGCAATTCTGAGTATTCAGTATCTGCTTTCCAAGGAGGCATATATCGAACACTAGTATTGAATTTAATGGTCTCAGCCCAGTTTTTAACCTCTTCGTAGTTGGTGAAACTCTGTGGACCTATCTCACCAGGTCTATGGCACACACTACAATGATTATAAATGATCGGTGCGATATCCTTCGTATACGTAGGAGTTTGCCCAATCATTTGAGGAATAATCAATAAGCTTAGAACAAGGGTAATTAATGCTTTCATATTCATTCTACTGTTTTGACAAATTATCTTTAAAGTTAATAAAACATCCAATGGCTTCTGTCTCTAAATAATCGATATGTTGGTTTTTTACAATTTTTTCTAATACATCACTCAATTCATTCTTTGTGACCACTCTTCTTCGGCGTCCTACGCTATAATAGGCATTATCAATACGCCCTTTATAAATGACCTTTTTAGTGTTTTCATTATAGACAACCACCTCTGGAGTAACACTGACATCAAAATTTATAGATTTTGATTTGAAATAATCTGTTTTTAACTCGTACTCAATTTTATGCTCCACTCTAAACTTTTCAATGTTCTGCTTCTTTGAGCTAAAATTTGGAAACAATCCAACGAATTCTATGTTATCGTTGCCATACTTCTTATTTAACTCATTAAGTAGTGGTGTGTAATACTGAGTAATTTTACATTCATCAAGCATGAATATGTATACAGAAAAACTGTCTTTTGGAGTTGATTTGGCTTTCGCCATGACCGGCAGGGCCGAAAGGCCAACACAACATAAAAGAGCAATAAAAAGGATTCGATTAATTTTCATCTCGAATTAGCTAAAAGAAGGTTATATACCAAAAGACGCACTTAAAAGACGGATGGTTTGGCTTATTGTTGCAGGTTCTAGCCATCTTTTTCTAAATTAACATGAATAACTTACAAGAAATGTCTGATTTACAATCATTCGCGCAAGCGACTAAAAATTTTGCAGAAGCAAAAGTTAGATCCTTCCCTGAGAAGGTCGTATATCATAATATCGAATTTGTACAGCGCATCATTAAAAACATTGAGGAAATAGGTTCGTCCGAAAACTTATCAGCCAGAGATCTGAATATGGCTAAATCCGTCGCCTTGTTTTTTAGTTGTGGATTCGATCAGATCAAGGTGAAAATCGAGGACGGAAATATATTTGATAATATTGATAAGCTTTCTCTTAAATGCGTTGATTCCTTTCTAGAAAAACATCCAGAATTTACTCATTTGGAAGCTGAACTGAAAGATCATCTATCTAAGATCAACTTTTTTCATAATTCTGAGCTGCCAATTCAACAAGTGGTATCGGATTCTATAACGGCGGATCTCGTGGATACCAATGATAATACGCACCTCAAAGCCATGTATCAAGAAATCCTATTGAATAATATGGCGATCAGTAAGTTGAATTGGTATGAGGCGATTCTACAAATGGCGCATGGTCTTGTTTTTTATACCGATTACGGCAAAAATAAATTAGCACCTCAGGTCAAAACTCAAATCGAAAACTTAGAAAAAGAACGCGGTAAGATTGCTAAACAAGCAGACAAAGCCTTAAAGAAAGAACTGGACATATCCGACAAAGAATTAAAAAAGCTTAAAAAAAATCTCAAGAATTTATCCGGTAGAGATGAACGAGCAATACAGACATTGTTCAGGACAACATCAAAAAATCATTATACACTGAACGAAATGGTCGACCGTAAGGCAAGTATTATGATCACGGTAAACTCCATCATTCTTTCGGTCGTTCTATCTGGTATTATTGAAAGACAAGGATTTGAACATCGCATGTTTTATATACCCATTGTAGTTTTAGCTGTCGCCAGTTTGATCTCCATCATTTTTGCGGTTTTGTCAACAAGACCGGTGACGACGCATGGTAAATTTACGGAAGAAGAGGTCAGGGGTAAGCAGGGTAATTTGTTGTTTTACGGCAATTTTCATGGAATGGCTCAAAGAGATTTCGAATGGGGAATGTTGCAAATGCTCAATGATGCGGATTACTTATATGGATCGATGATCCGAGATTTGTATTTTCTAGGACAAACGCTTAGTCGTAAATATAAATTTGTTAGAATTTCATTGAATGCGTTTTTAATTGGCTTTGTAATATCCTTATTACTATTTCTT
>JAHDBI010000052.1:6574-16788 GCA_020630475.1 Saprospiraceae bacterium
AATTTCATTGAATGCGTTTTTAATTGGCTTTGTAATATCCTTATTACTATTTCTTGTTCTAAGATGTTTTGTTCATGTTCCGCATTAATGAATTGCATTTTTGGGTACCATTAATTCTTTGGTGCACAATCCTATTCTCTTCTTGTAAAGGAGAAAGGAAAATAGAGACCTCAACACCATTGGCGAAAGCCAAAACGGATGTGATCAATAAACAACAGAGGTCATCAGACTTAGAGTTCTTTGAAAATCCGCTACCTTATAATTTTGATTATCATAGTGACTTATTCATTCTAGATCGATCTTTGACAGAAATATCTGGACTAACATATCTTGTAAATGAAGATGAATTGTTGGCCATCAATGATGAATTGGGACATTTTTATCATCTTGAAGCTAGCTCAGGGCGAATAACTAATGACAGAAAATTTTCCAAGAGGGGAGACTTTGAAGGGCTTGCCGTTGATGGTTTTAAGGTCTATATAGCAAAACATAATGGTCATATCTATAGCTATGATCTGATATCGAGCGAAGTTGATGATTTTAAAACTGGTCTGCATTCAAGAAACGATGTGGAAGGATTATGTATTCATAAGGAGTCAAATCATCTTTTGTTGGCTTGTAAGGGACAGGGTCTTCAAAAGTCAAAATCCAAATCCGTTAAGGAGATTTATGCTTATTCTTTAAGTGAAAATAGACTCATTGAAAAACCGTTTTTGAGTATTAAAGACAAGATTCTAGTGGAGTGGGTCAAAGAAAATCATAAACACTTATCTAAAAAGAAACGAAAGAAATTAGAAGCACGAGTCAAGGATTTTTCTCCTTCAGGAATCGCAATCCACCCAAAGACTAAAGAAGTCTTTATAGTGTCAGCACGAGGCAGTAGCTTGGTTGTTATGAATTCAACAGGTGACCTTGTAAGCCTTGTTTTTCTAAATGAAAAAACCATACCTCAACCTGAAGGAATTTGTTTTGATGCTGATGGAAATTTATTTATAAGTACAGAGGGTCACGGATTCAGTGGTAAAATATTTAAATATAATGCCAATGAATAATTTTCGATTTTATAAAGAATTTATCCTGATAATAATCCTAGCATGCACAGGGTTAACATTAAATGCTCAGTCAGTCTACAGGAACATTTATCTTATCGGAAATGCAGCTAATGTTGATCAAAAATGGGTAAAGGATTTCATTGAAATTCATGATGATTCGACACCCAATAACATCATTTTTCTAGGTGACATTACGGATGAGGACGGAATTAAAAATAAACCCAAAAAGAAAAATGAAAAGCGCTTAAAAGCATACAAGAAACTAAAGAAGAATACAAAGGGTAAAGTCCATTTTTTAAGTGGAGATAGGGATTGGGATAATTCTGGTGAGCAAGGTAAGCGAAAGGTTAAAAACCTAGAGACTTACATTGAAAGGGATCTTAAAATGAAAAAAGCCTTTGTTCCATCCTTAGCATGTCCAGGGCCATATGTTATTGAAGCGGATCAACGCACCACGATTATCGCTGTAAATTCTCAATGGTTCTTGCATCCACACGATCGGCCGGAGGCACCAGATACTGATTGTCCAATATTATTCGAACAAGATTTCTGGGAAGAGTTTGAAGATTTATTGGATGATAATGATGACAAGAATGTTATTGTAGTTGCTCATCATCCAATATATTCAAATGGTCCTCATAATGGAAAGAAATTAGGGATGTTACATCTCGTACCTTTTGTGGGAACAATGTATGGTTCTTTTAAAAAGCAAATAGGAACCCCGCGGGATTTTGCTCATCCTGCGTATCAAAATTATTTGCACAAAATGAGGAATATCATGCATGATCATCAATCGGTGATCTATGCCTCTGGACATGATTTTTTTACTCAAGTAATGCATTATGATGGCAATTATTTTCTAAATACGTCCTTGTCTAATGCTTCTAGATACGGTAAGGATAAACACGTTTTATACTCCTCGTCTGATCCCACCATTGCTCAAGTTTCTTTGTATGATAATGGTAGGATAGAGGCCGTTATTCATAGAAAGATACGTGGTGAATGGAAACCTCATACCATAAAATTATTATCCTCATGTCATGAAGGAGATAATGACTACAACCATAGGATAGATCCATGTGCATTGGAAGCGAAAGAATCTGATGATTATGTTTATGACTATGCCAATCTTGAGAAAGAAAAGAAGGTTGCAGGCTCAGAATATAAGGCAAGTCGATTGACAAAAATTTTGATGGGACGTAATTATCGACCGGAATGGACCGATACCATTGCTGTTTCTATATTGAATTTGAATCAAAAATATGGTGGTTTAAAAGCCTACGCACGTGGTGGCGGTTTGCAAACGAATTCACTCAAGTTCAAGGCAGGGGATGGAAACCGATATGTTTTTAGAGCAGTGGATAAAAACCCTGAGCGTGCATTGGATGAGTTGACAGCACAAACTATATATAGAAAGATAACCAAGCAATTGATTACCACTCAATTTCCCTATGGAGGAATTGTTGCTGCTCATTTACTTGGCCAAACGGACATTATTCACGCAACACCAGAATTGTATGTTATGCCCAATGATCCGCAATTGGGTATTTATCGTGAAGCTTTTGCACATGTTTTAGGAACCTTAGAAATAAAACCCCGAACAAAGAAAAAAGAAAAGTCGTTTGGGGATTCGGATGGAATTGTAGCATCCAATCAAATGCTTCGCTCTATGTACAAGAGCAATAGAAATCGTATCGATAAAATGGCTTATGGAAAAGCAAGAGTTTTTGATATGTTTTTGGGCGATTGGGATCGGCATGAGGACAATTGGAAATGGGCTGAGTTTAAAACGAAGAAAGGACATCTTTACAAACCGATACCTAGAGACAGAGATCATGTTTTTTCAAAATGGGAGGGTTTTATTCCGTGGGTATCCACTAAGGTTATACCAAACTCAACAAACTTTGGATATGAATTTGTCAACGTATGGCATTTAAATTTTAAAGCCAGTCACCTCGATAGGCGCTTGGGAGCTGAGTTGACAAGAGCGGATTGGATGGAAGCTTGTAAATATGTGCAAAGTAAAATGACGGATGAAGTTTTACAAGAAGCTTTTGAACAGTTGCCTGGTGATTTAACAGATATCCATGAAGAGGAGATTATTTCAAAACTTAAAAACAGAAGAGATCATTTAGAGAAAGCCGTAAGTCAATTACTCGACATATTAAATAAGGAAGTGGATATAGTGGGGTCAAATAAGTCAGAATATTTTAAAGTAACTAGACTGCAAAATGGAAACGTCAAAGTGGAAATGTATCATGTCACCAACAAGGGCAATATTAAAGAATTGCTCTTTTCGAGAGAGTTTCAATACGGTGATACAGAAGAGATTTACTTGTTTGGTTTGGATGGCAAAGATCAATTTGATATCGAAGGAGAATCAAAAGAGAGTATCAAAGTTAGAATCATACCTGGAGGTAAAAAGGACAAGGTTGTAGATCGATCTATCGTGCAAAATGGCGGAAAGCTCACACAAGTCTATCAGAATAAAAACGAACATGACGATGTAGCTTCGTCTAATTCAACTTTGGTGAAATTTCCTTACCATAATGCGGAATATGATTTTTATAGATTCAAACTCAATAGTCTTGTGCCTATACCTGGTTTTCAAAGTGGAGGGGCAAATGGGGCTGGTTATACGATGACCGTTTTACGTACGATTCAAGGTTTTAATAAACCAGATTTTGCACACAGGTATCGCTTTAAAGCCAAGTATTTTCCATCAGTCGATGGTTATCGTTTAGATGCACGATATCGGTTTAGGCATTTTTACAAGGATTGGGATTTTTTTACTTCAACATTGTTTTCCAACTCTTATGATCGCTTTCCTTTTTTCTACGGATTAGGGAATGATTCTACAATTGACAAAGATTTAGAAGAAGGTGATTACTATGATATAGACCTTAAAACTTACAGAGTAAAACTGGGCTTGTCTAATGACTTTTGGCAAACAAGTGAATTCTCAGTTTTGTTGGATTACGAGTTTAATCAAATCCTTAAAGATGATGATGCGCTCGGAAGTATCTTTGATGAAGAGTTGTATCAAGACGGCTTTCTAGGGAGGTTTCACAATCTGGGTGTTGAGTTTGATTTGAATTTAGATTTTCGGGATCATCAAATTTCTACTTATCAAGGATCTCAGTTTAAGATCAATCATCGCTTACTTTTGTTATTGAACGATAATTCGTCAAATGATTATGATCAATTGGCTAGTGTTGTTAAGTCTCAATTTTCTCACTACGAAACCTTTAATATTGGTTTACCATTGACTATGATTGGTAGGATTGGATCGAGCAATACTATAGGTCAATTACCTTTTTTTAATCAAGGAATTTTAGGTAATCGTAATTTTTTACGAGCGTTTGAAAGAAACAGATTTATTGATCAGCAGGTGAGTTACTTGAATCTCGAGGGCAGATTGAAGCTTGGAACCTGGTACAATGTATTAACCCCTGTTGAATTTGGAATTTTCGCATTTACAGATTTGGGAAATGCATATTCCGATTTCACTGAGTTTAAAAATAACCAATGGAGACAGAGTAGGGGGATAGGCTTTTTTGCAGCCCCTTATGATCGCAACTTTACCATCTCTATGAGTTATGGAGTAAATGATGAAGACAGACCATTCTTTGATATTCGCTTTGGTTTTGATTTGCAGTAGGATTCGACTTTCGTCGAATTTTTATGGCACTACATTAAGTTGATTCTATTTGCTAAATTGAGGGTGTTAAAGCGATTTCTTAAAACTCCATGAAGCTAAGCGAAGACAATAAGTTTACCCAGAAGCAATTTTTTAAAGAATGGCTTGAAAAACTCCAACAAGAAAGTTGGCAATTAGAATTGCTGATTTCAGGTTTTGCGCTATATGGTATTTACGAAGCTCGGCCCTTATTGCATGATGTTTCGGTGTACATTGATTTGAATCGATATGGGCAGTTTTCTGGATTGTTTAACATGTCCAAAACGGTACTCAATTTTGGTTGGGTGATCTTTTTTATTAATCTTTTGGTGCATGTAGTCTTGAGGGGTTTATGGATTGGTGCTATAGGCTTACGTTATATTTCAGCAGAAATTGAGTACGACGAATTAAATTATTCAGAAGTATTTACAAATCATCTCAAGAAGAGAGTAGGGAGTTATGATGATTTTATTGAGCGGCTAGAACGGATATGTAGTGTATTGTTTGCGTTTACATTTTTATTATTTCTTCTCTTTTTATCCGGGATCATTTTCTTTGCAATATTTGGCTTGACAATGAATTGGGCCTTTATGGCAGAAGAGCCTAAGAAAATAGTAGTCGCGGCGGCCATCATTTACTTGGTTTTAGGATTTTTAGTGTTCATTGATTTCATCAGCTTAGGAGGGATGAAACGAATTGAAAATCACTATGTCAGTAAAGGATATTTATATATCTATCGATTCTATTCCACGATTACATTGTCTTTTTTATACCGCCCGATCTTGTACAACTTTATTGATCATAAGTACACTAGGAAAATATTGCTCCTTTCTATACCTTACTTTCTTGTGTTGATGACTTTCGACAACTTAATATCCAACGATAATTACCCGCACTTTCCGGACACTATGGAGGCGGTTTCTGAAGGGCTAATGATCAATGATTATTATTACGACGATTTACGTAATCAATTGTACGAAAGTAAAACTGAAAATGATAAAGAAACCTTTACCCATAATTTACCAAGAGTGAGTTTTAGTCATTTTCATGTAAGAGATGATTATTGTAGTTTCTTTATGAGAATGCTTCAGTCCGATCAAGATTATTTAATTGATGAAGCTAAAATTGATCCTTACAGAAAACGAGGATTACGTATTGGTTTGTTTGGGTCTAATAAATTTGAAGATGAATTTGATGGGGACGAAAAAGTAAAGAGAGATTCAATCATTATTCCGTTGAAAGAAAAAAGATTACAACTTAAAGAGCAATGGTATTTTGAAAATCAAAAAGACACAGTTTTAGAGCAGAAAATAGATTCTTTGACTGCGTTGATTCAGGCAGAAAGCGATAAATGGTACTCCATCAGAGATTCGCTAGCTGATTTTAAAATGTCAAATATTAAAGATTTCTTGACGGAGCAAATTAGGTTTAAAGTGGATTCGACCAATTATGTTGATAGCCTTAGTTGCTTTTATTACGAGCATCCTAATTACGGAGAAAAGGGTATTTTATGTCATTTTCCTACTAAGAATATTACTCAAGGACCTCATTCGTTTAGTTTTGAACGGGACTATTGGTCCAAACGATCCAAACAGACATACGATTATAAAGTGGTGTTGCCCTTCATAAAATATAATTCTAACTAAATGAAAAAGGTATTACAATATGCTCTTTTGTTTGGTCTATCTTTCATTGTATATGAATTGATATTGTCGTACGTCATACGATTTAAGTTTTATCATTGGTCGATGGATATTTTCCTTCTGATATACGGTGTATTGATTTTTTATTTTCTTGGGATCCAATTAAAAAAAGAAAAAAATGGAACCATGTATTTTGGTGAAACTTTCCTTTGGATTTTCCTGTCCGCTAGCCTCGGTTCTATGCTCTATTATTTGTTGAGCGTTATACATAGGCACCTTATCAATCCGGATATGGCATATGATTTTATTCGATATCAATTGGATAGTGTTCGAGAGGGTATCTTCAATACTTTGACACATGAACAAGTGATTGATGCTAAAATGGAAATTTTGAATACCATGGACGTAACTAGTCCATTTGGTCAAATGGCCATAAACAATATAGGTGCGGTTATATTTGGTTCTTTTTTAGTAGCGATTTTTGTAGCGGTGATTGTTCCTAGAAAATTCGTTAATCGTCTTCACAAGATTAAGGTTGCTTAAGTTATGCGATCCTCGTCACTTTGGCCTTTTTTGGCTTTCGCCGAAAGGCAAATAGAATAATAATCTATGTAAGCTCATTTACTTCTTATCCGCAATTCTTAAAAGATCTCCAAAAACGCCCCTTGCAGTTACCTCCGCTCCAGCACCTGCTCCAATTATTTTAATGGCATTAGTGCCATAAGATTCAGTGAAAATTTCAACAATGGAATCAGATCCACTTAAGTTTCCCAATGCACTATTTTGTGGTGTAGAAATGAGTTCAACAGAAAGCTCACCTTTTGTAGATCCTTGTTGAATCTTTAAATCACCTACATATCGCAGCACATCTCCATCCTCCAATTTGTCTTTGATGTTTTGAAAATATTTATTTAGTACATCTTGACTATTTAAAAATGATGTTTTATCTAATGCCCTCAATTCCTTAGGAATTAGGTTTTCGATTAAGATATCTTCAAATTCATTACTTAATTCTAACTCCCTGGCAAGTATTAATAGCTTTCTTGCCACATCATTGCCACACAAATCTTCTCTGGGGTCTGGCTCCGTAAAGCCAGATTCAACTGCTGTTTTAAGAAATTGACTAAAGGGTTCTTCAGACTCTGAAAAAGAATTGAATATAAAGCTCAGTGAACCAGAAAATACCCCTCGGATGCGTGTTATATTTTCCCCTGATTCATGTAAAATTCTAATCGTATCAATAATGGGAAGTCCGGCACCAACATTGGTTTCATACAAGTATTGCTTTTTATTCTTTTTAATACTTTCTCTCAATTCTTGGTATGCTGAGTATTCCAGCGTGTTGGCTATTTTGTTGGAAGACACTAAGTCAAAACCTGCTTCAATCAGTGAAGTGTAGTTTTGAACAAATTCTTTGCTCGCTGTATTATCAATGGCAATTAAATTTTCTAAATGATTCTCTTCGGCGTATTCAATGATTTTTGATGCGATGTTCGTGCTTTCTGGTGCAGCATTGAATTGGCTTTGCCATTGCTCATGAAAACCATCTTTATAGAAAATGACCTTTTTGGAAGCGGCAATGGCAAAGATGTTTAGATGAGTGCATTTTTTCTCCTTGATAGAGTCTTGAGATTGTATGATTTGATTGATCAAAGCACTACCAACAGTTCCTTTGCCAATTACTGCGATGTTGATTGTTTTTAAAACTCCAAATACTTGCGAGTGTATGATGTTAATCGCCTTAATCAAGTCTTTTTGATCAATGACTAGCCCGATATTGTTGGTGGAAATTGTATTGTTGATAAGAAGGATTTGAATATTGTTTTCTTCCAAATATTTTAGAGATGGAGCAAATTCATTGATGGTTTGCCCTATGATTGTGATCACCGATAAGTTGGTCCTTGACGAAATTGAGGAGATGTCGTGATTGGATATTTCGTTTTGAAATTCCTTTGATAATGCATCCTTTGCAGATGCTGCAGCGTCTTTTGGAATGATAAAACTTACCGCTGTTTCTGATGAACCTTGAGAAACTATCCCGACACTTATATCTAAGTTGTTTAAGCATGAAAATATCCTTGCGTCTATTCCAATTTTCCCAAGTAATCCTTTTCCCTCTATAGTTATAAGCGCCCTGTCATCTTGGGCAGTGATCGATTTTATTCCTGTTGATTTAATATTATGATGGATTAAAGTTCCATTGCTCTTTGCATTGAATGTGTTGAGTACTTTGAGCGGAATTTTATTGTTAATTAAAGGACCGATGGTCTTAGCGTGTAAAATGTTTGCACCAAAACTGGCTAATTCACTCGCTTCATCATAATGCAATTCTTTTATGATTCTAGCATTACTCACGAGATCTGGATTTGCTGTATAAATACCGTCAATATGGGTATAATTGATGAGCTCGTCTGCATCCAAGTATCTGGCCATTAATGAGGCAGAATAGTTGGAGCCATTTCTCCCTAGTGTAGTGGTTTCATTTTTTTGATTAGATGCAATGAATCCAGTGATGATTGGAATGTTCTGATGGGGTAGTGACTTGAAGTGTTTACGTGTGAGCTTTTGAGAAATGTCATCAAGGATGGTTCCAGCTCCGAATGAATTATCGGTTTTTAGGATGTTTCTAGTGTCAACAATTTCTGTTGCTATTTCCTTTTTGTTTAAAAGAGCAGATACAATTTTAACGGCCATTAGTTCGCCTTGAGCAAGAAGTAAATCTTTTACCTTAAGGCTGTAGTCTTTAATGAGCGCAACTCCCTTGAGAATGTCATCAATCAGTTTAAACTCCTTGCTATAATCTATTGAGATCAAAGGCTTGACTTGATAGTTTTTAAAATCACTCAAAAGATCTTCGTAGTTGTTTCCTTTTTTGGCTTCCGCCAAAAGGGTCTCGAGCATATTCGTGGTTTGTCCTCTTGCGGATAGAATTACGCCTATTTTTTCTCGATCCATTTTTCTTTTGACAAGGATATTTATAGCGTTATGAATGCCAGTGCCGTTATCGAGAGATTGCCCTCCAAATTTTATAATTTTCATATTTAAAAGTGTCTTTTTAAAAATTGAGAAAGTTGTTCATGTTCTATCAAAAAAGCATCGTGTCCATCAATAGAATTTATTTCATAATAATGGTTAGAAATACCAAAGTGATCTAAGCGTTTTTTCGTTTCCAGAATGTCCTCTACAGGAAATAGTATATCACTAGAGATACCAATCTGGACAATGTCGATACTTGTAAGTTCCTTTAGGGGAAGCCGACATTGAATCCTAGACAATAAATGATTCATCATTAAGTATGCTTTAATACTGAATCTGTTTTCTAGCTTTTTACCGTGATGGTTTAGCCATGAATTGACTTTGTATAAATGCTCATTTTGTAATTCATTATTGAATCGTTGATTTAAGGATTTGGGGCTTCGATAAAACAGCATGGCCATTTTCCTTGCATCGGCAAGTGGCTTTGATGAATTCAGAAGTATCTCTTCTTGAGTCCCACAAATCCCCTTAATCCAATCCGACGACTGCCAATGGCACCCGATGGCCACTAGTTGTTTGGAGAAATTTGGAAATAGGGAAATGAATTCCCATGCAATTCCACCACCCAAAGAGCCACCCATTACGCTATGTATAGAGCTTATACTATGCTTAATTAAAGTTTGATGAGACAATAAGGCAAAATCCTTAGCTACAAAGTCTTGGTATTTTTCAATCAAAATTCCATCGTATCCATTACCAAGTATATTAAAAGCGATGACCGTAAAATGCCTCAGGTTAATTACCTTCTGGTCACCAATGATATCTCTAAACCATCCCTTTTCCAGACTGCAGACATCAGAGTTT
>JAHDBI010000052.1:16888-25621 GCA_020630475.1 Saprospiraceae bacterium
GTCACCAATGATATCTCTAAACCATCCCTTTTCCAGACTGCAGACATCAGAGTTTCCAGTTAAAGCATGAAAGACAACAACGATTGGAGCTGTATTTATAGGTCGTCCAAAAACTTGAAAAGAGATGTCCAGTTTTTCGTAATGGGCACCTTGACTTGTGGTATAGTCCCTTATGGTAGTTGTGGTTAACGAATTCATAGGGATGCGCTAATAGCTTGTGACAAGTCATTTTTCAAATCCTCAATATCCTCGAGTCCAATAGATAATCTAATGAGATCCGGTGTCACACCAGTCGAAGATTGCTGTTCTTCTGTCAGTTGTTGATGAGTGGTGCTAGCCGGATGTATGATTAGAGATTTAGAATCACCAATGTTTGCCAGTAATGAAAACAGTTTTGTGGCATCGGTTACTTTTTTAGCTGCTTCAAATCCTCCTTTTAATCCAAAGGTCACAATACCACTTTGTCCTTTTGGTAAGTATTTTTGACTTAAAGAATGGTATTCACTTGTTTCTAGTCCAGGATAGTTGACCCATTCTACTTGTTCATGGGCTCGAAGCCATTGAGCAAATGCTAAGGCGTTCTTAGAATGTTGATTTATTCTTACACTTAATGTTTCTAAGCCCTGAATGATTTGGAATGAGTTATATGGACTCAATGCGCCTCCCAAATCTCTAAGGCCTTCAATTCTAAGTTTTACAATGAATGCAATGTTGCCGAGCGCTTCTGAATATTTCAAGCCATGGTAGCCCTTTGATGGTTCGGTGAATTCCGGAAACTTCCCACTGGTCCAATCGAAAGTACCGGCATCAATGACGGCACCTCCAAGCGAATTTCCTTGACCTCCGATATATTTAGTCAATGAATGGATGACAATGTTGGCTCCGTATTTTATAGGGTTTAATAACATCGGTGTAGCTACGGTATTGTCAACAATTAATGGGATGTTATTTTGTCTTGCGATTTGAGCAATAGCTTCTATGTCGAGTACATCAAGCTTGGGGTTCCCAAGAGATTCTATGAAAATGGCCTTGGTGTTGGCTTGAATGGCCTCACTGAAATTATTGACAATCTTAGGGTCAATAAAACTTGTTTCAATTCCAAATCTTGGAAGAGTGACATTGAGAAGATTATAAGTTCCTCCATAAAGACTGCTCGATGATACGATGTGGTCTCCGTTTTTTAATAAGGTAAGCAATGTAGTAGAAATGGCCGAAGTGCCTGATGAAAATACCGCGGCACCGACTCCTCCTTCAATGGCAGCTAGTCGCTTTTCCAATATATCGTTGGTGGGGTTGTTTAATCTTGTATATATGTACCCAAATTCCTTTAAGCCAAAAAGATTAGCAGCGTGTTCCGTATCATTGAAAACATAAGATGTTGTTTGATAGATGGGCACTGCTCTAGTACCTTCTGTTAATTGAGTTTCGTGACCGGCATGTAACGAGTTTGTTGTTTTGTTTAATTCTGACATTTGTAAAAGATTTAAGTTTTGAAGAAATAGGTCCAAAAAAAAAGTCCCTTTGGTCGTATTACCAAAGGGACTTAGAATATTGATTTTAATATATTTTAATCCGGGCAATACCGTTGCGTTACATACATCATCATGCACATTTCCATACAGCAACAAATATTGATTGATCTAAACATAATTGCGTTTAAATAAAAAAAGCTCCTTGCAGATGCAAAGAGCTTTTTCTATTTTTTATTTAATAAATACGTCAAGCCTTTGCATAATTTCTATTACACATTTGACAAGACATCATATTTGAATTCAATTTTTTCACAACATAAAACTATACGTTTATATTTTAACAAGCAAATTGAATTGGAAAAAATATTGGAGTTAACATTTTATTAGGGAAATATTCAAAGTTAATACGCGTTCTTTGATTGTCTTGTGAATCGCATGCCACACGCCAAAATTTAGAATAGCTACATCTATGTATTGGTCGTGATAAAAACAAGCTAATGAAAAAACTAATTACCCTCTTATGCTTTTGCATATGTACATCGTCTTTGTTTAGTCAGTCCAATGAATACAATATAAAAGGAATTGTTTACGACACCCTTGACAATTCATTGATCTCTGCAACAGCCCTTCTTTTGGAGAAGTCGGATTCAACCTTGGTCGATTTTACGCGGACAGAAATTGATGGATCTTTTAAATTCAAAAATGTTAAGCCTGGAGAGCATATTGTGAAGTTTACCTATGTTGGTTACTTACCTATAACTGTGGATGCTACATCTTTAGATGGTGCGGATGTCGACTTAGGTCGAATCGAAATGCAAGAAATCGCAGAAGAACTCATGGAAGTAGTGATAAAAGCGGCTAGAGCTTCTATGAAAATGAGGGGGGATACTATTGAGTATGATGCTTCTACTTTTCAGGTTCCAGAAGGCTCTTCAGTGGAAGATTTGCTCAAACGACTTCCAGGTATTGAAGTTGAACAAGACGGGAGCATACTTGCAGATGGAAAAAATGTATCACGTGTTACTGTAGATGGAAAGAATTTCTTTGGAAGTGATCCTAAGGTGGCGACTCAAAACTTACCGGCGGAAAGTATTAGTAAAGTTCAGGTTTTTGATACCAAAACTGAGGAGGATAAAATTGCGGGTAAAACGGGAGAGTCTGAGGATAAGACAATGAACCTTGATTTAAAAGATGAATTTAAAAAAGGAGGATTTGGGAAAGTGATTGCTGGTGTAGGTACAGAAAACACGGCTGAGGCCAAAGGGAATTATAATAAGTTCAATAATAAAATTCAATTCAGCTTAGTCGGTGTGGCCAATAACACCGGTCGAAATGGATTGAACTGGGATGACTATCAAGACTTCATGGGGTCGAACTCATGGAATTTTGGAGAAGATGCCGATTATGGCTTTGGAGGTGGAAGAGGTTTTTATACGATTAGCTTTGGAGGCGGAGATGATGATGATATTGAATCAAGTATTCAAAATATTTTCTTTAGTGGTGGAAACGGTGGAGGTTTCCCTAAGAATTACAACGGAGGATTTAACTTCAATTATGACCATAACAAAACCAAGTTAAGTTCGGTCTACTATTATAATCAGTCAGAGTTGTTCTCTGAATCAACTTCAAATAGGAAGAGCTTTTTTGAGGATTTTACTACAGATAACCAAAATGTCAATACGAATGACAAAAGATCCAGAGGGCATCGAGCTGAAATGAGTTTCGAAAAGGAATTGGATTCATTGCATTCCATAGTTATCTCTACTGACGCAGCCATTATTGATCAAACCAACACGAGTTTTGGTTCCACTGATTTATCAAGAAACGGTACCTTGACAACCTCAAGTGATTTTGATAATACCTTGGATACAGAAGGGTATTTAATCAATTCGCAAGTGATTTTCCGAAAGAAATTCATGAAAAAGGGTAGGAGAATGGGCGTGAATGGTACCATTCAGCAAACAAAATTAGAGCGAAATGGAAATCAAGACGGTAGCTTTGAGTTTTATAATGCCCTAGGAGAAGTAGATAGTGTCACCAATGTAAATCAGACTACGATAAATGATGCCACAAAAACTTTATTTAAAGGGAACGCGCTATACGTAGAACCTTTATCGAAAAAATTCTTTCTTCAAAATTTTTATAATTTTTCTCAAAGATTAGAAGATGGGGATAGAGATGTCAATGACATTGAAGGATCAAGTTCAACGCTAAATCCTCTCCTCAGTAGAATTTATGACAATACGGTCACCAAGAATAGAATAGGATCTTCATTGCGTTTTTCGCATAATGGAACAAACATATCCGTTGGTGTGGCATATCAAGCGTTTAAATTACTAGGAGACTACAAAGCCAAAGGAGTGGACATTACAGGTACTGTTGATAAAGATTATACCAATTGGATTCCCAATGTGAGCTTTAGCATGTCTCCCAAAAGAAATGCTTATTTAACCTTGGGATATTCCGTAAGTGTAGATGAACCAAGTATCGCTAATCTAAGGCCGATTGTAGATAATGCCAATCCATTATTTTTAAGAGAAGGAAATCCAGATTTAGTTCCGACAGTTTCTAAGTCCATTTCCATGAGTTACAGAATGAATTTCCCTGCAAGTTCAATGAGATTTAATATATCTGGAAGTTATAATATGTTTACTGATCAAATCATTAATGAAACGACCATTGATGATAATTTAGTGACATACACTCGGCCAATTAATTATACAGGGGGAGATCGATTTACGATGTGGTCTAGCTTTAATTTTCCAATTAAAAGAAATAAGTTGACTGTCCGGGCAAATTTAAGTGCAAATGCTTCGAAGAGCTTCGCATTTGTTAATGATGCGTTGAACAAGACCAATACCATTGGGCTACGACCCTCAATAAGATTAAACATTACACCTATTGAAAATTTAGCTGTTTACGTCAATGCGAGTTGGAATAACGTGAATACGAAGTATGATATTAATACAAGCGAAGATCAAACGACCTTAAATTCAAATTACAATATTGAAGCAAGTGCAAAAGTATTTGCAGGAATTTATTTGAACTCAGACTTCAGTTACAGCATTTATAAAAATGACAGGTTCAATGTTGATCAAGACGTTCCCGTTTTAAACCTAAGTATTTACAGACACTTTTTACCTAAGAAGGTCTTAGAGGCTAGGATATCTCTATATGACGGGTTCAATAGAAATTTACAGTTTAATCAATCAGCTTTTGGAAACAGTGTTTCTGAATCCCAAACGCTTGCTCTTGGTAGATACGTCATGTTTAGTATGGCATATAATATTCGAGGTATGAAAGGTGGTGTTCGAAAAGATGGTTGGTGGTAAAAATTAATTAATGAAGATGAAATATATATTGACAATAGTATTCGTTTTAGGGATGTTTACGATCTCTATGGCTCAAAACGAAAGCGGTTCCATTGAATTTGAAAGGCGTACGTATTGGATTAATATCATGTCAAAAATGCCTTGGATGACCCAAGAAGAAATTGATAGAGATAGATTGACATGGGGTAAAAATCAAGGACGACCACAGCCGCATATTCTTTATTTTGATGATAACAAGAGTTTGTACACTTTCGTGGAAGAAGAAAATGAGTACGGATATAGCTGGAAGAAAGATAAGTTTATGTTGATCCGCGATCATAAGGAACGAAGGTCCAAGGATTATTTAGATTTATTAGGAAAGACCTACATTGTCGAAGATGATTTGCCTAAGAGGAAGTGGAAAATCTTAAATGAGATTAGAGAAGTGGCCGGTTATCTATGCATGAAAGCAGAAACCATTGATCCCATTAAAGACCAAACCGTCATTGCTTGGTTTACAAATCAGATTCCAGTAATGGGGGGACCGGAAGGTTATGATGGCTTGCCAGGTATGATCCTGGCTTTGAATATGAATGATGGCGACGTAACGATTGAAGCCACAAAAGTGACCTTCAAAGCAGAAGATAAAGACCTACCGCTACCAAAGAAGTTTAAAGGAAAAAATATTACACGAAGAGAGTATAATGAAAAAGTAGCCAAGTGGATTAAGGAAAGTATTGAAGGGAGAAAGAATCCATATTGGCAGGTTCGCTACTAAAACGATTATTCCAAGATTAGAGATTTATTGATCCCTTCATCTAATGATATAAAGGTCTCGGTACGAGCGATACCCTCAATATTTTGAATGTTTTGACTGAGGACTTCCATTAAGTGAATATTGTCCTTGGCATATACCTTAGCGAAAATGGAGTAGTTGCCCGTCGTAAAGTGAGCTTCCACGATTTGGGGGACCTTATCTAATCTTTGAATCACGTCTTGGTAGTTTTTGGCTTTTTCAAGGAAAATTCCAATGTAAGCAATCGTCTTATAACCCAATTTTTTATAATCCAATCTAGTGCTATAACCTAAAATCACTTCCGCATTTTCCAGCTTATCTATGCGCTGTTGCGTCGCTACGTTAGAGATGTTGAGACTTTTAGAAATGTGCGTAGTGCTTGATCTACTATTGTTTAATAGTTGGTTTATAATCTTAATATCCGTTGCATCCGACATTTAAATAATTAATTAATTTGATTTAATAAGTTAAATATATTAATTTTATCGCATTCTTACAATTAAAAAATGAACTATGTGTGGTATTGTGAGCGTATTTGATTTAAAAGTTTCTTCAGAATCATTGAAGACTAAGGTGTTGGATATGTCGAAGAAATTAAGGCATCGTGGTCCTGATTGGTCAGGAATCTATATGGATGAAAAAGCGATTTTAGCACATGAGCGACTCGCCATTGTGGATCCTACTTCTGGAGGACAACCCTTATTGTCCAAGGATGGTCAAATCATATTAGCGGCTAATGGTGAAATTTACAATCATAAAGAATTAAGGAAAGCGTGTCCAGATTTTGAGTTTCAAACCAATTCGGATTGTGAAATCATATTAGCTTTATATCAAAGGTATGGGGTTGATTTTTTGGATAAGTTAAATGGGATTTTTGCATTCACCTTATACGATAAATCTAAAGATCAATATCTCATAGCTAGAGATCATATGGGAGTTATTCCTCTCTATCAAGGTTGGGATGTTCAGGGTCAAAGATTTGTAGCCTCTGAACTAAAAGCGCTAGAGGGTATTTGTAATAAAATTGAACCGTTTGAGCCTGGTTTCTATTACGATAGTGCATCAGATGAAATGAATCAATGGTACGTTCGAGATTGGATGAAGTTTGACGGAGTCAAAGAAAATCAAACGGATGCAATCGAATTAAAAGAAGCGCTTAAAGCTTCGGTAAAAAGGCAATTGATGTCTGATGTTCCATATGGAGTGTTGTTGTCAGGAGGTTTGGATTCGTCCGTGGTATCCGCCTTGGCAAAAGAATATGCATCTATGAGAATTGAATCAGACAGTCAAAAAGAAGCTTGGTATCCCCAACTACATTCTTTTGCGATTGGTTTACAAGGCTCACCGGATTTAGCTGCAGCTCAAAAAGTGGCGGATCATATAGGTACGATTCACCATGAAGTACATTTTACGGTCGAAGAAGGATTGAACGCTGTAAGAGATGTAGTCTATCATCTAGAAACCTATGACATTACGACAATACGTGCATCCACGCCTATGTACCTTTTGGCTAGAGTGATCAAGTCAATGGGTATTAAAATGGTTTTGTCTGGGGAAGGCGCAGATGAAATTTTTGGTGGTTATTTATACTTCCATAAAGCACCGGATTCAAAAGCCTTCCATGAAGAGACAGTAAGGAAATTGTCAAAACTCCATTTGTATGATTGCTTGAGAGCTAATAAATCTTTAGCTGCTTTTGGAGTGGAAGGAAGAGTCCCATTTTTGGATAAAGAATTTATGGATGTCGCCATGCGGGTAAATCCCAAAGATAAGATGTGTGGTAACGGTAAAATTGAAAAGCATATATTAAGATCTGCCTTTGAAGACTATCTACCAAAAGAAGTGGCATGGAGACAAAAAGAGCAATTTTCTGATGGGGTAGGATACTCGTGGATTGATTCCTTGAAAAGTTTGGTGGACAACAAGGTTAATGATACGGATTTGAGTTCAGCTCATTTTAAATTTCCATTTCAAACACCTTTGACAAAAGAAGAGTATTATTATCGGAGCATATTTGAAGAGCACTTTCCTTCAGAAACTGCGGCGGCTTGTGTTCCCTCTGTTCCTTCAATTGCTTGTAGTAGTCCAGTGGCGTTGGAATGGGATGCATCGTTTAAAAATCAAAATGAACCTTCTGGTAGAGCGATTAAAGCAGTGCATGCGGATAGTTATTAATAGAACAATAAGTAACTTATTCCTGACCTTGTCGTCCTAAAATAAAAAGAATGATGAAAAATATATTCGCTGTTTTATTGGCGAGCTGCCTACTTTTTTCTTGTAGCACGGCAGCTGGTCTTTTACTAAAACCTTCTACCTTAGAAACGGTCATGGCTGTAAAAGAAGTCATGAATAGTAGTTCATTTAAAGCCATTAAAACAATCCAAAAATTAGCCAGTGATGATCCAACATCTGCGCTTCCAAAAGAAGTGGGGATGGTTTTAGGGGCCTTAAAGACATTGGGTTATGGAGATCAAATTGATGCTACGACACTTGCTATTGGTCGAGCGTCAAAAGTAGTAGCTGAGGAAAGTACAGGTATTATGAAAGACGCCATTTCAGAAGTAAGTATTAAGGACGCAGCATCCATTGTAGTAGGTGGTGAATCTGCAGCTACAGGAGTATTGAAACAAGCAATGTATGGTACGGTAAAGAAAAGATACAGCGATCGTCTGGATGCTGAACTGGGGAAAACTGAAGCTAAAAAATATTGGCCTATTGCTGCTACAGCCTACAATATTTTTGCGAAGAATAAAATAGATGGTAAGCTATCCGATTTCTTAGCTGAACGAGCTGTGGACGGAATGTTCTTAACCATGGGTAAGGAAGAAAAAGCCATTCGAAGTGATTACAAGAGTTTGGGGAAATCAGTGGTGACGAAAGTATGGGATTATTATTCTAAGAAAAAGTAATTGTCCTTTTCATGATAATCGATGTGGTGAATTCTGCTTATATTCATCATAACAAATCGAAAAATCATGAATAACTTTTTAACTCGTAAAAACATTGGATTATTTCTTACAGGTGCCCTTTGTGCGTTTCTTGCATTTAGTGCTTCAGGGAAATTATTAGGAAATCAAGAAGTGAAAGATCTATTGGGCAGTAATGGTTTGACCGATTGGATCATGATCATAGGTATTGGCGAATTGATATCTGT
>JAHDBI010000053.1:0-4588 GCA_020630475.1 Saprospiraceae bacterium
ATATGCCTAATTTTCTTAATTTTAGGGTAAATCGAGAAGAACATGGGAAACAACTTATTACAAGGAAAAAAAGGAATCATTTTTGGCGCATTGGACGATCAATCCATAGCATGGAAAGTGGCTGAGCGCTGTGTTGAAGAAGGCGCAGAAATCGTGTTGACAAATGCTCCTGTAGCCTTAAGGTTCGGGGGAATACACGAACTCGGAGAAAAATTGAATGCCAAGGTGATAGCGGCTGATGCTACATCCAATGAAGACTTAGAAAATCTTATGGATCAGTCTATGGAGACTTTTGGAGGTAAAATGGATTTCATCCTACACTCTATTGGAATGTCTCTAAACGTGAGAAAAAAGCGGGAGTATAATGATATAAATTACGATTGGATGCATAAGACATTTGATATATCAGCGATGTCTTTTCACCGGGTAATGCAAATGGCGATGAAGAAGGACGCTATGAATGAATGGGGATCTATCCTAGCTTTGACATATATCGCGGCCCAAAGGGTTTTTCCAGATTACAATGAAATGGCAGAATCAAAATCACTGTTAGAGTCTTTTGCTAGAAGTTTTGGTTACCATTGGGCGAAAGCCAAAAAAGTAAGAGTAAATACCATTTCGCAGTCCCCTACTATGACTACAGCAGGATCGGGGGTTAAGGGATTTGAAGAGTTCTTTAGTTATTCAGATAAAATGTCCCCATTAGGAAATGCCAGTGCTGGAGCATGTGCGGACTATTGCGTGAGCTTGTTTTCTGATTTAACGAGATATGTGACCATGCAAAATTTATATCACGATGGTGGTTTTAGTAATATGGGAATGGCTCCTGAAATTTTAAATTTAAAATAATACAATGAGAAGTATCATTACGCTTTGTTTTCTTGGGTTGATTTTTCAACTCAATGGTCAGACTGAGGCTAATTTATTAAGTACATGGAGCGTGGATACGATTCCGGGATCTAATGCTTTTGATAACGCCTATAATGAAATATGGGGGTATGCTGCCGATGGTAGGGAATATGCTATTATTGGATCGACTTTAGGAACTCACTTTATCGATGTAACTGATCCTTCAAATATCGAAGAAGTACAGTTTGTTGAAGGTGCTGTAGCTAGTCCGCAAATTATTCACAGAGATTATCACGACAATAAAGGTTATCTCTATGCGGTAGCAGATGAAGGAAGTCAATCCACTTTACAAATAATTGATATGTCTGGTTTGCCAGATGCTGTTACTGTGGTGTATGATTCGAAGGAATATATCCGTCGTTCACACAATATTTTTATTGACCCTGCAAGTGACATTTTATACTCGTTGATTTGTGGTGGTGATGATATTGGCTACACACCGATGAGATTGTTTGATATATCTAATCCTGAAATTCCAACGCCGATTGCACATTTCACTAATATTGGTGGCTTTGAATTTTCACAAGTTCACGATGCATTTATCAAAAATGATACAGCTTATATGAATTGTGGCCCAGATGGTTTTTGCATTGCAGAATTTTCAGACCCTACTAATCCGCAATTGATTAGTTTTTTAAATCCGGGTGATTATATGCAATCGGGTTACAATCACTCCGGTTGGCTAGATGATGATGGTGAAACTTACTACATGGCAGATGAGACACATGGAATGGATATTAAAGTTATTGATGTGTCTGATTTACCGGATTTAGAAGTGGTTAATTTCTTTAATGCCGGCTCTGAGCATCCTGACGAAATTCCTCATAATCTCATTGCTCGCAACGATTATTTATATGTTTCATATTACTACGATGGTCTCCAAGTATATGACATTTCTGATCCTCAAAATCCTGTACGATTTAAGTTTTTTGATACTTATTTAGAAGATAATGTGGGTTCTTATCACGGAGCATGGGGCGTTTATCCCTTACTTCCATCAGGTAATATTTTAGTGTCTGATATGCAATCTGGATTGTTTGTATTTGAAACTTTAGAAGAAACTAGCTCGGATGACAATGAAACCATCGATCAAAACTTAGTCATCAGCCCGAATCCTAGTTTGGGTTTGATTAATATCGAAAGTAGTGATCTTAAGTTTACAGGTTCGATTGAAGTTTATGACGTTACTGGAAAATTAGTTCAGAAAACGATGAACAATCAGTTAAGAGATTCTGGTACTTGTCAAGTGGATATCCAACAAGCTTCAGGAATCTACATGCTCAATCTAGCACTAAAGAATGGTTCGACAAGCGTATCAAAAATAATTATTGAGTAAATCAATTCTTTGTTATCAAAAAGCAAGGATTATTCGTTTTCTTATCAATGAGATATACTAAATACCTGATAATCGTTGCTTTTTGCTTTGTCTCGTTTACAGACATTTTCGGGCAAGTACGGCCGAGAAAAAGAATCGATAATAGTCAAAATACCAATCAAACTTTTGGTCAAAATACTGGTGTATTTCAGGACACGATGAATAGGGATTCTCTATTTACGAAGTCAGAATTGGAAGGTCCAGATACGACCATTTACAATTATTACTTTTTAGACAATTTAGATGAGTTAACTCCTTTTGATGACACTTCTAATTACGATTTACACCGATATAATCCAGTCCAATTTGAGGGAGATGATCATTTATATTTAGGTAATGTAGGTTCTTCAGCCATTCCCATTCGATACAATCCTATTAAAGATGTTGGTTTAGATTTTGGCTTTCGCCAATATGATATTTATAACATCCGTTTACAGGACTTAAAATTTTATCGAGTCAACAGAGCTTTGAATGACCTCTCCTATACTCCAGTAGGTGGCCAAGGGAATTTCATTGTCAAAGGAAAGTTCTATCGAAACTTTGCCAACAATACTTTTTTGCATATTGATTATACCAGATATCTGCAGGAGGGTTTTTATACAGATCAGAATACTAAAACCACCAATCTTGCCATGACCGTGGATTTTCAACCCAACAAAGGGAAGTATCGTGGTTTTATTTCACTGGTTAATAACAACAACAACGAAGAACACAATGGTGGTGTAACGGATACCACTTTATATAATAATGATTTCTATGGCATTAGATTCAGGATTCCTACAAGATTGTTTAATGCTGCACGAAGGCATCAAAGTCAACAAATAGCATATAATCAGTTTGTTAAATTAGATTCTTTACTTCCAGGTTTTAAGGTTGTTTTTAGAAATCAATTAAGCTTTGACAGAGGGTACTATAAATATGCAGACACGGATGTCAGTGTCGATAGTACTTATTACGGTCCTTTTTGGCAAGAAGATCGAGGATTGCGAAATTATATTTCCTACAATATCTACGGTGCTGACTTCCACATGCAACTAAGCAATGCTGAAAGATTTAAATGGTCCAATGGTCTAGTATTCAAATACTATGATATTGACGAAGAAGCTCAAACTACGAGTCAAAAAAGTTTAATTTATCAATCGACCTTTTCCTCAAGGATAGCCAATCGATTTAGCCTTACGGCGAATGGTCAACTTGGATTGTGGGATTTTGCAGGTGATTTCAAGTTAGGGGGTATGTTGAAATGGAAGGCCAATGAATCCTTTTTAAATATTTCTGTAGGAGCAGATGCCTATAATTACACACCGACCATTGAACAACAAAGAATCTTTGCGAATGAAATTCAAGTCTGGAATAATGATTTTGACAATACTTTTGGAACAAGAATTAATGGTCGCTTAGAAATACCCAAATTCAATTTCAGTGTAGCTTTGAGTCAAACCGTGGAGAATAATAGTATTTATAGAAATCAAGATGGGTCTCCTGGTCAATTGGAGGATATTCTTTCTACCCAAGAATTAAACATACGTCATTTGTTAAGTTGGAGTGTCTTAAGGTTTAAAAACGACTTTTTAATTCAGGCCTTTTCTGACGATAGAATTATTCGACCCACTTATTTATCTCGACATAGTTTATACTTTGAAAATCTATTGTTCAATAACAACTTAGACATTCAAATTGGATTAGATTACACGCACATGAATGAATATCGAGGCTTGGCTTTTAGTCCATTTAATGGCCAATTTGTTCCGTCCAATAATCCAGTGGCATTTTACCCTTTACTAGATGGTTTTGTAAATACGAAGATTGATCAGTTTCGGGTGTTCTTCAAATTTGAAAATATTGCTTCCTTTTTCTTAGATCAAAACATTAACTATCATATCGAAGATTACCCACTTTTTGATTTCAAATTTAGAATGGGCATTCGATGGTTATTAAAGGATTAAAATGAGTAAAGAAGTATTTCATCAAATCGGAGAATCTATACCTAACAGCTCCCGTTCAAAGTTATTTGGAAAGGACTGTTACAAACTTAATGGTAAAGCCTTTATATGTTTCTTCGAAGAATGTATGGTCTTCAAATTAAATGAACAAGATGTCCAGAATACATTAAAATTGGATAAAGCTATCCTATTTGATCCTTCCAAAAAAGGCAGACCCATGAAGGCTTGGGTTCAATTACCTAATGAATACATAGGCCAATGGATAACATTGGCTAAAGCCGCTACAAAAAACATTATTGAATTAACTACTTAGAGTTCGTAGTTAGGTTTTAATTTATGATCAGAACCTTCAGAGTAGAAC
>JAHDBI010000053.1:4688-6385 GCA_020630475.1 Saprospiraceae bacterium
GTAATGATCCCAAATCCTTCATCCGCTAATCGCTTCGCCACCTTTACAGTCAATTCGTAGTAAGGAGTTCCAGGCTTTGTACGAGCCGAACCAAATATAGAAATACAAGGTCCAATCTTATTTAAGGTTTCAAATCCCTCTACAAACTCAGCCAGAACCTTAAACATGGTCCAAGAGTTTTCACCCTTAATTTGTGACCATACCTTCATCATTCTATCTGGCAATGCCTCTTTATTTGTCATAGTATATTTTCTTTATTATTCAACGCAAAAGTAATGGATTCCTTGCTTAAACGAGGGCTCCTTTATACTTTTCGTATTCTTTAGAAACAAATGTTTGTAGCGCTTTTACGGAAGAAAATTGTTCGAATAACTCTTCAAGTTTTGTTTTATTAGCACTCGATGGAATCACATATTGCATAACATCTGCCTTAGTAATTGATTTATCGCTTAGGATAATTAGTCTTTCTACTACATTCTTTAATTCACGAATATTACCCGTCCAATTTAATTTTTGAAGTTCTTTCATTGCACCTGCAGCGATGTCCTTTTTATTGATTCCGTATTCTTTACAAGTCATATCTGTAAAGTGATCAACCAACATCGGAATATCCTCGCGTCTGTCGTTTAGTGCTGGGACTTCAATGATAATTACTGCTAATCTATGATATAAATCTTCTCTGAAATTTCCTTTACTAATCTCAGCTCTTAAATCTTTATTGGTAGCTGCAAGAACTCTTACGTCTACAGGTATAGACTTATCTCCACCTACCCTAGTGATTCTATTCTCTTGCAAAGCTCTTAATACTTTGGCTTGCGCCGAATGGCTCATATCTCCAATCTCATCTAAAAATAGTGTCCCACCATTGGCCAATTCAAACTTTCCAACACGTTGTTTGTGCGCTGATGTAAAGGCTCCCTTTTCATGACCAAACAATTCACTTTCAATGAGTTCGGCTGGAATTGCCGCACAATTCACTTCTATAATATTGCCCTTTTTACGTGGGCTATACTCATGAATCCATCTCGCTACTAACTCCTTTCCAGTACCATTTTTACCATTAATCAAAACTCTGGCCTCCGTTGGCGCAACTCTTTTTATGGTATCTTTTATGTTGTTAATTACTTTCGAAGTACCGATGATGTCCTGAACCTTATTCTTGGATACTTTACGTTGAAGTACTTTCTTTTGAGTAATCAAAGTTGATTTATCCATTGCGTTTCGAATGGTAATCAAAAGTCTATTTAAATCTGGCGGTTTCTGAATAAAATCAAAAGCTCCTTTTTTCACGGCTTCTACAGCAGTATCAATATTACCGTGTCCAGATATCATTACAACTGGAGTATCGTGCGCTAAATTCTGGATCTTTTCTATGGCTTCCATTCCATCCATGTGAGGCATCTTAATATCCAAGATGATCACATCATATTTATTTTGCTTTACCTTAACGATACAGTCTAGTCCGTCGGTAGATTCGTCTACTTCGTACTTTTCAAATTCAAGTATCTCTCTGATAGTACTTCTGATACTCTTATCGTCATCTACAATTAAAATCTTAGCCATAGCATTCTTATTTTTTACTCAAAAGGGGTTGAGATAAATCCGATTGTAAATATACATTAAATAATTTTTTAATAAGTAAAATGTTAATAATTAACAGATTGAATATTAAATTTTTACTTAATGTGTTTATTTTA
>JAHDBI010000053.1:6485-25238 GCA_020630475.1 Saprospiraceae bacterium
AAGGTTCCTATGATCTGAACCGAGTTTGGAATGACATTCGTGGCCCCTCCATCTGAAAAAATCTTACCAAAGCTCAAGACAGATGGAATATTTGGGTTGCACTGTCTACTAACGATATGTTGAAGGCCGGAAATGATTTGAGCAGAAATAGCGATAGGATCAACACAGTCATGAGGCAAGGCAGCATGACCACCTTTACCAATTACCTTGAAATATAATTCATCGGCCGAGGCCATATATTTCCCTGAGCAAAAACCTAATTTACCTACTTCAAGCGGAGGATGTACATGTTGACCAAAAATCAATTGAGGCTTAGGATTTTGAAGTACACCTTCTTTTATCATAATACTCGCTCCACCGGGTAACTTCTCCTCTCCTGGTTGGAATATCAATTTAAGGGTTCCCCCAAAATGATCTTTAAGTTCATTTAGAATAATAGCCGACCCTAACAGTGATGAGGTATGTACATCATGACCACACGCATGCATCACTCCTTCATTTCTGGATTTATATTTGACTTTATTCTTTTCAGTGATCGGTAGCGCGTCCATATCCCCTCTTAATGCCACCACCTTAGATGATTTTTTCTTGCCTTTAATTTCAGCAACAATACCGTGCCCAGCCCACGAACCAGAATGCTTGATCTTATTTTCTTTTAAGACACTTGAAATAAACTTTGCTGTTTCTTTCTCTTCAAAAGACAATTCAGGATTGGCATGTAAATGGCGACGGTAGCCAATAATTTCCTTTTTTAAAGATTTCGATAATTTCTGAATGGTGGACTTCATCTACATTATTTTGAATAGTAACGAAATAAATATTTAAGAAGTACTCTTAAGTCATCAAACATTCCATAGTTGGTGGCATAAAAACTATTCATCTTATGGATTTCAGAAGGTCTCAAGGATCGTTTATCCAATTGAATAGATACTGGAATGATGCCTGGTGCAATTTTGGGTAAAGTACTCAATAGATCATCCTTTGGATCATAACCAACCCAATGCGATTGAAAACTTAAATTTTTTATTAAGGCCTTTAAGAAACCAAGCTTAAATCCTGAAAATATAAATATTAAGGGAGAGGCTATTAAAGCGATAATAGAAACCATCAAATTTGAAATGAATTTAATTCGTCTATTGACAGCTTGATCGATAGTAAATTTTAAATCATAAGTGAACAGTTCGCCCGAAGTATTTTTTGATTGACTTCCTACAATGGTTTGACTATCCGTGCTGGCAATTTTAAAATTTACTTGTTGACCAAAATCAATCATTTTCTGAAGAATAACATTAAAGTCTACCGAAATGGTCGAGAAGATGATTTCATTAATATTGAAAGTGTCTACAACTTTCTCCAACTGATTTATACTGTTGAGATAGTATGAATCATCTGTTTCATGGCTCGGATTCATAACACCCAATAATTTATAATTGGCCTTACTTTGATTTAAAAGCTGTTTGATCTTTTCTGCATTTTCACGAACTGCGATGATCAATACATTTCGTTTAAACGGTTTAGAAAAAGTCCATTTCCCTAAGTCCATATAATTTACAACCAACTTGGATAGTAGTGTCATGATGAAAGTTCCAAGACTACCAAAAACAATCATTGCTCGTGAAGGTCTGTATCCGTCTGGAAGAAAGGCATAGATCACAATTATACTCAACAGTGCAATACTTATACCCTTAACAAAGGATAGTAAGTCTGTTCGCTTATCGTAATTCCCAAAGATATATAATCCAAAAACCCAGATAAACGCGAACAAGCCAATGTTTAGAGAAACATTAGATTGATCATAATAACCTGGATCACCGTAATAAAACTTAGCCCAAAAAGCTTTAAATGTAAACAGCACGGCAAAAGCTAAAATGAAATCTAGTATGGGATGAATAAAACTCACGAACAACCTTTTCACTATACTGATCATGGCACGAAGGAAAACAGCAATTTTTATTAGACCGATATTCAAAATAGAACCAGGTCCATTGTTATGCTTTTTCGAAAAAATAATCATTGCATTATAAAAGTTCGATACATAATTAAGGCTTGCCTTTTTGGTACTTTCACCCTTATAATGAATTATTCTAGTCTCAGGAAAATAATAAATATCAAAACCGGCTTTCGTTATTCTATACGATAAATCAATGTCCTCTCCATACATAAAGAAAGCTTCATCTAATAGTCCTACTTTATCTATAGCGGTCTTTCTCATCATCATGAATGCACCGCAGAGAACATCTATTTTAGATGTTTCATCCTCATGTATATGACCTAAATAATACCGATTAAATAATGTTGATTTTGAAAAGGTAGTTCCAAGGCCAGAAAGCTTACAAAAAGAAGCCCACATGGATGGATAACCTCGTTTTGATTCTGGTAGAAACTCACCTGCTCCATCGATCATTTTGACACCCAATGCCCCTGTATTCTCATGAGCATCCATAAAATCTAGACATTTTTTAAACGTATCTTCTTGAACAATGGTGTCAGGGTTTAACAGTAGAACATATCTTCCTTTAGAAGAATTAATTCCTTCATTATTCGCAACTGAAAAACCATCGTTCGTCTTACGTGCTATAGTTTTAACATTGGGATATTTATCTCTAAGCATCATGACAGATCCATCTATGGATTGATTGTCAACAACAATGATTTCTACATTTAATGATTTGGAAGCTTTGATTACAGACTGAAGACATTGATCAAGAAAATGCTTGACATTATAATTAACAATGATGACGCTCAGATCTATATTAGCCATGATATTTAGTCGACAGACAATTTGTATGGAGTTCTCGTTTGAATCGACCTTCCTAATGTATGAGCGTCCGCATATTCTAATTCACCTCCAAAAGAAACACCTCGTGCTATTTGGGATATTGCGACACCTAAGATTTCCATTTTCTTTGAAATGTAATAAATAGTAGTTTCTCCTTCTATCGTCGGACTAATCGCCATGATAATTTCTTTTATATCTTCCTTTTCGACTCTTTGGACCAAACCATCAATGTTTAATTGATCTGGTCCGATACCTTCAATAGGATTGATAACTCCACCAAGTACATGGAATTGGCCATTATACTGTTGAGTATCCTCGATAGCCATCACATCGATGACAGATTCAACTACGCAAATTGTTCCCTTTCTTCGAGATTCATCAGAACATATTCCGCAGATTTCATGATCGCTGTAATTATTACAAATTTGACATGTCTTTATCTTATTTACCTCTCCAAGAGCTGTAGAAATATCTACACCCTTCTGACGATAATCCAAAATATGCAATGCTAATCTTAGGGCTGTTTTTTTACCAATGCTCGGTAATGTGGCCAATGATTCTACTAAATTTTGTAAAAGACTAGATGAAAATTTCATACTACAAATTTAGCTAATATTAAGATGTTAATGTGCTAATATCAAAATCCATTATTATTTCACCAAATCACTGTTTTTGGCCATTATTAAGCTTAAATGCATTAGTTCTAGTCGCTTTTATATCTTAAATTTGGTGGCAATTAAAAGATAGATTATGGCCGAAATAATTAAGATGCCGCGATTGAGCGACACCATGGAAGAAGGTAATATTGTCGGATGGTTAAAAAACGTTGGTGACACAGTAGAACCAGGTGATGTATTAGCTGAAGTTGAGACCGATAAAGCAACTATGGAATTAGAAAGTTTCCATAATGGAACGCTTTTGTATGTAGGGGTTAAAGAAGGTCCCGTTGCTGTCGATGGAATTATTGCCATAATAGGAAAAGAGGGTGAAGACTACAAGGCTCAATTAAAAGAAGCTGAAGAAGAAGTAGCGTCAAAAGAGAAGGTTGAAGAAGAAGTTCAAGTAGAAGAAAAAATAGCGATTCCTGTTGAAAAGAAGATTGTTATAGAACAAAAACCTGCAGCATCCAAAGCTCCCACTGTTGTCCACCATATCCAGCAAGGAAATAGTAGTACGTCAAATGGAAGAGTTAAGGCATCACCACTAGCGCGCCAAATGGCTGAAAAAGCAGGTATTTTATTGTCTCAAATAGCCGGTTCCGGTGATAATGGTAGAATTGTAAAAAAAGATGTGGAGGCGTATATCAATAATCCTGGTGCAAGTAGAATGTCCGTACCCCAATTACTACCTGACGTAGAATATGGTTCGATTCCTGTAAGTCAAATGAGAAAAGTGATTGCAAGGAGACTCGGAGAAAGTAAATTTTCCGCTCCACATTTCTATTTAACCGTAGAGGTTAATATGGATATGGCCATTGAAGCTAGAAAGGGAATAAATGAAATGAATCCTGGAACTAAAGTATCGTTTAATGATATGGTTGTTAAAGCCAGTGCATCAGCCTTACGACTACACCCCTTTGTAAATGCTTCTTGGCTAGGTGAATCGATTGAAATCCATAAAGAGATCAATATTGGTGTTGCTGTTGCTATACCGGAAGGGCTTATGGTACCTGTTGTTCGTAATGTAGATACTTTAAACCTTGCACAAATAAACGCTCAAGTAAAACACTTGGCTGGAAAGGCACGAGAAAAGAAGTTGCAACCTGACGAAATGCAAGGCAATACCTTTACCATATCCAATTTAGGTATGCTGGGCATTGAAGAATTCACTGCTATCATTAACCCACCAGATGCTTGTATTTTAGCAGTTGGAGCTATTATTCAAAAACCGATTGTAAAAAATAATGAAATTACAATTGGTAATATGATGAAACTTACTTTATCCTGTGACCATAGAATCGTTGATGGTGCAAAAGGAGCAGAATTCCTAGGAACACTTAAGAAAAATTTAGAAAATCCATTTAGATTTTTAGGATAGACTATTGAACTTAATCAGTCACCATATTTATGCATCAACCATCATTGGTTGTGATGCGGCGGCTATTGCTTCTATTTTTTATTCAACATCTCACTTTTGAAGGAGATCTGAATGCATCCCCATCCCTCGGGCGTAATTTCACCAATAACAAAGCTTGTGATTCCTCATTAAAGGCTAATTCATAAGGAATATCTCATTGTGATTGGAGGCAACAATGTGTTTAAGCGTATCATATCGCTAATTCCATCTTTTGTTAAACCCTTCTAATTAAATCAACTTGAATTTTAGAGCGTACAATAAGATACTACGAAAGAATAGATCAGAATGACTTGTCGTACATTTACTTTATCCTATCACATAAAACATATAATAAGGCTGAAGAATGAATAAAAAAAAAGGGTCAACACTGAAAGTTGACCCTTTTATTATAGATGTTTCAATTAAATTCTAGTAACCGGAATTTTTGTTTCCGTTGTACTGAGATCCTTTGATAACAGATCCTCCTTGTCCAGCGTCTGGACCTTCAGGTCTTCCCATATCAAATGAATTTCCGTCACATACTTGGAACTCAACTCTTCTGTTCATGTAGTGATGAGCTTCAGAGTTACCTGAAGGAATCATAAGATTCTCTTCTCCACCATACATAATTTTAAGTCGACTTCTATCAATACCGTAGTTACTAACTAGGTAATCAACTGAAGCTTGAGCTCTATTGTATGAAAGTACTTTATTATAATCGTTTGTATTTCTCTTATCAGTATGACCGTAAGCAACTACACACAATTCTGGACACATTTTCATAACACTTGCAACATGGTGCAATTGGCTATAAAATTCTGGCTTGATGTTATACTTATCTAAGTCAAAGTGAATCATTGGTAAGAACCATTCTCCACATCCAGTTTTAGCCGTTACTTTACATCCCGGACAGTTTTCATTCATGATTCTTACAACATCCCCTTCTGATAAAGTCTCTACTGCAGGAACTTCAGCAACGCCTCTATTGTCAACAGTATAACCAGGAGGAGAGTAAGGCTCTGCATCTTTACAATCAGCAAGACCGTCACCATCTGAATCTAAAACAACACCTCTTGTATCAACAGCACATCCAGCAGGAGTATCTAATTCTTGATCAAGCATATCAACTACTCCATCACCATCTTCATCAGATAAGTCTAATTCTGGTCTTTTCTTTAGTTCTGCAATATCGTTAAACGTAGCATCTAATGGATTTAACCAGTATAATGGTTCAGTTACTTTATCAAAGTTTCCTAGATTGAAAGCAATTCTTACGTTCGTATAATGGCCTATATCAACATTATTAGTTTGATCTAAAGCAGTTCTGAACTTGATACCATCCAAATAATCGTTATCAGTTACCATAATTTGGTGCTCTAAACCAATATTCAATCTTTTATTGATTTTTCTTGCAACTCCCATAGAACCAGTAAACACAACGTGGATGTTAGTTTCATCACCTAATCTAAAGATACCTTTCTTTTTAAATCCTTCTGTTTCATAATCACCGTCATATATGTTATTCAACTCAGATTTGATTGCGGAACGACCTGATTTTGTATCAAAATCGTTCGTTGTGTTATAACCAGTTAATCGGACTAAATCTTGATAAGGATTACCGTTTTCGTCTAATAAATCTAACATTGTGCTGTGATTGTCAAAACCCGCCCCAAGAGTAACATACCAATTCCACTTATTTCTATCCTTGTGAAATAGTATATTCCCAATATTCAAAACACCTTGAAGCGCAACATACATATATCTAGTTTTGTGGGATGGAAACCAACCTTCTTCTACTGATGAATATGGATTAAATACAGGCTCAACTAAACCTCCGTTTCCATTATTTCTGGTTCTCCACGGCTGAGGATCAAGACCAGTAGCCTGACCGTAAAAGAAATCTCCTCTAAGTGAGAAAGCATAGTGAATAGCCTTTCTTAGGTGAAGTCCTAAACCATATCCACCTGGAATCGTTCTATCAACATCACCGTCAATAAAAAAGTGACCCAAATGCACTCCTACTTCCCATGCATTTTTAGGCTTCGCTGAATAACGGTTTTCTCCCATTCTCCAGGCTTTGTTTTGTTCAGCGTCAACAGTCATCTCGTCAGGATAACCAACACTGACAGCTGTAGCAGCTGCATCCATTGCAGTATCATCTTGCGCTTGAATTGCGCCAAAACTTAAAGCTAGGATTATCAATAAGTAAAATCTCTTTGTCATAGGGCTTTTGATTTAATCAATTGAAACATTTTATTATGAATAAGCAAAAGTATTTAAAAATAACCGAGTGTCAAAAAATACTCAATTGTTTTTTACTTGTGCATTTAAGTTAAAAAAGTCTATTACGGTTATTCGTTGATCATCTTTAAAATGATCGTACCAATATCTAAGACTGAACAAACATTGGCATGTCACATGTTTATGCTCGATTTAACCTAAATAAATCGAACCACCAAAACCACATATAGGACACATAATATTATCACTTCCCCTATATGTTCTGGAAATACACAGAGCAAAATCTATACCAAAAATGGCATATTACATATTAAATAAATTTATTATACGTATACTTCTCACTTATAATGAGTGTTTTTTATATTTGTAAAAATTATAATGTGTCATGTTAGAAAACTGGCTTAATCCTATAAACGAAGATTTAAAAGACTTTTGTTTATACTATCCACTTGGAAAAAACGCAAATTTTTTCTCAAAAGATAAATGTTTAACTTCTCAGGAAAAATTCGCTATCCTCTCTTCAGATGACCTCGTTTCATGTCGAATTCGTGAAAAATTCTACCAACTGGGAAACTTTCAAAATTCATCATTTTTCGTTGATCTTGGATTTTTGAAAAAGTCTAACAACGATTTTATACACCAAGTATTGAATGAATTAATTGATTCAAATCTGACACCTATTTGCCTAGGCATAGATTCTAGAATCATATCTAGTTATGTTCAGACGAGAGGTTGGAAGCAAAATCAGATTTTAACCAATAGCATTGGAAATTTTATCAACCAGATTACTCCTAGTAAAGTCTCCTATGATTTCATAGGATTTCAAAAGCATCTATCTGAACATTTATCTAGCGAAAATGAAAATATCAGCCAAAAGAATTCATTGAACCTAGGAAGACTTAAAAAGAACATTGGACTAAGTGAAATCTTATTGAGACATGCAGATTCGGTAAATTTTGATTTAGCCATTCTTAAAAGATCTGAAAATCCAGGAAACCCATACTGCAGACCAAACGGTCTTACCACCGAGGAAGCTTGTATTTTGGCAAATTATGTAGGCCTCTCAAACAATTTAAAATTATTGAACTTTAGTGGTGTTCACTCGTGTGACAACGAAACAGAAATTTGTGCAGAGTTACTATGGTACTATCTCAATGGAACCATTGGAAGAATTAAAGAAAATCCATCCATAAAAAGTCCTTATTTAAAGGAAATTCTAGTAGAATCAGATAACATAGATTTTGATTACTCCTTTATTAAAAGTACCAAAACAGGTCGCTTTTGGATTAAACTTGATAATATCGATGAAATTATTCCTTGTTCGGAATTAGAATACCAACAAGTCATGGAAGACAATTTTCCACAAAGAATCATGGATTATATTGAGGCGGTGGATTAATTGAAACTTAGTTTGAGTTCCTCTAATCCAATGCCTCTAGAACCTTTCACAAAAATTAAGTGATCGTCAAATTTAGACAGGTCAACTGAATCTCTCAGTGCGTCTATATTTTCGTAGAAATCATAGTGATTATACTTATCCTCAAATCTCTTGAAGATATCCCCTACTAAAAAGACTTTCTTGCATCGACCCGACTCTATTTGCCCTAATATCTCTTCATGCTCTTGATTTTCTATATCACCTAACTCCAACATATCTCCAAGAACAATCAGTTTTGATTTTTCAGTTTTGATTTGCATGAAATTATTTAAGCTCTTAGACATACTTACAGGATTGGCGTTGTAAGCATCAAGTATCATTATATTGGATCCAATCTCAATTAACTGAGACCGGTTATTCGTAGGATTGTATTTCAATAATCCATCGTAAATTATGGAGTCATCTAATCGATAAAATCGCCCTATTTCAATTGCCGTTATTAAATTAGGAAGGTTATAATCACCCGAAATATTGGTTTCAAATAATTTTTCTTTGTAATCGAAAACCATAAACGGAAACGAACTAACAATTTTGGCATTAGACAAACTAAATGTATTACTCAAAGTATATGATTGTGCAATATCACATAACATTGAGTCATCTTCATTATAAAAGATGTTTCCTCCTTTTGAAATTACATGTCTAAATAAGGCTCCTTTAGTAATTTTAATATTCTCTATCGTTAAAAACCCTTCCAAATGGGCCTTACCAATATTCGTGATTGTACCAAGATCAGGATCTGCAATATCACACAACTCTTTAATTTCTCCTAGATGATTTGCTCCCATTTCTAGAATCAGAATATCTGAGTCCAAAGGTGTTGAAAGCAATGTTAAAGGTACCCCAATGTGATTATTGTAATTTCCTTGAGTTGAAGCTACATTCATTGCTTCTGACAGCACGCTCACAATTAGTTCTTTAGTTGTCGTTTTACCATTTGAGCCAGTTAGAGCTAGTACAGGAAAATTAAAATCTTGTCTTCTTCTATTTGAAATAAGTTGTAATGTTTCCAATACTGAATCAACATGAATTAACCTAGGATCATCAGAAACCAGCTTGTCTACTACGGCATATTTGGCTCCTAAATCCAAGGCTTGCACAGCATACTGGTTACCATCAAAATTTTCACCGCTCAAGGCAAAAAATATGGTGTTCTTGACATCCTTGCGCGTATCCGTTGAAACTTTAGGAGTTTCTAAAAACAGCTGATATATTTCTTCTATCGTCATTTGATTAAAAAAGCCCTTGTATCAATGATACAAGGGCCTACAATATTTTCTAGATCTTATTACTTGTAAGATCTTTTGATTTTACGTCCACCCTCGTCAAAATGGTTTCCACCAGAATCTTCATTACCTTCTGATCCTCCCACTCTTATCATCGCACATCTAAAGCCTAAACTTCTGTCAGACTTATCTTCATCTTTAAATCTTCTTGCGCCAGGAGAAAGCCAAAACAATCGATCTGACCAACTACCTCCTTTAATCACTCTAGCTTTATCACTAATTAAAGTCCATTCACCGTATCCATACTTGACAAACTCTTCATTATCACCATCCTTATAGTTCTTAAGGTTGGCTTTCTTATAGTTTTCTCTATCTGCAACTTCCTCATCAGTTTGAGGTCTATACTTTAATCTACCTAAACTATCTTTCTCAACAGGCTTACCTTCTTCATCTAATTCTAACTGAAAGAATTCATTTCCTCTATAAGGATCCAAATCATGACCATCAGAATCGGATAAATCAAGACTTGTCATAGGTCTATATACATCAGCAGTCCATTCATTTACATTTCCAGCCATGTTATAAAGACCAAAGTCATTCGGCAAAAATTCTTTTACTGGTCCAGGTCTTGAAGCTTTATCATTTAAGTTTCCAGCCATACCCATGTAATCACCACGTCCTCTTTTGAAGTTCGCCAATATTTTACCTTGGTTTTTATTATGCTTTTGATATCTAACCGTACTACCGTTCCAAGGATAAATTCTTCTATCCGTAATTAACTCATCATTACTTGTAGCCTGATTTCCTTGTAAAGCTAAGGCAGCATATTCCCACTCCGCTTCTGTCGGCAACCTATAATCAGGTAGCATGATACCGTCTTCAAACTTAACTGGTCTTTCTGTACCAGAAGATTGGTCTACAACATTCTTTCTTACATTTCCTGTATACTGTCCAGCAAGGTATGCCTCTGAATTAAAGGTCTCACTGTCTAATTGATCGGGACTTGGATTTAAAATGCCTCTTTCAATAAGTAACATTTCATTCACCCTATCTGATCTCCATTTACAGTAATCATTGGCTTGTAGCCAATTAACACCTACTACCGGATAATCATCATATGATGGGTGTCTTAAGTATGTTTGAACCAATGGTTCATTAAACGCTAACTCTTCACGCCAAACTAATGTATCAGGTAATGCGTCAATATACGTTTGCGGATATGACTTCCATTTTGTCTTTACCCATTTAAGATATTCTCTCCAGTTATGATTCGAAACCTCAGTTTCGTCCATATAAAATGAAGAAACAGTAACTCTTCTAGGAACATTATTCCATTCATAAGTCACATCTTGTTCAGTTAATCCCATATTAAAGGTACCACCCTCAATTAAAACTAAGTTAGGACCGTCAATTTGACCTTCGTAGTCAATCTTCTCAATCCCACCCCATTCTGGGTCATTGAATTTCCAACCTGTAGCTGAAGATCTGTTGTCATCTCCACCTCCACCACATGAGCTTAAAACAAAGGCGCTACAGCCTACAAGCATCACGAATTGAAAAAATTTCTTCATAAGTTTTCTTTTTTTCTGTTTAAAGGATCGTAAATATAAATAAAAAAAGTAATCAAACTCGTTAAAAATGTGCAACTCCAATGCCATTTTTTCCATCACCTAAAAAGACTCAAACAATCATTGTATTTTGAGGCCTTAGGATACACATCATCTAAATGCATCGTCAAGCCAAATTCATGGCTTCCACCTGTTCCATTTGACAGTTCTGAAACTGTATAATCATAACTATATCCTAACTTGAACTTTCCAAACTTAACACCTGTCGAAGCAATTAAAGCATCAGCATTTGATCCAGCGTGTCTATACCAAGCTCCGAAAAAGAAACTTTCTAAACCCACATAAGCTCCAACATTAATTTGTGAAAAATCCCCTTGTCGTACAAGCAAGACATTTGGTGTAATAAACGAGCTAACTTTTCTTTTATTGTAATCCAAAGGTATTTGATAACCACCATGCAAACTCATTCTGATATTCAAATTATCCTCAGCGATATTGTCATCAATAAAAGACTGATCTGGAGTATTGAGGTGCTTCAAGCTTAAACCCACGTAAAATTGAGGATTGTACAGTAAAAGTCCTGTTGATATATCAATATATCTTCTAGAAAGATTAGTTGGTCTTATTTCCTGAGAAGGTATCGTACTGCCACCAGGAGTAGTTGCTCCATATCTCCGATCCAACTGATCTAAAAATACTAGCCTATCCCAATCTAAACGCAACTGAACTATATTGGCTTCAGCCCCTATCTTCATTTGAATATCCTTCCCAAACTTTAATTCATACGAATACAATCCGCCAAATCGTGTTGTCTTAAGTGTCCCATCCCCTGAATCATCAGACAGGGCCACTAGACCAAAACCACTATTCAGTTTTGGAAAATAATGGTCAAAGCTCACCGAGTAAGTTTCGTATGCTTTTAAATCCGGCCATTGATTTCTATAATTAACAGCAACGAATGACCCGTAAGCCGCTCCGGTAAACGCGGGATTTAATTGTAATGGTGCGTTATAAAATTGTGAATAAACCGGATCCTGTGCCTTCAAAGAAAAAGACGCAAAAATGCACAGCATGCATATGAATGGGACCAATATTTGTCTTGTACAAGATATCATCGTAGAATTGCTATTGTGTATTTAATGCGTAAGCACAACAAACAATACATTAGATTAGTTAACGTTTTTATAACAAATTGCTTACCAGCTTTCCAAAATCAACGATCGAAAGTATGAATTTAGTCAGGCTTCCTAGTATTTTAATCATTTTCTTTGCATTTACAAGCTCTGTTTACGCTCAGAAGACATATCAATTTTCTGAAAACTTTGTTTGGAATGAAATAGACGTTCGGCTCAATAACTTATCAGAAGTTGAGACAAAAATCTACGAATCATCAAAAACTAACTTCTCCTATAAGCATCCCGTAGTACCGGTTTATTCGAAAAAAATAAAAATTAATGGTTTTGCTAGCCTTTCGGCGAATATTGAAACAGTACATTTCTCAGATGCGAATGTTCTTGATGATAAATCTCGAGGTGCCCTTTCAAATGAAATCAAAATACATTTAGAAGTTGCAAAAGAACGGAATGAATATTATGCACTTGTATCTTTTATACCATTTATTAAAGAAGGAAATACCATCAAAAAAGTTGAAAAAATTTCCATATCGGTTCTTTCTGATCCGAAGAAAATTAACCTTCGAACTGGTGGTAATACGTTTACTTCAGTATTAAGTGATGGCGATATTTATAAAATGAGTCTATCCCAAACTGGAATAATTAAATTAGATTACGATTTCCTTAAAAACCAATTGGGAGTTGATAATTTAGATAACATCAACCCTTCGAATATACAGATTTTTGGAAATGGTGGTGGTCCTTTGCCTCAATCGAGCGAAATATCAAGAATAGATGATCTTCAAGAAATACCGATAGATATTATTGGTGGAAATGACAACAACTTTGGTTCTTCGGATTATATTCTGCTTTATGGTGAAGGAGCTGATGTTTGGCGAACAAACGAAGACCAATATTTATTTCAAAAGAATATTTACGATCAGAACAACTACTATTATCTAAAAGTCGGTTCAGAAAGTGGTTTAAGAATTCAAAACCAAGAAACTACAGGCGCTGCAAATTATAGTTCGGATCAATCGGATCACTTAATGAGACATGAGATTGACGAAATAAATCTTTTAGGGGCGTATGGTTCTACACAAGGGTCTGGTCAATTGTGGTTCAGTAATAACTTCAATGTCGATAGAGAACAAAACTTTTCTTCCAGCTTTGTTATTCCTGATCATGTTTCTACCGAACCTGTTGATTTGACCATGTCTTATGCAGGTCGATCAGGTCAGAGTCACCAAGTAGAATTAATCGTCAATAATGAGGTATTTCAAAGATCAATTCCTAGTGTATCAACAGGAAACATCGAAGCGCATTATGCAGCACTTGTGAGTATAAACGATGAAATAGTTCTCCCAAATGGCACACCGAATGTTGAGGTAAGACACCCTTTAAGTTCGGACCTCAATGAAGGTTGGTTGGATTACATACAAATGATAGCTAGACGGACCGCCGTCCTAAGTAAAAATCAAGAATACTTTCAAGATGCTAGAAGCTTTGGAGAAAGTATTTCAGAAATGACCATTAGTGGATTGTCGGGAGGTGAAAAGCTTTGGGATATCACAGACCCGATCGCACCAAAAAACATAGACATCGCAGGATCATCAAACTCAGCTACTTTTAAATACGAATCAACGAACGAAGTAAAAAGATTCATTGCATTTAAAAACAGCGGTTACCTTTCCGCAACAGCGGTAGGAAAAATAGAGAATCAAAATATTCATGGTCTAGACAACATAGATTTTGTCATTATCTATCATCCAAATTTTGAATCGGATGCCATAAGATTGGCGGAGCACAGAAGGGAGCATGACGACATGGATGTAACAGCGGTGAACGTAGAAAAAATTTACAATGAATTTTCAAGTGGGAAGGTAGACCCTACAGCAATAAGAGATTTTGCTAGGATGTTGTATAATAGAAATACTAAGTTTAAATCTTTACTACTTTTTGGTGATGGATCGTATGATTACAAAACGCTCATGCCCGGTCTTGATAACCAGAGTTTTATTCCTGTATACGAAACAAGAGAATCTATAGATCCTATAGGTAGTTTTCCTACGGACGACTATTTCGGTTTACTGGATGTCTTTGAGGGAGATGACTTAAAAGGAATGTTAGATATTGGCGTCGGTAGAATTACTGTAAGAACACAAGAAGAAGCGCAAAATGTAGTAGATAAAATAATTCATTACGACACTAATCCTAACACCTTAGGTGAATGGAGAGTTAACCTAGGTTTTACTGCAGATGATGAAGACAACAATATTCATATAAATCAAGCGGAAGATATAGCAACTGGAGTTCAAGCCGCACATGAACTATTCAATCAAAAGAAGGTATATTTTGATGCCTATTTGCAAGAAGCCACTCCGGGTGGACAGCGATTTCCAGATGCGAATGCAGCATTAAACAATAATATATTCAAAGGTATGTTGGCCTTAAATTATTTAGGTCATGGCGGATCTAAAGGATGGGCACAAGAAAGAGTTCTTCAAATTAACGATATCATCTCCTGGGACAATTACGATGCTATGACCTTATTGGTTACCGCTACTTGTTCATTTACGGGATATGATGACCCTGGCTTGACCTCCGCTGGTGAGTTGGCTTTTTTAAACAAAAATGGAGGAGCTATTGGTTTGTATTCGACAGTACGAGCTGTTTATTCGTTTGAAAACAAAAGATTAACGGAGTCAGTGTATGACAACATTTTCACTAGAGACAATGGTAAATACCTAAACTTAGGAGAAACTCTTCGACGAGCAAAAAATCAAAACTGGCTGGATACCGCTAGAATAAATGCTAGAAAATTCACTTTAATTGGTGACCCATCAATGACTTTAGCCATTCCTGAATTCAATATCGTCACTACTGAGATCAATGATGCTGATTTCAACCCATCCAATCCGGATACCATACGAGCACTTCAGAAAGTGAGCATCAAGGGATTCGTTAGCAATCCTGACGGTTCTAAAAAAACAGACTTTAACGGGATCGTCTTCCCTACCATTTTTGATAAAGAGTCCAATTTAGAGACTATCGCTAACGATGAAAAAAGTTTTAAACGACAATTTGGAGCGTATAAAAACATTCTGTTTAAAGGAGCTGCAACCGTCTCGAATGGAGATTTTAGTTTCGAATTTGTTGTGCCTAAAGACATTAACTACGAATTTGGGAAAGGAAAGATTTCCTATTATGCGACAGATGGCGTCAGCGAAGATGCTGCTGGTTTCACAACAGATATCATTATAGGCGGTACGGATCCCAACGCTGTGGCGGATGACAATGGACCAGAGATTCAATTATTCATGAATGACGAGAATTTCGTTTTTGGAGGCACTACTGATGCTAATCCTATCCTCTTGGTCAATTTAAAGGATGACTTTGGAATTAATATCAGTGGTACAAGTATTGGTCATGATTTGACCGGAGAATTGGATGATGATAGTCAACAGAGTTTTATCATGAATGAGTTTTACGAGGCAAACGTTGATGATTTTACAAGCGGTACTGCTAGATATCCACTAAAGGATTTAAGCCCAGGATTGCATAAGATTAAAGTTAAGGCTTGGGATGTATCCAATAATGTTTCTGAAGCCATTATTGAATTTAGAGTTTTGGATGACTCAAACAACGGTTTAAATCGTGTTTTAAATTATCCTAATCCCTTTACGACGAATACTTGTTTTCAATTTGAACATGACCTCGCAGGAAGTCAACTAGATATCCTTGTTCATATTTATACCCTTTCGGGAAAATTGGTGAAAACCATAAAAAACAGTCAGTTGAGCCAGGGATATCGAATTGACAACCTAAAATGGGATGGAAGAGATGATTTTGGATCAAAATTGGGAAAAGGTATCTATCTTTATAAAATAAAAGTCTATTCTCCAGAGTTAAATCAAAGGCGGGAAAGCAACTTTGAAAAACTTGCCATATTAAAATAAATCACTATATATTATTACATTTGTCTATTCGGACTAATTATTAGAATGCGCAACATGAAACTAAAACTAATTATTGGATGCCTTGTATTTGCTATTTGGTGCCCAAATAAAGATTTAAATGCTCAAGCATATGACCCGGCAGCGGGATGTATCACTGATTCTAACGGAAACTGTTTACCAAACACGATTCTATCGGCTATGCCGTTTTTACGGATTGTACCAGATGCTAGAAGTGGAGCAATGGGTGATGCAGGTTTAGCTACTTCGGTAGATCCTAATGCCTTACACTTTAATGCTTCGAAGCTTGCCTTTGTTGAAAACAATATTGGTTTATCTGCTACATATACCCCTTGGTTAAGAGATTTAGGTCTTCAAGACGTTTATTTGACCTACCTAACAGGTTATAAAAATATAGACGAATTATCTACTGTCGGTTTTGGTTTGAGATACTTTTCTTTAGGGGAAATTAATTTTACTGATAATCAAGGTAATTCTACTGGATCTGGTAAGCCTAGAGAAATGGAATTTTCTGTAGCCTACGCTCGAAAGTTAGGTGAGAATTTTTCAACTGCTTTAACAGCCAAGTATATCTATTCAAACTTGGCATCTGGTCAAACAGTAGGTGGATTTGAAATCAATTCAGCGAATGCCTTCGCGGCTGATGTATCCTTAATGTATGTTAAACCTATGACCTTAGGTGGTTATGAAAGTGAATTGAGCTTTGGATTCGCATTGACTAATATTGGTTCGAAAGTAACTTATACCAACAATCTTATTAAAGATTTCTTACCAATGAATATGGGCTTAGGAACAGCCTTAAAGATGAATTTCGACCAATACAATTCATTGACCTTTGCATTGGACATTAATAAATTGACGATACCAACACCTGTACCTCCATTTATTTTAGATGAAAACGGTGATGAGCAACCAAATCCACGATATGATGCTGACGGAGATGGATTTGCGGACTATAGAGATGAATCAATCTTCGGAGCCTTGTTTGGATCTTTTTCAGATGCAGAAGGTGGATTTAGTGAAGAAATGAAAGAATTGAATTTCTCTTTTGGAATGGAATATTGGTATGATCAGCAATTTGCTGTAAGGGCGGGATACTACTACGAGCATCCAGAAAAAGGAGATCGTAAATTTTTAACCGTTGGTGTAGGATTAAAGTACAATGTCTTTGGATTAAATCTTTCTTACCTCGTACCTACAAATAATAGAAGAAACCCGCTTGATAACACATTAAGGTTTACCTTAAACTTTGATCTAGATGCTTATAGAAACAGAAATGCGGAATAAGATATAACAACAACTTCTGCCCTCAAAAAATCAAAAAGGCTGCAATAATTATTGCAGCCTTTTTTAATTGATGTCTATAAGCCGGATTCTGTACCCCGAAGGGCCTCTATCATTTATCTAGGCTTAATTTCACAATTAAGCTCAAGCTGTCTACCCCTCCTTGCAACTAATGTTGATTGGCGAGAAACCAATCTGCCCGAAGGCAACAAGAATATACATGACATTGCAGCCCGTAAGGTTTATCACTTCTGCTTGTTACCAAACAAAACCGTGAGCTCTTACCTCACACTTTCACCCTTACCACGCCAAAGCGAGGCGGTATAGTCTCTGAGACACTTTCTATTCTCCTTAAAGAAGATCCATCCTTTAAATGGTACGGCTCTCTACGCTGTCCGGACTTTCCTCCAGTAAACTATACTGGCGATAGAGCGACATAACACAAAGATATAGTATGTATATCTAAGAATACACAAATACTAGAATAAGCTCCTTTTTCGATTACATATTAAATTATAATTTAATATGTAATTTCTTTATCTTGTGCTACTTAATGGCAGAGTCATTCAAGAGATAGATCGACATAAAATCACCGTTCCCTCCACCCGCTTAGCTGCGACATTCATCGTATTGAGCATTCTGGCGTATTTCTTTTTATTTCATTATCTATCACAGCCATCAGTACACATTGATAAAATCCAAGACAGAATTGTTCAATTTGATAGAAGTTACCAGGATTTCAAATCGAAAGCACTCCAAGAAAACATTCTTTTTGAAGATATCGGTCAATGGATACTGAAAGAGCGTAATATTCCACGAAAGTGGAATAAGAATACCTTTTCCGAATTGCGGACGAAGGATTTTATCGGTATCGATCATTCTTTAAAGAATAATGGCTTTCAGTTAGTTGGCTTTCTACCGGTCATCGAAAAATCGGACTCGAGCTTAAGTTCATTTGTATATCCTAATGAATTAAAAGAATATCAATTTGTATTTAATGAGAAAGGACAACACACCCTTCAATTCAACGACAAAAACTATTCTTTCGAGATTAAGCGATTCAGGCCTTTAGC
>JAHDBI010000054.1 GCA_020630475.1 Saprospiraceae bacterium
GTTCCTTGGTCATCGGTGATGACCCATTGAGCGTTTGTGCCCGTGTTTCCAGAAACGGTAATGGCACCAGCCGGGATATTATCTACTACTCCGTCACCTACACAAAATTCAAATGGTCCACCTTCCAGTGTTCCACCATTTACATTTGAAACAATAGACTGACTTTCTATTTTAATTTCATCAACATCCCAAACTGCAATTGAAGCTCCGTTATTAATTGGACAATAGGCTAGTAATTGAATTTGAAATTCTGTGGCTTGATCAACTATAAAATCGTCATTTTGAGAAAAATCAATGTTGATCTCAGACCAATTCATTGTTGTATTGAGATTGTTTTCTAAAAATATTTCTTGACCATCTTTCATGACCCGGATAGAAAATTTTGTAGGATAGTTATTTGGTCCACTTGAACCATTTATCCAAATGAATTCAGGAATGGCTTGTTCGTAAAATGAAATACCGCTCAGTAATCCAGAACCATTTGCTCCCGGAGAGACTAATACATCAATGAGTAGGGCTCTGTCAGAATCATAATCAGGGATGCAGTTGGTTTCATAAGTAAAGCACATCGCAGGACTATCTAAAAGACCTGGCGTACAAGAGTGACCATTGGGTGGTGCATTGTCCCGATAAAGATGATTACCCACTATTTCAATAGTACTCCCATCTTGGGGAGTATTCACCACTGCAGTGAACTCTGAGTAATCAAAATTGCCACCATTTCCGAGGATAGCTGTACAAGCATCAAGGTCGAAGGTAGCGGTTGTTCTGAGGGTATCATTTTCGTTGTTTGCTGTCGCCGTATTTAGGGTAAATAGGCATATCAATAACAGGAAGTTTCTGTATTGATTTTTCCAAGTAAAATTCATTAGCATATTTTTAATTTGTTAAGCAAAAGTGGGATTAGAAGTCTAGGACTCCATTATGGGTATGCTGGAATAACAAAAGGGTTGCCTAGAAAACTGAAGTGTATTTAGAATGTCTTGTGGAAGACATGTTGGGAGCAGACTAGCTTTTCTTAGATTTTAAACCTTTTGTTTATTTGCTAGTCCAAAGAATATATCTTTGGGAAACAAAAAACCAAATACTATGAAAAACATACTGATAATCATTAGTTCGATCTTAATCATTGGATGTACCACCAATAGATCCACGGGGCAAGCGGTTAATAAATGGGATAAACTGGGAACAAAGAAAGTGAACTATAGATTGGATAAGGATGTCATAAAAGTAGGGGTGCGAGATGGATTGTTTACAAAACTAAAAGTCGTTGTGACGAATGGCGCGTTAAATATGCATAAGATGGTCGTCGTTTATAAAAATGGCCAGAGAGATAATATAAATCTGAGACATCAATTTTCTAAGAAATCAGACTCTAGAGTTATTGATCTAAAAGGAGGTAAGCGTGTGATTAAAGAAATCATATTTTGGTACGATACTAAAAATGTTTCTAGAAGAAAGGCGCAGGTAACTGTGTTTGGAAGGCATTAAATGAACAATAAGGTAGATGATAATGTAAAAGGAAGCCAAGAGTTTGGCTTCCTTTTTTTGTTATTTTCAATTCTGATTTTTTAATTCTATCGTTTTAAAGTAGAAAGTAGTGAATTGCTGTTAATGAAGCTGCCAGAAGCCAAACCAAAACGAAAGAAAATATATTCGTCTTCTAAGTAAATATTATAGTTGTCTGATCCAAAATAGCCGGCTTCTAAAAAGACAGCTAAAAATGATGATCTCCATAATCTGAAAGAAAATGTTGATGAGATGTCAAATGCACGATATAATTCGAAGTTATTTAATTCGATTGTTCCAGTCCTAAATTGAACATTTAAGTCGAAACGCATTCGTTCCATCAATTTGACATCTGGTAATTCACCATAAGGGTCTTTTACGTAGAATGGACGAACATTGATTAAACTATATTTCATCATAATATTACGGTTAGAAAAGTATTTTTCCAATTCATCAGCAGTAAAAAAATGATATCTTAATTCTAAATTAAGTTGATGGTAGTTGATGCTCTTTGTAATGTAATCTTTATCTAAATATGTACTGTCGCTTGAACCATTGATGTCAAATGGATCAGATATTGTTCGTATAACTTCTATTTCTTTTTTACGTGTTTTCCACCAATATCTATTAAATCCAAATTGTAAGAAATTCGTGCTAAAAGATCCATTATAAACATTAAATAATCGTTCTTGGAGGAAATCGAAATCGAGTTTTTTATTTTCGAAAATTACCTTATCTGGAATTTCGGCATTTACGGCTAAAGTCTCACCGTCTTGACCATTAGAATGGTGGTATATTCCAAAATAAAGATTCTCATTTCTGTTATAGTTTTTTTCAAATGGACTTGGGAATAAATAATAAATCTTAAAACCTGGCATATACGAAGGTGTCCGTACCGGAGCACTAAATTGTATATCACCAAAATGTTGTCTTACTTTAAACTGGGGGTTAATATCAACTAAGAATCGACTAAAAGGATCCTTTTCATCCAAGAAAAAGAAATGAGATGTTATATCTGCATCAACAATATGTCGTTGTGCCGCTTTGAATGGACTAAGGCGTTTATAACCATTAAACCATAAGCCGCTAAACTTGCCAACATTTGTATAATATTTAATTAGATTTTTATGCTCAAAACCATCAAAATATATTTCACTAAATCCATAATTTTCTCCGAATGTTAGATGTTCTAGGTTTTGTGATAGCCCGTCGTTTGGAAAATTAAATAGAATAATTGATAAGAGAATTATAAACTTTTTCATATTTATGATTTAGGTCGTAATGAATTGATTTTTATTCATTTATTAAGCTCAGTATTCTTTGAAAACTTATAGATATAAAAGAAGCAATATTATGTTGTCCTTCAGTTATGGAAGAAACTATTTATTCGATTTTGAAATAATTAACTTTAAGGAAAGGCACCCTCTCAAAGGTTAGGCTAAGATAATGGATTAAACTTAGAAAGTAACTTTTTTAATAGCGTAGTCAACATTAATGATAACCCTAGAATTGTCGATGTTGTTATAAAATTCTTACGTAATTTATGGATGATAATTAAGGTTTATTCAGTTTTTAGTTTCTTTTCGCTTTCAAAAACCAATGCATCAAAGCTTCGAAGAATATTTATTAAAGGTTACTCAGTCCACAGTTTGTGAAGAACTTGAAGTGATTCAATCCTTATGGAGCGGATACGGTAAAATTTCAAGATATCGCTTGGACGGATCGCCAATGAAGACGGTAGTCGTTAAGTTCATTTCACTCCAAAAAGCAACAAATCATCCAAGAGGGTGGAGTTCAGATTTTGGTCACCAAAGAAAAGTGAAGTCATATCAAGTGGAGACACATTGGTATAAGAACTGGAGTGCTCAGTGTGGTGAAGCATGTAAGATTCCGAAATTTATTGGTTCGTTTTCTGAAGCTAAGGATCAATGGATCATCCTAGAAGATTTAAATCATGTGTATCCGTTACGTAAATATGATTTGGATTTATCAGAGGTAGAAAACTGCCTCAAGTGGTTAGCTAATTTTCATGTTGCTTTTTTGACAAAGATTCCCGATGGTTTATGGGAGGTCGGTTCTTATTGGCATTTAGCCACAAGACCTGATGAATTTGAATTAATTGAACATCAAGAATTAAAATCTAAGGCTGGCTTGATTGACCAAGTCTTAAATCAATCCAAATACCAAACAATAATACATGGGGATGCTAAGTTGGCTAATTTCTGCTTTTCAGCGAATGGGGAAGGAGTAGCTGCAGTAGATTTTCAATATGTAGGTGGTGGATGCGGCATGAAGGATGTCTCGTACTTTTTGGGCAGTTGTCTCTCTAGTGAAGAGTGTGTACGGTATGAAGCACGATTATTAGATTATTATTTTAATGAACTTAAACGATCCTTTGAAACTCAATCATTTGATTTTGAATTCAAGGACTTAGAAACAGAATGGCGAAAAATGTATCCTTATGCTTGTGCAGATTTTACTCGGTTTATGTTAGGCTGGATGCCAACACATCAAAAAATCAACGCTTACAATTTGAACCATGTCAATTCAGTTTTGTCCAGCTTATAAAATGCATGGTTTTCACCAAACCATGACGCTTCAACATATTATAACATATTTTATATATTGTGTGACCTTGAAAACTGTAATTACGTCAGAATAATAAAAACAAAACATGAGTGATACACCAATATTTGAAGCAACTCCAGAAGCAAAAGGAAAAGCAAAACAATTAAGAATATTCGCTATGATCGCCTGGTTGTTGGCGATGGCAGGACAAGCATTTGCCATCTTCAGATTAATCAGTGATGAGACTTTGGTTTGGTTAATCGTAGCTATTGTAGTGATCCTGATTTTAGCTATAACGGGTTCGACACTATGGAAAAAAGCCAATAGACTAGACCCAGCTTCCGAGAAGGACGGTACTAAGTTTTTTATCCAGAATCAATTGGGTGCGATCATGGGTGTTTTAGCATTCTTGCCTTTAGTCATTTTGATTTTGACCAACAAAAATATCAGTGGAAAAACGAAAGGAATTGCAGGGGCGATTGCAGGGGTAGCTATGGTTGCAGCAGGTTTAACTGGAGCAGATTTTAATCCACCATCTGTGGAGAAATATACAGAAGAAATCAAGCAACAAACCGAAGAGGCGAGAAGCTACAATATTGACACGGATAATGTCTATTGGTCTAAGGCAGGTAATAAGTATCACGCATTCAATGATTGTCAATACATCAAAGGCAAGGCTTTGTCTAATGGAAGTATTAAGCAGTCTTGGGAGGATAAAGGGATTTCTGAGTTATGTAAGGTTTGTAAGAAGAAGTCTATAAAGGCTGGTCCAGCGGATACTAAAATTATTGAATAGTTTATAAGTACTAAGTACTAAGTACCAAGTAGTTAGTTTTATTTTCTAAAGAATAAATGCGCGTTGGGAATGTCAGTAGATGTGGGTGCGGGTGCCAGCATTGCAGCTAAGCGTTTCTACTGACTAGTTTTTTTGTTTCGTTTTTTTGTATAAAAAAATGAAAACTTTAACAGAAAAGTAGATTTATAAAAAAAGCGAGTGCTCTCAAAGTCACTCGCTTTTTTAATTCAATGATTTTAAAAGATTAATCTTTAATCAACTGTACCGTACTCGTATAAATCTCTTTTCCTTGTTGGATGGAAATAATATAAGTACCATTGACATGCTGGTCAAGATTGTATTCTATGTTCAATTCACCTTCCATGTTGTTGTATGTTTTTTTATGAACAACATTCCCTTGGATATCCGAAACACTAAAGATAATATCTTCCTTAGATCCTGACTTGAAATGGACTCTTGAAATGGCATTCGTCGGGTTAGGGTAGGTGCTGAAAGAAACAGGTTCTTTAATGGTTAGAGTCTTTTCTATAATATCCTCTTGTTTTTCATGACAAAAACGATAATTGATATTAGTTAATCCTCTGCTTCCAAGGATAACTAGCTTTTCATATTCAGCATCTCCTTTTTGAATATTCAGCACAACTCGTTCTCCAATTTCACTGGATAAAACTTGTTCCTTTAATTCAGGAAAATTACTGATCAAGTGATCATTGTATTCTGTGATGATTTCCTTTCCAGTCATTCCAGCTTCTTCAGCAGAAGTTGATGGTACGATACTATTGACATCTACACCTGTCAAATCTCTTCTTCCTGATCCCCAAACTCCAAGGAATGGAATCAACTCTGCATCTACATCTTTACAGATTTGGCCTGCTTCTTTATTTTGATCTTTAGAATCAAATTTGATGATGGTTGTTGAGAACTGAGTTCTAAATTGACCATTGATGATAATGCGATCAAGGTCTTCATTTTCTTTAATGAATGCTGGAATGTCAAAGGCCTTTGCCTCTTGAGCTTTTAGACGAAATAGCTCTACGACTCTGTTCTGCTCGAAGGTTTTGACCAAAAGCCATTCAGAATTTGGGATATGGTGTTGAGCCACACTAAAATTTAAAAATCCAAAAAACGCTAGGGTACACAAAAACATTTTTCTCATAATCATTTTGTTATTTATTGAATGTTAAATAAAATGGAAGCTCGATCTATAGGCATTAGAAGCCAGCCGGTATATCCGGAGATCATTGAATTATCACTGTTTGGAAGGAAATCGTCTAGCCTTTTGACGACTAGAGCCGTGAAGGTAACAGAAACATATGTTAAATTATGTTAATATGTTATTTTAGTAAGTGGATAGACTTTTAAACATATAAAATTAGAGTAATAGTGACGACGGAACTATTACTTTACAGGCAGAATTGCCTGAGGAGAAAATGGTTATAAAATCAAAACAAAAAAGGGAACTCCACTAAGTGAGTTCCCTTTTTTTTGTACCGAAGGAAAAGAACTATTTTAAACGAATTTCTTTCGTACAATATTCTACCCAATAGTTACCTACATTATCTCCGACAATTTCGTGGCAATCTCTTTCATCATCACAGTCTATTTTTTTCTCGTGATATCCAGCATTACCCCATACATCCTCAATTAAACAAACACAAAAACATTCTTTACAATCCTCTTCTGGCAATACTGTAATAGTTTTGGTTAAACCAAAGGAACAATCACCATCCGTGATCCAAGCATTAATAGTGTATTGCCCAGGTTGGTCATATGAGTAATCTTTGCAAAAAGGATCCTTGAGGGTCGGAAATGGGGTAGATGGAAATATTATTTGCTTTCCCCAATCAATTTGTACAAATCCTCTCATGCCTATGACACAATATTCTGCTGTTTCTCCTAAACATAAAACTTCTGGACCGACGATATCAACTTCAGGATAAAGAAATTGTAAAGCTGTTATATCCATATTGGAAAAATTACATACTGGATCACACCAATTACCCATGTCGTCTTCGCTAGGTCCTGAGTTAAATAAAGAATTATGGCTATATCCAGTTGATGTTCCAGCAATGTGAATAGGATTTACTCCTTGTTGATCATTATGATATAGTCCAAGCGCATGACCTATTTCATGCATTACGGTATGCATAAAAAAGCACAGATTTAGTTCGTCATTATCGCAATCGCAATTTGGCCAAGTGACATCAAGTGTTATTCCGGAACCAATAGATCCGCCAGAAGGAAAAAATGTTTGGCCGTTTGGCGGAGCATCCCCAGGATTACCAGGATCTGGAAATGCTGCATTGGCACATCCACAACAACCGTTAAAAGTACAGTCAAAAACTAAATCTGCATCCCCAGGGTTATCAACAATTTCAAAGTTTAATCCAATCGGCGCATCATTATAAGCGGTCAGACTTGCGGGGATCGCAGCTTCATAGCCGGTTCCGGTAAAACAGTTGTCTATAAAAACTGTAATATTATCCGCTTCACAAGGAGTTAACGTTGTAAAGCCGCCCATAGTCCAATGTCTTGAATTAACTTGAGTGTCTGAGTCTACATCATGTTTATGTTCAGAGCATTTAGTAATGCGGGAATGTTGGGGCATTTCTTTGTCTATTTCATCAGAGCAACTTGTGAATAGTAAACAGACAGAAAATATTCCAAAAATTAAAAACGAGTTACAGCTTGAATAAAGACTAAATAAATTTTTCATACTTTAAAGATTTAAGTGAATGAATGACAAGGGAATAATGGTATAGGGAAGAGAAAAAGTAAAACAGCTGCTTTATCGTTTATTTGAATAAAGAAGGTTTAATCATGTTCTCCTTAACCACCAATTCCGATGGTATGAAAATATTTAGAGTAGTAAAACGTTACATAAATTAACGATAGGTCGTTAAGTATCATAATCCCTTTACTGTTTTAACATATTGCAATAGTCGCCATGTAAATTTTTAGGATGTTTTTTTAATACGGTGGAAGTCGTGTTGATTAATTTTTTTCAGAGATGCCGGTATCATTGAAATAAATATTAACAACGGTAGGTCATGTATTTTAGTGAAGGTTATTTTTAAGATTATACTTTGTTATCACAAAGTTCATTCTACTGGGTCATCATTCGACTCATCTGATGAATTATTTTCTTCTTCATTATGTGAACCTTCCTTCGAATTGTTTTCATTTGCTTTTCCTCTTCGATCCTTGAATAATTCATCAGAAAGATGTTTGATAAAAGTAATTTGCTGTTCACTCAATTTTTGAATTGTATTCATTGTCTGAACCAATAAATTGGAATCTACATTTTTTTGCTTTTTATTGTTGGAGGAAGGTAGAAATAGTTGAGTTAATGGGAATGCTGGTATACTGTCTCGTAATGTTGTAAATCTTTCTTTTCTCTTTCTCTTTTTTCTTGGATCATAACCTTCAATATAGTCAATAACAGAAAAGTAAGTTGACAGTGCTTCTTCTTTTCGAATGTAATCATTTCTATCTTCACGAATTTGAAAATACAATTTCATTAAATAGGTCAAAATGGTGAACATTACTGTTGCAACGAAAAGCCGAACTATTATATATGTTATGTAATAAATATTGAAAAACTCCTTACTTACGTCAACTAGAAGTTCGTCTTCTTTTTTCACATGCTCAGCCAAAATACTGCTGTAGAGATTTTCAAATATTTCGGATTTTTTCTCCACTGTATTTTCACCAAACGTTTCATACTTTATTGTTGACTCAACTATAGTTTGAACTTGATTTAATTGGAGTTCGTTCATTTTACCTTCTACGTATAATATAGTATCCATCATTTCTTTGTACTCTGATAGTGTTTCTCCATGAGGGGCAATGGCTTCGGATAAAGAAGTTGTGTATAACACAAAAATGAATCCAGTTGCAAAAATTATAATTGCGAAGAATAAAAAAAACAATTTTCTAGTCAATACTTCAATAAGTACCTGGTAGTTTAGTTTTAAATGAAAATCACTTTCATCAGTTGTTTTATTATCAGTATTAATTCTCCTTGGTAAAGGAAAAACATCGTCATAAATATCAGTTTCGTAGGAATCTCCAGCAGAATCTCGTTTCTTTTTTGATTTCCAAATTACATGAACGATTAATATTATAGAAACGATTAATACCCCTATAAAAAAATAGGTAGGTAGACTCCTTAAGGAAACTTGGAATAGTTCTTTCATCTTTTTTAGTCTGCTTATTAATAGCGTTTAATTGGTTGTTTGTTGTTTGAGGATGATGGTTTGCAGCGACTTCCGAGGTAGGAAAGATATGCTGTGATCATCTATTGTTATCATTAGTTTATTATTCAGCTGGGCTTAGAACTTTCCACCCATTATGAGATTTGTATGTATTTAATCTTTGGACGGATTTTCCGCCATCAGGGTAATAACAAACTTCAGTAACGATTATATGACAGTCATTTATTTTTTCTCGCTTAGGGAAAGATTGCTTGATATTTTGAAATTTAGGTATTCCATTTTCTTGCAATGATTTAATGAATGATAGTTTAAGGACTTCAGCTGTCTTTTTAATTATTTCATTCCCCAAGTCAATTTTGCCCATTCTTGATAGCATCAATTCTGCCTTTTTATTAAAATCTTTACATTCAATTGCTTTTTCAATATTGTCTTCGTTAAATGCCGTTTCAATTTTAACAATAGCACCTTCTGGTGTTGAATCTATTAGGTAGAAAATAATCTTCTCCGTCATCAACTGTCATTCCGCCTAATCCTTTATCAAAATGTTGTAAAGTTTGACCAGAAAGATTATCTCTCATCGCTCTAATCGTGTATCCACCAATTAGACGTCCATTTTCGATAATCATCCAGTCAGATACTAAGTCTTTGTTTATTCCAATTTTTTGATTGAGATTAACGCTTTTAACATCAATTGGTTCGTTACCAACTACACCAAACAAATTTCCATCTGAATCGAAACTAGGTTCAGTTAGCCATATGTGTTCAATTTTTCTCTCATCTTCTATTTTAACTTTAATGGAGAAATATTGTTGGCCTTGCTTTGGCTCTTTCAAACACTTTTCAAAATAGTGTAAAGTTAGTTTTGATTTATCCATTGCCCAATTCATCTTTTCATTCTCATTTTATATATCAACAACATCGGGTTGATTTGTTCGTCTTCTTACATGACTTTGAGTATCTTTTTTTTCGAATATTTTTGAGAATAGTCCCATATATTTTATTTGTTTTTAATTAATGGTAAGGTAAAATGATATGTCGTCTCTCTGAGGTACGAAGAGATATGCGATCATATCTAGTGTTAGACATAGTTATTCATTTGCAATTTCACCTTGAAACCAAAGTAAGCCAGATATTTTCATTCCTTTTTCAATAGTTTGGATTCTCATATTTTCCTTGTTCATAAACATGTCAACTGTAAAGAAATCTGGATTTGAATCATCATTGATTAGTCTAATTTTTGCAATGTAACCTGAATTTTTATTGTCTAATATTACTTCGTCAAAATCTATAACTTTTCCTATAAAGTCATAATAAGTTTGTCTTGGAAGATTTGAACTTGGCATATAAGAAACAAAGTCTTCACTGAATTTAACTTCTGTGTTTTGATTTGTTTCACTTTTGTCAACGACAAATGCTATTGCAGATACATGAAGTTGAAATTCTTTATTTTCTAAATACTTTGTTTTGTTAATTGCATAATCTGTAGGGAAGAAATCAAATCCAAAAGTATTTCTACCGCCACCTTTGATTTCAGCTTCGCATTTATTCATATGCTTCCACTCGATTATTTCTTTTGTTGAATATGGAAGTTTGTAGCTTGTTTTTAAATATGGGAATGCAGATAAAACATTTTTGGTGTCTGTTAGAACTCTAAGTTTTAAGTATGGGTTATTCGATATTGCTATGCTTTTAAGTTCATAGGATTTTGAAGCTAATTCAGATTTTTCAATCGTGGACTTTGCCATCACTTCATTTATTAAATTTCTACCATTTTCATCATTTAGTGAATTGAATCCTATTAATCCGCCTATATTGTCCCCATGTGAACCATTGTCAATTTCTGACATTTTGATATCAGGATGAGGAATATGATCTTCTTTTTTGTTCTTTTTAAATAGATTGAATAATCCCATGTTTGTTTAAGTTTTTAATTATGTCTAACTAATATTTAGAGCCATAATCAGCCAAGTACATAGCAATGGCACACGTAAAAAAGGCATAACTCTTTTTAATTATTAGTAACACTAAGGAAGGATCCCTCTCTCAAAGGGCGCTTCAAAATAGTAGATTTCTTGAGAAAATCGAAATATCAGAAAATTAAAATCGGATTTTACGTGTAAAATACCCTATAAACGTTAGTTGGTATGCGCAAAAATACCACTATTCACATACGTTTAATGCTACTCAGCGTGCTTGCCAATCCTAATCACCACACTCTTGCTCACAGGAGTATGACTCTTATCTGCTTTGCTTTGTATCGGAACCAACACGTTGGCCTCAGGGAAATAAGTAGCGGTGCATCGCCTTGGGATGTTGTATTCAACGACGATAAACTTTTTGGCAATACGATGTTGTCCAAATTGCTCATTGGTCAAGTCAACAATGTCACCGCTAGATAATCCTAATGTTTTGATGTCCATTGGATTCATCATGATGACTCGGCGTTCATTGTAAATGCCGCGGTATCGATCGTCTAATCCGTATATCGTGGTATTGAATTGATCATGACTTCGGATGGTCATCATTAAGAATTCATTTTCCGCTAGTTCTATTGGACGAAAGTCCGAAACTGAAAATTGAGCTTTTTGACTACTGGTGTTGAACTTGTTTTCTCTGGCGCAATTCGGTAAATAAAAGCCTCCGTCTTTTCTTACACGTTCATTGTATTTTCCAAAACCATGGATGGTCTGTTCAATACTGTCACGTATGAAGTCATAGTCCTCCGCATATTTGTCCCATTCGATGCTAGAATTATGAAGCGTAGCCTGGGCTAATCGACAAATGATTTCTACTTCGCTGAGTAGGTCATCCGAAATAGGAGAGAGTTTACCTTGAGTAGAATGAACTACTCCCATTGAATTTTCGACAGATTGAAATCTGGCTTTTCCATTTTTCAAATCCACATCCGTTCGCGCTAAGCAGGGGAGGATGAGGGCTTCTTTTCCATGGATTAAATGACTGCGGTTTAGTTTGGTAGAAACATGAACCGTTAGATCGCAATTTTGTAATGCTTGAGCGGTATATAAAGTATCTGGAGTGGCAGAAATAAAATTTCCTCCTAATCCAAAAAAGACATTCGCCTTTCCTTCATGCATGGCTTCAATAGCAGCCACCGTATCGTAACCATATTTTCGGGGTACTTCAAATTGGAAGACTTCTTCTATTTTGTCCAATAATTTTGAAGATGGTTTTTCGTGAATGCCCATAGTGCGATCTCCTTGTACATTACTATGACCGCGAACGGGGCAGGTACCTGCTCCTTCTTTTCCAATGCTTCCTTTCAGTAATAATAGATTGACCACTTCTTTAATCGTATCTACTGCGTTTTTATGTTGGGTTAAACCCATAGCCCAACAAATAATGATTTTTGATTTTTCGCTTAGGATTTGTGCGATCAATTCTATTTGTTCTTTTGGTAAACCAGTATGACGAATCAATTCGTCCAAAGACAATCCTTCTAAATGTCTTTGAAAGGCCTCAAAACCTTCTGTATGTTTTTGGATGAAATCGTGATCTAAAACTTGCTTTGTATATTCTTCCTCCCTTGTAAAGAGCATTTTGTTGATGGCCTGGAGTAATGCTAAATCTCCATTGAGTCTAATCTGTAAATAGTGATCCGTTAAGTCCGTTTTGCCACCCAACAAACCACTCATTTTTTGAGGATTGGCGAAAGCCAATAAACCTGCTTCTTTAATCGGATTTACAGTGATGATCGTCGCTCCGTTCTTCTTTGCTTTTTCTAAAGCTGTGAGCATCCTAGGATGATTGGTGCCAGGATTTTGTCCCATAATCATGATCACCTCTGCATGATTGAAATCATCCAATGTCACGGATCCTTTTCCGATCCCTAATGTTTCGCTTAATGCCGCGCCACTACTTTCGTGGCACATGTTACTGCAGTCGGGTAGGTTGTTGGTGCCATAAGCTCGCGCAAATAATTGATATAAGAATGCCGCTTCGTTACTCGTACGTCCCGAGGTATAGAATATAGATTGATTCGGATTCTCTTGTTGGTTTAAATGATGCGCTATTTTCTCAAAAGCCTTATCCCAAGTGATGGCTTCATAATGATCGGCGCCTTGTGGTAAATACATAGGTTCAGCCAATCTTCCTTTACGTCCGATTTCATAGTCACTAAGTTGCGATAAAGAAGAAACGCTGTGGCGCTTAAAGAATTCGGCAGTGAGTTTTTTACTCGTGGCTTCTTCGGCAATGGCCTTCGCACCGTTTTCGCAGTACTCTCCTAATTTGCTTCGTTCGTCATCAGGATCAGGCCACGCACAGCCAGGGCAATCGATACCACCTTTTTGGTTTAAAGCAAACATGGTTTTGGTGCCTCGTGCAATCCCCACTTCATTATAGACGTGTTGAACTGATTTAATCACTGCAGGTAGACCAGCGGCTTTTTTTTGGGTTTCGCTTACGCGAATGCCAGTGAAATTTTGAGGGTTTTCTGGATTGACTTTTTTCTTGTCCGCCATGGATTAAAAATAGCGATTATCCTTGATTAATAGGTTTGTTCTTAACCGATGTTTTACTCTTCTTTGTCTTGAAACAAAGAAGCAAAATTCAAGGCTGATTGCATTTCTTTATGCTCCCGTGCTCATCTCAAAAACTAAAACAAGCCCCAACTCGCTACACTCAAACAGGGCATTGTTTCTTCACGTTTTTGAAATGGCTCAACTCAAAGGCCAATGTCAATGTCAATGTCAATGTCAATTGCCACATACTATCTACTATGTACTTAATACTTATCCCGACATCCCGGACTCCCGACATCCCGATCTCCCGAACTCCCGAACTCATTCCCAAACAAACCTCTCCACTCCAGAATAAACATTAAAACGATCATCGTTTAAGAATCCAACTAAAGTAATGTTATGCTTCTCTGCCAATTCGATGGCTAGGCTCGAAGGAGCACCGACCGCGCATACCATTTGTATTCCAGCCATGACTGCCTTTTGGATCAATTCAAAGCTTGCTCGGCCACTCAACAAAAGAATATGTTGGTTTAAAGGGATGTTGTCTTGTTGAAAAAAATGACCTACTAATTTGTCCATCGCATTATGTCTGCCGACATCTTCACGTAAAGTTAGAAGTTGGCCGTCTAAGTTGAATAGGGCGGCGGCATGTATTCCTCCGGTATCTTGAAAAGCAGTTTGTTCATTTAATAGCTTTTTTTGGAGACTAAGCATAAGATCTGGATTCAATTGAATTTCCTTGGCTTCGAATTGAATGTTTTGAGTGGTTTCTATCGCTTCGATACTGGCTTTGCCACAAACGCCGCAGCTACTGCTGGTGTAAAAATGTCGTTGGAGTTTTTGAAGATCAATGGTTTGAGCATCCTTTAGTATGATTTCTACTTGGTTATCTTTTTCAACGATTCTTTTAATCATCCCAAAATGGCGAATAATGTTTTCCGTATATAAAAAACCTAATGCCAAATCTTGATCGTTTCCAGGAGTACGCATGGTAATGGATACCGGCTTTTTACGGAGAAAAGGTTTTTTTTCGACTTGAGTTAGAAGGATTTCTAGAGGTGATTCTATCGCTATGGCATCCTTTATTTCCTTAGTTGCTCCTGAAGTGAATTTTGTAATGTTTTTTTGGATAACACCTTTTCTCATATGTTGAAGGTAGGAAGAATTTAGTTGAGTACTGAGTCCTAAGTAACGAGTATTGAGTATTTAAAGTTGGCCTAGTGCATTTGAGTAAGGCCATCTCAAAAACGAAAAGAAACAATGGCTTGTTTGATGACGACTAAAGCGTCAGAGTTGGCGCTTGTTTCCGTTTTTGTGATGAGTGGGTTGGCGGAGAAAATGGACAAGCCTTGAATTTTGCTTCTTTGTTTCAAGACAAAGAAGAAGATTAATTTCAAGAGATTTAAGAAGATTTGAAATCAAAAAAGACGATCTTTACACTCTAATTGATTTTAATGAAGATCCACAGCCTTCTTTTATTTTTTTCATGCTTTTTCGCTTTCGCGAATGCCCAAGAGAAAGACCTTTCTGACTTGCGCGCTTCCTTCAGATATCATATCGCTGAAACCAAAGAGGAGATTAAAGTAGATGGCATATTAGACGAATCCACTTGGGATAAAGCCAATATCGGAACAGACTTTTGGCAGAAGATTCCATACTTCGCAGAGGGAGCTGATCCTAAGACAGAAGTGATGTTGGCTTACGATGAGCAGTTCTTGTATGTGGGAGCTCGTTGTTTTCAAAATGCAGATATCACCATCATGTCGATGAAACGAGATGAGTATTGGAATAATGACGGAATAGCTATTATTCTAGATCCTTTGAATACCAAGACCAATTCCATGATGTTTGGTACTTCGGCTGTTGGTGTACAATGGGATGCGACCATGTCTCCAAATTCTGGAGTCAGTGAGGATTGGAGTAATAAATGGTATGTAGAAACCCAAGTCAATGATGATGGCTGGACTGCTGAATTTGCTATTCCATTTAAAATCCTACGTTATGATCAAAACTTCAAGGAGTGGGGGATGAACTTTGTGAGAAATCTTCAGTACTGTAATGAGTTCCATAATTGGACGGCAGTCCCGGAAGGATTCTGGCCGCCTAATCCGGCATTTGCTGGTTCGCTTGTTTGGGATACGCCACCGGCTAAACAATCGGGTAATTATAATTTAATACCCTATGTGAGTACAGGTTTAAGAAAGGCAAGGGATGAGGATGCACAATGGGATAAGGAATTAGGCATAGATGCTAAATGGGCCATGACTTCTAGTCTCAATTTGGACTTAACGGTGAATCCAGATTTTTCAAATGTGGAGGTCGATGAATTGGTGACCAACCTGACACGCTTTAATATATTTTTACCCGAGCGACGAACCTTTTTCTTAGAGAGCGCCGATGTCTTTGCCAATTTTGGAACAGGAGAGGTCAAACCATTTTTCTCGAGAAAAATTGGATTAAATGAGGATCTTGAAGCGGTACCCATTGTTTATGGAGCACGACTGACAGGTAATGTCTCCAGTGATGTAAGAATAGGAGTGATGAATGTGCACAGTGCATCGGTAGAAGGGAGCTTTGCACAAAATCAATCGGCATTGGCGATGAAGAAACAATTTGGTCGTTCCTATATTCAAGGAATGTTCTTGAATCGACAAGCTTTCGAGCAAGCCGAAATTATCTCCAAGGATTATAGCCGAAATTTGAGTTTAGAAGGACTCTATCAAACGGATGATGGACAATGGCAATTATGGACACAGGGTCATGGATCTTTAAAACCCGATTACAGCAGCGATAATTTGGTGTTGAACGGAGGATTTAAATTTAGAAATGCCAATTGGACATTCGTTTCAGATTTTACCAATTTCCAGGAGAATTATTATGCTGATATGGGCTTTAACGCCAGGGTGGGTAATTATGATGCTGAAAGAGATACGGTCATTCGTGTACCTTATAAAGCGACTTATGCGTATGCAGAATATCAGGTGAGACCCAGAGAAGGTTACGTCCAAAATCATAGAGTAGGGTGGGAAAATATCTTATACAACAACGAAGATTGGAGTCGAAATGAATTAAGTTCTAGACTGTTTTACAATCTTACTTCAAGACATACTTCTGAATTCAATCTTTCGATGCACTATCGAGATGTTGATTTATTATTCCCTTTTAGCTTCACAGATAATACTCCTTTGCCCGCAGAAAATTATCGATTCTTAGGAGCTCAATTTCGAATGAGCACGGATCGTCGAAGGGCCTTGTCGCTTGAGGGTTTATTCCGTTTTGGAGGTTTTTTTAATGGTCAACTGACCCGGTATCGATTTGGAATGAATTATAGAGTTCAGCCTTGGGGTAATTTTTCCTTGGCATTCGAACGAAATGACTTGAGCTTTCCAGGTGAGTATGGCGAGTCTCAGATCCTGGCATTGTTGTCTAAGTTAGAAATAGGTTTTACTAAGAACCTCCTATGGACCAACTTGTTTCAATACGTTGATCAATCTGATTTTCTTGGAATCAATAGTAGATTACAGTGGCGGTTTTCACCAATGTCTGATATCTTTTTGGTGTACATTGACAATTATCAATATGAGGAAATCATTCCGACGGGAACCGGTTTCAGATCAGAGAATAGAGCTTTAGTCTTAAAAGTGAATTATTGGTATTAAATGTATTTATTGGCCACCAATCGACTTACCGTTGGCGTTTTAGATCCTCCTAATGGTTCAATGGTGATGTTTAAAGATTCTGCTCGATCTAGGTAGTTGAGATCAATAACATTTTCGGCGGAAGCCAAATAATCGAAAGTCCCTAAGTCCATCATCACTCCATCTACATCAGCCCAGATTTGATACGTTTCGTCCGCTTGGATTTGTGGTAATGAATCCGTTTTTAGCTTTGCCTCTTTCAATGATTCATTCCAATAAACCGTCACCTTCGCATCTGATTTCCCTTCGAGAAGATATGTTTTAGTCTCCACATGGTCGAAGAATGACAATGAAGTTTCACAAGCTTTGTTCTTGAGCGTAAGTGCTTCCAAATTATTCTCTAAACTCGCTAGTTGTTCGGATTGGGTGTTGATTTTTTGTTGTTGGTAAAAACCAATGAGGAGCGCACCAATTAAAAAGGATGCTGCAAATCCCAAATATGTAAATAGCTTTATAGGTTTTGTGGAATTCGTGTTTTCTTTATTGATGATTTGTTCTATTGTCGGTTTTAGATTTGGTGCTTTGATTTTGTTTTCAAAAGCCATTTCTTCTAGCGATAATTCCAACGCTTCAATTTCTTTATTTAACTCAGGATTGGCAATGCGCGCCTCCTCAATGCGACGCATTTCTTCAGGTGAAAGTTCACCCAGAATGTAACTCATTAATATGTCTTCATCAAATTTCACAGTCCTTGATAAAATGAGATGATGTAAATATATCCAACAATAGCGGATCCTTTGTATTCGTAAATGCGCTTCAACTCTTTTAAGCCTATTCTAATTCTTGATTTTAATGTTCCTAATGGAATCTCTAAAAGTTCACTGGCATCTTGATGCGTATACCCTTCAAAGAAAGTGAGCTCAATGACCCGTGCATATCTTGCATCTAATGACTTCATATGCGTTTTTATATCCATTAGTTCAGTAGCAGAATTTTCATGTGCCTTATCTACTATATGTACCGCTTTTTCTAAGTCTTGGTTTTTTTGAGCTTCTTTAAATCCTTTTTTATCAATGGCATTTAAACTTAGATTTCTGGCTATTCGCATCATCCAAGTAAAAGTCTTCCTTTGCTCGGATCATATTTTTCAGAGTTTTGCCAAATTTTCACGAAAGTTAATTGAAGAATTTCTTGAGCCACTGATTCGTTTTTGACAATCCTTAGAATGATACCATAAAGCGCATCAGCATAATGATCATATAATCTACTGATGATTCCTTTCTCCTTAGAGCGTAAACCATGAACTAGTGATTGATATGTTTCTTGATTGATCAAGCTTTATTTTCATTCATTGACTTAAGTGAAATGAATAAAATCGAAAAAAGTTTAATTTTTTTTTCGTTCTGAAAATCCAAACCTAGAATCCTTCGGTAAATAAGATTGAAACACATTATTATTTACTTAAAGATTTAAAAAATGAAAAAAGTTATTTTGTTCGCGGTATTAGGATTGATGTTTACTAATTACTCTATGAATGCTCAATGTGGCAGTTCGAAAAAGCATCATGTTAAAAGTGCGAGTTATACGAAGCATCAGGATATTGTTGATATTGCCATTTCAAGTGATGTCCATACGACTTTAGTTGCTGCGGTTAAAGCAGCAGATTTAGTCAATACCTTAAAAGGTGATGGTCCTTTTACTGTATTTGCTCCTACCAATCTAGCATTCGAAAGATTACCATCCGGTACAGTAGAAAACTTATTGAAGCCTAATAATAAGTCTAAGTTAAGCGAGGTATTGACCTACCACGTGATTCCTTCACAAATCAGCGCTAAGCAATTAGTAGCGGCTATTCAAGCAGCTGGTGGAGAGTTTAGTATGAAGACAGTACAGGGAACGACCTTAAGGGCAACGATGAAAGGAGGAAGTGTTGTCCTTGTCGATAATAGCGGAAATATTTCTAAAATTACGGCAACGAACTTGAAGGGTAGTAATGGATTTGTTCATGTAATTGACGCAGTAGTTTTACCTTAAACAAAAAAAGCCAGGACGAAGAGTCCTGGCTTTTTTGTTTTTTGAGGATCACAGAAGAGCAAGAGTAATTCTACTAACTTTTCAGGCTTTCCAAAAGAGATTGACTTTCATAAGTACTTTTCTTTATCAGGCTCAAGTAAGATTTGGCTTCATCTAAAATAACCATTAAGCTTTTAATGAAATCTTTTTCAGTCAAACGATTTGGGTTGTCAATCTTTTGTGATCGTAAATTCATCATGGATCGGATTTCTTTATCGTAAACTTCGACGTAAATTTCATCATATAAATTTCCATTGTAAACGGTCCGCTCATAATTCGTATCGTAAAGATTGAATAACTCACGCTTCATTTTGGTGGAGAATAATTCGATTTCTCCTTGTGAAACTAAGGATTTAAATGTCCCGCTTACTGGAAAGAACGTCGGGCTTTTTCTTTGCTTGTAAAGTGTATTTGCCACTTCGTTCAATTGAAAGCTGCCTGTTTCTAAGGCTAAAATCACTTCATCTAAATCTTTTACTTTTTGGTTTTGCGCTAAGCTAATCCGTTCTAAGCTTTCAAGATTTTGTTCTAAGTCTGCAATGAGACTTGCCTTGTATTCATTGTATACTTTCTTTTTCTTCCAATTAGAAGACAGTGTATTGATACCAAAGGCAATTAGAACCCCAATGGAAACAATGATGATTTCCCTAACGATATATTTGAAGCTAAATTTTTCGTTACTAATTCTTCGCATGTTCTATTCTTAACCTAAGGCTAGAAATAAGCCAGCGGCCACAGCTCCTCCTAAAATCGGACCTACCACAGGAATCCATGAGTATCCCCAACCATTATCCGCTTTGTTTGGAATAGGAACTAATGCATGGATTATCCTTGGACCTAGGTCTCTAGCCGGATTAATGGCATATCCCGTGGTACCTCCCAAAGACAAACCAATACTCCAAACTAAGATCGCTACTGGAACGGCGCCTAATGAACCCATTCCGATTTTCGTTCCTTCATCTACTATGCTTGGGTCCGTGAAATATAGAATGGTAAAAACTAAAGCAAAAGTACCAACGAGCTCATTCAACAAATTCACAGGAACATTTGGAATCGCTGGAGCATTACAAAATACTCCACGCTTAGTAGGTCCGTCTTCTGTTGCTTTGAAGTGGTCCATATTCATGGCCCAAACAAAAAAAGCACCTAATCCAGCACCTATAAATTGCGCAATGATATAGGATGCCACTTCCGCGTAAGCAAATTTCCCTGCCATCGCTAAACCTACAGTTACTGCGGGATTTAAATGCGCACCACTGTATGGTCCTGCAATTACGACCCCAACAAAAACGGCAAATGCCCATCCCGTGGTAATCACAATCCATCCAGATTTTGAACCATAGGTTTTTTCTAAGGAAACATTCGCGTTAACGCCACATCCTAATAGAATAAGGAAAAATGTACCGATAATTTCTGCAATAAATGGACTCATAGTTTTAGTTGTTTTTCGTTGAATGACTCGACCAATGTTGAAGTGCAGAAACTGCTCGTTCCCATCCCTCAATTTTGCTTTTCATATTTTCTTGATCCTCAGTAGGACTATACTTTTTATCGGTTTGCCAAATGGCTTGAATTTCCTCCTGACTCTGCCAGTAACCAACAGCCAATCCTGCTAAATACGCAGCTCCCATTACGGTTGTTTCTACGATCTTAGGTCGTACTGTCGTTGTATTTAAAACATCGGCTTGGAATTGCATCAACTTATTATTGACCGTTGCTCCACCATCAACTCTTAGTTCGTTGATCGAAATCCCTGAGTCAGCTTCCATTGCTTTTAAAACATCCATAGTTTGGAATGCAATAGATTCTAAGGCCGCTGTAGCAATATGTGCGTCTGTACTTCCACGTGTCAAACCAAAAATGGAACCTTTGGCATGCTGGTCCCAATGCGGTGCACCTAATCCTGCAAAGGCCGGTACAAAATAAACCCCTTCAGAGCTTTCTACTTTATTGGCTAATGATTCTACCTCACTCGAGGTGTTGATCATGCTCAAACTATCTCTTAACCATTGCACAACTGCTCCTCCTATAAAGATGCTTCCCTCAAGCGCGTAGCTTGTTTCTCCATTAATCTTCCATGCCACCGTAGTTAGTAAGTTGTTTTTTGATAGTGTGGGCTGCTGCCCAATGTTCATTAACATAAAGCAACCCGTACCATAGGTATTTTTAACCATACCTTTCTGAGTGCACATTTGACCAAACAAGGCCGCTTGTTGATCTCCTGCAATTCCCGCAATGGGAATAGATGAGTCAAATATTCCTTCTGCAGTTTTGCCATAAACTTCACTAGACGACCGTACATGTGGAAACATGTTGGTCGGCACATCAAATATATCTAATAGAGCGTCATCCCATTGTAGGGAATGAATATTGAAGAGCATAGACCTCGAGGCATTACTGACATCTGTGATATGCTCTTGGCCATTAGTCAATTTCCAAACTAACCACGAATCAATGGTCCCCCAAGCCAATTGGCCATTCTCCGCCAAGAATCTGGCATCCTCCACATTATCTAATATCCAATTTACCTTGGTTGCGGAGAAATAAGCGTCAACAACTAATCCAGTCTTTTCTCGGATTAACTCTGCTTTTCCATCCTTGTAGATTTTGTCACAGAAATCAGCTGTTCTTTTGTCTTGCCAAACGATGGCATTATAAATAGGTTCGCCGGTCTCTCTATTCCAGACAACTGTGGTTTCTCGTTGATTGGTAATTCCAATAGAGGCAATTTGCTCGCTGGTGATGTTGGCTTTCGCCAATGCTTCTTTGGCCATGTTCCATTGAGTGTTCCAAATTTCATTAGCATCATGTTCTACCCATGAAGCATGAGGGAATATTTGTGTAAACTCTTTTTGAGCTACTGAAATGATTTCCCCGTTTTTATTGATGACAACTGCTCTGCAACTTGTGGTGCCTTGATCTAAGGCTAAGATGTATTTATTCACGTTGAGTTATTTGTGAGAAAATTACTAAAAATTACTTGTTTTATCGGTTGCAGTGGAGAAACTACACATTAAACTTTTCTCTATATACGCCTCAAACTAATAGAATAAAAGTAATTTGTGTACTTATAGCTCCGAAAATAACTGACCATGAAACGACTTCTTCTTTGCGCTTTATTCGCCATAGGCTTTGTGCATATGAATGGTCAATCTACCGCAAAGGCAGACGCCCCCAAAATATTTATTGATTGTCAGACTTGGTGTCATCGCAATTACTTGAAGCAAGAATTGACTTATGTCAATCATATGTTGGATCGACAAACTGCCAATGTATTTATCCAGATTACGAGTCAGGATACAGGAAGTGGCGGAGATCAATTTCAAATGGACTTTTTGGGCTCTTCAGAGTTTGTAGGTATTGATCAAAAGATAATATTCAACATTCCACCAAATATTTCTGAAAATGACAGAAGGGACGCAGTACTAAGTAATTTGGAAAAAGGACTGCTTGTTTACTTAGCCCAAACTTCTGTTTTGGATGATATTCAATTTGATATACAAAAAGAAGAAGGGACAGGAGATGAAGAGAAAATTAATGATCCTTGGGATTCATGGGTGTTTAACTTACGAGGAAATGGAAGTTTTAATGGACAAGAAACATTTAATAGTCTCTTTTTGAGTGGTCGGATTTCTGCTTCTAAAGTGACCGATGATGTTAAAATTGAACCACGGGTATATTTGAATTACGAGAGAAACGAATTTAGTTTTGATGGTGAAGAAAGTGATGTTTTTATTGTGACCAATTCTGGTGGATCATTAAAGTATGTTCGAAGTATTAATGATCATTGGTCTGCTGGTTTTTTTAGTTCATTGAGTGAAAGTTCATTTTCTAATTATGACTTGGCGGCAAGTTTTCAACCTGCAATAGAGTATAACTATTATTCCTATCACGAATCCAATAAAAAACAATTTACGGTATTATATAGGATTGGTCCCGAGTATAATAATTACGTGGACACCACGATCTTTAACAAAGAAAGAGAATTGTTGCATCGACATTCATTTGAATTAAGTTTAAGGCGCATTGAAAATTGGGGTAGTATCGATATAGATTTTACTTATGGCAATTACCTTCATGATTGGGAGCTATTATTTGTTTTTTTGAGGCCATATGTAGAGATGAACATTGTGAAAGGCTTGTCTATTAATTTTGGTGGAAGCCTAGGACTAACTAGAAATCAAGTAAATATTCCTAAAGGTGATGCTTCAAGAGATGATATACTTCTGCAACAGATTCAGCTCAAATCTAATTACAGATATTCTGGTTGGATGGGAATCAGTTATCGCTTTGGGTCGACGTATAATAATGTGGTGAATACGAGGTTTTAAGACACGTTTAAAAGAATTTATCCGCCTTGGAATATTAAAAATTAAGTAAAGACATCGCAAACCTTATGTTATGGGTCTCAATTGAAACGAGATTATGAAACAACTCATCCTTATAATTGTGATTTCCTTTCTGGCTCACTTGTATGTTAAATGTCAAAGTATTGAATTAGATTCCACCATATTGAGCTATGAGCTCATTGTTGACTCAACTGATGCGAAAAAAGCTTGGGATATTGAATGGGGATTTGATAACAAATTATGGATAACCGATTTTAGACACATCAAAAGATGGAATCCTTCAAATAATCAATTAGATACAATTTGGGTCTCTGATTACGGCAATTATTTAGGTTTATACGTTCCTCCAACCTATATAGGCGATACATTGAATTTTTACGCTGTTTTAGATACACATTCTATCTACTATAAAGCAGGTGATTTTGCTGAAGTGCATAAGTATAGTTATTCGATTGGTCAGGATTCAGTGATAGAGGATCAAGTTATTTTTTCTTTCCATCATGCAGGAGAACATTCAGGCGGCCGTGTGGCGATGAGAAATGAACATGAACTCATTATAACAACAGCTGAAAATTATAGTTTGAACACTTCTGGACCTGGTCATGTCATTAGGATTAAAACTGATGGCTCTGCAATGGAGGAGAACTGTGAAGGAAAAATATATAGTTATGGTCACAGAAACCCACAAGGTTTAACAGTACTTCCAAATGGGAATATTTATATTTCAGAACATGGTCAGTTGGAAGATGGCGATGAAATCAATTTCATTGAGAAATGCAAGAATTATGGTTGGCCTTATTTTGACGGCGTGGAATGCTTGTTTGATTTAGATTCTTGTGATATGGGATCTTTTCTAAACGATTATCGCGATCCATCCTTGTTTGGTATTGACAAAATGGGACCTCCAGCAGGAATGGATTATTATATGCACGACGCTATACCAGAGTTTAAGAATTCACTGATACTGGGATTGTTGCATTCAGGTAATTTTATTACGGTTGCAACTCTAAATGAATCTATGGATTCTATTATAGAAGCAAAAAAAATACAAACTCCTTTTTTAAGAGAAAGAGACATTTGTGTTGCTCCGGATGGTTCAGTTTATGTCATTGGTTATGACAGAAGCTGGAATCAACAAGTTGGGCAGTATTGTAAAATATTTAGAATGTGGAATCCAGATTTCACTTCACAAGTAATCAATGACTCTGATATAAATAATGTTATAGAAGTATTCCCTAATCCGACGATCGATAAAGTAACAATTAAGTCTCCATCCCTTTTTGATAAAATAAATTTAAAATTAGTAGATATCAATGGAAGGCTCATTTGTAATGTTGAAAAACTAAACCAAGAATACGACCTAAGTCATTATAAGGGACAGCTCGTCTTCTTGGTTGGCATTGTTAATCACCAAAGGTATTCTAAGAAGATAGTTGTTTTTTAATTAGAATGGACTTATAGTTATTAATTAGCAATTTAGTTCATGGATGTTTTAATGTCAATTAAGTACGGACGAATAGGACGACCATCCATGTCTCTAAATTCAT
>JAHDBI010000055.1:0-20461 GCA_020630475.1 Saprospiraceae bacterium
ACTTAACTCCGTATCCGTTTTATTGAGGAAGTCTAAAGATATGCACTAACTACTTAGTACTTAATACTTAGTACTATTCATAACTTAGTAGCATGAAAACAAAGACATTTATATACATCACTTTTCTTTTACTGAATTTTCTTGCTTTAGGTCTAGGAAGTATGTTTACGGCCGATGCCGTTAAAGCTGAATGGTATACTGGATTAAACAAGGCCCCTTGGACACCTCCCGGATGGTTCTTTGGGTTTGCTTGGACGACGATTATGATTCTTTTTTCTTTTTTTATGATGGAGTGGTATCATAAAACTAAGGACAAGTCCCATGTTATTAAACTATATGCACTTCAATGGGTATTGAATGTGATTTGGAATCCAATATTCTTTTATTACGAACTGCCCATTCCTGCTGTTATGGTTATCATAAGTCTTTTAAGTTTAGTTGGATGGTTACTCTTCAAATACGGTAAAGGAATTGGCACTTGGAAATGGTCCATTCTTCCCTATTTCGTTTGGCTTGTTGTGGCGACTAGTTTAAATCTATATGTGATTGTATTTAATTAGATTATGAACTTGTACCAAATACATAAAATATTAAAAATCGCAATAGCTTGTGTTTGGCTCATTAATGGATTTTGGTGTAAGATTTTAAATGGCGTACCCAGACATGAAGCCATCGTTTCCAAAATCCTTGGACCAGAGTATGCAAGAGAATTGACCATATTTATCGGAATTTCAGAAGTACTTTTAGCCATTTGGGTACTGACTGGCATTAAATCTAAATGGTCTTCCATCTTGCAAATAATTATTGTCGCTAGTATGAATATTTTAGAATTTTTCCTTGCCGATGAATTGTTACTCTGGGGTAAAACAAATGCTTTGTTTGCATTGTTTTTTATTCTAGTAGTGTTAATCAATGAATTCTTCATTAAAGCAAGAATGAATCAAGAATGAGCTACTTAAAAAATCACCCATTTCCAGTAGAGGCGCATTTTGAAAAATCCGTTGTTCTTAGCTTTGCAATTCCTAAAGATCTTTTAATTCCTTTCATTCCTGAGTGTTTATCCCTCGATTGTTTTCAAAATAAATGGGCTTTTATTGCTTTGGCGATGGTCAACACAAATCATCTCCGGCCAAAGGGGTTTCCTAAGTTTTTTGGAAACAATTTTTTCTTAACTGGATATCGAATTTTTGTTCAATACAAGAATAATCAAGGTAAACGTTTTAGAGGTTTGTACATACTAAAATCCGAAACTGATAAGTCACTCATGAAGCTATTCGGAAATATATTTACGCACTATAATTATTCTAAGAGAAATTTCAATTTCTCTAAAAATGGCGAGTTTGATATTATTGACTCCATGGATGATTATTTAAAGGTTGTGTATCATTCGCATGACAATGCTCAAATCCCTACTGGCTCACCTTTTAATACGTGGAAAGAAGCTAGAAGGTTTGCGGGGCCCCTTCCATTCACATTTACTTATCGAAAGAAGGATAAAACAGTGACTATAATCGAAGGAGTTAGATCTAATTGGAAACCAAAACCAATCGAAATCCAATCCTATCAATGTCAATACTTGAACGAATTAGGAATCGAAGATTACGTTTTAGCCAATGCTTTTGAAATTAGAGATATACCATATTACTGGAAAAAAGGAAAGACTGAGACATGGAATTAACTAGAGGCAAGTTTCAAGGATTACTAAATGTTGTCACTTTCAATTGGCATTTATTTATAATATCCTTTGTCTCCGTTGTAGTCCTCTTGTTTGTTCAATCCTTAGTTGATAGCAGTATTATCTCTTTTTCTCTAAGGATGATCGCATATTTAATTATCATAACTACCCTTGTTTCATTAGTGGTTACACATTATATATATGACCATTCCAATCTATATTCTTTCAGTTGGCTTTCGCCAAATGACGCATCATCTATATTAAATATCAATGCCGGATTTGACGAAGTGAGTTATACCATCAAATATCAAACTCCATCGTCGGAATATGTTGTCGCAGATTTTTACGACGAAGAGAAGCATACTGAATTATCCATTAAAAGGGCAAGGGAGCGATATCCTAGTATTCCAGGAACTTTAAAAATCAACACGAACCGGCTCCCATTTGAAAACAATCATTTTGACCTCATTATCGGAATGCTTTCAATCCACGAAATTCGAGAAAACGAGGAATGCATCCAATTTTTGAAAGAACTTAAAAGGATCCTTAAACCTTCTGGTCAGATAGTCATTATCGAACATTTAAGAGATCTACCAAATATTTTAGCCTATAACATAGGAGCATGGCATTTTCATTCTAAACCTAGATGGTTGAATCAATTTGAATCTGCCGGATTAACTTTATATCAGGAAGAAAAAATCACAGCTTTCATTTCAAAATTTACATTGACATATGGAAATTCAGGTTAAGCTTATAGGTGTTTCACTTATTTTATTGGCACTTGTCCATTTTATATTTCCAAAATATTTTGACTGGAAAAAGGATTTAGCTTCGCTGTCATTGATCAATAGAGAAATGATGTGGATACATACATTCTTTATAGCCCTCGCGGTATTGCTAATAGGCCTTTTATGTATAAGCTCTGTAGATCAATTATTATACACCATTTTAGGAAAACGAATCTCGTTGGGCATCGGAGTATTTTGGACCTGCAGGCTCATTATTCAATTCTTTGGATATTCCAAAGAACTATGGCAAGGAAAGATTTTTGAAACATTAGTTCATATTTTATTTAGTCTCTTATGGCTTTACCTAAGTGTTTTTTTTCTTTACATATACTTCAAATAGTCTATCATACATGCACAGAATTTAATCAGCCCGCATAAGGTTTACAATAAGTAAACTTATTTCAAGATTTTTCATTCATTGGTCAAAATACAGCGCTTCTTAAATCGAACTTTGTGTTAAACAAATTTGAAAAACATGAAATATGCAATGTACACTATCGCGCTTATTTTCTTATCCACTAGTATTAACGCTCAACTAAGGTTAGGCTTGAAAACCAATTACGGAAAAACCATTGGATCATCGAATACCATTCAATTTGGAAACGAATATCAATTCTTAGATTACGAAGTCTCCTATTTAGGAACAAAAGATGTGGTTGGAATTGGGTTGACTAGCTTTTACGAACACGGTAATCTATGGTTTCAATCGGACATGCTCTATCGAAAATCAACCTCTAGATTTCTCTTTAAAGATTATACTGAGAGAAATTCAACAGACACTCATTTTGAAGAAACGTATCACATTTTACATATTCCGGTTCAGGCTGGTATTCTTTGGAATGACTTTAAGTTTGGAGTCGGTCCAATGTTCAATTTTAATCTCCAATATGATTTAGCCCTAGATGATCATGAAGACTTTGAAGCTGAAATGATTGATCTTTCTATGGGCTTTCAATTTTTGATTGGATATAAAATAAATAATCATTTACATGTTGATTTAAAATTTGAAAGAACCTTTAACAACATAGGAGATCACTACAAATACAAAGGGTCGAAAACATCATTAAGAGTTAGTCCTAATATGTTCAGCATTAGTCTTGCAAGTATTTTATAATAGAATCTACCAATTTTAAAATTCAATTACAGAGTCTACTGGTCAACGTACATAATTTTAAGCCCAGGCAAATTGTTTGAAAAAGACATCGTAAAAACGAAAATCGAAGCTATGAACTAGAGATATACTTTATGAAGTATAAAAAAATGAACAGCTCTCAAACATTTAGTCTCTTGGTCTAGGTCGCTTCAACGGGGATTATAATTACTGGTGGAATTGGTGATGGATTAAACTTTTTTAATGCAGGAGTAATACCTCTTACTGGACTTTTAGCCGGTATAAATGTGCTTATTAAAAATGCTCAAAAAAATCACTTCAAAAAGATTATCATAAACGAATCTATCTAAAGGATAAATATCAAGATAACACACCCATAATAAAATCTGGATCTAACAAGATTTCGTTGATCTATAATTTCTAAACAATACAATTAAGAAAAATGAAAAACATACTAACAACATTAATGATCATATTAAGTCTTGTGACAAATGCTCAAGACAGATCAGCTTCAAAAGAGTTATTTAAACAGGACATTTTAGACAATATAAATAGAACTGAAGAACAAGAAACCTTCGCTAAAAAATATAGAAAACAGAAAAAGATCCAGAAAGCATCCCAAATCATAGTGGCTTCTGGGCTATTAAGTTCGGCTTTCGGTTCCTATACATATGCTTCATATTGGAGCTTTGATCCAACACCACAAGAAGATAGACGAGCCGGTATCGGACTGGGTTTTATCCTAACTGGTTTGGTAGGAACAATTACTGGTGTCGCATTAATAATCTCTAGCACGCGTTCAAAAAGGAAAATCGAAAGAAATTATTATGAAAGTCAATTAAGCGAAACGAATAATAAAGATGGCAGTTTTATCATAAAGGCTGCTCACAACAAACTGAGTTTTGTATATCAGTTTTAATTACACTGATCATTCTTGTCAAAGTGGCGACAAAAATTAACATATTAAACATTTTCATAATATTTAACACTATTGTTATTGTATTACCAATTATTATAATATATATTTGTTGTAACAGAGTGGCTGTTCAGAAAACCAATTGAAACAATCTAAAATAAACTGCATAGTCACTAAAGAATCAATTATTTAAGGGTGTTAAATGATGGCGATCCACAAGAAATTGTGGATCGTTTTTCTTTTTATCTAATTAAATTGATTTTCTTTCTCAAGTTACATTTCTGAATTAAAATGGTATCAAGGATAAAATGGTTTAAACCATTTATATCCCTTGCCCCAATATTTACACAAAATTCCACTATCCATAATTGAAAATGCCCAAGGCTGAGAACCATGGGCATTAAACTCAATAAACCAATCTCATGTATATGAGAATATTATAAAAAGACGAAATCCATATTTAATTCTTTTCAGCTTTTGGGAAACATAAAAGTTTTAAAAAGGGGCCAGGCGGAGAGCCTGGCACCTAAACTCAATAAACCAATCTCATGTGTATGAGAATATTATAAAAAGACGAAATCCGTGTTAGTCCACATTATCATGTAAGTATGAATTCTGTGAGTTGTTTAAAGGTTTATCTAAATCATCACTAATGGAATAGTTTGAAAATCTATTCCCTACATCATCACTATCCTCTTCTAAACTTACCTTTCTTCTTTTGTACGCTGGCACATTTTCCATATCCGAAATGATTCTCGGATTATCCAATGGCTTGCTATTATTTTGTCTAAGAAACTCTCTTCTTGCTGACTCCAGTTCATCTAATTTTCTTCGCTCTTCCATTCTTTGCTTATCCTCTTCTTCTCGAATTTCAGCATAGATGTTTCCACCTCTAAATGTTTCTATCGTTTTTTTAACATCATCTGTATCAAACTCTATCGTGGTAGATTCGCCCGATCCCAAATCAATCACTTCATGTTCCAAAGAGGTAGTGGGTTCCGCTTCTTCTACATGTTGGATCTCATCCTCTAGTGTTACTCTCACTTCTTTTTCTGGAGCACTATTTTCTCTTTTCCTTCCGCCCTCATCAAACCCAGTCGCAATTAATGTGATGCTTAGCTTTTCACCTAAGGTTTCATCTTTGCAATTACCCCAAATGATATCTGTTCCATAACCCGCCTCATCTTGAACATACTCTGTGATCTCTGTAATTTCATCCATTGTCACCTCAGAAGTTCCAGAGGTAATATTCAAAAGAATGTGCTTCGCTCCTCTAATGTCATTTTCTTCTAAAAGAGGACTATTCAAAGCTTCATGAATGGCTTTACGGGCTCTGTCCTCTCCTTCCATTATTGCATTACCCATAATCGCTACTCCGCTATCACGCATGACCGTATTGACATCCTCAAAATCCACATTTACATGTCCTGGAACAGTTATGATTTCGGCAATTCCTTTTGCAGCAGTGGTTAAAATATTATCTGCTTTTTGAAATGCTTCCGTCAAGCTAAGATTACCATAGATCTGCTTAAGTTTCTCATTGGATATCACAATAATGGCATCCACGCTTTTCTTCAATTGCTCAAGACCCTCTAGCGCTTGTCTCTTTCTTCGCGTACCTTCAAATTTGAAAGGAAGTGTACAAATGGCCACCGTTAATATATCCATTTCCTTAGCAGCCTTTGCTATGATAGGCGCTGCTCCCGTACCTGTACCACCACCTAATCCAGCAGTCACAAATAGCATTTTAGTACCGTCTGATAAAAACTTTCTGACTTCATCGATGGACTCAATGCAAGCTTCTTTTCCTTTTTCTGGAAGTGAACCTGCGCCACGTCCTTCCGTAAGTGTTGGTCCTAATTGGATCTTCGTACTCACTGGATGGGTGTCCATGGCTTGAGCATCTGTATTACAAATCGCAAAGTCTACTCCTTGAATTCCGAGGTCAGCCATATGCTTGAGTGCATTACCGCCACCACCGCCTACGCCTAGGACTTTGATAATTGATCGTTCATTTCTTGGTATGTCGAATTGCATAATCATCTTGGTTTCAATGTTAAAATTCAGAGTCCGGAGTGGCCTCGAAAAAATCTTTAGTGTAAGTGAATAATTTGCTTAATATTTTCCTTCCCTTCCCATCTTTATCTTCTACTATGTCGTCGTCTTCTGATTCTTCTAAATCAAATACGACTGCATTTTCAGGCATGTTATCTATCGCCGTAATCAACAAGCCAATAGCTGTTGCATAAACAGGACTTGTCAAATCACTAGAATAACCATGTGCTAAATTCTCTACAGGTTGACCTCTACGAGTCGGTAATCCTGTATGCTTCTCCGCCAATAAATCGATGTGTCTCAATAAGGATCCTCCTCCAGTGAGTACTATTCCAGCAATCAACTTTCTTTCATAACCAGATCTTCTGATCTCCCATAAAACATAATCAAAGATCTCTTCTATTCTTGCTTCTATAATTCGAGCTAAGTTCTTTTCAGAAATCTCTTTTGGGTCTCTTCCTTTAAATCCTGGAATGGTAATAATTCTATTGTCAAAAATCTCACTTGATAAAGCACTACCAAATTTGACTTTCAATTTTTCTGCTTGATCATTCATTACAGTACATCCCTCTCTGATGTCCTTTGTAACGACATTTCCTCCAAAAGGAATGACTGCGGTATGTCGTATAATGCCATCTTTAAAAATGGTAATATCTGTTGTACCTCCACCAATATCAACCAATGTAACACCTGCTTCTTTTTCTTGCTCACTCAATACTGACGCAGCAGAAGCAATGGGCTCTAAGGTCATGTCGGCGATTTCAAGGCCTACCTTTTCTACACACTTCATGATGTTTCTTGAAGCTGTTATCTGACCAGTGATGATATGAAAATTAGCTTCCAATCTCACCCCTGACATTCCTACAGGATCAATAATATCTTGTTCGTCGTCTACTGTAAACTCCTGAGGAATCACATGCAAAATTTTATCGCCAGGAGGCAACACTAACTTGTGCATATCCCTGATTAATTTCTGAACATCTTCTTCACTGATTTCATTGTTCTCGTCTTGACGAACAAGTAATCCATGATGATGTAAAGATTTGATGTGTTGACCTGCAACACCTACATGTACGATCTTGAATTTGCATCCGGCATTTTTCTCAGCAATGGCCACCGCTTCTTTAATCGCTTTTACAGTTTTATCAATATTGGACACTACCCCTCTTGACACTCCTTCTGATTTTACTCGTCCAACACCTAGAACTTCGATTTTACCATATTCGTTTCGTCGACCTGCTATAGCACACACTTTCGTTGTACCTATATCGACAGCAACTGCAATGTCATTTGCGTTATGTATCGTCTCGTTCATAATTAATGTTTTATATGGTTCATGATTATTTCTTAATCTTGTGATCTTACTCCGACCACTTGTTTTTTATAGTCTATTTTCAATTCTGAAAACTCACTCCATCCTGTCCTCGGCAATCCATCTTTATAAAAGATTTTTAAGTTTGCTAGTTTGTCATCTACGCCTTCAGAAGGATCTATTGAAATTCTTTGCCTCCCTACTTTTGGTATGATGTACATGCTCTTTTCATTATTCACATGAATCTGCTCGACCAATGCTTTTAAAAATTTGTCTTCATTAATTTTCAAGCACATGGCATATAAATTCTTGAGTGCTGAAGATTCCTTCTCTCCGTTAAATCCTTTGGTATAAGCATTTATGTTTCCCGTAGCTACTGGGACTCTTACTGTTGAACCCTTTTTTACCCGTACTCTCTTCCCCTCGTTGTCCAAATAATAATCTTTACCCTTTTCATTACTCACTCTTACCACAGGGTGACGCTGTTCTAAAATCACATTGAGTTGATTATCTGCATTGAGATATACTTCGGCAGTTTTAACTCGAGTATCTTTTTGCAAGGTGGCCTCAATTTTAGCCAAGTCCAATTGTTCGATTTTTAATTGTCGCATATCATAGCCCAACTGGTTTAAGAGAATCATCTTTACGTCCTCTTTGGAAATCATATTTCTACTCCCTTCAATTGGGTTGACATACACCGCTAAAGCTTCTATTTGTAGATTCTTTTTTCTCTGTATTGAAAGAATCATGAGCACAGCCATAGACACCAATATGACTGTCCAAATCGCTTTAGACTTCCAAGATTCTATGTTTCTTCTATTGCTCATTTATTTCTTTGCTTCAGTACTTTTTACTTTTTCTAAAATTTTAGGTATTTCGGCATCAATATCTCCTGCTCCTAAAATCAACAATACCTCTACGTCTCTTTCTCCTATATTTTTCAAAACTGCTTCTTTACTACACAGCACTTTATTCTCCAATTTCATTCTATCAAAAATCAATTTTGAACTTACTCCTTTCATTGGCAACTCTCTAGCTGGATATATATCCATCAAAATCAATTCGTCTAACCCATCCAAGGCCAAGGCAAATTCAACCTTAAAATCATTTGTTCTAGAAAACAAATGGGGTTGAAATATCCCCGTCAATTTTCTATTCGGATACAATGAACGTGCGGCTTGAATACAAGCTTTCAATTCCGTAGGATGATGAGCATAATCATCAATCACTACTATATCCTTTGACTCATACAGCATTTCAAATCGCCTCTTTATCCCTTCAAAACTCTTTAAGCCTTCTTTGATCGTTTCCCAAGTCATCCCAGCTTCTTTGGCCATTCCTATGGCCACCAAAGCATTTTCGAGATTATGTTGGCCTGGCATTTTTGATTCGAATCCGAAAATCTTTTCTCCCTTATAATTCAAGTCAAAAACTTGTCGCCCATGCTCTATCCTTAAATTCTTAAAGTTCAAATCCTTTGCATCTGCTCCAAACTCAAGAATTTTTATGCCTTTGTCCTTCATGGCTTTCGCCGAATCAGAGCTCAATCTTTCAAGAATTCCATCTCTTAAAAATAGATGTGCCCCTCGCTTCGATTTCAACATAAATGCTTCAAAACTTTTTATCATGTTTTGAAAGTCATTATAGATATCCAAGTGATCCGGATCCAAAGACAAAACTGCACTCATGCTCGGTTCCAAATGCAAAAAAGAACGATCATATTCATCTGCTTCGAGCACCAACAAATCACCATCTCCATTAATAAAATTGGATTGGTAATTGGTCATAATCCCACCGATGATAGCTGTTGCACCAGTTTTTCCAAATGTCAAAATATGTGAGAGCATTGAACTCGTTGTGGTCTTCCCATGTGTTCCAGCAATACAAAGTGCTTTGCTATTACGACTGATTAAACCCAACATCTCCGCTCTCTTCATGACTGTAAATTCATTATCTCGAAACCAATTCAATTCTTTATGACTCTTGGGAATTGCTGGAGTATACACTACCATATCAATTCCTTCAGGAATCCAAATTGGATCATCTTCATAATGAATCGTCATACCTTCAGTTTCCAACTTTTTGGTCAACTCGGTATTGACTTTGTCATATCCAAATATTTCAATTTTACGTTTCGCAAAGTATCTCGCTAAAGCACTCATCCCTATCCCACCTATTCCGATGAAGTACAACTTTTTTATTTCATGGAGACTTTTCATCTCTGCGTCAACTTGATAATTTCGCTGACAATTTGCTGGACCGCATTGGGTCTAGCCATTTGTTTTACATTCGCCGAAAGGCTTAATAATCTTTGCTCATCATCAACCAACTTTATGGCCGATGGAAATAATTCTGCAGAAACCTCTTCATCATGAACCATAATGGCTGCTTCTTTTTCTACAAGCGCCATGGCGTTCATTGTTTGATGATCTTCTGCCACATTAGGAGATGGAACCAAGATCGCGGAATGCCCCATGTTACAGAGCTCCGAAATCGTTAATGCTCCTGCTCGACAAACCACAAGGTCTGCCGCTGCATAAGCTAAATCCATCCGATCAATGAATGGTAAGGGATAAACATTTTCTAATTGCGCAGTCTTAGTTTGACTATACACCTCATAGTATAATCTACCTACCTGCCAAATGAAATTGATATCCTTTCCTTCATTAGACAATATGTCAACGTTGTTTTTGAATGCTGCATTCAGCGTTCTTGCTCCCAAACTACCTCCTATGGATAAAACAGTTTTCTTATTCTGGTCAAGTCCAAAATGATTGTATGCTTGGTTTTTTGAGATCTTCTCACCTGTCAAACTGCTTCTCACGGGATTGCCTGTTAAGACAATTTTTTCTTTTGGAAAGAATTTGTCCATGCCGTCATAGGCTACACAAATCCGATCTACCTTCTTAGCCAACAATTTATTTGTTAACCCAGCATAGGAATTTTGCTCTTGGATAAGCGTTGGTATTTTGGCTTTCGCCGAAACGTGCAACATAGGTCCGCTAGCATATCCACCTACACCGATCACAATGTCTGGTTTAAAGGATCTCAATATTTTTTTTGCTTTCCTCAAACTACCCAGTAGTCTAAATGGAAAACTCAAATTTTTAATTGTCAATTTTCTTTGAAGGCCTCTAACATTTAAACCTTCAATTTTGTATCCCGCTTTCGGGACCAAATTCATCTCCATTTTTCCTTCTGCACCTACAAATAGGATTTCTACATCCTTTATTTTCTCTTTTAACTCATTAGCAATCGCTATGGCCGGAAAAATATGTCCACCCGATCCTCCACCACTAATTATAACTCTCATCGACCGCTTCAATTTGTTCTAACTCAAGTCGCTTGGCCTTTGCTTCATCGACAAACTTGCTCACACTTAAGATGATTCCAAATGCAATACATGTAAACAAAATTGAAGTACCACCCATACTGACCAATGGCAAGGTTAATCCAGTCACAGGTACTAGTTGTACCGAAACTGCAATATTGGCGAAAGCCTGAATCACAATATTTAAACATAAGCCCATGGCTAAAATCGCTCCGAATGCCTTAGGGCTTTTTGTTACAATGGTCATACATCTAAAGAGCAACCATAGGTATAATGCTAGAATCGGAATACCTCCGAAAATCAACCCATACTCTTCACAAATAATGGCATATATAAAATCTGCATAAGGTGAAGGCAAATAATTTCTTTGCATACTATTTCCAGGTCCAACACCAGTCCAACCACCTTCAGCAATAGCGATCTTTGATTGCTTCACCTGAAAGACATCATTACCTCCTGCTGTAAACTCTGTGATCCTTGACACCCATGTATCTAATCTCACCCACTCTGGAAACGCTGCTCCCAACAAAATCAAAATAGACGCGAGAACCATACCCATCAGTAAAAGTAAAGCCACATATTTTAGTGATACTCGACCAATGAACATCATTAACAAACAAGTCAAAAACAATAATCCTGCAGTGGATAAATCCGCTGGTGCGATTAAACCACATACCACTACGATGGGTAAGATGATCGGTAAAAATGCTCCTTGAAAATCTTTGATATACTCTTGCCTTACGGCCAATGAACGAGCCACATATATGATCAAGGCTAACTTTGCAAAATCAGAAGTCTGTATCGTCTTATCTATCCATGGAATGGTGATCCATCTTCTTGCACTATTTATTTCTGTTCCAAACCCAATCGTATAAATCAACAATGGAATTGAAATCACCAACAGAAATGGAGCGATCCTCGAATAGTTCTTATAAGGCATTTTATAACAAACATATGCGAGCAATGCACCCAAAGAAACAAATAAAGCTTGTTGGACTAGATAGTACTCCGTATTACCTCCTCTATATTTATAAGCGATACTACCTGTAGCACTATACACGGATAAAATTGAAAACAGGCCAAGCAGGATAAAGATCATCCATATGACCTTATCGCCTTTTAAATCCTGATATAATCTTATCACTGAAGACAAATCTTCTATTTTTTTCTATTAACTAATTCTAATACTGATCGACGAAACTGATCTCCTCGATCTTCATAATTTTTGAACAAATCAAAACTTGCACAAGCTGGTGAAAGCAAAACAGTATCTCCTCTTTCTGCGAAAGCAAAAGCCATCCGCACTGCATCGTCAGTAGATTTTACTTCATCAATTTTTGAAACGACGGACGAAAATGTATCTATCAACTTTTGATTATCCACACCTAGACAAATGACCTGCTTAACGCGGCTTTGAACCTCTGGTAGAATTTGTTGATAATCATTTCCTTTATCCGCACCTCCTACAATCCAAATGATATTGTCTTGTATAGATGTCAATCCGTAATAAGCTGAATCAACATTGGTTGCTTTACTGTCATTGATAAAATCAACACCATTAATTCGCGCAATATGCTCTAGACGATGCGGGACATTTTTAAAAGAAGAAAGTCCTTTCTGAATGTCTTGTTCGTTTAAACCCAGAGCTCTTGAAGCCTTAACCGCTAAGCTTGCATTGAGCAAGTTGTGTGTTCCTTTTAATGTCAAATCATATTTTGAATTTCCATCCTTTGAGAAAATTCCATGTTTAAAATCTTCTAATCCAACTTTTAGCACGCGTGCATTAGTGGGATTCGATTTCAAATGTTCGAGAATGACTTGGTCATCCCCATTGATGATTAAGAGATCTTCCCAAGATTGATTCTCTGTAATCCGCAATTTAGATTGTGCATATTTTGCAAAATTATACTCGTAACGATCTAAATGATCTGGAGTAATATTGATGATCATTGCAATATTTGCTTTGAACTCATCAATGTCGTCCAACTGAAAACTGCTTAGCTCTAAAACCATAAAGTCGGAATCTGTCTCTATGATTTTTCGACAAAAACTATCTCCGATATTTCCGGATAGTTCAGCCTTTAAACCAGCTGTTTTCAGAAGGTGAAAAAAAAGCCCCGATGTGGTAGTTTTTCCATTGGACCCTGTGATCGCGATGACATTGCCGTTATAGAATTTGTATCCAAACTCCACCTCTGAAATAATGCGTACATCGCGTTCCCTGAGCTGCTTGACGAGAGCAGCTGTTTCGGGCACACCAGGACTTTTAATAATAAACCCAATCTGAATAAGTCTTTCAACATCATGTCCCCCTTCTTCAAAGGGGATGTTATATTTTTTTAAAATTTCTTTTGTCTCATTTTCTATTGTACCGTAATCTGATACAAACACCTCATATCCTTTTTCTTTTGCAAGTAGCGCTGCACCTAATCCACTTTCTCCAGCTCCAATGATTCCTACTTTCATCTAACTCACTTTAAGCGAAATGACGGTCATCACTGCTAACATGATTCCTACAATCCAGAACCTCACAGCAATCTTAGACTCATGCATTCCTAGTTTTTGGTAATGGTGATGAATCGGGGACATCTTAAATATCCTTCGACCTTCACCGTATTTTTTTCTTGTGTACTTGAAGTAACTTACTTGAAGTATCACGGATAAATTTTCTATCACATAGATTCCACACAACAATGGAATCAACCATTCTTTTCTCAGTAAGAGTGCCATCGTTGCCACTACCGCTCCTATCGTTAAACTTCCCGTGTCACCCATAAACACTTTGGCTGGATAAGAGTTGTACCATAAGAATCCAATACAGCCTCCCAAAAATGCCGCAGCAAAAATCACGAGCTCACTACTATTCGGCAGGAATAAAATATTGAGATAATCAGAAATAATGGCGTTTCCTGATACGTATGCGAATATGGCTAAGGTGGCTATAATAATAGCACTCACTCCTGTCGCTAAACCATCCAAGCCATCTGTCAGATTACATGCATTTGAAACTGCCGTAATGATAAAAATGACTAAAGGAAAAAATAATATCCAAGCAAAACTTCTGTAGTTGTCCCCCAGAAATGAAAGTATCGATCCATAGTCAAAGGTATTCTGCTTAACAAAAGGAATATTCGTAAGTGTCCCTTTAACATATGCCATTTGTTTAATACTAGCGGCTTGATTAATTCGAGGCACTTCAACCTCAGCCGTTCTTACTATTTCAAGTCCCATTTCTTGGGCTTGCGCCAATGGTACCCTGACAACAATGTCAGTATGAAACAACATAACAGCCGCAACAAAGACACCTAGTAGAACTTGGCCATAAACCTTGAATTTTCCTTTCAGACCATCTTTGTTCTTTTTGAACACTTTGATATAATCATCAGCAAATCCAATTCCAGCCATCCATAAAGTCGTTACAATCATGACAATGATATAGATGTCATTGACTTTTGCGAAAAGCAAACAAGGAATTAGTGCCGCCATAATGATGATTAAACCACCCATGGTAGGAGTCCCTTCTTTTTCTTTTTGCCCTTCGAGACCTAACTCTCTTACTGTCTCACCTACTTGCAATTTTTTCAAAGAACGTATGATCCGATTACCGAAGACCATTGAGATTATCAGAGATAAAATAATAGCTGCTCCAGCTCGAAACGAGATATATTGAAACAATCCAGCTCCTGGTAAGTCGAATTGTTTTTCTAAGTATTCAAATAAATAATAAAACATCTTTCCTGCTTCTTCATTTAAATAACAGTTTGCAGCGAGCGTCCGAATCTTTATCCGAAGTTATGCTCACTGCAACTGTTAAAACCAACCTGAGAATGATAATAGAACCTACTCTTTAATATCTTTTAACAGGGTTGCTGTCAATATTTTTACATCATCAAATGGCAACTTCTCGCCATTGATATCTTGATACTTTTCGTGACCTTTCCCAGCTACTAAAATGATGGCGTTCTCTTTTCCAAGAAGCCCAGCTGTCTTAATAGCTTGTAATCGATCTTCAATTCTTAATGTTTTTCTTTTTGCTTCATCATCCAGTCCACTTTCCATCTCATCAAGAATTGTTGCCGGATTTTCTGTTCTTGGGTTATCATTGGTAAGAATTAATTGATCACTCATCTTCGCTGCAATTCTTGCCATTATAGGTCTCTTTGTTTTATCTCTATCTCCTCCGCACCCTACAACTGTAATCAGCTTTTGGCCATTTCTCTTTAGCGCTTTTACGTTTTCCAAAATCTTTTGAAGAGCGTCTGGAGTGTGCGCATAATCAACAACACCATACACTTGATCTTTAGGATTTGCAATTAATTCAAATCGACCATCAACTCCTTTCAACTTACTTAGTTCGATCATAAAATCATCAGAAGAAAAACCGAGCGTCTCCATAGTCGCAAATACCGCAAGCAAATTGGAAGCATTATAATTTCCTGCTAATCGCGAATGGAATTCAGCATCATTTATTCGTAAAAAGAGTCCTTCTAAAGAGTTACTTAAGATTCGACCTCGGTAATCCGACATGGATTGTAAGCCAAAGGTTTTAATGTTCGCTTTACAATTTTGTGTCATGATTTCCCACTTTGGATCATCTTCATTTACAATTGCAGTAGCATCTTTTGACAAGTGGTCAAACAACAACTTTTTAGCGTTGATGTAATTCAAAAATGTTCCATGATATCCAAGATGATCGTGCGTAAGATTAGTAAAGACTGCTATGTCAAAACTCAATCCTTCTGTTCGTTTTTGATCCAATGCATGTGAACTCACCTCCATCACCACATGGGTGCATCCAGCATCCAGCATTCTTCTAAACAAACGATTAATCGTAATGGCATCAGGTGTAGTGTGCGTTGCTGTTTCTTCAAAATCTTTACACGCATACTTAATGGTCGACAACAAACCACAATGAGTACCCATACTATTGAGTATGTTATACATTAAAGTCGCGGTCGTAGATTTTCCATTAGTCCCAGTAATACCAATTAAGGTCAAAGCTCTAGACGGGTGATTGTAAAAAGCACTTGCGATATATGCTAAAGCCTTTTGAGCATCATCCACTTTTACATAGGTGATTTGATCGTTAAGATTTTCTGGCAACTCCTGCAACAAAACACTTGTCGCTCCATTTGCGATCGCCGCGTCAATAAACAAATGACCATCAGACGTATGCCCTTTAACGGCCACAAACAACGATCGCTCTTTTGCTTTTCGCGAATCCAATTCTATGGACTTTACGATACATTGATCATCTCCGTGTATTTCACACGTTAATAAATCCGGCAGTATGTCAAATAACTTTTTGGAATTCAATTCCTATCTAGTTTAAGTAGATATTTATTTTCTGTCCCTCAATTCTTGCTCCGGGTTTCAAGCTTTGTTTTTTTACTTTTCCAAAGCCATTGGCCTCCACTTCTAATCCTAAATTTTCTAATACATATAAAGCATCTCTTAATCCCATCCCTCTCACATCTGGCACTTTCTTTTTCTTTATTTCATTTTTCTTAATCTCAACTTCTTCTTCGGACGGATCGATTTTTACCCAACTTGATTTAGTTTTCTTTTCGTAGCCCATTCCTACATATCCGAAAACCCTTTTAAAATCTGGCGCAAATCCAGCATGATGACTAGGCAAATCATTATTCACTAATAAGTCATCATTGTCATTAATGGTATTATTAAACTGATCTTTTAAGACAAAGATCTTTTCAGCAATATTTTTAAAAACAGGCCCTGCTACTACACTTCCGTAATAAGCATTTTGAGGCTTATAAATCACCACTATCATCGAGTACACAGGATCATCTGAAGGAAAATATCCGGCGAATGATGCGTTATACGACTTCTTTTCTTTCCCCTTTACGTAATCAACACTTGTCGTCCCTGTTTTTCCTGAAAAAGGAACAACGTTTGATTGAAACGACCTTCCAGTACCCCTTTCAACTACTGACTTCAATAGAAATTGAGCTTTTTCGATAGTGGAAGTTTTAGCAATTTTATCTTTTCGCCTTTTGGGCTTGAAGACCTTTTTTGTCTTCTCGATTTGTGAAATCTTTCGAACAATTTGAGGCTTCATATATACCCCATCATTCGCTACAGCATTATAAAAAGCCAATACCTGAAGAGGAGTCAACATTAATTCGTAACCATGGGCCATCCAAGGAATAGTCGTTCCGTACCAATCTTTAGCAGCAGGATCTTTTATCAAAGGATCTCTTTCACCCTTGATCTCAACACCTGTTGGTTTATGCAATCCAAATTGATGAAGTTTTGCGATGAAGTTTTTTCTATCCTCCTTTTTACCATAAAACTGTTTTGCCAAAGAAGCCATCCCAACGTTAGAAGAAATCTCAAAAGCCTTTTGCACATCTGTTATCCTAGTACCATGGATATGCGAATCCTCCATCACTAAATCATAGAATTTTTTACGCCCTCCAAACAAATCAACCTTGGTATTTAAATCTGCGTGACCATCATCCATTAAAGCCATGACCGTTGCCAACTTAATGGTAGAGCCTGGCTCTGACCGATGACCTACCGCATAGTTATATGACTCACCAATTAATCCTTTTTCATTTCTAGAAATATTAGAAATAGCTTTGATTGCACCCGTTTTCACATCCATTACAATGGCCGTTCCAGCCTCAGCATGAAAGCTATCTACCGCTTCCACTAATTCTTCATGTACGATATCCTGTATATGAATATCAATGTTGGTATGAACATCATCGCCTTGCTTCTCCTCAATTTCTGTTGGATCAAAAACTGGAATCCATATATCACCTGGTATTCTCTTCATTAATTTCTCATCTGTATCGCCTTTCAAGAAATTATCAAAGTAACCTTCGAGACCAATCTTATCTGCATTTTCTCTATCCACACCAATCGTACGACTCGCAAGCATCTTGTAAGGCTTATCCCTCTTATTATGCTTTTCTATGATCAGCCCACCACCATATCTTCCATACCTTAGTATAGGAAACTCTTTAAGCATCTTTAGCTGATCAAAATCTATCCTTTTTGCTATAAGATGATACCTACTTCCTGGTTTTTTAAACTCAATTCCGTTTTTCCTTACCTCTGAAAGTTGTGATTTCCACTCCCTTGGAGATTTGGAATTGTCAATATGCTTTGATAAATAATATGACAATGAATCAATACCATTATCAAAGCGTTCCTGACTAGGAACCATTAAATCCATCCGAATTTCAAAGAACGGTAGTGAGGTGGCTAACAAACTGCCATCCTCGGCATAAATATTTCCTCTATCTGCGTAAACGGGCATCATTTTTACATTTACCCCACTTAACTTTCTCCACTTTTCTCCTTCAATTACACTCACTTTAACTACACGCACCAGAATAACCGCGGACAATATCACAAATGCCAGCAACACCAAATAAGCCCTAATGAGTAACTCATTTTTCCGGTCCATTAATCACTTCTTTTCTCTCTTAATATTTATTTTTTTAGGTAACTCTTCTGATACCTTTAAATCCATTTTTTTGACTTTATCAGCCACTTGCGAAGGCGTTGATCCATACATGATCTGATTTTTCACACCTCTATACTGATAATTCAGTTCTCGAATCTCCTTTTTTAAAGCCTGTATTTGCCTCACCTTCTTTTCTGCTTGATGAGCATTGGCGATGTACACCAAAAGCAACACACATACAAAGCATATAAAAGGCAGATTCGCATAAATCCATTCGATTACTTTAAATCGATTGCTCGTAGTTTTCTTATTTTTTTGATCTTTTGCCATCTCTTCGCCTTTCGGCAATTCTCAACCGAGCACTTCTAGCTCGATTATTTTCTTTTATTTCCCCAGGAGTCGCCTGAACCACTCCTTTTGTTATTAGTTTATACGGTCGTTCGATATTCCCATAATCATCACGCTTCATTTCACCATATACGTTTCCAGTTTTCATAACACTCTTCACCAATTTGTCCTCCAATGAATGATAACTCATGACAACAAACCTACCTTCATGAGCTAAGCGATGTGTAGCGGCATTCAAAAACTCTTTGAGTACCTCCATTTCTTCATTCACCTCTACCCTAAGCGCTTGAAAAACTTGAGCAAAATATTTTGCCCTATTTCCTATCCTTGTTCGATCTAATAAATTCACCAGTTGACTCATTACAGAAAATTTCACTTGATTTCGTTCGTCAACAATGGCTGATGCTAAAGTTTTTGAGTTTCGCACTTGCCCAAAACCACTTAAAATTCTCAGCAATTCGCTTTCATCATAAGTATTCAAAACATCTGCAGCAGTTTTCTCCAAATATCGATTCATACGCATGTCAATTGGCCCTTGAAACCGGAACGAGAATCCTCTATCCGCCTCATTGATCTGATGAGATGACACCCCTAAGTCTGCGAGAATTCCATCAACATAATCTATTTGATAATAATCCAAGAAGTTGCTTAAGTAGCGAAAATTAGCATGTACAAAAGTGAATCGTTCGTCTTCAATTTGGTTCGCAATTGCATCTACATCCTGATCAAAACCGAATAAACGTCCTTTGACGCCTAAGCTTTTTAAAATCGATTTGGAATGCCCTCCTGCACCGAATGTCACATCAACATAAGTACCGTCGGGTTTTATTTTTAAGCCATCCAAACAAGCTTGAAGCATTACCGGAACATGATACGTCATTGCCCCTCCATATGATTCCCAGGAATATCTGAACCAAAAATCTCATCTGCAATCGTTGCAAAATCTTCTGGCTCCTCACCTAAAATCTCTTCATACTTGCTCTTCGCCCAAATTTCAATTTGTTCGTGATAAGCAAATAAGACCACTTCTTTTTCAATTCCAGCGTACTTAGTCAATGGCTTCGGAAGCAAAATTCTATCTGCGCTGTCCAAAGTCAAACCAGTCGCGCCTCTATAGAAGTACCTTATAGCTTGTCTGTTTTTTGTGTTGTAAATGTTGAGCTGGTTTATCTCTTTCGTCTTTTTATCCCAAACATCTTTGGGATACAGCATCAAGTGCTGCTCAAAACCGCGATTAATAGTAAAACCTAGATTTACCGAATTTCCGATCTGCTTAATGAGGCCCGAGGGAAGTCTCACTCTCCCTTTAGCATCTAGCTTACAATCGTACTCTCCTGTTAGTTGGTACATCTGTTGGTTTATTATCAATCAATCTCTGTGTCAAATATACTACCCTTTACCACTTTTTCCCACATTCTACCCCACACGGATACAAAAAACATATAAATAATTATCATTTGTTTAGTTGTGTAAACAAATGAATTACG
>JAHDBI010000055.1:20561-24872 GCA_020630475.1 Saprospiraceae bacterium
CGCCACCTCATTTTCAATACACCTATTATGGCTTCTTTAAATATGGAGGTATTCATTTTGGACGTTCCAAGTTGTCGATCAATGAAGGTTATCGGTACTTCTATGATTCTGAAGGCATTTTGATATACCGCGAATTTCATTTCGATTTGAAAAGCGTACCCTACTAATTGAATTTTATCAAGGTCTAGTTTTTCAAGTACCGTTTTCTTATAACATATAAATCCTGCGGTAGGATCTTTGACTGGCATCCAAGACAGCATTCTTACATAAATAGAGGCACCATAAGACATTAAAATTCGATCCCAAGTCCAATTTCTAATATCGCCACCCCGTACGTACCTTGATCCAACGGCCACATCTGCCCCTTTCTCTTTACAGACATGGTGCAATCTTTTCAAATCCTTAGGGTCATGACTGAAATCTGCATCCATTTCGAAAACAAAATCATAATCATTTTTAATGGCGTACTTAAAACCTTCTATGTAAGCCGTTCCAAGACCTAGTTTCCCCTTGCGTTGCAACATATGTAGGTTCGGCAGTTCTTTTTGCAAGGACATTACTTTTTGGGCAGTACCGTCCGGGGAGTTGTCATCTACAATCAAAACATGAAAACTTGGATCCACAGCAATGGCCGCTCGAATAATGTTTTCAACATTTTCGATTTCATTGTAGGTCGGTATAATGACTAATGATTTATCCAAGGTCTTAATAAAAATGAGCGGTAAAAGTAAATAAACCGTGTATCACTACAACCGAATGGGTGAATTATTTGACTAAGTATTTAAAATAATCGTTTAAAACTTAAAACGATCTGGTTCTCTTTCTGATAAAATCTCTAAAACTTTATCGACGACATCTTCTGGATTAGGCTTTGAATAGTAATCTCCATCTGATCCATAAGGTGGCCTATGGTCTTTTGCACATAAGGTTTTAGGTTCGGAATCCAGGTAATTGAAAGCACCATCCCGCTCTAAAACCTGTTGCATCATATATGCCGAAGCTCCACCTGGAACATCCTCGTCCATAAAGAGAATGGCATTAGTTTTTTCTATTGAAGAGGCGACTACTCCTTCTAAATCAAAAGGCAATAGGCTTTGAGCATCAATCAATTCAACACTTATACTAAAGGGCTTCAATAATTCGATTCCTTTTTCAGCGATTCTAACACATGAACCGTAAGTCAACAAGGTAATATCAGATCCATTTTGAAGTATCTCTGGAGTTCCAATTGGTATTTTAAAATCTCCTAGATTATCTGGTCTTTTTTCTTTGAGCCTATATCCATTCAGACATTCTATGACTAGTCCTGGGTCCATGGAATCTAATAAGGTATTATAGAACCCTACTGCTTGAACCATATTTCTTGGCACTAGAATATGAATCCCTCTTAAAGAATTCAATAACATACCTAATGGTGACCCTGCATGCCAAATTCCTTCTAGCCGATGTCCTCTTGTTCGAATAATTGCAGGTGCGCATTGTTGATTATTACTTCTATACCTTAAGGTGGCTAAATCATCTGAAAGAGGCGAATGTCCATAAATCAAATAATCCAAGTACTGAATTTCAGCAATGGGTCTAATTCCTCTCATGGCTAGACCAATAGCCTGACCCATAATCGTCCACTCCCTAATTCCTGTATCAAAAACTCTTTCTATACCATATTTATCCTGAAGGCCGGCAAAACCTTGATTTACATCTCCTATTTGTCCCACATCCTCTCCAAAAGCCACGATGTATTTATTTTCTTTCAACTTTTTATCAAAGAATTCATTGAGGATTTGATAACCATTCATCATCTTAGAATTCTCGGAGTAAGTCGGTCTAATTGGTGGAATATTTATAGCTCCTTTATCAGACTCACTAACTAAATGGCTGTGATAGTTATATTCGGCATCTTGATAAGATTCATTAATAAAGTTATTTATCTCTAAATCTTCCTTTCCCTCTTTCTTTAAAAGAAAAGTTAAACGCCTCATTAGTTGGATGAGTTCAGTATATACTGGAGTACTCATCATCTTTAATTCGGATTGTAAATCTTCTACTCCCTCGATCTCTTGATAATTAGAGATCCAACTTGACACATTCTTTTTCGCTTCAATAACGGGATCATTAAAATTGGACCAGGCTATCCCTTTTCTTTCACGTACATATTGTTTTGCCTCCTCCCGCATGCGTTCGATCTGTACTTCCTCGATCAATCCAGCTGATAACATCCACTCTTCCATTTTCTTAATACAATCCATGTCAATCTCCCACTGGAGTCTTTCTTTGGACTTATATCTTTCATGAGATCCAGATGTCGAATGGCCTTGTGGCTGAGTTACTTCTTGAACATGGATTAAAACAGGTACATGTTCTTCTCTCGCCTTCTTAGTCCCTTTTTCGAAGACACTACATAAACTTGGATAATCCCAAGCTTTAACGGTATATATATACATACCTTGACCTTCGTCATTCATTAAAAAACCTTCTAAGGCCTTAGATATGCTTCCTTTGGCTGTTTGAAACTCAATAGGAACTGATATTCCGTAACCATCGTCCCAAACTGCGACAACTAATGGAACTTTTGTAACTGTAGCAGCATTAATCGTTTCCCAAAAAGCACCTTCTGATGTACTCGCATCACCTATGGTCACAAAACTGACTTCGTTTCCAGACTTAGAAAACTTATTTCTTTTTGGTAAGACTGAACTATTCTTATATAGCTTAGAAGCCAAGGCAATTCCAAATGATCGAGCCATTTGACCTGCAGTGGATGAGATATCGCAAGAAATGTTATCCATCCTTTTATGGTCAGTCCATTGATCATTTTCGTTAATACTTTTTGAACTGAAATGAGCATTCATTTGCCTCCCTCCAGTAAACGGATCATTCTTAGGATCTGCATATAATTGTGCAAAATAGTCTTCGACCGAACACAATCCTCTTGCCATCATAAAAGTCTGATCTCTATAATAACCAGACCTCCAATCTCCGGTTTGGAACGCTCGAGCCATGGCTACCTGCGGAACTTCTTTACCATCACCTAGTATTCCAAATTTCGCTTTTCCTGTTAAGACCTCTTTTCTGCCAAGCAGACTGGTTTCTCTACTAACTAAACATATCCAATAATCATAAAGAACATCAGAGATAAATTTGCCCTCTTTGCCTTTAATTTTTGGACTTTTGACGGAACTAGGTGTTTCTATCATAATCTTCTAATGGTGGTCCTGCAAATATAGTCTTTTAAACGCTTGAAATGGAGTAGATCAGTTGCCGAATACCAAGAAATCATGTAAACTGTCTGAATTAAACAGATCACATATTTAGCTAGTATATGAAATTCTATAATTAAGGATTATGCACGTTTATCCTTTTCGATTCGTTCTAATTGATGCTTTAAATGCAGGGCTATTTCTACCATTCCTTTTTTAGTGTTCCCAAAACTCACCTCAGCAGCGTCGTTGTAATTCGTATTGGTATTAACATCGTAAACATGTTTTATACCATTTGCATCCTCAGCATATTCAATAGCTCCTACTCCAATATCGATTTTCCTTAAAAACTGCTTGTATTTATCGATGTCATTGTTTTGATAATCCCGCAAAATGGTAAATTTTGATTGTCCTTCAGAGGCGGGACAAAAGTCATCACCGATTTGACAACTATCGGCGGGACAAAGCTCGAATCCACCAGAAGAATCTATACTCACTGCATAAAGAAATTTTCCACCTACGAATTCTACTCGAGTGATTCTTCCATCACGAGGTATGATATACTCTTGGATTAACCATATTCCATCTAGGCTTTCGCCAAGAGCTTTTGACTTAATTGCAGCTTCTAGACTTTCTTTAGAATAAAACAACTGGACTCCTGCACCCTTACCTCCTCTATTGGGTTTGATGATAAAGGGAAATGTTTCAAGCTTATCGACCACCTCAGGAAGTAGATCAACATCATTTGCGATCAAAGTTTTAGGATGTTTAATATCGAACTCCTGTAATGCTAAATACTGTTCAGATTTTCGGACCTCCAATTGTAATGCTCGCCAACCATTTACGATCAACCGATCATGACGATGTAACCAGGCTAAAATGTTGTTGGTAATCTCAGGAGCAAATCTATTATTACGGGTATGAGCAGATGCGCTCATTCGGTTGTAAAAAACACCTTCCGGTGGGGTTTCATATAAATCCAAACTCATTTTATGAATATTCCATTCTTCAAAAGGAACGTTCATTTTTTCAAATGCCGCTCTAAGCGGAATCATCCAAGTTTCATTTTCATGAATAACATATACTTTTTTCATCCTAAATGCTTTTAAATAAA
>JAHDBI010000056.1:0-15572 GCA_020630475.1 Saprospiraceae bacterium
TGTATTCTTTAATGGATTTCAGGAGCGTAGATCGTAGAGCTATTTTTTGGGCCTTGGTTTCTATTCCGGTTCAGTTTTATTTAGCATTTATTGGATGGTATGGCGCATTTATCATTTTTATTCCTGTAGTGATGTTTTTATTTCTTTCTACTACATTGGTATTATCCCAAGAGACGGATGGAATTACTCAATCTATTGCTAAAATTCACTGGTCACTCATGTTGACTGTTTTTGGTTTGAGCCATCTTGCTTATCTCTTGTCATTGGGGGACTTAGATGGATTTAGTGTCGGACCCAAAGGACTAATTTTGTATGTAGTCGTATTGACAGAAATCAACGATATCCTTCAATTTACAAGCGGTAAAATATTTGGTAAGCGAGGATTAACTCGAGTGAGTCCAAATAAAACTTTGGAAGGACTTATCGGAGGAGTTCTTTTGACTACTATAATCGCTTACTTTTTAAATTTTCTTACACCGATGTCGGGAATCGAATCCGCACTTATGGGATTAATTATTGCCTTAAGTGGGTTTGCGGGCGATCTGTTGATGTCTGCTATTAAAAGGGATTTTGGGAAAAAAGATACTGGTTCAACAATTCCAGGACATGGTGGTATTTTGGATAGAGTGGATTCCTTAATATTTACAGCACCTATTTTCTTTCATATTATTTATTACATCTACTATTAAATTATAATCATGAAAAAGTTAATCTTGCAAATCACTCATTGTCTACTTTTCCGAACAGTACTTCGATTATTCATTGGGGTGCAAATTCAAAAAGCGAATAGCCTAGAACGAGATAGTCAATATATTATAGTGGCTAATCACAATAGTCATTTAGATACGATTTCATTAATGGCTTCTATTCCATCAAATTTAATCCATAAGGTGAAGCCCGTAGCTGCTGTTGATCACTTTGGAAAAAACAAATGGGTTCGGTTTTTCTGTAATTACTTTATCAACACCTTACTCATTCCGCGAAAGCGAAATCATGATAACCCAAATGCTGACCCCATTAATAAAATGATTAAAGCCCTGGATGATGGTTATTCATTAATACTCTTTCCTGAAGGCACAAGAGGTGAACCAGAAGTAAAGCAAAGATTTAAAGCCGGAATTGCGCTGCTCCTACAAGCTAGACCACATGTGAAATACATACCCGCATACATGAAAGGGATGGCTAAAGTACTTCCTAAAAATGAAGCATTGGTTGTACCATTTAATTGCACCTTAAAGTATGGTAAAGCCAAGAATGTTGTCAATAAATCTATCGATGACATCCTCGAACTTATCAGGTATGATTTTCATGCGCTCAAAATGATCAGTTAACTTTAGCTTGATCACTCTCTTCGGCTATCCGAATATTGTACCAATCAATTTTTCGAGAGAAGTACATGACAATGGCAAGTATTAAGAAGATTCCAATACTTCCAATTAGTAATGCATAATCTTCTAATTGAATAATAATGAAAATAAAGGTATAGGTGATCAATAGAATTCCCGCGATCAACAAGCTGATCTCCTTTGATTTCAAGATAGCATAAGTATATGCCGAAATAAGTCCTAAGGTTAATCCTGCACTTATGATGTAAGCAAAATTAAATGTGATGTGCTCGCTTATGGATAAGAGTAAAGTGTAAAATATGACTAGCGCGATACCTACTAATAAGTATTGGATAGGGTGTATGAAAACAGAGTTTAATATTTCAACAAAGAAGAAGACTAAGAAGGTCAAACATAAAAAGAGAATGGCGTATTTCACGATTCGATTTACCTTGGTATAGTTGTCTACTGGAAGAAGTAAATCGGTGCCAAAACTGCTACTACTAATGTTGTGTGTCGAGCTTAACCATTTCTGTGGATAATTTCGATTGAGGTGTAGAATGTTCCAAGTAGCGTCAAAACCATCTTGGCTAACTTCTCTTTCATCGGGTAAATATTTACCTGTAAACTTAGGACTATCCCATGTGGATTTTAAACTGACGTCTGTAGTTTTTCCTACTGGGGTGAAGTATATAAATTGGCTTCCATTCAGCGAAAGCTCAAAAGAAAAACTATACTTTTCGGATTCCTTTAGATCTATTTTGACAGGTGCGTTAATTCCACTTGTGGTAATTCCTCTAGTGCTTAGTCCGGCATTAAATTGCGTTTTTTGATTGGCCCAGTTTAAATCGATTTGTTTTTGAATCCCTTTTAAATCTGTGATTCCAATATTTAAACTGGCTTTATCAAAATGTATATCTTTTCGTTCTACACCTAATTGTGTAAAGTCAAAGTCGCTGAAAACTCCACTTAATTTAATATCCGATTCATAGACTACAATCTCGTAAATGCTACGGTATCGTTTTTCCGGAGAGATGTCTCCTTCAATGTTGAGCGATTCTGGTAACAGATAAATCCAATCTTTAATCACAGTGACTTTTGCTACGGAATCTTTTTCGGCAATCGTTTTTATATACTTATTGTAAGGTATTGAAATGTATGGGCCATGGAGCTTTTGACCATTTCCCCATTTTTCACTGACTTCAGCAATGGCACTTCTTTGAATGGATTCCCTTTCATACACTAGGCTTTGAACTAGGACTGCTGGAATCATTAGGACAAGGATCAAAATAGCAATGACAGCTATTTTGAAGTAAACGTTAGATTTTAAGTTTTTCATGTAGATACATTTTTGTAAAAGTTCAAAAATGATCAGGGTAGTCCAACTTAAACGAGATAAAAAACAGAATTGTTATCCGAAAAAATAATTATCTATTTCTTCTTGACTTTTTTCGACTGGCAAAAAACTCTTGTTTCCTTCTTTGCTTCTCTTTATTCCATTCCTTTTTTTCAGCTGCTGTCATGGGTTTGTCTGTCTGAGGATAAGGATGATCGTTGATTACGTCAATTTTCATTTTGATCAATTTCTGAATATCCTTAACGTAAGCATTTTCTTCTGGTTCGCATATTGAGATGGCGATTCCATCTTCACCAGCTCGTCCAGATCTTCCTATTCTGTGCACGTATGATTCTGGTTCGTTTGGAATATCATAATTGATCACAAACTGAAGTTTGTCAATGTCAATTCCTCGAGCGGCAATATCTGTGGCCACTAGAACTTTAACCTTACCTTCTTTAAATTGCTTTAACGCTTTTTGCCTTTGGTTTTGGGCCTTATCTCCATGAATGGCTTGGGAGCCAATATTGTTCTTTTTTAAGAATCTAGAGAGTTTATCTGCACCATGTTTTGTTCGGCTAAAAATTAAAACCTGGTTCATTCGGTCATCATCAAGGATATGTAAAAGCAGATCTCTTTTTTTGTTCTTATTCGTATAGTATAAATATTGTTGAATAGTCTCGGCCGTAGATGAAACTGGACTGACGGCTATTTGCGTAGGCTGATATAGAATTTGATCAGACAGTTTGATGATGTTGTCCGGCATGGTTGCAGAAAAGAATAATGACTGCTTTTTCTTAGGTAAGATTTTAAGGAGCTTTCGGATGTCGTGAATAAATCCCATATCGAGCATCCGATCAGCTTCATCGAGGACAAAGATCTTTAAGTCGTTCAAACTGATGTAGCCTTGGTCAATTAAATCCAAAAGTCTGCCCGGAGTGGCTACTAGAATATGAACCCCTCTTTTGAGTCGTTCAACTTGCTTGTGTTGTTTTACGCCTCCGAAGATCACGGTATTTTTTACAATGGTGTTTTCAGCGTAGGTGTTAATGTTTTCATCAATTTGAATCGCCAATTCTCTCGTAGGAGTTACTATCAAGGCCCTCAATGAGGGTTTATGTCCTTGAGTTTTATTATCGATTAAATGTATGAGTTGTATGATTGGAATAGCAAATGCGGCTGTTTTACCAGTTCCCGTTTGCGCACTTCCTAATACATCTTTTCTTTTGAGAACAATTGGGATCGCCTTTTCTTGGATTTCCGTAGGTGTATGATAGTTGAGTTTATCCAACGACCTCAAAATGGGATCAATGATCCCTAATTCACTAAACTTCATCTAAAATTTTCTTTCTGGATTAATCCTTGTCCAACTTAACGCGCACGGCGTTCTGTCCTTTAGGTCCCATTTCAATTTCGAAGATGACTTTATTTCCTTCTTTCAAAGTGCCATCTACTTGATTGATATGTACAAATATGTTGTCTTTTGTTTCTGCTTCGATTATAAAACCAAAACCTTTTTCTTCATCAAAGAATTTGACGATACCTTTTTTGATAGGATCTTCTTCAAAATCTTCTTTTTTAGGGACACTCACATTAATGTCCTCTAGCTTAAATTCTTTTTTCTTTTTAGTAGGGTCCGGTGGGGTAGAGGTAAGATTTCCATCTTCATCTACATACATAAACTGTTCTTCAAAGGTTTTTTTACCTTCTTCGGCTTTTTCCAACTTACGTTGTTCTCTTCTTTCTTGTTTTTCCTTTTTCTTTTTTAAACGTTTCTTTTCTTTTTCTCTCTTATTGAAAGATTGTTGTGATTTTGCCATTCAGTATTATGTGTGATAAAAAAATATACCTCTAAGATAAAGCGCAGCTCAACAGGTATGTGCATATGACTACGAAGTAAAACCTTGAGAAGTTCCGCAAAGGTAATCATTTTTTAGATACGCTTAGCCTCACTGCTAATATAGGCACTGTAAACATAGACAGGCATTCCTAAGTATTCCATTTCTCTTTCGATGGTCATTCCATTGTTAAGTGCCACCTTCTGCGAACCAATATTTTCTTTGTGAATGATGGAGACGAACTTTTTAGAAATGTTATGCGCAAAACCAAAATCCTTTAGATGTTTTGCTATTTCAGTTCCGTATCCTCTTCTCCAATGACTAGGCATGATCGAATACGCTATTTCATACTCTAGTCCACCTTCTAAGTCTCTTGGAATAATACCACCTAAAGCAAACAGTTTTTGTTCACCGATTAATTCTATCGCTAAATTTCCTAAACCGGATTCATCATAACGTTCCAATTGTTTTTCTATCCATTCCTTTGCTAAATCATCGTGTGATTTACGAAAGTCTAAACCCAGGTAGGGAAGGTTTGGATTGTTGTCAAAAAAATGACGCCAGGTAGGAATGTCATCCCGAGTTAGTTTTCTAAAACGAAGTCTTTTTGAGCGATGATCAAAATAGCTTGGTATGTTAAATTTAATTTCTGTCATGTTATTCAACTAAAATAGAAAAAGCCTTGAATCGTTGTATAGTTGTTTTTAAGTATTTTCGTTTTTATAAAATTAGATTTTGATATGAAAAAGGTCTTATTCATCATATTGTGTTTTAGTTTGTTCGCTTTCGCGAAAAGCGGAAAGGAGCAGCCGAGTTTACAATTGGCTTTACTTAAATACAATGGTGGCGGAGATTGGTATTCAAATCCGACATCCTTGATAAACCTTTCAGCGTTTTGTAATAAATTTTTAGGGACTAATTTTGAAGCGGATTACGAAACCGTGGAAGTAGGTAGCATAGATTTGTACAATCATCCTTTTGTTCATATGACAGGGCATGGAAATGTGGTTTTCTCTGATCATGAAGCGGAAAATCTTAGAAATTATTTGTTGGCTGGTGGCTTTTTGCACATAGATGATAATTTTGGAATGGACCCCTTTGTACGTCCAGCAATGAAGAAGGCTTTTCCAGAATTGGAATTTGTTGAGTTACCATTCGAACATGAAATCTATCATCAGAAATATGATTTTGATAATGGATTACCCAAGATTCATAAACACGAGGATAATCCTTCACAAGGTTTTGGTTTGATTTGGGAGGGAAGATTGATTTGTTTCTACTCGTACGAATCTGATCTTGGTGATGGTTGGGAAGATCAGTCAGTACATAAGGACCCAGAAGAATTAAGAATAAAAGCCTTACGCATGGGTGCTAATATAATCCAATACGTATTCCAACAAGACTAGTCTAGGATGAATTGAATCTTATTTCTTAGGTAAGATTTGATATTGAGCCAAAAGGCAAAAAAGAGATATATCAAGATTGGAGATCCTAATGCTACGAAACTGAGGTAGATAAAATAAACGCGTACTCTGGAACTCGCTACGCCTATCTTTTGACCTAGATAGCTACAAACACCAAATGATGATCGCTCAATAATATTTCTAAGAAATTCCATCTTCCTTTAAGATACGGAATTTGATCAGAATTATTTTAAGGTGAGCTTCTGATTTTCTCTTATGTGAATTGTTTGACTGCAAACGGTATGCAATTTATTAGACTTAATGGCTTTTAATTGCACTTTAAAACTTCCGCTGTTACTGTAGACATGATCAATGGACTCTTGATCTATGATCTTTTGTTTTCCATTACCAAAATCAAGTAAGAATCTAGAACCGGGAGTATGGTTTACTAAACTGAATATCAATTGTTGACCTACTTCTTTTGATCCAGTAACACGTACATCATTTTCAAAATTGTATTCCTTATTAGGAATTAGAAATGTATTTAAAGAAGGACTGTTCGTGATGGCTGATATTTGAGCTGCGTCGTCCGCCGGTTCGCAATATGAAAAGGTATATATGCTACCAAGGAAGCCTATAGCTGCAATAAAAAACAACAAAAAATGATCTGAAAAACCAGACTGGTAAATCTGTGTTTCGTGGGATATGTTCGTATTCGCATTCGTACGATTACTGTCAAGATGTTGGGCCATCTAAAGAGTTTACGGTTTTTGGATAAAATATTACCAAAGGGGGATTAGACCAATGGTACAACGAATTTAGAGAATTATTTCCGAAGAATTGGAATATTTATTACCAAAACAGACAATATATAACTTGTTAATTTACAGATATTGACGTTAAGTTTTGTAGCTAATTGAGCCCCATATAATTATATAATAATAAAGCTCGTATACTATAAATTTTTATATGTCTTTTTTTTGCAAATAAAGGGCATAAACGTGTGGAATCTTAGCTTCAAAACCACCGAAGACCCATTTTCCAGGTTCGATTTCTTTAGAATTGCCAAAGCAATCATAAGGCGAATAATAATATTCGCGAAAAGCGAGAAAATCATAATCCCGCTGAATAAATCCTGCCATCACTTCCTCTAAAGAATGCGTCCAAAAGAATTCCTTCATGGCTTTATGTTTACTCGAATCCGTATATGACTCAGCACTGCTTTCCATGTAAGGTTTGCCGGCATTGCAATAATTGAATTTGATATCAGTATTTGGGTAATCAAATGTGTGAATGTAAGGATGGAACTCTACGATGAGGCATCGACCATTTGGTTTTAAAAGTCTATCAACCATAGCTGTCCACTTTTCTAAATCAGGTAACCAGACGAGTGCACCGTACGAACAAAATATGAGGTCATATTTTTCATTGACAAATTGTTCTGTATCATAAACGTTACACTCGTGAAACTGAACATCTAATCCTAATTGCTCATTCAATTCTTTAGCCAACTTTATAGACTCGGAAGAAAGGTCAATTCCCGTCGCTTGAGCGCCTAATCGAGCTATAGATAAAGTGTCTAGCCCAAAATGACACTGAAGGTGCATGACTTTTTTGCCTTTGACATCTTTTAAGTATTCCATTTCAATATCACTCAAACTGGTTTTTCCTTGAAGAAAAGCAGGGACATTATAAAATCCAGAATTACTATGGTGTTTTGTCTTTTCATCCCAAATGGCCTTATTGGCCTTGAAATAATCTTGATTATCGAGCATGAATCGTAATTTTGAATATAAATAAATTGAATATAATGGCTGAAGATAAAAAAGCAGGAAAGCAAATCAATATAGATTTACCAGAAGAAATCGCCGAGGGCGTTTATTCTAATTTGGCAATCATATCACATAGCCATTCAGAGTTTGTGGTAGATTTCATTAGGCTTATGCCAAATGTTCCAAAAGCAAAGGTAAAGTCGAGAATTGTTTTAACTCCGCAACACGCGAAGCGTTTAATGAAAGCACTTGTAGATAATGTAAATCGTTTTGAAGCTCAGCATGGCGCAATCGCTGAACCGCAACAGAATTTGCCTCCAATGAATTTTACACCTACGGCTCAGGCATAAAAGGGAAAACCCATCACACAATATGCGATGGGTTTATAAAGGGTGTTAGTCCTTATTATTGTAGACATAATTCTTTAAATGGCCTCGAAAGGTCAACACTTTAGGTTTTCAGAAATTTGGGGTTTGGGGTTAGGTTTGGTTGTGTCTTAAAAACAACACGATGATAACGGAAAGAGATTGTAATTAAGGTTAAATCGACATAGAAAGGAGCAAAGTGTCAACTAGTTTACATTCTTAAAATGCCACATAAATTTTTAAAAAAGTGTTTGATTTTGATCAGGTGGGGCTACAATGTTTAGGTGCTTATAGGCCTTTGCAGTAACCATTCTCCCTCTTTGTGTTCGCTGTAAATATCCTTCCATGATTAAAAAAGGCTCATGGACTTCTTCGATAGTTCCGGCCTCTTCACCTACTGCAGTCGCAATAGTCTTGATACCTACTGGTCCACCTTTAAACTTGTGAATAATGGCATTTAATATTTTATTGTCCATTTCGTCCAAGCCTTGTTCATCCACATTCAAAGCATCCAAACCATATTTAGCGATTTTAATATCGATGTGACCGTCTCCTTTGATTTGAGCAAAATCTCTGACTCTTCTTAACAAAGCGTTGGCAATACGCGGAGTACCTCTACTTCTACGTGCGATTTCATTGGCTCCGTTTTCTGAAATAGGGATATTTAATATTTCAGCACTTCTAAATACGATGCTTTTTAGGGTCTCAACATTGTAATAGTCGAGTAGAAAAGAAATTCCAAAACGAGCCCTCATTGGTGCTGTGAGTAATCCCATTCTAGTGGTCGCACCAATTAATGTGAAAGGGTTTAAATTAATTTGAACAGTCCTCGCATTCGGTCCTGTGTCAATCATGATATCTATTCTGTAATCTTCCATAGCGGAATAGAGGTATTCTTCGACTACATTATTTAACCGATGGATCTCGTCGATGAAAAGCACATCTCGTTCACCCAAGTTTGTTAATAAGCCAGCTAAGTCACCAGGTTTTTCTAAAACAGGACCAGATGTCATTTTTAAATTCGAACCTAGTTCGTTAGAGATGATATGTGATAAGGTGGTTTTACCAAGACCAGGTGGGCCATGCAATAAAACATGATCCAGCGCCTCTTCTCTTAATTTTGCAGCTTCTATAAAAACCTGAAGATTATCAACGATTTTGGATTGTCCTTTGAAGTCCCCTAAGGAGGTAGGTCTCAATGCCTTGTCCAATAGTTTTTCCTCAGGGGAAAATTGTTCGTTCGTAGGATCTAGGTGTTCGTTCAATGTATTATAAAAATATCTAATGCAAGGTAATGATAATAGCTTAATAAATAGAAAGGAGAGTGTGGGCTTTTCATTTTATGATTTTAAGTAGGGGTAACAAAAGTTATATTCTTTGTATCTTCTACTATCCTTAATGTTGTACTAGAGTACGATAAGCAACTCCTATTGTTTCATTTAAAATACATCATTATGGAAAATTCATATTTAATACCTTATTCTCAGTTAAGAAAAACCTTAGGTTATTTAGGTTTATTATTTCCTATTCTACTTATTGTGATTGATAATATATTTGGTGATATCATTCGGATATTACCTACTGTTAGCGATTATTATCACACAGGAATGAGAGATTTTTTTGTAGGCACCCTATGCGCAATTGGTATTTTTCTCTACACCCATAAAGGACATAAAAATCAAGATTGGAAACTGATGAGTTTTTGCGGATTAATGGCCATCGGGGTAGCATTTTTTCCCACAGGCAGTAATAAAGTTTTACTTGGATTTATAACTGTAGGTTTTGCTCATTTGACCTGCGCGGCGCTCTTGTTTTTGGGCTTGGCATACATAAGTCTAAAGGTTTTTACCAAAGATGGATCAAAGGAAGATCCGAATTACGTCATGACTGCTGAAAAGAAAATTAGAAATAAAGTATTTACAGTTTGTGGTTGGGCAATTTTGATTTTTGTTTTGATGATCGCCTTATATCACCTTTTAAATTTGGACACTCGAATTCCAGATTTGAAAATGATTAGTCCTGTATTTTGGTTGGAAACTTTTGCATTATGGGCTTTTGGTTTGTCGTGGTTGACCAAGGGAGAAGGGATATTGGAGGATAAGAACAAGGAAGAAAATAAGGATAAGAAAAGATGTGAGGAGGATTAGGCTTTCGCCGAAAGTTGAATTGAAGAAGATTTTATTTGAATTGGTTACATAAAAGAAAATAAAGGTATTAAGGTGACGAACGTTTGAATACGTTATTTTCTGGCGTCAAATTTGATTCTAGAATACATGCCTTTCTTTCAGTGATGAACAGAAGCGATTTATTAATCCATTAGTTCATCAATTTTACAATTTATGATTTCCAATAACTTCTTTGTTTCGTTGAAAGAAACACTCTTGATGGGATTTGTTTTCCTAATGTGCTTCATTCCGAGCCATTCATTAATAGCCCAGTCCCATGCTGATTGTATTTCAGCATTTTCAATATGTGAATTAAAGACCTATCACGTACCCGCTTTCACTGGTTACGGTAATTTGAATTTCGAACTATCTCAAACTGATTGTCTGCCAAGTCAATTTAAAGAAACTAACTCCTATTGGATAAAATGGAAGGCAGCAACCGAAGGAATTATAACATTTACCATTAATCCAATAAACGACAACGATGATATCGATTTTGTTTTGGCCAAACGATTAGATGGTAGTTGCAGCAATCTAGAGCCAATGAGATGCATGGTTTCTGGTAGTAACCACGGCTCTTCGATAGTTAATAATAACTGCTTAGGAGCAACCGGCTTATCCATCAATTCTGTAGATGATTTTGAAAAATCAGGATGTGATTTTAACAGTGACAACTATTTAAAATTCCTTTCTGTAAATAAAGGAGAAGAATATCTTCTCATGATTAATAATTACAATTCGAACGAAGGTTTTTCAATTAGTTTTGAAGGTACTGCAAGTTTGAAAACCTATGATGACTGTAGTTCTACTTCACAATCGATAAGTATTTCCGACGTCTTTCCCAATCCAGTAGATGATGTGTTAAATATCGAATATATCTCCAACCAAATTGTAGCTACCTCCCTTGAAATCCTAAATGTCTTTGGAAAATCCGTTTCTATGGTTACACAAAGCTCTAAAGAAGGAATGAATCTAAAAACACTAGATGTTTCAAACCTTCAATCAGGAACATATCTTTTGAAGCTAACTCAAGGAAACTATCAATTAGTCAAAAGATTTATTAAGCACTAATCCATTTAATCAAAAAAGTAAATGACATGAAAAAAATAATTTTAGCCATAGGTCTTTTTTGTTTGAACTTAAATGTGATTCAAGCGCAGTTTTCAGACACTAAAATCGACTATTTGTCAATTTTAGAAGATGATAATGACCCTATAAAAGATTGGCCAGAATGTATCGAGCCTGAGAACTTATATACAGAAATTGCTGACGAAATATTAATTCTAAGATGGGATCAACACCTCGATGAAAAAGTGTTAAAAAATGTTCAATACGAATACCAAATTTTTCAAGAAAATGATTCAGAGAACAGAGTTTTCAGAAAAATAAATCGACTTGAAAATAACGAATTAATGCTCCCTTCAACTGAGGAATTTGTAAATAATCAGAGCAAAATAAGAATAAGAAAAATTTGCTCAGATGCAAAAGGTGAAATCTTGTATAGTGAATGGATAGAATCCTCTTTGAAAAAGAAAGATGATGTTTGTTTATGTAGAGATATGAATACTGATGCGGCTTTAATTTATTCTTTCATTAATCAATGTTTCTTCTTTTACTCCAAGCCACCTTGTGATAAGTATGCAGAAAATTTTCAAATTCCGATTAAAATCGTTTTGAACAGTGGAGAAATTCAATGGTTTATCCTTTCAAAAGAGTTTGTAGGTCAAACAACATTGATCGATGATTCTGGAATAGCCTCAGTTGAAGCTTTTTGGAACCCTAATTCGAATTCAGATCTAGTTTGTGATTGGAATGATGTACTATATAATCCAAATATGCTTTTGGATGATTTTGATTTATCTGACTGTAGCGAAGAAGTGGATTGTGGTGATGTGCTTATTGAAATTTCCTCTGCGTCAAATTCAAGTGATTCGACAAGTTGTTTATTTATATGGTCATGTGATAATGAATTACAAGGAAATATCGGATTTGTGCATTCCGGAGTATATAATAGCATTGATGTTTCAGGAACCCAAGGTTTCGTTTCAGTTCCAAACGGCGTTTCTTTAGATTTTAATTATCAAGTATCTTATTTAAACGGCTACGGTGAAACGGAATGGATCAGCTGTTCAACAAATCATACAGTTTCTTGTCCGGATAATACAGATGTTATTTCTACAGATACGGATTGGATGTGCCAAAGTATTTATTCTGAATGGATAGATATAAATGATGAAAATGGCGATCCATTGGGATGTGGTTTTGCTTGGGAAGTACCTGATAGTTTAGTTGCAAATGTTCAAATTTGTATGCTTGGAGGAACTGGTGAATGTCAATGGTTAAGTTCAAATCAAGATACCGTTATCGTTAACGGAGGCTTTTATGCTGCACAGATCTCTTTGGCATATAATGATCCTCAAATAGGATGGATATTTACTGATTGTGATTCTAATAATTACGAATGTGAAAATCAAAACAATCAGGATTGTGAAGTCGATGATTTATGTGAAGTTTTAAGTCTTGTTCAAGGCATTGGCTTATCTGAAACCACGCTTTTGTTGGCTTTTCAAGGGGAAAACGACAATTACCTTTCTTCTGCGTTAAACGCCAAAGGTTTAAGCATAGCGGAAGCGGAGAATTTATTTAATTGTGCGCAATCGATTGATCTTCAAATTGACTATAGTAACGCCAGTTTCCCAAATCAACAAAGTATAACCATCCCATTTTATTCAGCTACCAATCAATCAAATGGGGCAGCGTCAACTATTGACCTCGAAGCATGGTCATATTTATGGGAGAGTATCGATACGACAAATTTAGTTGCATTTAATACCTTTTCAATTAAAGATTTTAATGGAAACGAATTCATTTGTAGTGTATCAGATTTGAATATAATTCAAGAGGATGCAGACGAACCCATTGATGAGACTCCAATTATAGAATTACCTGAATTTGAATGTGGTGAGGAATTCGTTCTTGATTCTATTACGAATTTAGATCCATTAGAAGATGCAAATATCGGTGAGTTATTTTATGTCGGCGGATTTCCAATTTTAGTTTGTGAAATAGTTGAAAATTCACCTGGAGTTTTTTCAGGATCTGGTATAGTTCCACTTCCATTTGGTAGTAAAACCGCCATCGTTGATTTTAGCCATGTTAATGTTAATACTGATTATCAAATCATTGATGGTGCTGTTTTCGTTCGTCCTGATGATCCTGCTAACTATCCTGATTTTTTAATGAATCCTGATACTTTGACGATAGGTGGTGATATATGCGTACCTAGTACTCCACCTGGTTATGACGGGGAAGGATACAATGAAGCGACAGGACTCAATGATTATGGATTTGATGAAAATGGGATTCATTATCTAACAGATTCTATTTATGATCCAAATGGCTTTATGGCAGATGGAACTTATCAAGATACTGGCAGTCCTTACAATGATTGTGGGTGTACAATAGATGGGATAGATGCAGAAGGAAATCCTTGTGATCCGGCTTGTTCTGGACATCCTGTAGTTCAGGCCTTTGCAGATAGTGTTGCTGCTACTGTTCCGGACGAAATACAAACCATCATAGATGACCTTATCGCTAATCTGCAAGATAGCCTAGCAAGTTTAGACTGTAATGCCTATCGTGATGATATGGATGCCTTGATCTTAGATTTACAATTTGATCGAACATTCATTTTTGGTGAAAACGACCAATACTTCGAAAAAGGGATGAGCCAAAACTTTGCTAAAGAACCTCAAGCCTTAGCGATTAATATGAGTGATGATATCAGGGACTCTAGAGTCACCGAATTAGAAGATAATCATGTGCTCTTATATCATTGTGATAAATCAGAATTACAATTTGAAGCCTTATCAGATATTTTGGCAGGTTTAAATAATGCAGAGGCAATAGACTCCCTAACATCAGAAATTTTAGCTCGAATACTAGCTTGGTCACCATATCAAGCAGAATTATATGAAGATCCTCAGAAATTTACGGAATGGGTACTTGAGCAAGTCAAAGATATTTTGGTAGATCATGGAGGTGATGAAGATCTTTTAGGAATGAATGAGGAAATCAATCTCCCAGAATTAAAGATTAAACATCAACTACAACAAATATTTGATTTTAATCAAGGCAATACCTATAACAGTTTGGCATCCGTTGAAAATAAGATCGGTTTTTCAAGAAACGAATTAGATGCATTGTCCTTTGAATTTAAACAAGGTCGTCAAAAAATAAATGGATATCATCGAGCATTTATTTTGGAAGAATTATCTCGACAAAGGGCTGTCCTAAACGGCAGTGGAAATGTTGCAAGCATTCTACCTTTAGAGATTACCAATACAGTGGGAAGTTATACCTATACCATCTATTTGGACGGTATTGCACTAACACCAGGTGGAGCGAGCTTAGATGCTTATTGTATCATTACGGATCCTGGCTCTGGTAAAAAAATGGTCTTCCATGCACAAAATGTAGGATTCAGTCCTACAGGTTTAATGGGCGAATCAGCATTGTCATTATTGACGAATATTCAATTGAGATTGAATAATGCTTCTAGAATTACCTTAAGAGCATCTGATTCTACTTATGTAAGTTGGGATTGTAATGGATTTACAGGAATGGGCGTTGACATGGGCATTGAATTCTGCAGAAACTTCATTGTTCCATTGGATTCAATGACACTTCAGCCCTTGCCAGATTCTATATTATACGAACTAGATCTATTATTAAATATTCCATCATGGTTGGAGTTTACAGCCATCGTTGATGCACCGCCATTTGCTATGGCTGGATACCAACAAATTAAATGGCAAGTTGAAAATATGCTGCTAGATTTTAGCAGTGACGTGACTCCTCAATTTCTTCCACCGCTAGGTTATACCAGTCCATATTATATCGAAGGACAAGGCTTTAGCCCAATGTGGAAAGGATTTTATATGGAGCAACTTACGGCTCAATTGAATTCCGATTTTTCTAAGGATAACGAACCAGTTTCTGTATCCGTCAATGATTTATTGATTGACGATTCTGGTGTTACAGGCGCTGTAGGAGTATCCAACTTAATTGATATTGATAGTGGAAATTTAGGAGGATGGGCTTTTTCAATAGATTCATTTAGTCTTCGGGTATTGCATAATCATTATGCTGGCGCAGGACTTGCTGGAGAATTGAATGTTCCCGTATTTGAAGAAAATATGCAGTACGAGGCCATTATGTATCCAGATGATCTGTATGAGTTTACTGTCTCACCTTTGACCGACGCTACTTTTGATATGGTCTTGGCCAATGCTACGATTTTTGATGATAGCCATGTAAGTGTATTTGTCGATGGTCAAGACGTCAATTGTTTAGCCACATTAAATGG
>JAHDBI010000056.1:15672-19230 GCA_020630475.1 Saprospiraceae bacterium
GATATTTCTGCTGACGGAGCTATCGGGATTTTAGGTAGAATGGAAACGGACGAATACGATAGACAGAAATGGGTGTACGACCACCTAGATCCAAAGCAATTTTGCCTAGAAGGTAGTTTCCCAGGAGTGAAGAAGATTGATGCATGTTTAAACTGGTATGACAACAATCCAACTTATGGAAAAGGATTTAGAGGAACTGGTCAAGTCGAGTTCTCTGGATTAAGCGCAAGGGTAGGAGCTATTGCTCAATTTGGTCAGGTGGATGGATACAAGTATTTCTTTATCGACGCCTTGGCGAATGTTAATCTAGGCATTGGTGTTGGTCCATTGACACTAGATGGCTTTGGTGGTGGAATCTCTAACCACATGACCAGTTCGTTTAATCCTGCTCAAATTGATTTCAGCAATCCTGGAGATTTAACTGATCCACCTCAATTGATTGGATCGACCTTTTCAGGAATTACGTATACACCGGATGAATCTGTTGGATTAGGATTGAAAGCGATGGGGCTATTTAGACTATTGTCTAATGAGTCCTTATTGAATGGAATTGTCAATCTAGAATTTTTATTCAACAATAACAATGGAATATCTAATATCGGAATGAGCGGATTTGCTCAAATGATGTCCAATGTCAACTTACCTGCTCCTGATGAATTATCCATGGGCAATAAAACTCAGAAGCCGCAATTCAATGCTCCTTTTACGGCATACTGTGGTCTGGATTTTAATTTTGACGAACCATCATTTCATGGTGAAATGAATGTGTTTTTAGATGCTGGACTTATAAGTGGTGCAGGACTAAATGATAAATTAGTAGATGCCGTTATACACTTTGACCCATACGGATGGAAAATCAATGTAGGGACACCATCGGATCCAGCAGGTATAGAATTAGGCATTCCTGGTCTTTCTAATTTACTATCAGTCACGGCATATTTTGATATGGGTACTGATATTCCTGCTGCACCTCAACTTCCTGGAAAGGTGAGAAAATTAGCCAGTAAGGTAAAGACCAATGAATCGTTCAGAAAATCTGGCGCAGGCTTCATGTTTGGTTCTAAAATCGAAGTAGATATAGAAGCCAACGTGGCGAATATAGTTTCTGGGTCTTTGGAAGCGGATGCCGGTTTTGATATCATGGTTAAAGACTATGAAGGATACCATTGTGCTGGAAGTAGTGAAGAAATAGGAATCAACGGATGGTACGCAAGCGGTCAAATGTGGGCTTACATTTCTGGTCAATTAAAAGTTTTTGGATTTAATATTATCAAGGCGGGTATTGCTGCAGTATTGCAAGCAAGACTACCTAATCCTACTTGGATGCAAGGAGCCTTAGCTTTTGAAGTAAAATTGCTTTTTGCTACGTTTAAGGGTGATGTAAATTTTGAACTAGGAGAAGACTGTATCCTAGTGGGGAATAGTGATTCTGAAGTCGGAATGGACATCATTAGTTTCATTAATCCTACTGAAGGACTTGAAAATATCGAACAAAATACGCGACCATCTATCAACTTTAATATACCTGTAGGTAGATCGACAGCTATTCCAGATATCAATGGGAACAATATCGTTTTTGATATCTCCGAACCTACAGTAGTCATGACCGCTGGAGGATTGGATATACCTTTTGAAACAGAATTGAACTCTAGCGGATACCAACAATTTATCCACCCATTTTATATGCTTCCGGCAAACGATAGTATTCATATTACTGTAAGTGTGGACGTTTATAAAAATGGTGAATTTGTAGAAACACAGGAAAAGACAAGCCACTTCTTTATTGATGATCGCTTGGATTATATTCCAGAATCTAATATTGTGGCCACGTATCCTGCTGAAGGAATGTACAATGTATATCCCAAGGAAGGTGGAGTAACTGGACCTGGTTTAGATCATATCAAAGGATTCATAAAGCTAGAACAGAGTCAACCAAGTTTGTTATATGATATTCCAGATGGTGTAGAGCAGGTGATTAGATTAACGGACGAATTCGGCGAAAGCCATATTATCGATTACATCTATGTTCCAACTAAAAGGTGGTTGACTTTTAATATTAAGAGTGATATTCTAAAAAATGAAACGCATTATAAAATGGAATTGGTCAGAATAACCTCTGATCCATTGCAAAACCTCCAAAATGTACAGGAGGATGCAGACGACCCAAACGTTTTATACAAATGTCACTTCAGAGTGAGTAAGTATGATTCTTTTGAAGAAAAGATTGATGCATTAGATGCTCTTCTAAAAACCCAGATGACAACAGATGGATTTAGAACATTGAAGTTTGATACGAATGATGCAGAATTATTTGATCAGTATGAAACTGTTGGTACGGATAAATACGAACCTCTAGTCCAGTTTGAGGTATCTACAAATGATGGGTGGTATGGAGAATTTCTCTATCCTGAGATGTATAGTTTTTTACCTAGAGAGGTGGAAGAGTGTGACAATACCGAAGATGGCTTGATAGGCTTAATTCCTTGCAGTAATGGTATTACTTTTCTTACACCAGATGCTCGACGATATATAGAAGATGGAATTGATTTGGAAGGAAGTCAGATCATGGTTTCTGAAGAACATTACTTAGGAAACAGTTATCCTGTACAAGCTGCCGCTATGGCGCAAGAAATGGAATTCGTTTACGGTAAGGTAGGACAAAATCACTTTAGAACAACTGACATAAGTGTCAAGAGTTGCGTAGTAGAATTTGCCAATTGCTGCGGTATTGAACTTGCAGATTTAGAAAATGGTATGACTCAAGAACAAGAAGATTGTATAGTCGAATTTGTTGGTCCAGAGGCATGGAATCTTTATCAGAATGTTGAATTCGAACCTATTCCTGACGGAACATATGAAGTCATTGTCACCTATCGATTACCCGGAGGGCAAGTAGCGAGTATGTCAAAACTTTATTTCACCCTTGATTAAGCAAAGCACTATGAAAAAGATAAAATTAAATATCAAGATGAACCTACGATTAGTATTACTCTGTTGTGTTGGATTAGTAATTTGCCTTTCGGCGAAAGCCCAAGGACCTCAACACGAATCCGCAATAAAAGCACATTTTGATGGTCAAAAAATTAAATTGAGATGGGCCTTCAGTAGTGTGGATGCATGGAATATCGCTAAAGACAAAGGGGTGGTTATCGAAAGAATCACCATTGAAGAAAATGGCGTAGCACTAAGTGCGGCAGATCAGTTTGCTAGTCAAGTGTCTATCGTAGACGGACTAGTACCCTTATCAGAAAACGGCTGGGACTTATTACCTCAGTCCAATGAAGTACAAATTGCCAAGACGGCTTTGTACTCCACAGAATTTGATGCGCCATTAAGTGCAACACCAAATCTAGCAGATGCTGCCAATTACAAAAAACAAGAGGAAACTAAAGTGGTGTTTTCATTGTTAGCTGCCGAATTGGATTATAACGCAGCACAGGGATTGGCACTTGGTCTGACGGATGATACTGCTGAAGAACAAAAAGAATACATGTACAAGTTGCGAGTAGCAGGTCCTACAGCTGAGCATAACGTGGCAGGTTCGTTTACACGAATAAG
>JAHDBI010000056.1:19330-21387 GCA_020630475.1 Saprospiraceae bacterium
GAGTAGCAGGTCCTACAGCTGAGCATAACGTGGCAGGTTCGTTTACACGAATAAGTACCATGGCCGTGACCACCTACGAAGCCCCTCAACTAGAATATATCGAAGGAGAAAATAAACTGGCCAATCTTTATTTTACTCAGGATACAGAAGTCAATGCCTTTTCTTCTTACGATATCGAGAGATCCATTAATGGAACTCATTTTCAAAAAGTCAACGAATTACCATTTTATTTTGTCGCTAACGATGAGCAGTTTGATGAAGTGATGACCTATGTGGATTCATTGCCAGATAATGACAATGTATATTACTACAGGGTTGTAGGTCGTAGTTCATTTAATACGCTGAGCGAGCCATCAGAAGTACTAGAAGTACAAGGTGTGCCAGAGAGAATGAAAATGAACTTGAAGATTTCAAATCATGAAATCAATGAACAATTAGATATTTACTGGATCGATCTTGAAGAGAGTTATGATGATAGCTTGCAAGGATTTAACGTCTATCGCTCAGTTAAGAATGCTGGTCCTTATGAAAAAGTAAACGGTGATTTAATCGCAGCGCACGAGCGATCCTATAGAGATATGGATCCCTTAAAGACAGGATACTATAAGATAGAAGCCGTAGACCTTTATGGTCATGAGTATGAATCTTATGAAGTTTTAGTTCAGGCCGAAGACGAAGAGCCACCTGCTGTTCCAGATGGTCTTGAAGGACATTTTACCTCTAGTAATGCCTTAGAGCTACATTGGGTGTCTAACACAGAATCTGATTTAGAAGGGTACCGAGTTTTTGTGGCTAATGCCAAAAATGATCAGTTTGTAGAGGCAACGAAGTATCCCTTAAAAGAGAGTCATTATGTCTATTATTTTGATGGAAGCTTTTCAATGGATTCTCTTTATGTGAGTCTAGTCTCTTTAGACAAAAGAGAAAACCACTCACAAAAATCTACCCCGATTGGTTTTGCTAGACCTGATGCCATACCACCTGCAGATCCAAATTTATTTAAAGTCATGCCGACTCCTGAAGGTATAGAAATCGGATGGAGTTTTAGTAGTAGTGATGATGTGGCATGGCATAAATTACAACGAAGATATTCTTCAGGAGGATCATGGGACGATGTCTTAACGATCAATCCGGAAGATGAAGATCAATACGAAGAGGAAGGAACGACGATGGGTGCGACCAATTGGATCGACACTACAGAACTCGAACAAAGATCTTATGACTATCGAATGGTCGCTATGGATGATTCCTATAATATTTCTAGTTCCAAACTAAAGTATGTTACGCCTTATTCTGATATGGCTGAAGGTGATGTCACAGACTTTGAGTTAGAACTTGAAGAACTCAATTTTGCGCCTAACACAGACTACGAAGTCCTTCTGAGTAACCTAGAAAAAGAAGGTTATGAAACCAGTCAATTGAGATCCACGCCATCAAGTGATTACGCACTCCAACTGAAATGGAAATATCCTATGAACTCCACGGTCCAAGATTTTCAAATCTTAAGAGCAGTGACAGGAAACACTATGCAAGTGTATAAAACATTAACTCCTGCTCAGGCCCTAGGATACGTCAATGCAGAGGTAGAAATCACCGGTGCTGTAGGCACCATCGATTTATTTTATACAGACAATGCCTTAGAAAAAGGCAAGCGATACGTCTATCAAATTTTGGTCCGACATGTGGACGGAAGTACTTCCAAAAGAAGTGTTTCATTAAATAAAAAAGTACCAGTTAATTAAAATTTAAGAAGATGAAAAATATTAAATCGATATATATGAAAAAGTGGATAGTGCTGTGCGTTGGAATAATAGTTTCTCAATGGACCTTTGCTCAAGGAGAATACAATATTATCACTAATCAATCTGGAGTAACAGAACTGTACAAACCCATCATGAATACTGCTGCGGCTGAATTAATAGCGGCGGTTAATTCAAACTCTAATACAGGCTTTGAAGTGCTAGGTTGTGATTTTTATCCAATTAGTGCATATAACAATCCTGATGAAAGTTTTGCTTTTTTGTTTGATGAAGCTATTGGTATGATGCAGCAAACGA
>JAHDBI010000056.1:21487-24530 GCA_020630475.1 Saprospiraceae bacterium
GATGAAAGTTTTGCTTTTTTGTTTGATGAAGCTATTGGTATGATGCAGCAAACGAGTTATTTAATGATTGCCAAAGAGCATTATACCACAGGAGAAATTAATTATAGGGTGCATATTGAATTTCCAAATATTTCAGTTTTTAATGAAATGAATGCTGTGGAATTAGAAGCTATCGAATCCTACGTTTTCAATAAAATAATTCAAGAAAAGAACACTTATCAGAATCAAAATGAAAGTAATAGTCAAATTGAAAAAGTTGGAATTGAGGCATTTATGGATATTGTTCAGAACGGTCTTTCAACTGATGCATTTATAGAATCTGGTTGGGCTGAACAACTATTAGAAGAAGGAGATTATGGGAAACTAACTGCCTCAACATCTAATAATAATTTTGATGAATCCGGAGTGTGGGATTTTTCTGGAATTACCTTTAAGTCAGAAGGTCAGGAATATTTGATTCGCAATATTTTACAACAGAGTTTTAATCAATTGCCTACGAATATTGGGATTGTAATGTCTGATTCTAATAATTCAGTATCCGAAATGGATGAAGCGAAAGATATAGTTGAAATAATATTAGATACGAAGGTGATCTTATGGATGCATTTTGATTTAGGAAGTGATGGGACCCCGTTAAGGATGTTTTATAAGGCCACGAACAATCTTTCATCGGAAGAGGCAGAACAATTAATGTCAAATGCGATTAATGATGAATTTTCTTTAAAAAATCAAGATGAAGATGAACTCAGGACTACAAATTGTAATCCATCGTGGACATGGGCAAAGGATTGTTTTTATGAAAACCTTACAGGAGAGTATTCATTTGAGATTGCTATGGGATTAGGATTTATGGATGGTATTTTGGGTTTTTTTAGCGGAATTAACAAGGTATCTGAAAGCTTTTTAAATACAACTGATAGTTATCTATCATGGATAGCTGGACCAAACTACGATTTTGTTAAATATTTAAATAAAGTGGCTTGGGGCCAAATAACGATAAAACAGGCTTACGAGTCGATTAAAAATGAGCAAATACATAAAATTCAAGTTGCTCATAACAGTCGCACGACAATTCTAAAGAATTATTTATTATTCAAATTGTATTGGGATGATGTTTTAGAAACAGCAGCAATTCTTTTTTTGACTTTTACACCTGATGATATACTTGCAATGATAGGAGTAGTAGGAAAACAAATTTATTGTCAAATAGAAAATTTCTTTGGAAATCATATTAATGATATAGACAAGGCGTTAGGCTATTTACTTGGGACTATTTTGTTTGAAGTTGTTTTTGAAATAACCCTTGCGGTGTTAACTGCCGGATCCACATTAGCTTTAATTCTGCCAAAACTTATTTCCTATGGCGGAAAATTTGTTAAATTAGGAGGAGGTATGGTCGATGACATTTTTAAAGCGTTCAGTAAAGTCAAAAATAAACCCCTTAGAGGAAAATGCGGTGTTTTATGGGGTGGGTGTTTTGTTAAAGATACACCAGTGTTAGTCGCTAATAAAAATTATAATTTAAACTTCCCCAATACGAAATCCCTCGCTGTTGCCGCTGCAATTCCAATTATTGCAGTTCCGATTCAAGAAGTACAGTTGTTAGATTATGCTGTAGCTCATGAAACTGTAAACTCTACTGATGGATTAACAGCAAGTGTGGACGATGAAATCTATTTAGGATTAATGAAAGATCCTTATACAAGTGATCAACAACGCCAGCGAGACGAATTTGAAATTAATGATACAGATTGGAGTGAAGTGGTTTTTGAAGAAGTTCTTGGAGGTTCGATTGCAAAGCTTGCTTTGCATGAATATTGGATTAATCGGAAAGGCTATGAGGTTAATGATATTGTTGAAATGAATTTACCTGAACAAGGAATAAATGGACCTTTTAGAATTTCGAGTATTAAGCATATAATACCTCAAAAAAAACCTGTGGATGATGATGAATGGGATGACTATGGATATAAACCAGTTACAGCTTTATTTATTCATCAATCAAATCAAGTTTTTAATATAGATTTTGAAAATGGTGAGTCATTAGGAGTTACTTATCAGCATCCAATTTTTTCTACTTCTGAAGGAGATTGGAGGTTAGCAGGTGAATTACAAATTGGCGAGCGAGTACTTACAAAGTATGGTGAAACGACAATAATAAAATCTGAGAAGAAGAAAGGACAGGAAACTGTTTATAATCTTGAGATTAAGGATTTGCATAATTTTCTAGTTAGTGTTTCTGGTATAGTTGTACATAATAATTATTTTCCGGATGCGAAACAACTTGCTAAGGTTTTGGGAATATCAAAGAACCAGATTCATGATGTAAAAAAATTAATGATTAAGGATTGGAAGAATGATTTTCCCTTTGGATTTGGAAATAATCCAGATATAGGTTATTCTGATTTAGGCGAATTGATTTTTAAGAGTAGAATTAACGGAACGGAATTTAATACAGGTTTTGATATTTTTAACTACGTAGATTAATGAATAAATTAAAAGCTTCAATTGAAATAATAGGTCATAAATTTAGTCCACTTAAATTGATTAAAGAATGTAATCTTAGATTGAATACTTACAACGAGAAAGGAGATATTGGTGTAAAAGGAAGATTTAAAAATAAAGAAATTCCATTTGGATATGCTTCTGTTTCTTTGTCGAAAAACTCGAAAAATAATGAATCAGATATATATTCTTTGTTGAATTACATTAGACCATTTATTGTGTTAATTCGAACATTTGGTGCAGAAAGTATAGTGTTAAATGTTGCTTATTATTATTCTAAACAATGTAATCAAGAACTGAGTATAAAAGAAATACAACTTTTATCAGAAATGAATATCTCATTTGTTTTTTCTGTCTATAAACTTGAAAATGTGGACAATGAATAGTTTGGATTTTGTGTTTTAATTAAATGATATTTTACTTTTAAAATTGATTTTTAAAACTTCGAGCCAAAATAGATTATTCAAAACCGATTGAAACTTAAATTATACGTCATCTTTATTATCTTATCTTAACTATAAAAGGCATTTTCAATCAA
>JAHDBI010000004.1:0-3397 GCA_020630475.1 Saprospiraceae bacterium
CCTGATTCTATCTATATACTTAAAGCCCCGTAAGATATTCTAACGGGGCTTTTTTGTTTACCGTAAAATACTTACCTCAAAAACTACCTGCGTGAGGTGCATGAAAGGCACGACTAATAGGAGTGGTCACGCCAAAAGCGTGACGGAGCGAATAGCGAACCCTGTAATGGACCGACCTGTAGGGTCACGCCCAAATAGAACTACCCCTCAGAGATGCTTGTGAGAAAAATAAAGAAGAATTTGTTCATAACTGTCGTTTCTAGAAATTAAGCAAACACTGTGCCAAACCGTTAGAAACAGTATAAACTAGCACTGGTTATTTAAAGACCTAAAAAAATCTTAAAGTTTGACTACTCTTCGAATAATCAAATTAGATTCAGTCTCTATAACGATAGTTAATACCCCTTTTGGATAGTTTATAACATCAATCACATTATTTTTTGACAAATCTGTATGGTTGCTCAAGAGTGAACCTACTGAGTTATAAAAACTTATACGATTCGGAACAAAATCAAATTCTAAGTTGATCTTCCCGTTCGTTGGGTTAGGATAAATTTTAGAATTATCTTCAGCGACGGTTTCATTGAGCGAACTGATTAAATCGTCACTATTCCAATAATACATCACTGGTTCGACACAGTTTTCCTCTGCCGCTTGGTTGAATGCATAACCCTCAGCAGCACTAAAAAACACGATTCCTGCAAAGGCATTATGGCAAAATACTCCATCATTGTCATCAATGGTCCAAGTTTCTCCAAAATCATTGGTAAAAACGGTCATAGATTTTGCTAAACTACTAGGGCCAAATACAGTCCCAACAAAAGATCCTGCCGTATTGGGTACATAAGCAATATGATTAATAAATAGGTCTGGCGTACTCAATACTTCCCAATTAACTCCACCATTTAGAGTACGAGCAATCTCAACAGGAATAGTCTGAAAATCCGTTTTGGGACGCATGACCATTAAGCCATTATTTTCATCCTTGAAACTTACTGATGAAACATTAAAATTTTCATCTGTAAAGCCTGGATTAAAAGGTAACGGATTAAATAGCATGAGTCTTTTGACTTTACTATCATCACCACCGATAAATCCATAATCATTTACAAATGCATGACTATTAATATTACTTATATTGAGGGATTCTTTAAAAGGTATGGTTCCAATCGGAGGATTTATCTCAAAACTTTCCCATGTAAATCCACCATCATAGGACTTACTTGCATATGTAGAATTCAATAATAAGACTCTATTATCATCATAAAAATGCAGCGTAGATCCAACAGAGTTATCCGAATATATTTCTTCCCAATTCTGACCGCGATCTTCTGTATAAAGTAATGTTCCAAAAAAATCATGTTTTGAATTTCGGGCCGCTACAAAAGCTTTGTTATCATCTAATGCATGTATGTTTTCAAACCTGAACGTATCAAGACCTGGCACAATAATTTTTTCCCATGATAATCCTCTATCACCAGAAAAATAAATGGAGTTAACCCATGTCGTAGGTTCAGTATCCAATTGAGTATTGGCTGCTACCCAAATCACCTCCTTTTCGTAGAAAGAGACATCTCGAATATGGTCACCTTCAGTAAGTTCATAAGAACTTGTTGGGATCCAAATCTGCCCCGTTGTTCTATGAATACAGAATAGTATTAATAAAAACAAGCTAAAAAATCGAATGATCATTATCTACTAATTAAGTTAACAAGTTAGCTAAAAATTAAATCATCCACGTAAGAGATGAAAATCTTGGCATAAAATTATAGCAAGTGATTATTAAAAAGAAAGGATTGGAAAAGCCTAGAACCTGATTCTATCTATGGACTTAAAGCCCCGTAAGATATTCTAACGGGGCTTTTTTGTTTACCGTTAATTAGCTTACCTCAAAAACTACCCGCGTGAGGTGCATGAAAGGCACGACTAAAGGAGTGGTGCGAGCCGAAGGTGAAGTACGGAGCGAATAGCGAACCCTGTAATGGACCGACCCGTAGGGTCACGCCCAAATAGAACTACCCCTCAGAGATGCTTGTCGAAGTTTTAAACTTCGACTAACGCATTATCGTTGATACAACTCCTTCACAAATTCAAAGGCATCAATCCCGATCTTTTCCCCTATTTTTCTTCCTGGTAAGTCATCCGCCGGAGGATGTATACCGCCCCAGATTCTAGAGAGGCTCGTTTGATCTGAAGCATCTTTAAATGTAGCCCATTGCAATTCAAAGTCCATGCTAGGTCCTTCCTCAAAAACTAAAAACTCATTTTTCTTGACTTTAAACACTCCCATTCCTCCTGGAAAGTATTCATCACCCGTCATTCTGGCCAATAATTCAGCGGCCGCACGACTATAGGTACTATGTCCTGAAACATAACCAGCAAAAGGCGGTGTCACAAAAGACGGTCTTTGATAAGGATACCAATTTTCTGCTAAAATCCAACCAACACCTGCGGCGTCAACTTTAGGATCGTCAATAAATGCATGTCCTTTCCAAGTATATAATTTGATTTTACCAATGTGTTCGCCGCGAACTCCTTGTAGTGAATCTCCTTCTTCTACAACTTCTATATAATTCTCCAACAGGGGAATTCCATGTGGGTCATAATTGGGAAGATTCACTTCCGTACACTGACCTTTTGAAGCCATATATCGAATGGCTGAAACTGGTCGCACGTAATCGTAATAACCTTTTAATCCCCATGCCGCGATAGCGCAATCATGCATCGCTCCACCTAAGGCCAGGTATGTTTTCACTTCCCATTCTAAATCATCCATAATCGGACCCTTTCCAGCAAATCTCTTTATAAAACTTGGGTGATCTGAAACAGCCTCATTTAAGATGGTGAACCAATGACCTGGTGGCGTTTCTGAATCCGGACCATCGGCCCAAAACTCGGCCAATACACGAGTGTAATCACCTCTTGGAACCATTTGTGGTTCGTACGGTCGACCAGTTGCTGGATTTTTTGCGTGCCCTCTACTTTGATCTCCACCTAAAATTAATTGGTAGTAGTCTTCATGATCACTAAATGAAGATGGGGGTTCTGGGTTATTACCTATACTCGCTGGAGATACATCCCACATCACGCTATCGGCAGGATCTAAATGAGCGCCCCAAATAGAAACTAGGCTAAACCCCCATTTATACGGATCATCCGCCAAAGTATCTGACATGATATATGGTGGTTTGCCTGGATCATGATAGACAAGAAAATCCAAACTATCTCTACGATACAGCACAGCATCTGATTCTTTCAGGGCAAACGGCTGGACACTCCCCCATTCTGGACTTAAAAAAGGTAAAACATTTCCAGCAATGGTGTCACCACTTTGAAGCACATTGATTTCTAGACTTAATGGTTGCCATCTATTGGGATCTTCAATATTTGGATTGCC
>JAHDBI010000004.1:3497-15247 GCA_020630475.1 Saprospiraceae bacterium
ATTTCTCTTGCCGCATTGATATCATCCGGTTGGGGAACACCTTCAAATGGTACCGTAAACCCTTTGACTGTTTTACCCAGTAAGTATGTTTCAGCCGAATCATCATAGGCGGCCCAAGCATCGTACATCCCCATGCTGATATGAAATAAATTTCTTGCATGTAATGTCGGTCGAGCAAAGTCATTTCGAATAGAAAACAAATTGGCTTCATTCCATTTTCTAGCGGCAGTATGCTGGGAAAGCAAATCTGAATTAAAAATTGAAAAACATATGAAAACTAAAAAAAGCCTTTTCATCATTTACAACATATTACTAAAACAAAGATATTTAAAAGCTCCGACTTGTACAGTCCAAACCATTCACATCATTCTTAAGACATGATTTAAGTAGAAAAGTCATAATAAACTCCGTTTTAACAATCTTTTAAGTCTCTATTTTGTTACATAACTTTACACAAGAGCGTCTATATTAAAATGCTAGTTATGAAGAAGTGGATATTACTTTCAAGTTTTTTGTTTTTAAGCATCGTCTTATCGGCTCAAGATCCAGCTGCCAAAGCGATCTTAGATGATTTACAAGAGGAGTACAATAAACATTCATCGATTGAAGTAGATTTCGAATTGGTGATTGATCTGGCAGAATCTCCCGCTGAAACACAAACGGGAAAGATCATACAATCAGGGGAGAAATACAAAGTACAAGTGGCGGATCAAGTGGTTTATTGTGACGGGACGGGCATTTGGGTTCACCTCGTTGACAATAATGAAGTCCAAATCAATGATTTAGAATCGGATGGAGAAATGATGTCACCAAAGGACTTATTGAGAATTTACGAATCCGAAGATTTTGAATACGCCATCACCGGAGAAGCCAAAGAAGCTAAAATTCCAGTTCAATACATTGAATTCAAACCCAATGATCCGGATTCTGAATACGCTAAAATGAAAATGACCGTATTCAAAAAGACAGGTAAAATGAAGTCATTGACCATGTTTGGAAAGGACGGGAGTAAATACACGATCAAGTTGAAGGATACCAAATATGATTTAAACTACGATGCTTCCATGTTCAGCTTTGATGCCTCGTTATATCCGGGAATTAGAATAGAAGATTTGAGATTAGATTAATATACTCCAGACCGATACACCCAAGCGATTTTTGATTTGCATCAAGAATCGCTTTTTTTTGGACTATTTTCTTCAAATTTGAGAACGCATTAATTTCTCAAAAGTGTCCATAAGAAAACTCTTCATAAAATCCTTTGCTAAAAGCACTGCACGTAAACTGCAAACAATACGTAAAAATGCTGTCGCGGATCAAGATAAAATTCGCACCAAGCTAGTAAAACGAGCATCCAAAACGGAATTTGGAAAAGATCACCATTTCAAGACAATTGCTGATTACGACGATTTTAAAAATGCGATTCCCATTCGGGATTATGAAGGATTAAGCAATTACGTGGATCGAATCACTAAGGGTGAAAAGAATATTTTGTGGCCTGGAAAACCTAAATACTTTGCCAAAACATCAGGTACAACCTCTGGGGTAAAGTACATTCCCATTACCCATTCGAGCATTAAAAGTCACATCATTGCGGCGAGAGATGCATTATTTAATTATGTTCATCTTCATCAGCGACCAGAACTGTTCGAACGAAAATTAATCTTTTTATCCGGTTCACCTAGCCTTTCGGCGAAAGCCGGAATCAAACTTGGAAGACTATCGGGAATTGTCAATCACGAAATACCCAATTGGTTGCAAAAGAATCAATTGCCAGCATGGGAAACCAATTGCATCGAAGACTGGGAAGCAAAAGTTGAATCGATTGCGAAAGAAACCATGTCAGAAGACCTCAGTCTTATCAGTGGGATTCCACCTTGGGTCCAAATGTATTTCGAACTACTGCTCAAAAAGACGGGCAAATTGGACGTACAATCCATTTTTCCAAACTTTGAATTATTCGTTTATGGAGGAGTCAATTATGAGCCCTATAGAAATACGATGGAAAAACTCATTGGTAAAAAGATCAAAAGTTTAGAAACCTATCCTGCCTCGGAAGGATTCATTGCATTTCAAGATTCGTGGAAAGAGCAAGGACTGCTGCTCAACACCAATGCAGGGATGTTTTTTGAATTTGTTCCGTTAAACGAAGTTCATGACGAAGATCCAACGCGTTACAAACTCGGTGAAATAGAACTTAATACGGACTACGCCATATTGATATCAAGCAACGCGGGTTTATGGGCCTATAACCTTGGTGATACGGTACGATTTGTTTCTAAAGATCCCTATAGATTGATCGTGTCAGGCAGAATCAAACATTTCATTTCTGCATTTGGCGAACACGTTATTGCCAAGGAGGTGGAAGAATCTATGCTTTATGCGGCATCAAAATTTAATTGCAACATTGTAGATTTCACCGTAGCTCCTCAAGTCAATCCCAAAAATAATGAGATCCCATACCACGAGTGGTTTGTTGAATTTGAGGATCTGCCAAAGGATATTGACGCTTTCGCGGAATGTTTGGATGATCAAATCATTCAACAAAACATTTACTACAAAGACCTTATCGACGGTAAAATTCTGCAAAGAGCAAAATTGAGATGCCTTTCAAAAAGTGCCTTTAGATCATATATGAAGTCTCAAGGAAAGTTAGGTGGGCAAAATAAAGTGCCCCGTTTATCCAACGACCGAAAAATTGCTGACTTCCTAGAAAATTATATGGTATAGTTGACATCATGGGCCTTCGTTCGACACTCATAAAACCCTATGCTAAAAAGCTTGCTCGACAAATCGAACAAGAGATGTCACTGGCCGAAATTTATCAAGAAAAGATTTTTCATTATCTCATCAATTCGGCCAAAAACACGAGGTTCGGAAAAGATCACGATTTTGAAAACATAAAATCACATCGAGATTTTGTTCAAAAGGTCCCATTGCGCTCCTACGACCAACTCGAGCCTTACATCCAAAAAATATTTGAAGGCGAGAAGGATGTTTTATGGCCTAGAAAGCCTTTATACTTTGTAGGTACTTCCGGTACTACATCTGGCATCAAATATATCCCACTGACCAAAGAGTCCATGCCGTATCACCTTAAAACAGCACGAAATGCGGTGATCAATTACGCTTACAAGGAGAATATCTTAAAAATTTTTGATTCCAAAATGCTCTTTCTTTCGGGTTCGCCCCAATTGGGATTGCACCACGGATTTAAAACAGGTCGATTATCGGGTATTGTCAATCATGTCATCCCGCAATGGTTAAAATGGAATAAACTTCCTACAGAGAAGACCAATTCTATTGAAGATTGGGAGCAAAAAGTACTTCGAATAGTTGAAGATACTCGTCATCAAAAAATGAGTATGCTCAGTGGAATCACCCCATGGATACTGATGTATTTGGAATATTTACTTCAACAAACTGGTGCCAATAATGCAAGTGAATTGTTTCCTGAATTAAAATTGCTCGTTCACGGTGGTGTCAATTATTTGCCTTATAAAAACAGGATGGATCAGCTCCTTGGCGGAAATATACATAGCTTCGAAACCTACCCATCCACCGAAGGTTTTGTCGCGTTTCAAGAGGGAAATATCGAACAAGGTCTCGCCTTGAATGCCAACGGAGGTGTATTTTTTGAATTTGTGAAGGCTGAAGAGATACATAATGAAAACCCTGATAGAATTCCGTTAAAGGCTATAGAAGTAGGTCAAAACTATGCCATCATCATCAATAATAATGCAGGACTTTGGGGTTCAAAATTAGGCGACACGGTCCGTTTTGTATCCAAAAACCCGTATCGATTGGTTTTTACCGGTCGAACGGAACATTTTCTATCCGCATTTGGCGAACATATTATTTCAAGAGAAGTAGAAACGGCATTAGAACGAACTTTACAACAATCAGACGCTGCAGTTACTGAATTTACCGTTGCCCCACAAGTATCTACTGAAGACCAGCTACCCCCCTACCACGAGTGGTTTATTGAGTTTTCCAAACCGCCGTCAGACTTGAAACAATTCATGAAAAATCTAGATCAAAACCTTCAATCCTTAAACTTCCATTACAAAGAATTAGTACAAGGTCAAATCATTCGTCCCTTATGTCTGAATATTGTTGAAGAATCTGCCTTTCGGCGAATGGCAAAGCATAGAGGAAAGCTGGGTGGTCAAAACAAACCTATTCGTTTGGCAAACAATCGTAAAATTGCTGAATTACTGGAGCCTTTTAGCCTCGAAAAGCACCATTTTTAGGTTAAAAAACACTTAAAATTGCTCTAAAATTAGCGCTTCAGAGAATTGCCTCGTTATTATAATTGGAGTATCTTTGCACGCTTATGAAACGGAGCCTTATTTTTCTTTTTCTGGGATTGTTAATATTGGGAACGTCATGTAAGACCGAGTTTGAAAAAATTCGTTCGAGCAATGACCCGGCCAAGATATTGGCGGCTGCGGATAAATTTTACAATCAAAAAGAATATTACAAGTGTCAAACCTTGTATGAATTGGTGATTCCGTTCTATAGAGGGAAAGAAGAAGCAGAGGATATTTTCTACAATTATGCCTATGCGCATTACCATTTAAATCAATATTTGCTTTCTTCTCACTATTTCAGAAATTTCGCCAATACTTTTTACAATAGTGACAGAAAAGAAGAAGCGGCCTTTATGTCTGCTTATTCTCAATATCAAATGTCCCCGAACTTTAAGTTGGATCAAAGTCACTCAGAAAAAGCCATTGAAGCTTTTCAAACATTCATCAATACATACCCGACAAGTAGTAGAGTGGAAGAATGTAATGAACTGATCGATATCATGAGAGAAAAGTTGGAGGAGAAAGCTTTCTATTCTTCGAAGCTCTATTATGATATGGGAGAGTATATTTCTGCTGCAAACGCATTTGAAAATTTATTGAGCGAATTTCCAGATACAAAGCGAAACGAAGAAGTGTCCTATTTAATGACAAAGGCTAGTTTTTTATTGGCTAAGGACAGTGTTTACGAGAAAAAAGAAAAACGATTCAGAGAGGTTATTAGCCTTCAAGAAAAGTTTGAAAAAAAATATCCTAAATCGAAATACAAAAAAGAATTGAGAGAGCTTGTCGAAGCTTCGAATTCAGAACTCAAAAAGTTTAGATCATGACCGACATCAAAAGTAAAGTTCAAGGGATTGACCCTAGTGCAAAGCCAAGAAACATTCAAAGGATCATAGGTGACGCTGATAATGTTTATGAAGCCATCTGTGTTTTACAAAGTAGAGCCAAGCAATTATCTGTTCAAGTGAAAGAAGAGTTGCATCAGAAATTGGAGGAATTTGCAGTATCGACGGATACTATTGAGGAAATTCATGAAAACAAAGAACAAATTGAAATCTCTAAATTTTATGAGCGTATTCCAAATCCATCAGTCATTGCGATTGAAGAATTTTTGGATGATCAATTAGAGTTTAGATATAGAGATAGTTTACCTGCTCCAGAAGCAGATGAACAGTCCTAAGACTATTCATGAGTTTAAAAAAGAAAAAGTTTCTACTGGCCGTTTCAGGCAGTATCGCAGCTTATAAAGCTGTATATCTTTTGCGAAGTTTAATCAAACTTAGTGCTGAAGTGAAGGTCATCATGACTCAGTCAGCAACTAAATTTGTAAGTCCACTAAGTTTCTCTACCCTTTCAGGACATGAGGTTTTCATTGATGTTACAGACGGAGAAAGCTGGAACAATCATGTTGAATTAGGTCTTTGGGCAGACGCTATGATTGTAGCTCCAGCAACCGCTAATACTTTAGCAAAAATGGCCCATGGAATCAGCGATAATGTCATTGTCACTACTTATTTATCTGCAAAATGTCCAGTATTTTTTGCCCCAGCAATGGATAGAGATATGTGGCAACATCCGAGCACTCAAAACAACATCAAAACTCTGCAATCTTATGGCAATCATTTAATTCCTGTAGGAGATGGTGAATTAGCCAGTGGACTAAAAGGAAAAGGCAGAATGGCAGAACCAGATGAGATTGTTGAATTGATGCATTCCTTTTTCTCAAAAAAAAAAGCGCTAAGCGGTAAAAGCGTTATTATCACTGCAGGTCCCACCTACGAAAAAATAGACCCCGTCAGATTTATAGGAAATCATAGTTCAGGTAAGATGGGTTACGCATTGGCGCAAGCCTGTGCACAAGAAGGCGCAAATGTAAAATTAATCCTAGGTCCCAATTCTTTGGGAGCGATAGATCGGAATATAGAATTGATCCCTGTAAGTTCTGCTCAGGAAATGTACGAAGCTGCCATCAAACACTTTCCAAAATCAGATATTGCCATCATGGCCGCTGCGGTTGCAGACTACCGTCCGAAAAAAGTGTCTAGCACCAAAATCAAGAAAAAAGCCGGAGATATGTCTATAGAACTGGAACGAACCATAGACATTGCCGCGAGCTTAGGCGCACAGAAAAAAAAGCATCAAATGCTGATTGGCTTTGCATTAGAGACCAACGATGAACAATCCAATGCTGAAAGGAAACTCAGTAAGAAAAATTTTGACTTTATCGTGCTTAATTCTTTGAAGGACAAAGGAGCAGGTTTCAAGCATGACACCAATAAAATATCGATTATCTTTAAAGGCAATAAGCTGAAAAAATATAAGTTAAAGTCTAAGCAAGAAGTAGCTTCCGATATCGTCAACGAAATCATAAGATTAAAAAAATAGTAGGATGAATATGAAACGTATCCTTGTACTTTTGTTTATTGGAATCATTGGCCTTCAACGAGTTGATGCTCAAGAATTAAATATAAACGTCAAAGTTTCAGCGCCACAACTTAAGTTAGCAGATCCTAAAATTTTTCAATCGTTGGAAAGTTCGATCAATGAACTTTATAACAATACGCGATGGACTGAGGATGAATTTGAGCCAGAGGAGCGAATTGAAGGAAACTTGCTAATCAACATCAAAGAAGAATTAAGTTCGAACAGTTTTGTTGCAGATTTTAGAATGCAGACTATCCGTCCTGTTTATAATTCTACCTACAACACTCAAGTATTAAACCACATTGATAAAGACGTGAGTTTTGAATACAATGAAACTCAAATTCTTCAAAAATCAGTGAATGGATTTATCGATAATTTATCTCAGATTCTCACATTTTATGCATACATCATGATTGGTTACGACTATGAAACCTTTGCCATGAATGGAGGTCAAGAGTATTTTAAGATGGCCGAGAATATTATAAATAACGTTCCTCCTAACGTGAGCAATTCAGATCGTGGATGGACTTCTCAAGGAAACAGAAGAAATCGATTTAAATTGATTGCCGACCTTATGGATCCACGAGCTATAGAATATCGAAAAGCTTTTTACGAATATCATAGAGAAGGTCTTGACAATATGACCATTGATCTCGGAAAATCTCAAGTGATTATGATTGATTGTGTAAGGCGGATAGGTGAGGTAGAGAATGTCATTAGAAACTCGATGGTAGTCAATTTGTTTTCTGATAGTAAGCGAAATGAATTGATTGATGTTTTCTCTGGAGCAGACAAAAAGCAAAGTAGAGAAGTTTATAAAACTATGGTTAAGATTGATCCCGCCCAAGCAGATCGATATTCCATTTTAAAGAATTAAGCTTTTGCAAAAGATTGCCATTTTTGCTTCTGGTTCTGGTTCTAACGCACAATGCATCCTAAAACATTTCCAAAGCCACAAGAAAATTACTGTAGCATTGATCATTTCTAATAGGAAAGAAGCTGGAGTGTTTTCACACGCATTATACTATGACAAGCCGGCTATTCATATTCCAAGGAAAGGTATTGCGGATAAGAATAAAATGTTGTCACTACTAAAACAGCATGAAATTGACTGGATTATTTTGGCTGGATTTTTAGTTAAGATTCCAGAGTTTCTTGTAGAGGCTTTCGCCAATAGAATCTTGAATATTCACCCTTCATTGTTACCAAAATATGGTGGCCCCGGAATGTATGGAAAGCATGTTCACCAAGCAGTCTTTAACACCAAAGAATTGCGATCAGGCCTTACTATCCATTTTGTCAATGAAGAATATGATAAAGGGAAAATCGTTTTTCAAGCTAGTTGTGACATCTCAAAAGCCTCGAACCCTCAAGAAGTGGCTTCTACAGTCTTAGCTTTAGAACATTTGCATTTCGCAAAAGTAATTGAACAGACAATCAATAATCAATAAGAATCCTGTTATCGGGTTTCATATAATTGTAACCCGTAATACCTTGCAGGCCACCTGTATGAATGTACAGCATTCTTGATCCCCTTGAATATTTCCCATTCTTGATATTTTCGAATAAATAGTACATGGCTTTGGCATTATAAATAGGATCCAGAGGAATACTTGTTTCATGGAAAAACCAATCAATGAAATTCAATAAAGTCTGGTCCACCTTAGCATACCCCCCAAAATACTCATCAGAATAAAGAACCCAATTTTTAGTACCATCTTCGACAAGCTCATGAAGTACGGATTGTAAGAATAGGCCTTTCAATGCAGAGAAAACCTCAACTTTTTGATTTGTAGATGATGTACTAATGATCCCTGCTGCGGTATATGCCGTTCCAGCTGGTAGTGCTATGATGTCCAGAGATGACAATTGAACCTTGACTTCTGCCATTATTTCTTCGGTACCTTTCAGACCAAAATGGTTGCTCCCCCCTTCTGGAATAATAAAAGAATTTGGCCATTCCCTATGAATCTTATGAATAAACTCTGCTTGATCTTTTTCTCTATAACTTTCCCTACTTAGGCAAATGAGTTGAGCATTTTTACCTTGTACAAATTGTAATGTGGGATTATTCGGATCAATTTTATCCGTTCTTAAATAAATGATAAGTGGTATGCCCAACTCATAACAAGCCGCTGCAGTCGCGTATATATGATTAGAAAAGACACCACCGAATGTAACGACCTGTTTAAAATTATTTTGAAAAAAATGGATGAGGTTATATTTTAACTTTCTCCATTTGTTTCCAGAAATCTCGAAATGAATTTGATCTTCACGCTTAATAAATAATTGTAGATCTTTTTCTTCAAGCAATGAAGTCTTCACTTCAACAATAGGGCTTGGTACTTTTATATTTAGATTTTTAAAATCAATACTTGACATTGATGATAAAGCTACTTCCCTTTCCTATTTCAGAATCAATAGAAAGAGTTCCTTTTAAATAATTTACACGAGATTTTATGTTATCTAAACCCATTCCTTTTCTTTTTAGACGATCAGGGTTAAAACCAATCCCATCATCTTCAAAAGAAACCACCAATTCATCATCTTGACGATTTATTTGTATGATTATTTCCGATGCCTGGGCATGTTTAATCGTATTGTGCAGGAGTTCTTGAATAATCCTATACAGCGAAAGTGCAAATAATCTATCTAAATTTTCGGGTACGTTGTAGTATTGAAAGTCAATTTCCGGGTACCTCTCCCCAGAAAATCGATTGATCAAATCCTTTATGGCAGAAACCAATCCAAGTTCTCTTAATGCAGTGGGTTGTAAATTTCTTGAAATATTTCTTACCTCTTCAACAGCATTATCGAGCATCTTGGTAGCTCTTTTATATTCATTAACTTTAGTAATGTTTTTGACTTTGTATTCCACCCCATCAAACTGCAATTTGATGGCTGACAAAATACCTCCGAGACTATCGTGCAAGTCTTTAGCAATTCGCTCTCTTTCGACCTCCTGTCCCTCAATCATCGAATTCATACTTTTAATCTTTACATTATCTTCTAGCTCTCTAATTCTCTGTTGATTAATTTCTTGCTTTTGAAGGTTGATTATATTTCCTGCTTTTATTTTTTGTGTATAAAATCTGATGAAATAATACATTAACAGGAGTAGTAGAGCAAGGCCTATTCCCATAACATAAAGCGCCCTTGTTTTTTGTTCAGATCTCTGGTCAGAAAATGCCTTTTCCTTTTCTAAAAGATTAATGGCACTCTTCTTTTCACGAGTTTCATACTTGATGGTCAGCTTATTAATGGACTCCAATCTATCCTTATTAAGAATACTATCGTTTAAGTATGCATACATTTGTGAATAGACGTAAGCCGTATCAAACAAATTTAATTTAGAATACACTTCTGATAAATCCTTGTAGGAATCTCTTTTCTTTACATTGTAGGCTTGCTCAGGCATCCGTTCAAGGGATGCTTTCAGATACTTCAAAGCTCTAGGATAATTTCTTTTAAGCTTATTTAGTTTCCCGATGTAATAAAGAGAATTACTTTCTAGTTCGACGTTTTTTAAGGCTTTGCTTAATTGAAAAGATTCGAAGGAAAGCATTATGGCGCTATCTAGTTCATTAAGTTTTTGATAGTTTTTTATTCTGTCAAATAAAAAATCAATCTCAAGTAAAGTATCCTTTAAAATTCTATTGAGTCGAATAGCTTGATTAAGGTAGTTGTATTCCATTTCTAAATCACCTTGAAGTCCATGGACTTTTGCCAGATCATTCAACAATAAAGTTCTGGTCTTTAAGTGCTTTTTCTCGGAATAGTATTCTAACAGTTCATTATAAATGCTGATGGCTTCTGAGTATAATTCAGAACGGGCATAACTCTTTGCAATTTTCTTTTGAATTTCGTGTACCTGAGAAATGTTATCTCCGATCTTATAATATTCTAAACTTCTAGTATAGTATTCAAAAGATTTCTCGTAGTCCGAATTTTTATTCTCTTCTAATTGGGCCAGCAAAAAATAAACGTCCGCTAAATCTTCATGATCTTGTTCGATTCTAGCGGTCTTCAATAATTTTTCTAAAGTTTCTTGCGAATAGATGCTATCGATATTGACCTGGGCGCCAAGGGTCGATACTAATGAAATGAAGAAAAGAGTGTAAATAAATATTTTCACGACAACAAGATAAGCTTCTGTTAAAAAAAAAAGAAAACCCTCATCGTTATGAGCGTTTTCTTTTGAATGCAATAGTCAATCCCAATGAGTATTTATCTTAATGAATTTTCATTTTAAACTTTGTTTGCAATAATCGAGTTAGACTGGTTAAGTAACTTAGTCTTAGGGTACAACTGAACATAAATTTTTGATAGAAAAGGGTTATGACTTAAGCCAGTCCAACTCTCATATTGCGAAAAAACTAAACTATCTTGTTTGTCACCGAACTTAATTTTTACTTCTTGGACCGTTATTCCATCAAGGACATTTGAACCACGAAAAATTTGGGTCGAACAATCAAATTTTAGAAAACGCTTTGGATGTAGGGTTGTAGTTTGAATCAATTGGCCTTCTTGGGTATCCAAAGTAAATATTTGATCGGCGAATGTAGATAGTACCAACAACAATGAACATAATAAATGAACTCCCTTTTCAGGGCTTAGGTTTTTTAAGATTCTATTTTTTTGTTCGTTCATTATTATATTAAATAATTGATGATATAAAGATGGGCTTAAACCAAGGCTTGACCATCAAGAGAAACACCCATTTTATTTTTTAGTGGTTTTCCCTTACTTAAATCAGTGTTTTGCCGATATCTTCGTGTTATTATAATATATGGGCCTATGGGTCTCAAATTATTAGTCCATGATACGTATCCTTATTGCAGATGACCACGCCATGTTTGTAGATGGTATTGAGTCCATTCTTAAGAAAGAAAAAGACATTGATGTAATTGGTCGATGTTATACTGGAGCCTCAGTACTTGAATTTGTCCAAAAAGACCAACCTGATATTATTTTATTGGACATTAACTTTCCAGATATGACCGGTATTGAGGT
>JAHDBI010000004.1:15347-41837 GCA_020630475.1 Saprospiraceae bacterium
CGAAAAGAGTCTTCTAAGAAAACTAATTTCTTTCCTAAAATATCAAGAAGAGAAAAGGAAGTCTTGGCATTAATCATGCAAGAACATACCACCCAAGAAATCGCCGACAAGTTATTCATCAGTTTAAAAACTGTAGAATCTCACCGTTCTAATCTCTTGAATAAACTTAACGCTCGAAATACTGCGGGGCTAGTGAGGATCACTTTGGAGAATAACTTATTGGAAAAGTCTTAGCCTTTCGGCGAAAGCCAGAAAACTCTTTACACGACTTATGGATTGCTTTGTTTTAAGTATTTTGCCGTACACATAATACCTTAATCCTTTGAAATCTGTTTTTAAATGTGCGACATTTTTTATTTGTCTAATTGCATACCCTCTCTATGCACAAAACATTTCTTTTTTCGAACTAAGTGAGTTGTATCAAGTTGACTTAGGGGAATGTTATCATATAGATGAAGACAAAGAAAACCGAAAGTATATCGCGAGTTCAAATGGTCTATTCATTTTTGATGGCAATCAGATAGAAAAAATTCCACTACATGGAATGAAGGGTCAAGAAATAATCTTTCTCAAATATGATGATTTCAAAGATCGTCTAATCATAGTAAATTCTTTATTTGACTTTTATCAATATAAAGATGATCAAATAAAGGCCTTTCATAATCCTGAAAAACATATTCGTTGGCTTGGGGTATCAATTCATAAAAACGGATTAATTGTTTCGACAAAACATTCCAAAATTAAAGTCATACCGCATTTGTCTTTTAAAGAACCATATCAGACAGATCTTTTTGGCGTTGGTTTTTGTCTTGGAAATATTGGACAAAATGCCATACTAATCAATGATGATAGGCTTTGTTCATATGGTCCCGAAAATGAGTTGAAGTGCATAGAATTTGATTGGAACTTCGATTACATTGGTAGAATTCGTAATGATGGGGATTATTTAATTGGTTTATCAAAAGACAGTACGAAAATAAATTTGTTGAATACAGATTTGGAGACCGTTCATTCATTTAATTTGAATCACTATTTGGATAAAGACATCCATCGAATTTTTGGGGCAAAAGATGGGTTATTTTATTCGACGAATGACGAGGGAACTTTTTATCTAAATTATGAAAGTGGTGAAAGCACTCATATATTGGATCAATCCATAAAAGTGAATAATATATTTCAGGATTCAGAATTAAACATATGGATATCAACAAGAAACCGTGGAGTTCTAGTAATACCTAATATAAATATTAAGGTTATTCTCCAAAAAGGAAATAACATATTCACCGACATCCTTGCTACAAAGGAAGATTTATATGTCATAGAAAATACGAATGAAATCTTCAATATTAAAACTAATGAATATGATCATCGTGTTGAATATTTTAACAACGGAAAAGGTAACTTAAGAAATTTCAAACGATGTAGCTCAGGAGAGATCGTTTGTATATACGATACTCGGTTGTCTTTTGGAAATGGTTTAACAATAGACTCGAAGTACAATAAGGATGTAGAAATTTTCAACAAGAATGTATACACGACAACCCATCATGCCTTTATCAAAGTAAATGATAAAGGAGAGCAAGAATCTATAGAAATCTCTGATGGTAATTGGAGATATTTCAATGTAAATGCTTTTGAAGATTCCCTATACTTCACAAGTGAGCGAGGATTATATAGTATAGATCACGAGGACAGAATTCGTGTTATACTTCAATTTGAGGACGAAATCCTATCAAACTTCATTATAGATCAAAGGGGTAATCTTTGGTTAATCTCTGAAAACAAAAGCCTATGGTATTATAACAATAAAAACCACTCATTAGAACAAATTAATTTTAATCAATTGAATTCCAATCCCATTGTAAAAAATCTAAGAGTTGCTAAGAATAAGATTTGGTTAATCGCGAATACAGACGTGTACAATATTGATATTACAACAAAAAAAGTGAGGAAACTCTCTGGAAACTTTGGAATACCAAAACTTGAATATAATCGTATTGACATTTTCGATGAGAAAATTTACTTAATGAGTTCTAAGAAAATAATAATTTTTGACCATTCATTAGTTGAAACTGAAGAGAGCCAACCAGAATTATATATTCGAAATATACTAGTCGATGATGTCTTGTTATCAGAGGATAATTATATTAATTTAAATCATAACTTCCAAAATCTTCAAATCAATTTAGCGAATAATGATCATTCGAATCTTCGAAAATTAAATTATTTCTACCGAATAATAAATAAGGATTTTGATTTAGTGAACGAAGGTTTCAGTACTGTCCCGTATGTCAATTTACAGAATCTTAGTTCTGGAGAATACATATTTCAATTTTCTAAAACTCCAGATTTTTTTGATGAAAATCATTATGACGAACGAAACATTTTCGTAAGTCCTCCTTTCTGGAATACTTGGTGGTTTTTGATAAGTGTAATACTATTTTCTCTTTTGACAAGCTATATTGCTATTCGATATTTTCAGAAAAAAAGAAACGAAAGACGAAAACGAACTAAAGAATATTTGGATAGAATACAACAATTAAAACTTAGAAGTCTTCAGCAGAGTTTAAATCCTCACTTTATCAACAACATACTAAATGCTGCCAAGTATTACATTCAATTTGAGAGCAAATCGGATGGAGCAGAGTTAATAAATCGTTTGGCACTAATGATGCGAGAGCTATTTAATTTAAATACGAGCGAAAACATTAGTCTTCAAAATGAAATGAGATTGATCCAAAGATATATTGATTTGGAAAGTCATATTCACGATGAGTCCATAAAACTTTCTTATGACTTCCTCAATATTGAAGAAAATGACTTAAAAAAAATCAATCTACCAGTTCTACTTTTACAACCAATAATTGAAAATGCGATTCAATATCGAAATAAGAGAAGACTATTAGAAATCAAAGTACTTTTTGAAAAAAACAAGAATTGGTTAAATATCGAAATCATTGATAACGGTCAAGGTATTGAAAATTTCGATTTAGATAATTCAAAAAGTAGTCTAACTGTAATAAAAAATCGATTAGCACTTCTTAATGATAAGGAAGACAGTTTAGAGATTAGCAAGAACATCAATGGAATCGGTTCAAAAATTAAAATTGCTATTAATCTTCGTAAAATGGACAGGCAAGGAAATTTAGGTCTTCGCGGATAAAGTACAATTAAGCGCGTATTATTTTAAACGAAATACCAGCCTACCTTAATAATAACTATATTGCTTTAGTCAACAACCTTGGAAATGTACAGAGTGCTATTAATTGAAGATGACCCCAAGTCGACCAAATTATTAGAATCATTACTCAAAAAGTACGACCAACTAAAAATCGTAGGTATAGCTAATGAGTTGTTGGAAGCAATCAATTTTATTCAAATATTGGAACCTGATCTGATATTTCTAGACATTGAATTGTCCGGACACAAGGGTTTAGATATTTTAAATTTTTTTAAAAGTCCATCATTCAAAACTATTTGTGTGACTGGACATCCCGAATATGCGATAGAGGCCATTAAACATTCAGTTTTTGATTATCTAACAAAACCAATTCTAGATGACGAATTGGATAAATCCTTACAGCGCTTTTTTGAAATTAAATCTCATGTGGATAATTTATCACAAAAGGAACAACAAATCTCGTTACTAACCTCCAAAGGATTTGAAGTATTTAAGATTCAAAACATTGTACGTTTGGAAGCAGAAAGTAGTTATTCAACTGTCTTTTTCAACAATGGGAAAAAAGTCATTACCTCTAAGTCTTTAAAATTTTATGAAGAAAAGTTAGACCCAACAATCTTTGTTCGGATTAACCGTAAAGACATGGTTAATGTTAACCACATCGTCAAATTGTATAAAGGCAGGTATCCTATTATAGAATTAAGTACAGGCAAAGAGTTAAAAGTTTCCGATAGAAAACGAAAACTGATTCGTCAAATTATGTCAACCTAAAAAAGGTCAAGCCACCCTTCAACTCGACCTCGTTTTGGTTATTGCTAACATCAATTCGTTACTGATGTTCTTGTCCCAAAGATGGGTTCAATTGTTAACATATTAAGACAATTCATATATTAATTTCGTCAAAGCGTAAATTTAATCTTAAGTGTGAATATCTTCGATGTAAACAAAAAAAGAGGCCAGCTTCATTACAAAGTGACCTCTTGGAAGTATTTAATCAGAACTTAATTTTTGAGTACAATTAATTTTTTACGAATTAACTGAGTCGTATTATTACCATTTATTGGTGTTAACTCCACCTCCACCTGATATATTCCAGGTAAAAGATCTGTTAAATCTACTTTTGCCATATTATTTCCACTTGTCAGTGTATTTGATAATACACTGGATCTAATCATTTCACCATTTGCATTCCAAATTTTAACCATTCCCTTTGAATCTTCAGATAGGTTAAGCTCTATGGTCACTTCATTTATGGCTGGGTTTGGATACATCACGAAACTGAATTCACTAGGCAAATCTACTCTAACTGAGATAGTTTTACTGTAACCATATTCCCCATCATTGTCTAATTGTTTAATTCGATAGTAATAGATGCCTTCTTGTAGAACATCGTAATCTCTTAAATCATAATTACTTATCTCATTAGAAGTTCCAGCAGCTATTAATTTTCCGATCATTCTAAAATCTACTTCCGTTTCATGTCGTCTTTCGATTTCAAAATGACTTGAATTTAATTCACTTGCGGTTGACCAGTTTAATTGGTTATAGGCACCCCTATTCTCTCCGTTAAAGCTTAACCATTCCACTGGTAAAGCACCAGGGATAAGTCCGAGATCAACATGAGGCACATCCATTCCTGGTTCTAAATGAATAAAGCTTGTTGTATTTATACCATTACTATGATCTACATCGCTATCCATCGAATCATCACCCATGTTTGCTTCTGTTGCTCCAAAACTTGCTGGCGGAATAAACTTCAAGTAATAATCTTCTTTCTGCAAATATTCTATCATATACGAACCATCATTACCTGTAGTATCTTGCCCCATCATTTCACCTAGAACATTATAGGCCTGAACTATAACTCCAGCTACTCGAGGTTCGGTAGGATCTTGTAAACCATCCCCATTTTCATCTCTCCAAACCATATCACCTACTTGTGCCATTGGATAATAACCCGCACCAATATCACATTTCACTTCTCCTGAGAACACTACAAAATCGTCTGTTGTTCCAAATCCGAAGGAATGATCAACATCACTATCGATATTATCATCTCCACCCCTATTTGGTTGAGAAGGCACAATTCCATAAGGAGGCATGACCACTTCTATGTAATAATTTCCTGGAGGAGCACAGAATTTATAATAACCATCATCGGAAGGTGTTCCAGGTTTATGTCCAGTTTCTGCAGTTTCCCAAATAGACCAAACTCCTTGATGTCTTCTCCATAGATGAATAGTTATTCCATTGATACCGTTTTCATCAGAATCCCAAACATCGTTTTCATTAGTATCGTACCAAACTAACTCTCCGATAGGGACACAGAAGAAATAACCAGCATCCCAATCGAGATCATTTTCTCCTGGATCAAGATGAGTAATCGTTGTCGTACCTGGACCATTGGACCCATCAACATCACTATCTAAACCATCATTTACACCGCTGTTTGGCAAAGTTAAATCCATTCCATCTGGAGCTTCAAACTCTACGTAATAATCACCCGGGTATAAATCGTCAAATAAGTAGTACCCATTTGAATCTGTTTCCGTTGTACCGATAAGATTTCCATCTCCATCGTATAGATTTACGACTACATCTGGAATTCCTGGTTCACCGGGATCCTGAATACCATCTCCATCCAAATCATGCCATACGTAATCTCCAAGACTTGATAATATCAATAGACCAGCATCATAGGTAGAGTCAATTTCTCCTGGTTCAAGGTTAATACATGGACCTTCTCCATCAATATTAACATCACTATCTAATTCATCATCTCCACCTTGATCCGGGAATGTAAATCCGCATCCTTCCGGTAGGTTGCTAATATCAAATGTCACTTGATAATTACCTGGGACTAGACCCATAAAGAAATAATTTCCATCACTATCAGTTGTCATTGATTCTAAGATATTACCATTACAATCTGTAAGATTGACTACCACTCCTTCTATAGGTGGTTCATTCGGATCTTGAATTCCATCACCATCCAAATCTTTCCAAACTTTATCTCCAATTCCACCAAGCACTATTACTTCAGCGGCATCGTTATCATCCTCATCATCATCACCTTCATCAAATGGATCGTTAATGTTCTCATCAATTACATTATCATTTTCATCTCCATTAAATATATCATCCTCATCTGGACCATCTACTAATGGATTATCATTATCTGGATCATTATCTGGATAACTATCAACATCCGTTGGATGATCACCATTTTCATCTTGTGCATCACTAATTTCTGCTTCGTTGTACCAACTATTAGCATGTACCTCATCCGGAACAATTAAAGTCAAGTTTAATGGAACAACAATGCTTTGCCCTTCAGTCAATGGACCAGCTAAGGTAATTTCTAATAAATTACCAGATTGAGACCAACCTGGATTTAAGGAGGTGTCAAAAGCATATCCATTGCTTAGATAATCTGTGACTTCAATATCATATGCATCAACGTTACCTTGATTAAATACAGTGATTTCAAATTCTACAATATCTCCTTCCCCATACGGGCCAATATCATCGACAGTCTTAATCAAAGCCAAATCGAAAATTGGAATCTCTGCTGGATCATGGTCATCTTCGTCATTTGTTCCATCTCCATCAAAACTATCATCATGTGGCCCGCCTGGTTCACCACCTGTATCATTATCTGGATCATTATCTGAATCACTATCAATATCATCCCAAGGTTCTCCTTCATCATCTTCAGAATCTGAAATTTCACTATAGTTTGTCCAAGCTCCGTCATCATCGCAAGGAATGACTCTTAAATAAAGCGTTAACATCGCAAACTCTGTAGGTTCTAAAGGACCTAAAATGGCATTTGTTGCTACTGAATTAGCGGCGTCATAAGACCAACCAAGTACATCGTTTTCAGAAACATATTCTAAGCCACACGGTAAATAATCCGTAATCTCAATATTTGTCGCTGTTACTGTTCCTTGATTTAACACAGTAATTGTATACGGAACTACATCTCCGTAGCTGACTGAACCTCCAAAGTTTACTTGTTTAATTTGTGCTAAATCAAATATCCTTGGACCCGCAGGATCGGCATCATCTTCATCATCTTCATTTGGATTATCGGGATCTTCAGTAATAACGTCATCATTTTCATCTCTAGGCTCTACGTCATTGTCATTATCTGGATCTGTATCTGGATCGCTATCTGCATCCGTTGGATCATCGTTGTTAGGATCTCCATCATCATCAGCATCCGAAATCTCAGCTCTATTCCAGAAATCATCTCCACCTGAAGCTGGAACTAGGGTTAAGTAAATAGTTACACTCGTTGATGTTCCTGCAGCTACAAACGGAATTTCCCTTTGAAGTAATCCACCATTTACAGTCCAGGCTGGGTTATCTGCTTGCGCGAATGTATAACCAGCTGGCAAATAATCCGTTACTTGAACGTCATATGCGTCTACGTTTCCTTGATTAAAAATGTTGATTGTAAATTCTAGTAAGTCACCATAATTAAATGGTCCATCACCTAGTAATTGTTTCTGAAGTGCAAGATCAAAAATCTCAATAACTTCAGGATCATGATCATCTTCGTCTGGATTTGATGGATCATCTGGGTCACCATCTATTTCATCATCATCTGGATCGCCGTCATTAGTCGGATCATCATCTGGATCGCTATCCGCATCTTCTTGAGGATTACCATCCTCATCTGTTGCATCTTCAATTTCAGCAATGTTCACCCACGCATTAAGTGGATCCGAAGGACATCCTTGAATTTTCAGATAGATCGGAATTGTTATTGACATACCAGGATCAAGAATACTCGTTATCGTAGTTTGTGCTATTCTCGATACTGGATCGAATGACCAATCCATATTATTTGAAGACATATATTCATAACCGCAAGGTATAAAGTCATTCACTACAATATTTGTTGCTGGAATGTTTCCTTGGTTGTATACATTAATATTAAATAATGCAATGTCTCCATATTCAAATGGTCCTTCATCCGAATTTGTTTTATTTAAAGCTAAATCAAATACTTCAGGCATTGCAGGATCGTGATCATCTTCATCATCTTCACCTGGAATATCTGGATCTTCTGTAATCACATCATCATTTTCGTCACCAGGACGAACATCATTGTCATTATCTGGATCGTTATCTGGATCACTATCAACATCATCAACTGGGTTACCGTCTTCATCTGTTGCATCGCTTATTTCCGCATAATTAATCCAATCATCCAAATGATCCGCAGCTTGTAATTCAAGTGCCAAGCTAACCGTTGTACTTGTCAATGCATTTATGGCTGTTGGAATAGTATAACTCACAGTACCGTCTAAATTCAATGTCCATCCAGGATTATCACTAGCATTAAAGATATATCCTGAAGGAACGTAATCTGTAATTTCGACATTAGCCGCATTGATATTACCTTGATTATAGACAGTAATGTCAAAGATTACATTATCTCCATAAGTGTGAGGTCCAGCAGAACTGACGACTTTCGTCAATGCTAAATCAAATGTTTCGTGACAATCTTTTTTAGGTGTAACAATTACTTTATCCTCGCAGCCTAAGTAAGATGCTGTAATAGTGACCGTTTGTCCTTGTGGTATATTTGTAATCATACCTGGACCAACTACACCAATATTGGTACTTACTGATGCTCCAGCAGTGATCAAATAATTAAGTTTATACGTAGTGTTACTTTCGCATATTGGACCACTAACACTAATCATTGGATATTCGCACGGATTATCACACGATTCTGGTGAGGTCGCTATAACATCTGTTACACATAAACCATTTGAACCTGTCAAAATAAGATTAGAACCTAAAGGTATATTTGTCACGATATCTCCTACGATCGTTCCTACATTCGCCGAAAGGCTACCAATACCATCCCACATAAATGAAACTTCATATTCATTATTTCCTAGGCATATTGGTTGACCCAATGATAAATCAGGCATCACACAATCAAAACAATCTGATGGAATCAATACTTGTAATTCCGCAACGCAACCTTGAGATTCAAAAGCATTCAAGGTTAGTGTTGTACCGAAATCAAGTCCGTATATGTAATTACCACTAATTGTACCTTGACTTGTAGTCACTGTAGCCCCTTGAGATGCATAGAAACTAACCGTATATCCTGAAGGACTACATGCTTCAAGATTAGCTGTAATTGTTGGTCGTTCACATGTTCCGCATTCTCTTCCTGGAACTATTATTACTTCGTTATCGCATCCTGGAATATCTGCTGTTATAGTGACATTTTGCCCCGATGGAATACCGGTAATTATACCATTACCTACAGTTCCGTAATCAGAGGTCACTGTAACTCCAGGATTCACTGTGAAATGAACATAGTATGTACCATTATTACATAAAGGTCCACTTACGCTAATATCCGGATATTGGCATGGCATATTACAATTTAATGGAGACACTACCCTAAGCTCAGTAACACAAGGACCATTCATCGCACTCGCAATCAAATGATGTCCGACTGGAATACCTGTAATTGTATTTCCGTCTATGACACCTGCACTTATGGTCATATCTCCAATGCCATCCCACGTATAAGAAACTTCATACGTATTACCTTGACAAATAGGTTGGCCTACAGTCAACTCAGGTTGGATACAAAGGTCTGAACATGGGTCAGGACTTTCTATTGTCAATTCTGTATAACAAATGGCATCTGTGGTAGCATTAACTACGATATCTTGACCAAGCGGAATATCCGTAATTTCAAATTGACCAATATTTCCGTGACTAGAGGTTACCATTGTACCCAATGAGGTATAGAAAGTGATATCATAACTATCTCCATTACATACAGGATTACCTAATGTTAATTCAGGGAATTCACAAATTTCACACTCAGGATACGGTACAACGACTATTTCATCATCACATCCTGCTGTACTCGCTGTAATCGTTACATTTTGTCCCGAAGGAATATTGGTAATGATATCACTTCCAACTGTTCCAAAGTCGCTTGTAACAATTGTCCCTGGGGAACTTATAAATTGTACAAAATATGTCATTCCTCCTGTCTCACATAGTGGCCCGCTTAAACTAATATTAGGGAATTCACAAGGATCGCTACAATCATCCGGCGATGTAGAAGTTACTTCAGTGATACAATTTCCAACAGTTGCCGTTAGGCTAACATTAGTACCTAAAGGAATATTTACTATTGAATTGGAAGTTAATTGTCCGGCACTTGTACTTAATGTACCTACACCATCCCAAGTATATGAAACAGAGTAAAAACTGTTACCCTGACACATTTCTTGACCCATTGTTAATTCTGGGTACTCGCAAGTAGGATCACAGAAATCTGGGGATTCTACCAATAAATCTATCAAACATCCATCTACTAACTCTCCTGTCAATACTAAGTCTGTTCCGACAGGTATATCTGTCACCTTGAATCCAGATAAATTACCTGCACTCGCGGTTACCGTAGAGCCAACGCTATGATAGAAGGTGACTTCATAAAAGTTACCATCACATTCTATATTACCTGCAGTCAGTACTGGATAAATACATTCAATACAATTGGCGGCAGGAACTACGATCATTCTATTAGGACAATCATCCTGACTTAAAGTAATGGTAACATTCTGGCCAGAAGGAATAGAATGAATTTCTCCGTTGTTTACAACCCCGTAGTCCGAACTCACTGTTGAACCTGCAGAATGTATATAATTAACTTTATAAAACGGACTACCATCTTCATGACAGATTGGTCCACTCACACTAATATCAGGATTTACACAAGGCGTATCACATCCTAATGGTGCTGTTACTTCAACAGTAGTTATACAATCACCATTTTCAACAGTCACCACTAAGTCAGTATTCACAGAGATATTCGTAATCATATCTCCGGAAATTGTTCCAGCATTGGCCGAAAGGCTTCCTACACCATCCCAAGTAAATGAAACTTCGTAAGACGCACCGTCAATACATATCGGCTGTCCTGTTGTTAAATGCGGGTATTCACAATCGGAAGGACAATCACTTGGAATAGGAACTTCTAATTCAGTAGAACAATTAACTCCAGTTGATGCTTGTATATTTAATACAGATCCAAAGGTTAAATTTTCTATGTAGAAACCATTGACCGTACCTTGATTAACCGTTACCGTTGCTCCTGCGCTAGCATAAAATAAAACTCTATAAGTTCCATCATTACAATCTTCAATTCCTGCGGTTAACGTTGGTTTAATACATAATCCACATTCTGCTGGAGGAACTAAGACAACTTTGTCCTCACAATCATCTTTACTTACAGTAACCGTCGCTGTATAGCCAGAAGGTATACCAGTTATGCTAGATCCTGTCACCACACCAACATCACTTGTTACGGTAGCACCTGGGGTAGCAGTATAATTTATACTAAATGTAGGAGAACCATCAGCTGCACAAATAGGTCCACTAATACTTATATCTGGATTAACACATGGCTCATCACAATCCTCAGGAGCATGTACTAAGATATCTGTTGTACAATCACCGTTATCCGCCACAATTATAAGATCTGTTCCAATCGGAATATTCTTCACAGTGTTACCAGAAACATTTCCTGCATTTATAGAGAAGTTACCTAATCCATCCCAAGTGAATGAAACCTCGTAAAAATTCGTTCCATCACATAGTGGTTGACCTACATTTAATTGTGGGAATTCACAATCAGTTGGACATTGATCCGGGCCATCAAATACCTCTACAGTTTGACAATCTGGGCTAAGGGAAGCTGTGACTGTCACATCCATTCCAATTGGAATATTCGTAATGACACCTTGTCCGATAGAACCAATATCAGAGGAAATCGTAGCTCCTAAACTGTGATAGAATATTACACTATAAGTATTTCCAAAACATTCAGGGTTTCCAATCGTAAGTACAGGCTTAATACATATTACTTCAATGACTTCTGGGTCATGATCATCCTCATCTGGATTAGAAGGATCATCTGGATTACCGTCAATTTCGTTATCATCAGGATCGCCATCATTTGTAGGATCATCGTCTGGATCACTATCAGCATCTACAACTGGGTCTCCATCTTCGTCAGTAGCATCTTCAATTTCACCAATATTGGTATAAGCTGTTACAGCATCAGCTGCGCAACCTTGTACTCTTAAATAAATTGGAATGGTGACTGACTGTCCTGGATCCAAGATATTTGTTATTGTTGTTTGAGCAACGCTACTAATATTATCAAATGACCAAACACCATCATTGGCAGGTAAGTATTCTAAACCGCATGGTATAAAGTCATTAACTACAATGTTATTTGCGGAGACGTTACCTTGATTGTAAACATTGATATTAAACGTAACAATATCTCCATATTCAAAAGGACCATTATCCGTTTTCGTTTTATTCAATGCTAAATCAAATATTTCTGGCATTGCTGGATCGTGATCATCTTCATCGTCTTCTCCAGGATTATCTGGATCTTCCGTAATCACATTATCGTTTTCGTCACCAGGTACAACATCATTATCGTTGTCAGGATCATTGTCAGGAGTACTGTCCACATCTGTTACAGGATTACCGTCTTCATCAGTTGCATCGCTGATTTCGGCGTAATTTATCCAATCTTCAACGTTAGAAGCGGCTTGTAATTCCAATGTCAAACCAATGGTAGTACTTGTCAAAGCAGGTATTACTGTAGGTATAGTATAACTTACAGTCCCATCTACATTGAGCGTCCAGCCAGGGTTATCTACTGCATTAAATATATAACCTGCAGGAACATAATCCGTTACTTCTACATTTGCAGCATTGATGGTACCTTGATTGAATACATTAATATCAAAAACTACATCGTCTCCATATGTATGTGGCCCCGCTGAACTTACAACCTTCGTCAATGCTAAATCAAATGTCCCTGAACAATCTTTTTTAGGTGTAATGATTATTTTGTCTTCACAGCCTAAATATGTAGCAGTAATGGTTACAGTTTGTCCTTGAGGAATGTTTGTAATCATTCCAGGTACGACAACACCAACATCTGAAGTAACCGAGGCGCCAGGAGTTAAAATATAGTTGAGCTTATAAGTCGTCATGCTTTCACATAATGGACCACTCACACTAATCATAGGATAATCACATGGATCATCGCATGACTCTGGAGATAAGGCAACTACATCTGTTTCACATTCTCCATTGCTTGCTGTGAGTGTCACATCAGAACCTAGTGGGATGTTAGCTATTTTATCGCCTACTATCGTTCCAATATTCGCCGAAAGGCTACCCACACCATCCCACATAAAGGAGACTTCATATTCGTTTGTTCCAAGGCATATTGGTTGGCCCAATGAAAGATCAGGCATAACACAATCGAAACAACCTGTAGGAATAAGAACTTCTAGTTCGGCTAAGCACCCTTGAGATTCGAATGCCGTTATTTTAAGCGTCGTTCCAAAGTCAAGACCGTAAATTAAATTACCACTTATTGTACCCTGATTAGAACTTACGATTGCTCCTTGAGAAGCATAAAAACTAACCGTGTAACCCGTCGGACTACATGCCTCTAAATTAGCTGTAATGGTTGGACGTTCACATTTTTCACAATCTCGGCCTGGAACTATTATGGTTTCGTTATCACATCCAGGTATTTCAGCTGTGATAGAAACATTATGTCCAGCGGGAATTCCTGTAATCACGCCATCACCAACAATGCCATAATCGGCCGTCACTGTAACACCAGGATTAACTGTAAAATGAACATAATACGTACCGTCATCACAAAGAGGACCACTAACACTAATATCAGGATATTGACACGGAACATCGCAACTCACGGGTGAAACAACACTTACCTCAGTAATACAAGGACCATTGACTACAGTCGCAATAAGATCCTGACCTACAGGGATATTTGTTATAGTGTTTCCTATAATTGTTCCAGCATTTATGCTCATATTGCCTAAGCCATCCCAGGTAAAAGAAACTTCATAAGAATTACCTTGACATATTGGTTGGCCTACAGTCAACTCTGGTTGTACACAAACATCTAAACAAGGATCTGGACTTTCAACAGTTAACTCTGTAAAGCATGCGCCATCTGTTGAAGCCGTAACAACAACATCCATTCCCATAGGAATATCTGTTATTTCGAAGACCCCTAGATTTCCGAGATTTGAACTTACCATGGTTCCTAAAGAGGTATAATATGTAATGGAGTATGTATCATCTCCACATACAGGATTACCTAAAGTCAATTCAGGGTATTCGCAAGGTTGACATTCTGGGAATGGTACGATGACTATTTCATCATCACATCCTGCCGTACTTGCCGTTACAGTAACATTTTGTCCCGAAGGTATATCTGTAATTATTTCATTTCCTACAATTCCATAATCACTCGTCACTACAGTACCTGGGGTACTGATAAATTGAACAAAGTAGGTCATTCCATCAGACTCACATAATGGGCCACTCAAACTTATATTCGGGAATTCACATGGGTCGCTACAGTCTTCAGGGGATGTAGTCGAAACTTCAATAATGCAATTTCCGACGGAAGCCGATAATGTAACATCTGTACCAATAGGGATATTTAAAATAGAATTAGACATCAATTGACCTGCACTAGCATTAAGAACGCCTACCCCATCCCAAGTATAGGATACAGAATAGAATCCGCTACCTTGACACATCTCTTGACCCATAGTTAATTCTGGGTACTCACAATCAGGATCACAAACGTTAGGAGATTCGACTAATAAATCAATCAAGCATCCGTCCATTAAATATCCAGTTAACACGAGGTCATTTCCTATTGGAATATCCGTTACTTTAAATCCAGATAGGTTACCAACACTTGCGGTGACGGTCGAACCTAAGCTACTATAGAATGTCACTTCGTAAAAATTACCTTCACATTCTATATTTCCTGCCGTTAATACTGGATAAATACATTCTATACAATTGGCAGCAGGTACAACAATAACTCTTTGAGGACAATCATCTTGACTTAGAGTTATGGTTATACTCTCTCCTGATGGAATAGAATGAATCTCACCATTATTGATTATTCCAATATCTGAACTTACCGTTGAACCAGGCGTATGAATGTAGTTAACCTTGTAGAATGGACTACCATCTTCATGACATATTGGTCCACTTACACTTATATCAGGATTAACACACGGCACATCACAGTCTAATGGAGATGTCACTTCTACAACTGACTCACAATCACCCACAGTGGCAGTTACGACTAAATCGGTGCCTGTAGGAATATTGGTTATTTTATCTCCAGTTATCGTTCCAACATTCGCCGAAAGGCTACCTAATCCATCCCATGTAAAAGAAATTTCATAAGATGAACCGTCAATACATAAGGGTTGACCTGTCGTTAAATGCGGATATTCACAATCAATCGGACAATCATCTGGAATCGGAATTTCCAATTCAGTAAAACATGTAATTCCTGTACTTGCTTTAATATTTAAAGTAGAACCAAAAGCTAGATCTTCAATATAGAAACCATTAATTGTTCCTTGATTAACGACAACATTGGCCCCAGCACTTGCATAAAATAAAACTCTGTATCCGTCAGCGTCGCAATCTTCAATTCCAGCAGTCAATGTAGGTTTGATACAAAGTCCGCATTCCGCAGGTGGTACTAGAACTACCTTATCTTCACATCCAAATTTACTGACGGTAACTTTCGCCGTATAACCGGAAGGTATATTTGTTATAGATGAACTTCCAACCACCCCAACATCACTTGTTACAATCGCACCAAAGGATGCCGTATAATTAATTTTATATGTAGGTGTTCCGTCTTCAGCACATATAGGTCCACTTATACTGATATCTGGATTAACACATGGAATATCACAATCCTCTGGAGCTAGGACTAAAATATCGGTAATACAATTACCATTTGTGGCAGTAATCATCAAGTCTGTTCCTACAGGAATATCTTGAATTGTATTCCCAGAAATTGAACCTGCGTTTACACTTAAGTCGCCCAATTCATCCCAAGTAAACGAAACGTCGTAGAAACTTGTGCCATCACAAAGTGGTTGGCCTGCATTTAATTGAGGGAACTGACATCCAAGAGGACATGTATCAGGACCATTAAAGACTTCTACCGTTTCACAATCAGTACCTAGACTAGCAGTAACAGTAACATCTGTACCTAAAGGAATTTGTGTAATGATACCATTACCCACAAGACCAGCATCAGCTGTAACTGTTGCCCCTATACTATGATAAAATATTACACTATAGGTTGAACCTAAGCATTGAGGATTACCAATTGTTAAAACTGGTTTCACACATGGATCCTCCACTTCAATCGTTTCTGGATCATGATCATCTTCATCATTATTGCCATCGCCATTGGTTTGATCATCACTTCCGAAATTATCGTTTCCTTGATCTATGTCAGGATCACTATCTATATCGTCGACTGGATCACCCATGTCATCAGTGGCATCACTGATTTCCGCCCAATTAGTAATATTACCAGCAGAACAATTATCTAATTGTAAAGTAATAGGTACTATAATTTCATCTCCTGGTAATAAAGGACCAGCTAAGTCATTATTCAGTACACTTAATTCAATACTCGCTGTACCGTTACCATTATTTGTCCAGTCTGCATCACTTAACACCATGCAAGATGGCATGTAATCTATGACTTCAATGTTGTCAGCAGATATACTACCTTGATTAATAATTTTAATATCAAAAGTTACTAAATCGCCGTTTTGGAATGGCCCATTTTGTCCTGTTGTTAATTGCTTAATTAAAGCTAAGTCAAATTCAGTTATTGGAATTTCTGCGGGGTCATGATCATCTTCGTCATCATTACCATCACCATCTGTTTGATCATCATCTCCAAATTCATCATTAGTTGGATTGTCATCAGGATCACTATCCACGTCCATTACTGGATCACCATTATCATCTGTTGCATCACTAATCTCTGCCCAATTTATTTCGACACCTTCAGAGCAATCATCTAACATTAATGTAATTTCGACCATAACTGAAAGACCTGGCATTAAAGGTCCACTAAGTCCACCATTGGCCACGCTTAATGTAATACTAGCCGTACCATCATTATTGTTTAACCAATCCGTATCATTCAAACTCATACAGCTTGGGATATAATCGGTTATTTCAATATTGTCAGCTGGAGTATCTCCTTGGTTAAATACTGTTATATCAAAGTGAACAAGATCTCCATTTTGGAATGTAGCATCTTGTAATGGTGACAACTGCTTGATTAATGCTAAATCGAACGCGTTAACGATTATTTCCTCAGGGTCATGATCATCTTCATCATCGGTGCCGTCACCATCTGTTTGGTCATCGTTACCAAAAACATCATTGGTTTGATCATTATCTGGATCACTATCTATGTCGTCAACAGGGTCTCCATTTTCATCTGTTGCATCACTAATTTCTGCCCAATTGACTATACTTCCCAAAGTACAATCATTCACTAAAACAGTTAACGGAACGCTTACAAAATCATTAGGTGCTAATGGCATGGTTAAGGTGTTGTTTGCAACGCTTAACATTATGCTGGCTGTACCATTTCCATTGTCCGTCCAATTGGCATCAAATAGATCGAAGCAAGATGGCAGATAATCGGTAATTTCTATATTATCCGCAGCTCCCGTTCCTTGATTGAACACTGTAATATTAAATGTAACTGTAGCTCCATTCACTACATTTCTGCTTTGTCCAGCTTCAAGTTGCTTGATCAAGGCTAGATCGAATACAGGATCATCATCTACAACGACAACCTCAGCAGGGTCGTGATCATCTTCGTCGTCTGTACCATTTCCATCCGTTTGATCATTATCGCCATAGTTGTCATTATCTGGATCGTTATCTGGTGTACTATCTTGGTCGCCTACCACGTTTCCATCATCATCGGTAGAGCTACTAATTTCTCCCCAATTTGTAATTGTACCTGGTGGGCATCCATTCACCGTTAATAAAATTGTGGTTGTTACCTGTTGTCCTGTTGTTAAAGGTGCATTTAATCCTCCATTTAGGACACTCAAAGTTTTAGTCGCTGTACTATTTCCGTTATCAGTCCAAGATGGATCATTTAAAAGGAAGCATGAAGGGATATAATCTGTGATTTCGATGTTATCCGCTGAAATCGTTCCTTGATTAAATATAGTAATGTCAAAACTTACAGTCATACCATCAGAAACAGATGATGATTGACCTGGAGATAAGGTTTTAATCAATGCTAAATCATAATTAAAACTTGTAACATTAATAATAATATCTTCTGGATCATGGTCATCTTCATCTTCATCACCTCTTCCATCAAAGAAATCATCGACACTAAATGCATCATTTGATTGATCCGTGTCAGGTGTACTATCAACATCGTCTTGAGCATCTCCATTTTCATCTGTGAATGAAGCAATTTCTGCCCAGTTAGTCTCCGTAGCTGTCGCGCATGGATCCACCATCAATGTGATGTCTACTGTTACTGATTGGCCTTGAGCCAAAGGAGCATTCAATCCATTATTAGCAGTACTCAACATAATCGTTGCTGTACCGTTTCCATTATCCGCCCAATCATTGTCGAATAATGACAAACAAGGTGGCATATAATCAATGACCTGAATATTGTCTGCAGGTTCGGGGCCTTGGTTCAATACTTCAATGGTGAACGTAACAGGATCATTTACGTTAATAGGATATTGTTGCGTTGTACTCATTGTTTTGATCAATGCTAAATCCCAGTACTGTTCCATCACAACTATTGATGCTGGATCATGATCATCCTCGTCTGTATTAGGATCATTATCTCCTGGAGCACCAGTACCATCACCATCTACGTAATCGTCCGCAGGTGTATCTGGCATTCCACCGGGATCGTTACCGTTGGTATTATCAGGAGTACTATCAATGTCATCAACTACATTACCGTCTTCATCTGTAGCACCACTTATTTCTGAGTAATTCACTATCGTGCCATCATTACAATTATTTAAAGTTAATGTAATCGTAGTAGTTATAGAATTGTTGGGTTGTAAAGCAAAAGGGAAATCACCATTTGCCACACTGAGGAGAATGGTTGCGGTACCATCGTTATTATCCGTCCAATCATTGTCATTTAAGGACATACAAGCTGGGATATAATCTGTAATCTCAATATTGTCCGCAGGTGTATCACCTTGATTATAAACAGTGATATCAAAATCAACATTGTCTCCATTTTGGAATACTTGATTTTGATTAGGAGCAATTACCTTAACTAAAGCCAAATCAAATTTTGCCACGGTAATTTCCGCAGGGTCATGATCATCTTCATCAAAAGTTCCATCATCATCTGTTTGATTGTCTTGACCGTAATTATCATTATCTGGATCATTATCTGGATCACTATCAATATCGTCGACTGGGTCTCCATTTTCGTCAGTAACATCACTTATTTCTGCCCAGTTAGTTATACTTCCAGATGCACAATTGTCTACCAAAACGGTTAATTCTACAATTACGGAGGTATTTGGTGCTAGTGGAGCATTCAATCCATTATTTGCAACACTTAATGTAATGGAGGCTGTACCATTTCCGTTATCCGTCCAATCCGTATCCGCAAGGGTAAGACATGAAGGCAGGTAATCCGTTATTTCTATATTGTCAGCCATTCCACTCCCTTGGTTGAATACTTCAATATCAAAATCTACTGTAGCACCATTCACTACTGTGGAGGATTGTCCTTGGCTTAAAACTTTCGTTAATGCTAAATCAAAACCTGGATTTACTAAAATCTGTTCAGGATCATGATCATCTTCATCAAGATCAGGATTTGATCCACCTGGAACGCCTGTACCATTTCCATCTAAATAATCATCCGCTGGACTTTCAGGTTGTCCACCTGGATCGTTTCCATTGGTTGTATCCGGATTACTATCTACATCAATAACAGGATCTCCATTACCATCTGTAGCTTCTGCAATTTCCGCATAATTAACTTGGGCTGCAGGAGTACAATTGCCTATGGTGAAATTAATAGAAACAGAGGTACTTTGACCTGGCATCAGCGGACTAGGTAAACCTCCATTAGCGACACTTAAAGTTCTTGTTATCATTCCTGCACTTAATGTCCATGAAGGATCATTTAAGGTAAAACATGAAGGTGCATAGTCAATTATAACAATATTATCCGCTGGTGTATTTCCTTGGTTGATCACCAAGATGTCAAAACTCACATTATCGTTATAATTAAATGGACCATTATTTGAAGCCGTCTTGTTCAAGGCTAAATCAAAGATTTGTAATCTTTCGGGATCCTCGTCATCTTCATCAGTCAGAGGATCATCAGAACCCACAGGCCCTGTTCCGTCACCATCTAATTCGTTATCAGAATTACCATCCGGTATACCACCTCCATCATTATTCGGATCATTATCTGGGGTACTATCGATATCATCATTGCTCAAATCATCTCCATTTGGACTTTGTATTTGAGAGACCTCAGCCGCATTTGTCCATTGATCACCACTAGGATCTACACAGCTCACTAATGTAACATTTAAAGGAACATCGATCATATCACCAGGTTGCATTACGCTGGTTATGGTATATCTTAAACCATTAGCATCATTAGTCCATCCTGGATTAGAGCCATTGATGAAAGTAAAACCGCAAGGCAAGTAATCAGTTATCTCAATATTTGCTAAAGGTACGGTACCTTGATTGACTACTTTGATTTGGAAAGTAATTGTCTGTCCATAATTATACGGACCATCAAAACTATTGGTTTTAATTAAAGCGACATCAACGATTTCTAAATCCTCACATGTATCATCGGTAAGATCAATAGTTCCATCATTATTTGTATCTAAATTTGCTCGATTGTAGAGACCTTCTCCAGGAGCGCCTGGTGTTGTTCCACTTTCGCCGCAAGGCACATAAACATCATCACCAACTACTCCGTCCATCAAGTCCATCGTAACATTTATTGTCAAAAAGAACATATCTGCGTCGTATGCTGGAATAGCTTGATCATTTGCTAGAAGCCAGCCCAAAGTAGGCACTGAAGTTGGTAATGCAGGGTTAGCCAAACCAATGTCACTTGTATAAGAGGCAGAATTAATGAATATATCGTCTTCGAAAAGTGGTAAATCGTACAAATCATATTGACCTGCACCGGCACCGATATTTTCAACAGTTATTTTGTATTCAATATTATAAGAACCATCGCCTTGAGGAGTAATACTAAGTTGTTCTTTATCCAACAAGAAATATGGCACGTCATCACATGCGTCATCTACTAGATCAAAAGTCCCATCATTATTGGCATCTAATTCAGCCGTATTATGCAACCCCTCTCCTGGTGTAGAAACATCAGTCCCTGTAGCAGTTCCACAAGCAGCCTCATAAACATCTGAACCAACATTACCATCTTCTAAGTCTAAACAGACATTTACAGTTATATCATAGACATCTGACATTCCGTCCAAAATAAACTGATCAGTTGCCAAGGTCCAACTTGAGCTAGTAGAAGACAATCCACCTCCCGGATTACCACTAGCGGTAGAGGTGAAGCTTGCAATATTAATAGTAAAATCGGTATCAAAATTTGGCACATCAATTAAATCATATTCACCTGGAGTACCTCCTATATTTTCTACAGTAACTCTATAAACGACATCATAACAATTTAAACTAGTCTCCGTAGTAGTAACATGAGATTTATCTAAGGTGAGATACGGTATATCTTCACAAGCATCATCCTCCTCTTCGTATGTTCCATCGTTATTTGTATCCAAATAAGCTTCATTATGTAAGCCTTGCAATGGTGAACTACCCTCATTAGAAGTTGTAGATCCACAATCAGAAGGTTCATAAGTATCATTGCCTGAGGCATCCTCTAAATCTAGACAAATATCAAAACTAATGGTGTAAGTATGTACAGCAGCAGATACTATAATTTGATCCTCGGCCATTTGATAAGGAACATTTCCAAGAACAAGATTTTGTTGAACATGACCTGGAGCATCTGTTGAATAAGATACTGCGCTAATCGTAATATCGTCATCAAAAAATGGTTGATCAAATAGGTCATACTGTCCGTCCTCACTTGTGACATTTTCTACTTCAATAACATAATCGACCTTATAGCAATTGAGAGAAATAGGAGTTAAAGAAGAGAAAGATTTATCCATACTAATAACTGGTAAGTCTTCACAAACTTCATCAATCAAATCAGGATTTCCATCATCATCAAGATCTACCAAGGCTTCATTGAACAAGCCTTCACCTTCTTTACCTGGATCAAAGCCAGTATTGCCACATTTAGTGTATACATCATCTCCTTGACCATCCTCAAGTTCTAAATCGACATTTACAACAATTCTGTAATCATGACAGGTACCTCCTTGTATTGTTTGATCATCATTTAAGAACCAACCCGTTGCAGGTACAGGTAGTGTCAAGGCCGATCCACCATTGATGCCATCAATTAGCGACGTATAACTTGATGTATTTATTATTAAATCATCATCAAATTGTGGAAGATCATAAAGATCATATTCGCCCTGAGCACCACCTGTATTGCAAACCTGAATAGAGTAGGTTACATTGTAACTTCCATCAGGCTGTATACTTACACCATCGAGTGTTTTATCCAAAGTAATGAATGGAAGATCATCACAGGCATCATCAGTGATATCATCTATTCCATCAGTATTAACATCTAAATTGGCTTCATTATGAAGACCAGAAAGCTGTGAGCCATTCTCATTGGTTGTTGTATTCTCACAAGGAGAATTTTCGTAAGTATCATTTCCTACGATACCATCAGATAAATCTATGCAAACATTATACACAATTACATATGTATGTAAGGTAGGATTTCCTGAAGTTGGGTAAGCAATAACTTGATCACCAGCTAATTCGTAAGGAGTTCCGTTAACCGGAATTGGCCCTGGATTACTCGGATTTCCAGGCGCATCAGAGCTATAAGCAACCGAATTTATCGTGATGTCATTATCAAAGTAAGGAACATCATTTAAATTATACAAGCCGTTAGCACCACCAATATTTTCAACTGTAATTTCGTACGTAACATCATAACAATTGATTGCTGTTTCTACGGTAGAAACATGCGTCTTATCTAATAAGAGATACGGTAAATCTTCACATGCATCATCCACAAGGTCATAGGTTCCGTCATCGTTTAAATCAATGGCTGCTTCATTATGTAAACCTTGATTTCTTGAACTTCCTTCGTTAGGAGTTACCAAACTACAATCTGACATTTGGTAAATATCATCACCAACTGTTTGATCGTCAAGGTCGATACAAATGTCATAAAGAATCGTGTATATCTGTTGTGTCTCAGGATTAATTACTTGATTTTCCGCCATTTTATAAGGTTCAACTCCTACAATTGGATTTTGATAAACATGCGGTATTGCTGTAGTCATGTAAGATACACCGTGAATTGTGATATCATCATCGAAGTATGGTTGATCAATGAGGTCGTAATAACCAGCAGCTCCGCCTTCGTTATCGACGAGTATATAATACATGACTTCATAACAATTACTCGTTGTAGGAATCAAAGAACCAAATATCTTTTCAAATTCGATAATTGGGACATCGCCACACTCTTCATCAATAATGTCTGGAACTTCATCATCATTTACATCAAGTAAAGCTTCATTATAAAGAGCTTCTCCTGGTGATCCAGGTAATACTCCTCCCTCACCACATGGTGTATAGTCATCATCTCCGACTACTCCATCATGAAGGTCGATAGCAACATCCATTTCTAAAGTATAAGTATGTGAATTTCCATGGTTTAGAACAATATCACTACCCAGTAACCAACCTAAAGTAGGAACTGTCGGTGACAAAGGTGTAGCCGCGTGTGGTACGTCACTACTGTAAGTAGGATTAGAGATTGTAAAATCTGTATCAAACTGAGGTAAATCATATAAGTCGTAATCACCTGGTGCTCCACCGATATTGGAGACCACAATTGAATACACAATGTGATAAGATCTATCAGCATTCATTGTAAACCCGACAAATGTTTTATCCATTATAAAGTATGGAACATCGTCGCATGCATCTTCAGTAAGATCCTTATTCCCATCCAGATTTACATCTAAATTGGCCTCATTATGAAGACCTTGGAATCTCGAACTACCTTCATTTGGTGTAACGGAGCCACAATCAGATGGTTCATAAATATCATTTCCAACACTCCCATCCTCCAAGTCTAAGCAAACGTCATAAGTAATATAATACTCATGTGTTGTTAAGTCTGTAGTCCCTGCATTTGGATGCGAGATGTCCTGGCTTGTCGCCAAAACATATGGGCTGTTTAATACAGTAGCAGGGCCTGGGTTTCCAGCATTACCAGGAGCATCTGTAGTGTATTCAACACCGTTAATCATAAAATCCGAGTCAAAAAACGGTTCATCATTTAGGTTATAAATACCATCCGCTCCACCACGGCTGTCAACTGTAATCAAGTATGTAACATCATAACAATTTAAACTTGTCATTATAGTGGAATAATGCGCTTTATCCAAAGTTAAAAATGGAACAGTGGCAGGATCGTGGTCATCTTCTTCACCCCCTTTGTCTGTACTTGTCAAATCATTATCTGCTGAATCTCCTGGATCCACTCCCTGTTCGGTAGGATTATTACTACCCGGCGTACTATCAACGTCATCAATGTCTAAATATTCATCCCTTTGTGAGGAAATGAACGCATAATTTGTTAGTGTATTTTCATTTGCTAGAGGAGTAATTGTAAGGTTTATTGGGATAGTCATATTCTCTCCAGGTTGAAGCCCAGGAGAAGGCAATCTCCCATTTACGACTGACAAGGTTATTTTAGCTTCACCTGCTCCAGTCAATAACCATCCATTCGTATTTTGAGCTGGATCAAAAGTATATCCTATTGGAAACAAATCCTTCAATTCAATAAAATCGAAGGTTGTAAAGCCTTGATTTTCAACATAAATATCAAATTGAACTACTTGACCAATAATAACTGGAAACACCTGGGGGGTAGTTTTTATTAGAGCTAAATCATCACAGTCCGTGCTTCGATCAAGTTTAACTTGACAGTTTGCTGTACACCCATTGGCATCGGTAATAGTTACAGCATATGTACCTGGTGACAAACCTGAAATGGTAGATGTCGTTTGGCCTTCTGCCCACATTATATCGTATGGTGCTCTTCCTTCCTCAATGGTCAGACTGATTTCTCCATTAGAGAATGAACAATCTGGGTGAACTAGCGCATTGCATTCTACTGTAGGTTCTGTAAAATATTCTATGATCACTTCATCCGTTGCCGTACATCCAAGTACATCTGTAACTGTGACTTCATAGGTTCCGGCAGTTAAATCCATAATGACCGCAGTCGTTTCTCCATTGCTCCATAAAATATCAACTTCTGAAATATCACCATTATGATTAACAAAAGTGACTTCAGCTTCACCAGACGCTGGACCAAAACATTCTGCAGCCTGTTTGTTAATTTGTGCAGTAGCTATTATTTCACAGCATGACATGGGTGGAAAAAATTCTACTGAACAAGAACTTGTACATCCATCAGCATCCGTAACCACCACATCGTAAATACCTGCAACAGCATCTAAAAGTGAATTTCCTGTATGAGTATCACCTGTAGGAAGGTGAGTCCAAAGATAAGAATGAGGCTCGACACCATCTACAGATGTAACTAGCGCCTCTCCTGTGCTCGTAACATCACAACCATCAATTTCTTTAGTTTTAGTTATTTCACAAGTAGGAGAATCCGCAACTACCTTAATTGGACAACATGAAGTAAACATTAGATCTGCTGACAAATAAGCTTCATAATAATATTCCCCAGGAATGGTAATTTCGAAAGCCTCTGAAGTTTGATTATTTATTAACACACCATCCCTATACCATTGATACATAACATATCCAGATGGTGCGGTTGCTGTTAATGAGAATTCACCTTCGCAAAACTTGTATGGAACACTTATACATGCATCACTAATATCATCTTCAGTAGGAGAATCGTTATCGGGTGTAGAATCTGAATCATCCTCTTCCATAAAACTTATTTCAGCTTGGTTGACATAAACACCGGGAGCTGTAACTGTTGTTTCAAAGGTCAAGGTCCGTGAATCTCCGACATCCATATTACCTACTAGCCAGGTTGTACCATCAAAGGATCCTAATGGGAGTTCACTCCCAGGCACATAAGTCAATCCAGAAGGTACGTTATCCTCAACCCTTACGTCTGTAGCAGGGAAATCCCCCTGGTGAGTCACCGT
>JAHDBI010000004.1:41937-99943 GCA_020630475.1 Saprospiraceae bacterium
TCTGTTGATGTTAGATCATGGGTCATTTCACCAGTTCCAGTTCCTGCCGAAATATGAATCCCACCACCAGGCCATCCCGTCCAATTAAAATTGATCGTTACTTCTTGGGTACTGTTCCCTAAATCATCTAATTCACACTCTCCAACAATTAGTTGAGAAATATCCATTGAACAACATAATGGAGGATCTGAAGTTACTGGAAGGGCACTATCACCAAAACAAGTTTTATCTGTTTCATGAATACATCTTACGTAATACGTTTCAGAATTTCCAGGAATATTATCATAAGTTGGAAATTCCTCGGTCCAACCTGTTGCTCCATCATTTGAAAACTCCATAACAAACATGGAATTACATGGCGTAACCACCGAATAATATCCAGATGCACCAGTATCACAATTTTTATCTACTACTTCTATCTCTGGGGTATTGGCGTGTTTAAAATAAACCACGACAGGTGGTAGACTTATTGGACATGCCGCCCCACAATTCATGCCTAAAGGATCCTCGATCATAATGTTATAGATCCCTGCAGGTAAATTAGATTGAGATTCCCAATCCGTGGTTCCAGGGATATTGGTAAAATTTAAATTAACCGGACCTGTATTGGATATATTATAAGGAGAAGAATATGTATTTGTACTAAAATTGTAATTTGATCCACCAACTAAATCGTTTAAAATAATTTTTCCGTTATCCACCTCTCGACAGTCTTCACTTATGGCTTCAGCGGTAGCATCTATAATAGGTGCATCAGAAATAAACCTCATACATGTAGACGATTTAGATCCATCACACTGATCCTCATAACGAATACAAATGACACTATTTAATCGTTTAAAACCTTCACCAAAATCCACAGAATCTACACCCGGAAATCCGAAAGGATCTACCCCTTCACGAATGAATGGGTTGCCAATTATCCCTAAACCACAATCCCCTTCTGGACTCACATATAAACCAAATTGTCCTGTCCAGTTGTTTGGATATTCCCTTAAATCTGGACGCGGTATACCACATTCAAATGTACCATCGTCATATAGGTTATCCTCCGTAGATGTTCCGTCCAAATAACATGCAAATAAATCTTGATATCTCGTCTCATATATAAGAGGGTCATGAACAATTGGAATATCGTTTACAGTAATATATAGAGTAGAGTTTGTATATGAATCTGGATAAGTTTCGCAAGGTGGTAATCCTGAGTCCTCAGTTATTGAATTCACACCCATACATCCTTCAGGGGTAGAGAGTTGAACAAGTACTTTTTCGCGGCAGTTTACCTCAAAAACATGACTTTCTCTACCATCGCCCCCAGAAATAATTCCATTTCCGAACTTCAATAACCCATTCCGCGAATCTCCTCCACCATTTGGCATATAAGTAATAGCCACATCATCATCATTGTGAAGTGCACCATTCGAAGCTAAGGTTCCACAATTTGCAGTATAATTATCATCCTCACAATCGATATCTTGAGGTACACATGAGAATTCCTTACTTCCCTCATCCTCAGGCTGTAAAATATAATCACTTCTAATTTCTACTCCATTTAATCCACATAAATCTTCGGATTCTGATCCGAGAGAAACTGTCAAAGTAGGAGATGAATAATTTTCATTAACTCCTGAAAGACAAATTATATAAACCTCAGAAACTCCAGATTCGTCAATTAGATTTACCTCAGGACCATTGCCAATCCCATTGGGTTCACATTGAAGGTTTTCACCAAAATTTCTATTTTGAGTTTGAAATCCTGGAGCTGTTGGATGCTGATTTGCATTAGGCCCTGTATTAGCAGGTTTGTCGACAATGAGCTCCCACATATAAACATTGTAACACTGACCTGGACAAAGATCAAACTCGTATTGCGGTTTTACACAACACCAATCAGGTACACTCCAAGAGTGAATATTTTCAGGATCAGGATCATCTGTCGGAATTCTTTGCCCCAATTCGTAATCATTACATGTTGATCTTTTACTATCTATACAAAACGGATCATTACCTATTAATACTCCATTCGAGCCTACTACTCCTGCTGATGCAGCTCCCGAACCCGCTTGTATTTGATAGACTGCATCTCCTGCAGGTACATTACAAACTTCAGCTGGACCTATGGCATACTCTAGTTGTAAACCATTTGGAGCCGGTGAATTTTGGCCATAGAATCCGATGTAATGATATAAAGAGTAATCATCGCCCATTGGACAAGCATTATCACCTGTTCTAAATCCACACTGAATATCATATGTCAACCTCACTTTTCCTGGTTCTATTTCTTCAATATTGAGAATAGTCGGAGTAACTGCTTCTACGCAATTTCCAGTCGTTTGTTCTGGAGAAGTACATACAGTATTTCCCGCACATCCATCAAATGGATCTAAATTTAAGGGGACGCTGCAACTTGCATCGTCTAAATTCGTAAAGGTAAGGGTAATAGCTCCTCCTCCAACGGCTCCAGCAATTTCAAAATTCACGGGGGTTCCAAATGAGCCCGTAGCTGGACTAATTGTTCCTACATCGGTCGACACACTATACCCAGAGCCAGTACCTGTTGCATTCACTGTTACCAACAGTAAATCATTACTGTTCATTGTCCCGTCTCCATTTTGGCTACAGCCAATAAGGGCACTAACATCTAAACAAATAAAATCAGCACAATTATTGAATCCAGGAATAACCAAAGGAGCAGATAATACACATCCAGGAGTAGAGCCTGAAAAAGACAATTCAATATCACCTTGACCTGCAGCTCCCGATAAATCGATGATTTGAGTAACTCCGGTCGTACCTGTAGTAGAACTTAAGGTTCCGACATTAGAAGTTATATTATATGTACTTGAACTTCCAGAAGTTACAATTTGTAGTTTTAGTATATCGTCAAATCCTGGACCATTTCCATTGTCGTCGCAACTAGATTGTACAAAAACATCCAAACATAAGAAGTCATCACATGAACCAAATCCAGCAATTTCAATAGGATTTGTTGATGAACAGGCTGGATTATTTGGGTCTGAAAAAGAAATTTCAATATCTCCTGCACCCGCTGCTCCTGTTAAATTTACCGTTTGGGTGGCACCTGTTACGCCAGTACTTGGAGTTAAAGTACCAACATTCGAGGATAATTGGTAAGAAGGTGCACTGCCAGAGGATGAAATGGTTAATTCTAAGAAATCATCAGAGCTCGGACCATTTCCATTATCATTACAGCTAGATTGAACTGATAAATCCAAACAAATGAAATCTGCACATGAAGCGTATCCTGGAATCACTAAAGGAGCTTGAGAAGCACATCCAGGATCGTTTGGGTCTGAAAAAGAAATTTCAATATCTCCGGTACCTGCTGCTCCTGTTAAATTTACAGTTTGGGTAATACCTGTTGTTCCAGAGTTTGGAGTTATCGTACCAACATTGGTAGAAAGATTATATGAACTGGCAGTTCCTGTTGACGTAATGGTTAATTCCAAATAATCATCAGCCCCAGGGCCATTTCCATTATCATTACAGCTAGATTGCACAAACATATCAAGACAAACAAAATCTCCACAACTTGAATATGCAGGAATAATAACAGGAGGGTTGGTAACACAGTTTCCATCTAATGGATCACTAAATGTTAATTCAATATTTCCCGCTCCTGCCGCACCAGTTAGATTTACAATTTGGGTAACACCAGTAGTTCCCGTTGTAGTACTAAGTGCACCTACATTACTGCTAATATTGTAGTTAGCGGCACTTCCTAAACTTATAATTTTTAATTCAAGGAAATCATCTGAACCTGGACCATTTCCATTATCATTACAAGTAGGGATGACATCAATATCCAAACAAACGAAATCCGCACAACTATTGACACCAGGAATAATTAGTGGATCAGTAACACAATTTGCATCAAACGGATCAGAAAAAATTAAGCTGATGTCACCACCTCCAGATATTCCGGTCAAGTTGACAGTCTGATTTACGCCTGTAGTCCCTGTGTTTGACGAAAGTGAACCTACATTAGTGCTAATATCATAAGAAGCTGCGGTTCCAGAAGACATGATTAGTAATTCTAAATAGTCATCAGAGCCAGGGCCATTACCATTATCATTACAGGACATAATAACGTCTACTTCTAGACAGTTCATGATATCGCAAGTTGAAAAATGCAATTTTCCATCTTCGTTATTCGCATTTAATTTAAGGCCTATCAAGGAAATAAATCCAATGAATAGGATAATGAATACTGTGGTGTAAGTCTTAGTTGTAAACATAATATTGGAGTATCAATTCTGATCTAATTAAGAAAAGTACGTTCACATATAAATTATCTTAATATGTTTTGGTATAATTTTCTATTTATTGCTTTTCGCTTTCTTTCTTTTATTTTACTGAAGGTGTCCCTGAAGAATTAGAGACTACTTTTAAAGTTTTGGAAGATCCTAGTGGATTTACCCTGTATACGTAATTGGCTCGTGCTGTTCGCTTATACTGAAGTTGATTTGCATTTAAGCCAGGAGTGTGCGCTGCTGAACGACGTACATTAATTCTTCTAAAATCATTGATATTATAGGGTTCTTTTTCATTCGAAATAATCAATGACTCCCGTTTTCTTTTTTCTTCTAATTGTCTTTTTATTTCTAGAGCTTCCTTTTGAGCTTGGCTTATAGGAATAGAGTCTTGAAAACTATAAGCACTTAAGTGAAATTTTAGATTGTTTTTATCTGGTGCTTCAGTTTTAGCCGCCAATGAAAGCATTATTAAACATCCAAATAATAAAAGTGCAGATTTTATATTTTTCATCTTGTGTAGTTTTATCTTATTTAAAATTTAGTCTTTCAATCCGTAAAATATTTTTTGACCTATAGTTTTAGAACCTCAAATAGAGTTCTAAACAAAAATGGATATAATGATTTTTTATAGATTTTCATTTGAGGGTTATTAACCGTTTAGCTTATTTTCTTGGTACTTCAAAGCCTTAAATTCCAATACAAAAAATGGCATGATCAAATCCGGTACCACAAGTCAAAAGACTCAGATTCATACCATTAGGAAATGATCCTCCTGGAGCACTAGCAGCACCAATTTCAGCATCAGGAATTTGCCCTACACCCCAAGCTGACCATGCAGTTCCAGTAGTATTCGTCCAATTTCCACAGGTATTTGTAGGGTCAGCCATGGGAATATTTCCTCCAGTCACAGAATGGACCAAATATCCATGTACTAATTCTGGAGATTGATTGTTGTCGGCATCGGTCATTTTAGTTCCATCAGGCATCAAAACCACATCTGCATATTCCAAGGCTGTTCCTCCTATATTTGTTCGAGGAGATATTCCTGAAAAAGCATCTGATATTTTCAATGGATCTCCATCAGAAGTCGTACCTGGAAAATTTAATCCTGTTGTTGGATTTTTTAAATCCTCGTTCCAATGTTTGGTTAACCGATCATTAGCTCCAGTTAAACTGGCATCAGCCAATAAAGCTTCATAAGTCCCAGGTAAATTCCAAGATTGGGCATAAGCTTGGCATTTCGCGTCGGCACCTGATATGCCTCCTAGGTTTCCACCCCAATTCGTAACAATTCCAGGTCGATTTGTGTAAAGAGGATCAAAATATCCGTCATTTGCTGTAATTGGCATGACAAACATTCGTCCTTTTGCAATCTCTACACAATCCGTATCAGGCAGAGTAAAACTAGCTGATCCATTTTGAGTAAATGAATCCAAGGCAAAAAAGAGACTTAAGATTAATATTATATACTTCATTGTTTTCTTATTTCTTTTCATTTTATTCAATGGTTACATATCGTCCACATGGGATTTTCAATTCGATTAATGACATATTGTTACTTGTATCACAATCTTCATATACCGGATTATCCACATCCGTAGCTAAGTCTAAGGGTAAATTTGACGTCCCATCCTCTCCAATAATAGCGTAAATATCAATACCCATATTAGCGCATTCTCCTATATCAATATCGTTGATTCTATGAATCGAATTCGCTGCTATATCCATTGTGGTTAAATAAGTGTTAAGCTGATTTGCACCTGGAGCTGTTGGATCACCTTCGTAAAACGTGATTGGTGTACCCACTGGAAGTGCCCCATCTCCGTTCAAGACTTTTATATCTACCGTCATATTATTTGGGCAACCCGGAAATTCTAACTTTTGAATAGCCAAAATGGCATCAGAACAGCAGCTAATAGTGATTTCTTCTGGCCCTACTACCTGAACACAACCATCCGTCATAGTGGCCGCAACATTGGTTCCTTTCATCCAAGTACTTGGAAGCCCGTTACTTGTTTTATACTGAATAACATAAAAATCCCAGGTCCCGGGCATAATGTTTGTCATAGGAGAAACATCGGAGGTTCCCAAAATCTCTCCAAACATATCCGTATAAGCAAAAGCTGTGCTGAATTCTGGATCCGCGTTTGTAACTGACAGCGCCACGCCCGTTAATTCCGTACCGCAACAGGAACAATCATCGGTGTCATCACAATCTGTTAATCCATCTTCATCATCATCAATGCCATTATCACATATTTCCATAGAACCAGAAACTGCACCTGCACCTCCAATGGCTAAGCACCAATAATAGCTAGTATCTGTCCCTTTAAAACTTAAAAGAGCAGTGCTAGAAGTTGCTGTGAAAACCAGTTGATGTGTATACCAATTTTGGATTACTGGGTGTGTAACGCTTTGAATAACATTACCATCTATTAATACCTCTAATGGTCTAGGGCCACCTGCAGATTCGAAAGCGGTAAACGTATGGAAGGTAATCGTGTAGGTACTTCCAGAAACAATTCCAGAAACAGTAGTACCAACTTCTTCCAAATGCCCCCCTATCCATTGTGTATCGCCATTAGGTGCGGCTGGCATTGGACCTCCAGAATAACTACTTGAACTAAAATATTGCATGGTATTACAATTATCTGTGGTACCCATAATTATTGTCCAACCTACAGGTGCCATATTTCCTCCTAAGGTGCCTGTATTAGATGGTAAAACCGTTTGTGTATTTCCATCAACATTAAAAAACATTAACAAAAACAGCATTAAGATGTGCGTGTAGTTCAATCTCAATTTTGACCATTGAATTTTTATTTTTTTCATACTATTCATTTAATGTTGTTGAAACTGCTTTTAAAATTTTTGTAGATTCTATGTATTTACCAATCAATGTTTTATTCTTATCTATTAAAAAGCCCATCGGGGTGCCATAGACAAAATATTTCTCAACGGTCTCAGATGAAAATCCTTTTTCATCGCATGAGTTTATCCATCCTGTATCTCCTTCTTCAAAAGAATTAAGACTAATTGCCTTTAGTAAATGTTCTTTCAAAAAATACTTGGTGTCGTTCTTATTCTTATCCATTGAAATAGCAACTACATTTAATCCTTTATTTTTAAATTCTTCGAATAAAGCATAGATTCTTGGAATTTCTTCCTGGCAATGAGTACACGAACTACTCCAAAACAAGAGCAGTGTTATTCCTCTTTTAGCCTCTATTTCAGAAAAGAAGTCAAGAGTTTTTCCACTGAGCTCATCAATTTGAAAGTTGGGAACTGTAGTTCCCAATTTGAATCTTCTCATTGATTCAATCCTTTTAATATTGACTCTTGAAATACTTCCTTCAATATCACTACAAGAATTAATGTAATTCTCATACAAATAATTGACTGCTTCCTCTGGCCCACGTTGTAAAAAAACATCTGTTAACAGTTGCACAGTATGTTGCCTCACTACCTCATTAGGATAAGCATATTTCATTATATAATCGACAGCTGTTTCGAATGCAGTCGAATCCGATTTGATTTTTTTCGCTTGAGCGAAAAGATATTGTTCAATTTTCATGTCGAACAATGGGTTATTTAATATTGAGGAGTTTGAAAAATCCCATTCCTTAAAATAATTCTCGTCTATATATGCGTTGATTTCTCGAATTGGTAGTTTAATCGTCGAGATTTTTCTCTTGTCTACTTCGGCGAAATACATCGGACTAAGTATATCCGCCGCATAGGTATTCTGGTATTCTTTTTGAAAATGTAGAATTTCATCTATCCACTGAAAATAAAGTTGTTCCTGCTCTGCAAGTAAATCAATTAGAGTTTCATTAAGAGGTACTCCTCTAACTTCACTTTCTTTTACTTTCTGATCAAATATTTCTTTCAAGACTTGCTGATCTATGTTTACTTTCTTTTTGGCCTTCACGCATTCTAGAAAAGCAAGGTTGGAAGCCTGCTCCCTATTTCCTTTTACGCTTTTATTGAGCAAATCAATTTCCAAGGATTGCGCTTCTTTACCTTTAGCAAATGGAAATGCTTGATTATTAATATGTAATTCATAAATACCTGGTTCCAAGGTAGTTCTTGACTTAAAAGAAAATTTACTATCCTTGAATCCATCAATAAATATGCTGTCTATTACTTTCTTGTTTTTTCCCATATACCCTATTAGGTACAGAGTTTGTTCAGACCCAGTAAAATTTTTGAGTAACACTTCAATTTTTGAAGATGGTTTTTCAGAATTGCATTCACTTCTTGAATCTGCATTAGTTGGACTAACGCAACAAAAGAAGCAGACGAATACTGTTAGGTATAGCTGTTTAAGAATCATTTTAGTTTAATTTTAAGATTCTTAATTAAGTCAGCTCCCTATTAGTCTCATCACTTTTATTCATACGAGCGTTTTCAGTTAAACTCATTGAGTTTCGCACAGAATTACGATACAATGAAAAAATGCGGCATGAAAAAAAATGACGGAGATAAGTATTAAGTGATAATCTTAATACCTCTTTAAAGATGGCTTTTTTTAGTTCTTTTTTTAAAGAACTCTTTTGATTTAGAACGAATTCTAAATCGTGTGTAAGTATTGTAGTTTTCATTATGTGATTTTTGTCATCAAAAACCACCTTTCATTTAAAATCCAGAGACCAATAAGGATGTTAAACGTTTGGTGTTTAAGCAAAAATCGATTAAGGGGATAACGTATTAGGACGCAATTTACTTGGGCATTTAACATATTTATAAAAATCGTAATATGAAGATCTTGAATGCGTATTATGATTTTTCAGCGCGTATTAATGCAGTTTTTTGTCGTTATAATCCTCTGATTTTCAGGAATGACTAACAGTTTTTATTTAAAAATTCGAATAGAAAAAAAGCCTGCAAAAACGACTTTACTTTTTCTAAATAAATAGGCGGATCTTAATCCATCCAAGTTTGCAAAACATCCATAGGAATGTATTCTAGAAATATGTTCTAGAATCTTTGCTTTGAAGAAATCGAGGTACAAAAACGAAATTATTATAAGAAAGGATATTGACCGAATTACACTAAGGTGCCAATACTAAAATACGTCTCGTGGTGATTTTATTACCTAACTGATCATAAACAGAGTACAAGTAAGTCCCTTTATTCAAACTGGATAAATCCATAGAGCCTGAAGTAGATTTAGATAAATCAAACTCTTGTGACTTCAATCGCTTGCCTAGTAAATCGTAAACATCAATTCGGTGCATGTTTTTACCCATATTGACAAACTGAAATTTAATTTCTCCGAATGTAGGGTTTGGATATGCGATGATTTCTTTTTGTTCAGGTGATATCACAGGTATATCAGCTATCACCTCCTCTGAGGAATATTCGACGGAAGTCGCTAAACCATCCTCATCTAAATTAACGACAGCCGCTATTTCTTTGATATCCTCAGCATAAAAGTTGTAACTATAGACATCCATATCTCCAAAAAAGTTACCCAACTCACCTAGCTCGGAAGGATCTATATCAATCCATCCTATTAATACAAAGGCAGAAATACCAACACTTCGAACTATGTGTCTTTTTTCTCTAAGCACTTGATATTCTGCTGTTGGCAACTTTAACGTACCCCAGGCATCAATCGTATCATATCTTTCTTCAGAAATGGTTATCCTTATGGAATCCGGAACGACTGGTAAATTAGCTACTAAAGAATCTGGTAATTGTGAACCAGGAAAAGTAATCGAAGATTCAGCATCAGATACAAAATCGTCTCCGTAACTAAATAAAGATGAATCGTCAAAATTGATAAAGTCTTCAAATATATCTCCTTAAACTATAAGCCTTTTAAAATATGTCGACTATTCTTTTATGGTACAATTTTTGGATTTGTAGAATAGAAGAATAAAATACCTCACCTTTTAAAACCCAAAAGGAACAGTATTTCTTCTAATCATTATTGAAAACATCTATGCAAATGTTGTATTAAAAGTAATACACCTTAAACATCCTTAAACCCCTTATCCATGCAAGAATTTAATCTTTACCTGATAAAGTTTTATCTGTGCATTACTATGTTATGTTTCACATTTACATTTGCACATTCTCAGCAATGTCAGGAACAGTTTCATTGGTCAGATTTTCAAGGACCTGGTTTAGCAGATGACTTGAGCTATACTACATTAAAGGATAATCCTTTAACCATCCATAATCAAAATTTTAATGCAATTAACGATGCCCCCTTTGGCGGTATAGCAAATATCAACCATACTTATTATCAAGAACTACTAGGTGGTATAGAAAACACTTATATTATGTCTTTGGCTGGAATAGATGAAAATGATTTCATTCACTTTAAACTGGAATTCAATGGACAAATTAAAGACCCAAGATTTACTATAGTTGATATTGATAGAAGCATTAATGGAACATGGGCTGATTCTATCTTAATTAAGACATATCTCAATGGTATTCAAAAATCTTTTGACTTTAACAATATCATTTCATTGGGTCAGTACATATTGTTTAATGATAACGAAGATTCATTCAAAGGAATTCTTCCGGAATTAAACCCAACTGGAGTTCGAGGAAACGTAGAAATACAGATATTTGGCCACGTTGATTCACTAGTAATTGATTACCATTATGGAAATAACGCGGACCCTTCGAATTTAGGATCTCAACTTATTGGACTTAGTAGTATTTCCTTTATTTCAGAGGACGTTTGTCAAGCTCCTCAATTGCTTAACGATGAATTTTGCCAGGAATGGCAATCCGAAATGTGTTTAGAAGTTCTAATAAATGACGATCCCGGGATCGGAAATCTTGACCTAAGCACACTTAAAATCATAGTCCCACCAAGTCATGGAATTGCATCTATTTCGACGAATGGCAAATTAATCTATGAACCTGAAGTTGGTTATTCAGGTATGGATAACATTACCTACGAAATATGTAACAATTATAATTTGTGTAGCCAAGCTATAGTTGCCATTAACGTAGAAGAACCAAAAAACATTTTGGCCGTATATGATCAGTTTAATACATTAATTAATCTTGATTTTAGTGCAAACATAATGATCAATGATCTTATGAATACTTCTACTCTTGTTACTACAACTCCTGTTATTCCTCCGAATAATGGATCAATTATACTGTCAGAAGACGGAACATTTAATTATACACCACACTCTGGATATGTAGGTCAAGACTTCTTTGAATATGAAATTTGTGAGGAAGATTCACCTAACATTTGCTACAATGCACATGTTTTGATCGATATTATAAACCCATTTTCCACTGATGGAAAAAGCTATATCCCAAACCATGATATGTTGATTACCTTAATGAATAATACTGTTCAAGGAGATGTCTCATTGAATGATTACGAGACTGCTATATCGAATGAAGACATGATGATTCATTCATTGATCAGTTCCCCTGAATTCGGAATTGGGTCTATCTCTTCCACTGGTATTATTGATTACGCTCCTAATTTGGATTATTCTGGAATTGACTCTTTTAAGTACAAGGTATGTTATGAAAATGATCCACTTTGTTGTTCTGAAGCTAGTATTTTTATAAATGTATTAAACGAAGATTCTGATTGCAACCAGAATAATATTATATCTAATCATGATTTTAATATTGATTGCGTGGGTGTAAATATTTTTGGACAAGTTGATCAAAACGATTTTGTCAATATTAATCAGTCTTTTTATACGGAGCACAAAATTATTTCACAGCCCGAACATGGAATAGCGGTTATAGATGAAAATGGACATTACAGTTATTTACCTAATTCCAACCATTCTGGATCGGATTATTTTACATACGAGGTATGTGCATTCTCAGACGAGTTGACTCAATTCAGCGAAAGCTACAAGGATGAATCTACTCCGATTTTTATGCCCATGGGAACCTTAAGTATAGCTTCAAAGATTACATTTCCTAATGATGGCATTGTTTCTGATATCAACGTTGAAGATTTACACATTTTGCACGATAATATTGGTGAACTAAAAATCAGTTTGGTTAGCCCATCTGGAACTTCTGTTTTAATTTATGATGGAACTTGTTTTGGTTACGAGGATTTACATATTAGTTTTGATGATGCTTCTCCTTTTGGAATAATCACTTGTCCTACAGACATGGGTAATACTTTTAAACCTGAAAACACCCTATCTGTATTTAATGGAGAAAATGTCAAAGGTGATTGGAATATCATTGTGACAGATAACAACCCTGTCAGTTCAAATGGGACCATCTTAAACTGGTCATTAAGGATTACTCAGTCTTTTAACAAAAAATTGACATGTAGTCAGTCTTACGTTGAGATTGTCACTTTACCTAAGGTACACCCTCCAGTTGCGGAATGTGATAATTTTGACGTCTTCGCAGGAGAATTGAACGCGCTCAATGTGGTACTCAACGATACTGATCAGGATGGTGATTTGTCCATAGAAACTGTAGAAATTATTAATGGCCCTAATAATGGTCTTGCATCAGCGTCAAGTTCTGGAGAAATTTTCTATATCCCAAACGCCGATTTTATGGGAAAAGATACAATAGAATATAAGATTTGCGATAGTTTCAATCTGTGTGATACAGCTCAAGTAAAGTTACTTATTTCGAATATTTTACCCGCTTATGATTTACCAATAGAAGTTTTAACAATTGACAATGGACATCGATTAATTGAATGGAATACAAGTTTTTTACCTGATAATTGTACATATTCCTTAGAAAGAAAATACAATAACGTTCTATCTGTATTGGTCCATGACTCAAACACGAAAACCCATGTTGATGACGAAAAACTAGTATCTCATTCTGAATTATTATATAGAGTTAAAGCACTTTCTAATCAAGAACTTCTTTATACAAGTAAATGGGTATCTTCCAATGTTCATAATGAAACAAGATTTTACCCTAACCCATTTGATCTAAGCATTAATTTTGAATTGGGCAGGGAGATTAACGACCATACCTTAAAATACTCTATACTTAGCATAACAGGAGATCTAATACAATCTGGTTTTACTTCTATCAGTAACAATAAAGGAAGTATTGAATTAGTAACATTAGACTCTGGTATTTATCTATTGAAATTCGATCATCACTTGTTCAATGATCTATATAAAATATGTAAGTACTAATAATTTACTTTAACTAGATTATTTTTGAAAGTCGGAAAATTTATAAAAAATTCAAGAGTTTATGAAAACGTCAAATCACTAAGGTGCCAATACTAAAATTCGTCTCGTGGTGATTTTATTACCCAACTGATCATAAACAGAGTACAAGTAAGTCCCTTTATTCAAACTGGATAAATCCATAGAGCCTGAAGTAGATTTAGATAAATCAAACTCTTGTGACTTCAATCGCTTGCCTAGTAAATCGTAAACATCAATTCGGTGCATGTTTTTACCCATATTGACAAACTGAAATTTAATTTCTCCGAATGTAGGGTTTGGATATGCGATGATTTCTTTTTGTTCAGGTGATATCACAGGTATATCAGCTATCACCTCCTCTGAGGAATATTCGACGGAAGTCGCTAAACCATCCTCATCTAAATTAACGACAGCCGCTATTTCTTTGATATCCTCAGCATAAAAGTTGTAACTATAGACATCCATATCTCCAAAAAAGTTACCCAACTCCCCAAGTTCTGAAGGATCTATATCAATCCATCCTATTAATACAAAAGCGGAAATACCTACGCTTCTAACTATGTGCCTTTTTTCTCTAAGCACTTGATATTCTGCTGTAGGTAACTTTAGCGTACCCCAGGCATCAATGGTATCATATCTTTCTTCAGAAATGGTAATTCGTATTGAATCCGGAACGACTGGTAAATTAGCTACTAAAGAATCCGGTAATTGTGAACCAGGAAAAGTAATTGAAGATTCAGAATCGGATACGAAATCGTCTCCGTAACTAAAAGGAGCTTTTCTAAATAAAGATGGATCATCAAAATTGATAAAGACTTCAAATGCATCTCCAAAAGGATTTTCTGTACTTCTTCCTATTTCTAACATCGTAGAAGAATTACCCTTATAATAAACTTCATCACCATTCACTCCAAGTGCAAATAATTCTGCTGTCGGATATTGATCAAAAAAATTTCCTTCTTCAGCATTTTTAAAAATCAGTTCCTGCGCAAATGCCGCTTGTAAATTGGAAAAATCCCATGTTTGATTGGCACCAGGATTACCGAGATCTAAATTTTCTATCTCGTTATCAAAAACAGTATAAAGAGTATCACCTATATCCGGAAACGTTGCATTGGTAATCGTCACTTGCCCAATAGAGAAAAAATGAAAGCTAAGAAAGCACAGGATATATAAGGTGTTTTTCATAGTTGTACTTGTTTCCACTTAAAGTTAGGATAAAAATAGAGAACATCGCATATTATACGCGTTGCATTTCTACCAACTTGGCGTATACCTGGGATTGACTCATCAATTCATTGTGAGTTCCACTTTCAACAATTTGCCCCTTATCCAAAACAAGTATTTTGTCCGCTCTTTGCACCGTTGAAAGTCTATGCGCAATCACAATCGCCGTCCTTTCTTTCATGACATTTTCTAATGCTGCTTGTACATATTTTTCAGATTCGGAATCTAAAGCAGAAGTGGCTTCATCGAGAATTAATATCGGTGGATTATCCAATACTGCTCGAGCTATATTCAATCTTTGTCTTTGTCCACCGCTTAATTTAACACCACGATCACCAATATTGGTTTCGTACCCTTCAGGCATTTTCGAAATAAACTCATGAGCGTTAGCTATTTTAGCTGCTTCCCTCACTTGGTCATCTGAAATCTCTGAGCGTCCAAATCTGATATTCTCAAGAATAGAATCATTAAACAAAACAGATTCTTGAGATACGATACCAAAAAGTGAACGAAGACCAGACATTTCCACATTTTTAATTTCTTCCCTATCAATATTTATACTTCCCTCGGTACAATCAAAAAATCTAGGAAGTAAATCAACTAATGTAGACTTTCCAGCTCCTGAGCCACCAACAAGCGCAATAAACTCTCCCTTATTAATCTTCAGATTAATGTTTTTAAGCACTTGCTGATCTTGCTCGTAACTGAATCCAACATCCTTGAATTCAATCCATTCCTCAAATGAGTTTATTTTAATAGGGTTTTCTTTTTCGGTGATTCCTATTTCATGATCCAACACCTCATCAACCCTGGTTAAAGCCGCAAGACCTTTTTGAATATTATAGTATGCGTTTGAAAACGATTTTGCTGGTTCTATAACTTGATAAAAAGCAAAAACAAATGCAAAGAAAGTCTCCGGTCCGAGTTGGTTTTCAAAAACAAGATTGGACCCGTACCATAGTAGCACCGCAACAACCGATATTCCTAAAAACTCAGATAAGGGAGAAGAAACGTCTCTTCTCCATAGTAATCTTGTCAGTATGTCTTTGTAGTCGTTATTCTCTTTTTCAAATTTCCCTCGTTGATAGGCTTGGGCATTGAAACCTTTTATCATTCTTAATCCCGACAATGTTTCGTCAGTTAAAGCGTTCAAATTGGCAATCTTTTGCTGGGCTTTTAAGGAGTTCTTTTTCAGCGCCCTCGAGATCGTCCCGATAATGAAGATGGTAAAGAGCATCAGAACAAAAACAAATAAGGTGAGTTTTGCACTGATATAGAGCATAATTAAGATACTCCCAATTAAAATCAAGGGTGCTTTAAAGATCACTTCAATGACGTTCAGAATACTCCATTCAATTTCTTGAACATCAGCCGTCATCCTGGCCATCAAATCTCCCTTTTTCTCGTCCGAATAATATGAAAGTGGAAGTACTAAAAATTTATCAAAGAGTTTTTGACGTAAGTCTCGTACAATGCCGTTGCGCATTGGTGCCATGAAAAATAAGGCTAAGTATCGAAACAGGTTTTTCAAAAAGAATACAAATACGATAAACAAGCACATATACAGGAGTGCTACCTGTTTTTCATTGCCTACAATAATATTCGTAAAATAATATTTGACCCTTTCATCTAGGCCTGAATCATGACTAGGGACTTCTAGTTGTATCGGCTCAAGGCCAAAGAGAATTTGGAAGAAAGGAATAATTAATGGAATACTAACGACCGTAAAAATGGCTGTAAATACATTCGCAATGATGCTTAGAACAACATTTTTCTTGTAATGTTTTATTTGCGAAAAGAGTCGCCAAAATCCATTCATTGAATAGGGTTTGGATTATTTATCCTCAGGCTCTAATTCAAACGTACTTAAAAATCCAGTATGAAAATTACCTTTTCTAAAATCTTCGTTCTTCATTAGTTGCTTATGGAAAGGGACAGTTGTTTTAATTCCTTCAACTATAAACTCATCTAAGGCTCGCTCCATTTTTTTAATACACTCTTCTCTAGTCTGTGCTCTACAAATCAATTTTGCAATCATTGAATCGTAATATGGTGGTACAGAGTATCCAGCATAAACATGCGTATCTACTCTTACGCCATGTCCTTTAGCACTATGAAAAGAAGATATTTTACCTGGTGATGGTCTAAAGTCATTAAAAGGATCTTCCGCATTAATTCGGCACTCCATAGCATGCATGGTAGGAAGGTAGTTTTTGGTACCTATTTTTATCCCTGCCGCTACTTTAATTTGTTCTTTAATCAGATCATGATCAATTACCTCTTCCGTCACAGGGTGTTCTACCTGGATTCTAGTATTCATTTCCATGAAATAGAAATTTCTATACTTGTCCACTAAAAACTCGACAGTACCAACCCCTTCATATTTAATCGCTTTGCCTGCTAATATGGCCGCCCCTCCCATTTTTTTTCTCAAAGGACGAGTCATAAAAGGAGAAGGACATTCTTCTACCAATTTTTGATGACGTCTTTGGATAGAACAATCTCTTTCAGACAAATGAATTACATTTCCATATTGGTCACCAATAATTTGAAATTCAATATGACGAGGTTCTTCAATAAACTTCTCCATATACATCCCATCATTACCAAAGGAAGCTTTTGCCTCATTGGTAGCCATATTCCATTGTGATTCTAGTTCTTCTTCTTCCCATACCACACGCATTCCTTTACCACCTCCACCGGCAGTAGCTTTGAGAATGATTGGATAGCCTATTTTCTTTGCTAATTTTTTAGCTTCTGGAACACCAGATAATAATCCTCCTGAACCAGGGATACAAGGAACCTTTGCCTTGATCATGGTTTCTTTAGCCGTGATCTTATCACCCATTTTACGAATCATTGCTGGATCAGGACCAATGAACTTGATCCCATATTCTTGACAAACTTCAGCAAAATCAGCGTTTTCAGCTAAAAATCCATATCCAGGATGAATGGCATCTGCATTGGTAATCTCAACAGCAGCCATAATTCTTGGTACATTCAAATAAGAATCAGTAGACGAAGCAGGACCAATACATACCGCCTCATCAGCAAACCTCACATGCAATGAATCTTTATCTGCCTCACTATAAACAGCCACAGTTTTTACACCCATTTCTTTACAAGTACGGATGATTCGGAGCGCTATTTCTCCTCTATTGGCAATCAGTATCTTTTTAAACATCTTTTTGATTTTTGGAATCAAGAAAAGTATTATCCTTTAGGATCTACTAAGTATAAAACTTGACCGTATTCCACTGGGGATGCATCTTCAACCATCACTTTAACAATCTTCCCAGCGACTTCACTTTCTATTTCATTAAACAGTTTCATTGCCTCTACAATACAAACCACAGAGTCTTCAGTTACAGTATCTCCAACTTTTACATAAGCTGGCTTATCAGGTGAAGCCGATCGATAAAAAGTACCTACAATTGGTGATTTGATTTCAAGTAAATTTGAAGTATCCTCAGCTGCTGGGGCACTCAAGGCCTCATTAGGTTTAGTTTCTGTTACAGCAGCTGGAGGTGGAGGCGGCGGTGCGGGAGCACTGTAACCACTTGCCACAGGAACAACCTGCGGAGCTGCAATCATTGTGGTGTTGTCTTTATTGAACTTCTTCGTTCTTATGGACAATTCCAAGTCACCCTTCTTCATTTTAAATTCAGTCAGGTTAGTTTTTCCAATCAATTTGATTAATTCGTGAATTTCTTTGTTAGTCATTGTTCTTATTTAACTCGTTCAACATATGAAGCCGTTTTTGTATCGACTTTGACTTTGTCTCCTTCATTGATAAAAATAGGCACCCTTATTTCAGCCCCCGTTTCTATCGTCGCTGGTTTCGTAACATTCGTTGCTGTATCACCTCTCAATCCCGGCTCTGTATACGTCACCTCATAAATGGCATATTGAGGCATATCGATCGTCAAAGGAATTTCGTCAGCCGCATGGAATAAGATTTCAATCATCATGCCTTCCTTTAACAATTTAGCATTTTCGATCATTTTCTCATCTATCGAAACTTGCTCGTAGGTCTCCGTTTCCATAAAATTGAATCCAGCATCATCTTTATAAAGATATTGATACTTTCTTCTTTCAACCCTAACGATATCAATTTTATGGCTTGAAGGAAAAGTTTCACTAATTACTTTCCCACTTGTTAGACTCTTTAATTTTGTTCTAACAAATGCTGGTCCTTTTCCCGGCTTCACGTGTAAAAACTCAACAACAGAATAAACATCATTCTTGAAGTTGATACACAATCCATTTTTTATTTCTGACGTATTAGCCATTTTCTATTTTTATTAATTCACAATTTATTTTGGCACATGTGGCTTTCGCCCAATATTAATATGCCCATTCTATTAAAGTAGTTCCCCAAGTAAATCCTCCACCGAATGCCGTCAAGAGTATTTTATCCCCTTTTTTAAATTGGTGTTCAAAATCCGAAAGGCACAAAGGAAGCGTACCTGCAGTGGTATTCCCATATTTCTGTATGTTGACAATCACCTTTTCCTCTGGAAAATCAAGCATACTCCCTACAGAATTAATAATTCTCATATTCGCTTGATGAGGTATCAACCAATCAATATCATCAATAGCCAACTCATTTCTATCAAGTACTTCCTTGATCGAACCCACCATTCCGGAAACGGCTGCCTTAAACACAGGACGGCCATCTTGAAAAACAAAATGTTCCTTATTCTCTACTGACTCCTTAGTAGTTGGACTCAAAGAGCCACCGGATTTCATATTTAAGTAGGCCCTACCAGAACCGTCACCATGAAAAACAGAATCAATAATTCCACATCTTTCAGCAGAAGGCTCTAATAACACCGCTCCTCCACCATCTCCAAATATGATACATGTTGTTCGATCCGTATAGTCTATGATCGAACTCATCATATCAACTCCGATGACGATCACTTTTTTGTGCGAACCTGATTCAACGAATTTAGCACCTGTTGTTAGTGCATAAAGAAATCCAGAACAAGCTGCATTTATATCAAAACCAAAGGCATTCTTAATACCTGCTTTATCACATACTGTATTTGCCGTATCTGGAAAAACCATGTCTCCAGTAATGGTTGCACAAAGTAATAGGTCTACCTCTTCTGGCTTAGTACCAGTTTTAGCCAATAATCCTTCTACCGCCCGCAAAGCCATATCAGAGGTCGCTTTACCTTCCTCTTTAAAAATATGTCGAGTTTTTATCCCTGTACGAGAGGTAATCCATTCATCACTAGTCTCTACCATCTTTTCTAAATCTTGATTGGTCAAGACCGTGTCAGGTACGTAACCTTGAACACCTGTGATTGAAGCGAATAATTTAGACATTGGTTTCTGGTTTAAAATTCGGTTGAAGGTACTAAAATTTAAAAAACTGGTACGAATCTTTTACAAGAATATAATTTAACATTTAAATATTATTTAATATTTAATTCTCAGCAAATCAAATAATTACACATTATTAATATAGTTAATTTATTATAAAACACCTCTTAAACGACCCTTTGTTTTCCGTTTGGTATACAATTTGAACCATTGTAAGTGCAGTAAATCAATTATTTATACTTTATAAATTAATTTAATATGAAATTCTCCTTAGACCTACCCCAAAGAGCAAGTAAGATCGCGTATATCTTGTTAATGGCTCTATTCTTTGTCAACCTCGGATATTCTAATACCCCAATCAATGCAGAAGATTATTTCTTCAACGGAGAATTGGAAGAAGCGAGGCAAATTGCTCGTTCAGAAGGTAAACTATTAATGGTTGACTTCTATGCCACTTGGTGTTTACCATGTAAATGGATGGATCAAACTACTTTCAACGATAGAAAAGTATCTAACGAATTGAAGTCGAATTACGTATCTATCAAAGTAGACATTGATGAAAAGAACGGTTTTGACCTAAAAAACAAATTTGATGTTCAATTTTTACCAACAATCCTCATTTTTAATTCAGAAGGAATTCTTTTAGAAAGAATAGAAGAAACCATGCCTCCAAGAAAAATGTTGAGCATACTAGAAAATCATAATTCTGAGAGCAATAAGAGAGTGGTCAATAACGGGATCAATTTATCTCCAAGTCTAAATACTCCTACTCCGAGCAGCCAACCGTCAGAAGCGGATAAATTTGACATGAATGCATATCGAACTTTTAATAGTAATAGAACCTATAGAATTCAAATAGGTGTATTTGATGATCACACCAATGCTTTCGAAAGAGTGAATGAAGTAAGAGAAACCTTCGCAGAACCAGTAATCGTACTTAATGACTATCAAGACGGAAACGTACTTTATAAAGTAATGATGGGCGAATTTGGCACGCAAGAAGAAGCCGAAAGCTTTAGACTCATCTTGAAAAATCAGTTTGGAATCGACTCGATTGTCCAGTAGTTAGTAAGTTTGCATTATGGCAAACACTCTTATAAAAAATATAGGTTCCTTAAGTGGAATCCAAACAAAGCCTCATTCTTTTTTAAAGGGTGAGGCTTTATCGCATTTATCTCAAATCAATGACGCTTACCTTCTTTGTGAAAATGAGCGCATTAAGGATTTTGGACAGATGTCGAATGCCCCAAAAACCGCGGACACCATCATTGACGCCAAAGGTGGGTATGTTCTACCCTCTTGGTGCGATTCACACACGCATATTGTCTTTGCAACGAGTCGAGAAGAGGAATTCGTTGCGAGAATTAAGGGCAAAAGCTATGAAGAAATTGCGGAAGCCGGAGGTGGAATTCTGAATTCCGCTAAAAAACTAAATAAACTTACGGAAGATGAACTCTATGAGTCTGCTTCCAAAAGATTGAATGAAGTGATGCGGTTTGGGACGGGTGCTATTGAAATTAAAAGTGGTTATGGCTTGACTGTAGAAAGTGAAATAAAAATGCTTCGTGTCATTAAACGCCTAAAAAGTAACTTTGAGATTCCAATAAAAGCTACATTTTTAGGTGCTCACGCTATTCCGACCGATTATAAAAACAATCGTCAAGATTATATAGATCTGATTATCCATGAAATGCTTCCCGTTATTGCTCGAGACCAACTAGCTGACTACATTGATGTTTTTTGTGACAAAGGTTTTTTCACGGTTGAAGAAACTGATCAGATTTTAAAGGCCGGTGCATCATTTGGCTTAAAGCCAAAAATTCATGCCAATGAACTAGCCAACTCAGGTGGGGTTCAGGTCGGAATTGCTAATAATGCAGTATCTGTTGATCATTTGGAGCAAATTGAAGAAGCAGAAATCGAGGCATTGAAGAATAGTCAAACCATTCCTACCCTGCTACCTTCTTGTTCGTATTTTCTAAATATTCCTTATGCTCCTGCTAGAAAAATGATTGATCAAGGTTTAGGAATTTGCTTGGCTACAGATTATAATCCAGGATCGACCCCTTCTGGTAAAGTACCCTTTCTTCTTTCTTTGGCTTGCTTAAAAATGAAACTTACTCCTGAGGAAGCGATTAATGCCATTACGATTAACGGAGCATTTGCGATGGAAATACAGGAAGATTACGGAAGTATTACGAAAGGCAAAATAGCTAACTTAATCATCACAAAGCCTATGAAGTCTTTGGCCTTTATTCCCTATGCCTTTGGAAGTGACCACATTTGTCGTGTGTTAATTAAGGGTAAAAGCTTTTTTGAGGCATCATAATCCGTACTTTTGTGGTCTTACTGAACATGATGGTCGCCCAAGTATTATTGTCTAAGCGTAAACAATTTTTAGTCGATTTAATCGTTTCTAAAAAATTGCCTTAAATCAGACGATAAAATAGCTATACTATCTATCTTTGCAGCTGATTATCAGTATTTTTTAAATTAAAGATTTATTTAACTTGAGCATTTTGAGAAGAAAATTGTTGGGTTGGCTTTGTCTTATGATGTTTGTTCTTATCAGTGAGCAATCCATCGGGCAAAATGATGACTGTCATCTAGTGGATGACTGTAGCGAAATCGATTGGATCGTAGAGTTTGATTTTGGTGAAGAATTAAATGCTACCGCTGGTGTCGAAGTTTGTATCCCAGTGATCGTAAATAATTTTTACGAAGTAGTGTCTTTTGAGTTTAGTATGAGCTTTGACCCGAGTATTCTTCAATTCAGTCAAAAACTAGATCCTCAAAATCTCCCAACATTTGATCCTGCTACAAGTTGCACAACAAACTTGGCCAATGAGGGTATTTTAAATGTCCTTTATTTTAATCAAAACTTGACAGGGGTTTGTTTGGATGACGGAACTGAAATATTTTCTCTCTGCTTTATTCCTGTTGGCGATCCAGGAACTTGCTCTCCAATAACCATTACTGGAAGTGCCGTTGATCCTTTAGTGGAAGGATCGATTACTGACGAATCATTTGCAACAGCTCAGTACTGCAGATTAGAATTTGAAGCGGATCCGGGTACGATTTGTATCGGATGTAATGATTTAAATATTAATACGGGTTTCTGTAGTACTTCTACAGGTACAAACCTTGGTTCTATTTTCTTCGAATTTTGTGGAGGTACGGGACCGTATGATTGGACAGCCAACGGACAATCAGGAACGGCGAATGAGGGCGAACTAGTAACCATCAATAACCTAGGCACCGGTATGTATACCGTCAATGTCACGGATGCAGCTGGCACAATGCTTAGTGAAACGATCCAAATCCTAAACCAACCGGCCATGGAAATCAACCTTCTCGCAAAGGATCCGACCTGTGTGGGTAGAGATGATGGAGAAATTAGTTTAACCGTTGCAGATGGATTCGAACCTTATTTTGAAGCTTGGTCAAACTTTGAATTCGAAACTGACCTTATTGATGATTTAGGTCCTGGAACTTACTCTGTTACAGTCACGGATGGCTTAGGCTGTCAACAAGTGGCCACAACAACTATAGAAATTGATACTCTAAAGGTTATGGCGACGCTACTGGACTCAGCTACCTGTCCTGGAGCAACCGACGGGATTATAGAAATCACGGCAAGTGGAGGGATTCCTATAGGTGGAACAGATTATGAATTTATCACTCCTTCAGGAAGTTTTAATTCGGGAAGTCCATTTGTGGATAATAATGTCACTGACGGTTGGTATTTCTATCAAGTGGAAGATAGTGCTATTCCTAACTGCTCAACTGGCATTGATTCTATTTGGGTCGAACCCAAAACAAGCATCATTGCAGATATAGAAGTAGACAGTGTCTTGTGTTATGGCGAGTGTAATGGTTTTGTAAGGGTTACTCCTTCACAAGGATCTGGCAACTATTTATTCCTTTTACAGGATTCTGATTTTAATCTAATTTTTGGAGGGGTGAATATCGGAAATATGATATTTGAGAACCCCAGTTTATGCGCAGGGGACTACCTCATGTATATCACTGACCAAACATACGGATGTCAAATCATTGAACCTTTTACGATTTATGAGCCCGATACGCTGATCATGAACGAAATGGTCAATCTCCCTTCTTGTTCTGGTGGCGATGGAAGTATCTTATTGGATGGTACAGGGGGCACCATGCCGTATACGTTCTTGTGGGATGACAACGATACAAGCAATGAAAAAACGAATCTTGGTGGTGGAGAATACTGTGCTACCATAACTGATGCCAATGGTTGTCAAGACTCCATTTGTGTTATGCTCGTTCAAGGAGGAATGCTTGAAACTAATGCCGGAATTATAGAAACAATTGCATGTCCAGGCTCTTTGAATGGTAAAATAAATGTTCAACTTTTGAGCGGAAGTGGCAACTACAATTATATGTGGTACAATGATGACGATGTATTGATCAGTAACCAACAAACTGTTTGTGATCTAGGGGCTGGTCTTTATTATGTGATTGTAGAGGACCTTGTTCAAAACTGCACATCAGAACCAGATACTGTAATTTTAGCTCCTGGTATTGATTTAGAAATTACGCCTAGTGCAACCTCACCTTCCTGTCCAGGATTATCAGATGGTGTCGCTGCAGTAACAGTGATGGGAGGAAGTGGAAACCCTACTTATTTGTGGGATACATTGAACAATGTGACGAACACGCTATTTAGTGTTCCCGCTGGAGAGTATTGTGTTACGATTAATGATGGAGCATGTACCGAAACGGTTTGTGTGACGGTGGATGATCCACCGAGTATTACCATAGACATAAAAGATATTGATCCGGTGATGTGCTTCGGGGATTCTACCGGTTCGGTGACGATTCAAGCGATAGGAGGCACCGTAAATAGTGGCAGTTATTTCTATACTATCTTTGATCAAAACATGGTTGATTTAGGAGGTGCTAGTGGTGATTGTGTGATGATTGGAGATATTCCGTCCGGCAATTTATTTGCCTTCGCCAGTGATGGTCAATGTCCATCCCAACTTGTTCCTTTTACATTAAATGCTGCTACAAGAATAGAAATTGATACTGATGCTTCTGTTATTGATGATCCATCCTGTTATGGGCTTTGTAATGGATCAGCTACCGTACAGGCCATGGGTGGCACAGGACCATATACTTACTTTTGGCCTGACTATGGGTTAAGTGGCCCTACAGTAACGGATATTTGCCCTGGAACACAATACGTAGAAATAACTGATGCATTCATGTGCACCGTTTTAGATTCGATAAGTCTAAGTCAACCAGATAGTATAGAGGTTTCAATTAATACTAACCAAACTACTGGTATAACTTGTTTTGGGGAGGCCACTGGTATGTTGGCTATATTCCACTCGGGTGGAAATGAAGGTTCATTTACTTACACTTGGTCTCCAAATGTATCAGATGATCTCATTGCTACCAACATAAGCGCTGGACTTTATGAAATTACGGTAACTGATAGTGAGGGATGTACTGATTCTATCTCATATATTTTTGAAAACCCAAGTGAGCTCGTTGCTGATTTTCCATTGCCAGAAGAGCCGCTTTGTTTTGGTGGAGAAACATGTATCAGTGTAGACAATGTATCAGGAGGAGCAGGTAATTACTCTTTTGCTATTAATGGAAGTACTAATATTCCCATTGATTCTTGTATCAGTGTTATTGCAGATCAATATACCGTATCCGTTTTTGACATTGCAGGATGTTCTGTAGATACTACATACATTATAAATCAACCATTCGAATTGGATGTTGATTTAGGTCCAGAAGTGATTGAAGCAGATCTCGGAGATAGTACTGAAACTTTACAGGCGATCATCAATTCTTTCCTTCCCATAGATACCATTATATGGGATTCACAAGGCAATTATGATTGCTTCACTATTGACTGCGACATCATCAACATCTACCCTACCAGCACTCAAGAATACATGGTCACGGTCATAGATGAAAATGGCTGTACTGATTCCGATATTGTTATTGTTACCATTGACGAGAATAGAAATGTATACTTTCCAAATATTTTCAGTCCTAATAATGATGGTCAGAATGATCTGTTTCAGATTTTTGCTGGCGACGGGGTTGAAATGATTGATTACTTCTATGTATATGATCGTTGGGGTAACCTCATGTGGGGTGAAGAAAACGTTATACCAGAAGTAGCAGGAACTGTTGGCTGGGATGGAAACTTTAAAGGATCTCCAGTAAATCCGGGAATCTATGTTTATGTGGCTCAGGTCAGCTTTCTAGATGGACGTAAAATTGTTTATAGCCGAGATTTAACCCTAATGCGCTAGACTAATTTGAAACTTTCTGGTTTTTTCTCATTTAAAATGAAATCCAATGAAAGTTTTTTATTCTTTTTTATTCCTTTGTTTTGTTTGCCTTTCGGCGAATGGACAAAATAGTGATCGAACTATTGAATCCTTCTATCACCAAGCAGGTGATAAAAGCGTTAATTTAGGAGTCGGTTTTTTAAATTCTTCTAGCTTTAATTTCAACATATTACAAACCCCAGCTACTGGAAATCCTTCCCCATCGCTGAATTTGTCGTTTGATTATGGACTGACAAAAGAAATAGGCATTGGATTCTTTGCGAACTACTACAGAGTGGAAGCACAACAAGATGTTGCTGTTCAAATAGCAGATTATGCCGATCAATTTCAAGACATTTTAGATGATCCTTTATGTTTTTCGGAATGTGTTTTAGGAATTCCTCTCGGAGGAAATTGCGACTGCGAAGTCAATGGAAAAGTAATAGAACGGGTAAATGTACTTACTGTTGGTGGCAAACTGGCCTATCACATATATAAGTTTGAAAAGCTAGATACTTATGGCTCAACTTATCTGGGATACAGTTTTAATAGAAGAAAAACGATTACGGAATCAGCCATTGATGGATTATTTGAGGAAACTGAATCGACAAATGAAGTTCCGTCTATCGTTTATTTTGCTTCTGCCGGTATGAGATATTATATCACACCGAGATGGGCATTATATGGAGAATTTGGATATGGTAACGTACACTTAGTCCAAGCCGGTGTAACCTATCGATTCTATTAAACAAGCAAGAATCAATTTCAATTACTGTTCTAATAAACTTATTAACCACGTCTATTGGCTATTTGCCTTGACCCGATAGCGTATCGGGAGTTTCTTCTGACTTCAGCTCCTCTGTAAGTTCGCCGTCTAAATACAATTTATGAACCGCTGGATCTGTATTGGCAAAAACAGTAATAATTGGTTGTTGACGACCGCTCTTTCCTTTGGTATCGAAACGTACTTTGATATCGGCCGATTGATTAGGACTAATGGGTTCTAGTGGATATTCTGGAACCGTACAACCACAAGTGGCTGTCACATTTTCGATAACTAATGGAGTATTACCAATATTAGTGAAATTAAACACTGCATTCACGACTTCGCCGGAAGGCACCTCGCCAAAATCAAAAAAGTTCCTCTTAAAAACTATTTCGGAAGTCCCTTTAAACTTCATTACCTTATCTTCTATGACAGCAGGCGGAACAGGCTTTTTTGTCACTGCTGGCTTCGGAGTCACCTTAGTTGGAGTAGTAACTTTCTTTTCAGCAGGTTTTGGCACTGCTATGACTGGTTCTTTCTTTTTCTGTTCTGCTGCCTTTTCTCTCGCTTGTCTTTCACGAAGCTTTCTTTCTTCTTCCTTTTTCGTGGCAGCTTTTCTTTTCTCTCGTTCTTGTTTATCTCTCTTAGCCTTCATCTCTGCCTCCTTTTCAGAAAACACGCGATCGAATCGAGCTTTTTCGTCAGTTGAATTCTTTGAATTCAAGGCTGGGTCTAAGTTTTTTTGATCGTTAGAGTGATTGGCTTTATTCTCTTGTGCAATTGCCGTTGGATCAACTTTTGTAGACTCTGGCTTACACTGAGTAAAAACTAAGCTAATGAGAAAGCAAGCTAAGACTAAATTGAATAAATAAGTATTATCATTGGAAGTCATACGCTTTTGACGCAGAAATTCAAAAAAGTATCTTCTATTCGGCATTATCTTATAATAGAAAAATTACCCACCTTGGAATACGACTCATTAACACAGCGATAATTTATCTTATATAAAAACATTCCTGGGTTCAAAATGGTGTTTTTATATGATCCATCCCATTTCTCTTGCTTATTCGTAGTGCTAAACACCTTTTCGCCCCAGCGATCAAAAATCTCAAAAGATTCCATTTCTTCAATAATAAAATTATTACTGATTCCATATTCATCATTAAGACCATCACCATTTGGTGTAAAAGCACTTGGAAGTAATAGATTTTCGCATTCAAGATTATTAGGATCCAAGACATAAACGGTGACACTATCTAAGGACGAACAAAACCCATTAAAGAAGTTTATAAAATAGGTAGTTGTCTCCGTCGGTGACATTTCAGGATTCGTAATATTTGTATCAGAAATACCATTGGTAGGGCTCCAAGAAAAACTATTAGCACAGGTATTTCCACTTTGAATTTGAACAAAATCCCCCAAGAAAATCGTGGTGTCTTTATTTAATATTCTGTCCATGGTTAAATTCAATGCATTCAAAGCCAAGCCCTCTAAAAACTGATCGTGAAATTGGAATTCATCGATCCGTCCATCTAGTTTTATTTCGTTACATGGACCATTCGAAAATTTTAAGGTCGTACTGTCTGCTAGTGCTATGGATCCATTAGCTAACTCAACATCTACAAGCTCATCATCTAAGTATAAGAAGTACTCTAATCCTTTTCTAGCCAGTACAAAATGATGCCAGCATTGACTCTCATTTAAAGGACCACTCAAATCTACCAACTTGGCAAATCCCTCAGCCATTTCAACATTAATCGTTTGTGAGCTATTATTATACTTAACTGTTAGTGAAGAATCTATATTGGCGCAAGCCCTTTGTAACGAAAGTATATCCACGTTTTCACCTACATTTTCCATTTGAAAATAAAAGCTCATTGTAAAATCACTTTCAAACTGTTCATTAACAGAAAGCGGAAAATCCAATGTTGTCGATCCATCCATTTCAAATGCATCTTGAACTACACCACATTGACAAGCTAAATTACTTGCAGTTAAATCCGAATGAAGGCCATTCGTTTCCATTAGATCACACGCATTAAAATTATATTCCACCGTCACCTGCGCATTGGCCGTTGGTACAGCCACTAAACATTGGAGAATAATCGATAAAATCAAAAGGTTCTTTATCACTGTCCAAACATTTTTGCAATGTCACCCATCCCAGGTGGCATCATTTCTTTCATCATACTATTAGACGCTTCTTGCTGTTTTTGTGCTGCTTTATGTAAAAGTCTATTCGTTAAAACCAACAATAAGTCTTCTAATTGTTCGGGATCATTCATATCTAATTTCGAGGGATCCAGCTTTATACTTTGTACCTGACCTGTTGCAGTCACCTCCATAACAATCGCTCCATCTTCAACGTCATCCCTGATAATAATATTCTCGAGATTTTTCTGTAAAGCCTCTTGCCTACCCTTAAAATCACCTAAAAGATTATCAAACATATTTTGATTTTTACACAAATGTAATGGTTTATGAGAGCAAAAAAAAAGCTGTCCAATTGGACAGCTTTTAAATCTAATTTTCTTCTTTAGTTTTTGATGATTCGTTTGGTGATACTTCGACTTTGGAAGTTCAAACGAGCCACAAACATTCCCGGATTCAATTCTGAAAGATCAACTTCAGTCCTACCATTAATTATGGATTCGTGAACAAGTTGGCCAGATAAATTGTATATCGCTATGGACCCCTTTTCTTCAACATGGACATCCACGGTCAACATTTGTTCAATCAATTGAGGTCTTAAGGACACGACGTGATCTTCTACAAATTTCAATATTTTGATTTCAGAATAATCATAAGCTCCGTCAAAATCAACTTGCTTCAATCTATAATAATTATTACCGACTGAAGGGTAATCATGCGAAAATTCATATCTCGATGTAAAAGATGTCGTTCCCTCTCCCTTCACTTGACCGATTGTTTCGAATTTTATTCCATCTGAACTCCATTCAACATCGAAGTAATCATTATTTATTTCACTCTCTGTAGTCCATTCCAACTGAGAATTAAGTCCATTTTGTTGTACTCTAAATGAGGACCATGAAACCGGCAGCAGTGCACAAGTTCCACCTATAGATACACCACCAAAACTTAAATGTTCAGTTCCTGCTGGTGATGCAGTATCATCTGGAAAATCTCCCACTTCTATACAAATTTTAGCAATTGACGCCGTAGGGCTTTCAATTTTTGCAAATACTGTTTCATCATTACCACAACCATCAAATCCAGCAGAGCCTGTTCCACCAGTACAATCAGTAGCTTGATCTGCAATAGGTGTAGCCGTTGGAATCGGATCAGAAGTAATTAAATCTCCTGCTGAATCATAAACATGTATATAACCTGGAGTGGCGTCGGATGACTCTACATCTCCTAGAAAAAATGAAACAAAATCAACTGGAACTGAAAAATCAACACAAATTTGATTTACGTCTGAAGAAGAGCCGTCATTCTCTGAAAAGTGATCTCCTATTCCAGCCGGTTTTGGAGAATTTCCTTGCATAGACGTGGTACTATTACTTAATGTTGTATTCGCTCCATGAGTGGCAATCGCTGCTCCCATTTCACCTGTACCTGCGCATGCTTGAATTACTTCAAATACATCAAACGTAGAAACTCCTGCATAAGGGATTCCGTCAGTTTGTGTCAAACCAGTTATTGTTCCTGATACACCATCCCAAGACAGTGTTCCGTATACTGGAATAAAAGTCTCTCCAGCACCACACCCTGCCGCTCCTTGGGCCGCAATGCAGGCATCATCCAAAGCATCAGCATCTCCTGAAGACCCAACGGCACCAGTGGTTACAGTTGTTGTAGCAGTACTTCCTGATGCTGCAGGTGGCATACATAAATTGCAACTCGTATTACTAACACCAGGTGTACCCGTTCCAGCTCCACAAATCGTACTTGAAACACACCAATTGGCGGCCAAATCATTTTCCATATCATCTTGCGTTGCATCTAAATCAAACTGTATTGATTCACCGCCATTTGGAATTGGCCAACCAGCTGCCTCATCCCAACTCACCATATCAATAGTTGTACCACCGCAAAGGAGTTCAAAATTTCCAGCTGTATTTCCTAAACCTGACAAATCAGCCCATACGTAATCTGGTGTTGCTGCAGCGCCACATCCTAAATTACCTGAAGCTAAAACTATACAGCTATTAGCTGGCACTATGAGCGAACCTGAAATGGTATGATCATTTGCTCCACTATTACTTAAAATAATTCCAGACATATCTATATCTACAGCAGTTGTATTACAAACCTCAACCCATTCAGCTCCAGTGTCGGTTCCATCTGCATCGTACATTATTTCCGTAATTATTAAATCACCTGCCATAGGACATGTAGAACTTCCACATGAATTTAAACCAGATCCGTCATTTTGAGCTCCAGAATTAATATATGAAGAACTACATCCCATTGCTCCAGCCAAATATCCTGTGTAATCAGCTGCTGCTGCAGTAGGATCCCATGGTTGGCAAGCATTTTCAACATCAAAGAACAATGAATTATCTGCTGTGCTACATGTACCTGTACCCCATTGAGATCCAGGATCTTCTCCCACAACCCCTATTCCATCTAGCGGTCCGCCACCACATTCCAAAACAATAGCATCATCTCCGTTAAAACTTACACTGCCACTCAACAAATCAGGAGTACAATCTACAAACCCTAGATCTGTCATATTAACACTAGTATTACAAACCAAATAATACGCACCTGGTGCGAGTGAACCAACTAAAGATATTTGAGCGCTTGGTGCAGCTGCTCCATTGGCATAAATGTCAATATCGCATGCACTTAAATCAACCGTCGAACTTGTTGGATTATATATTTCTATACATTTATTATTACTACTTCCCTCAATGTAGGCTGAAATAACTATATGGGTACACTGTGAATAAGTCGAAGTGAAATTAAATAAAAAGACGCATAGCATCAACGTGTAAGAAAAACAATGTTTCATTTCAGGTTAGGTTTTAGTAAAAGAAAAAAGGTTTTTCTTGGAGTTATTTCTTTATACCATTCCGTCAACAACATATCATCAACAGAAAAATTATTTTATCAAAGATGAAAATTCAATTAACGGAAAAACCAAGTTAACACTTTAAATAATCTTTAAATTAATATTACCGAACTTATATTGTTAAAATCCTAATTGATGCTTTGAGCGTACAACTGGGAGATAAAGAAAACATACAAGGCAATGAGCGTTATTCCTTCCCATCGACTTATCCTTTTGGACAAACACATCATACCAAATAAAATAGTACAAGCCAGCATAAACGGGCCACTAAAGCTCAATACATTTTCTGGTATACTTAAATCCGTCAATAGACCAGGTATACTCATCACTGCATAGGTGTTGAACATATTCGACCCCAAAACATTTCCGACGGCAATTCCATTTTTGCCCTTTCGTGCTGCAATAACACTAACGATCACTTCGGGTAATGACGTCCCTAGAGCCACAACACTCAAAGCGATAATTTCTGGACTAATACCAATATCCGTAGAAATTTTTTCCACTGCATAAATGGTATATTTTGCTCCTACGAATATGATAACTCCAGCTACAACCAAAATCAAATAATGCATCGGTGATACTTTCGGTCGATCGCTTTTATCGTCGGCACCAGCAAAAGAATTGATGAGAAATACAACGAGAGCTACTAAAAAGAGAATGCACTCAATCGTACTAATATGCAAATCATGCAAAACAAATAATAAGAAAAATGCTGACGCAAAGAGTAATGGCATATCCGTATCCATAACATCAAAATCTAGGTCAATGCATTTACCAATAAATGCGGTGGTACCTAAAACTAAAAGGATATTGGTAATATTTGAACCAATAACATTTCCAACAACAATTTCTGAGGTCCCAGAATAGACCGAAGCGATACTTGTGGCTAATTCTGGAATGGATGTACCAAATGCCACTATGGTCACACCTATTATGAATGGTGATATTCCTAAAGACAGGCCAATCTTTTCTGCAGAGTCTACAAAACGATCTGAGGCTAATAGTAAAGCCGTCAAACTAACAACAAAAATCAATATATACATCAGCATAAAAAAGTCTTTGAAATATCAAATTTGAACAAATATACCTAATCTTATAAACACAAAAATCAGACAATTGGTCCAGCATTGGCGAAAGCCTAGACAAATCTTGACAGACTTTGGACAAACAGAAGCAAAATCTCTTTAAAGCCTTCGTATATTGTGAATCCGAAAAAGAATTATGCTAAAAAACCGCAAAAAAACTGATTCAGAAAATCCTAAATCGAAAGATGAAAAAGAAATGAATTTCTTAGATCATCTTGAAGAATTAAGGTGGCACATCATCAGATCGCTTGGTGCTGTATTTGTTGTGGGAATTGTGATTTTTATATTCAAAGGATTCGTTTTTGAAAACATCATTTTTGGACCAAAGAATGATTGGTTTCCGACTTATAGAATCTTTGGATTTCTTCCAGCAGAATTTGTTATTCTCCCTAGGGAAATGGGTGAAGCCTTTTTTACGCACATTAAAGTCAGTGCTATCTTAGGACTTATAGTTGTATTCCCCTACGTTTTTTGGGAATTCTGGCGATTCATAAAACCTGGTCTTTATGAAAACGAACAAAAGGCCGCACGAGGAATTGTCGTGGTTTGCTCTAGTCTCTTTTTAATCGGGGTTGCTTTTGGATACTATATTGTTACCCCATTCGCCGTCACATTTCTGGCTGGCTACGATGTCGGTGTTGATGCTACCAATAGTCCATCTTTGGCCTCTTATGTTTCTACGATCACCATGTGTACTTTACCCATGGGCCTTGTTTTTGAATTACCTGTGATTGCTTACTTCTTAGCCAAAATCGGATTGATCACATCAGCGGCAATGAAAAAATTTAGAAGGCACGCTGTAATCGTGATACTTTTAGTGGCAGCCATAATTACTCCTCCAGATGTTGTGACACAATTTCTAATCGGTATTCCGATTTACATTTTATATGAGATCAGTATTTTAATAGCGGGACGAATTGAGAAAAAAATAGAACGGAGCTAGACCATGGAAAGAATATCCTCCAATCTCACATTAATTTTCAAGATCCTTTTACCATCACTATGGATAAGTTTTTTTGGTCTTTTTAGTATCGCCTTGTTTTTTAGAAGCTCAGAATCTATTGATCTGTTGAGCACTACAAAATTCAAGATCATATTTATCAGTTGTGTTCTACTGTTTATTGCCTTCATGTACTTTTCGGTAATGCAACTGAAAAGGCTAGACATGGACAAACAGTTCTTTTACGTCAGCAATTATTTTAAAACCTATCGGTATAAGTATATCGATATCGAAAAAATGACCGAAAGCGACTTTCTATTCTTTAAAACCCTTAAGATTAGATTAAGGCAAAAAGGTAAGTTTGGTCAAAATTTAATCTTCTTACTTTCATACAAACGGTATGAAAAGTTCATCAAAGAAAATCCTGAACTGTTTGCTCATATTTTTGATCATCCATCTACTTTGGCGTAAGCCAAATAATCGGACATATCATCTCCTCTAAAGAAATCCCTCCATGTTGAAAAGTATCCTTAAAGAAGTTATGATAGTAATTATAGCTATTCGGATATAAGAAAAATTTATCCTCTTTTGCGAAAATGTAAGACGAACTTACATTGGGTTTAGGCAATCCTGCTTCTCCTGGATTTCTGACTTCTAGGACATCTTTTTGCTCATACTTCAGATTACGTCCCATTTTATAGCGGAGATTGGTGGTCGTAGTTTTATCGGCAATGACTTTTGATGGTTGCTTTACGCGAATGGTGCCATGATCTGTAGTGACAAAGAGATTAATATCCTTTTCGGAAAGTTTTTTTAGTGCTCCCCACAAAGGAGAATTTAAAAACCAAGACTTTGTCAAAGAACGATAGGCCTTTTCGTCTCCTGCTAACTCCTTCAAGACCTCCATTTCTGTTCGGGCATGAGAAAGCATATCGATAAAATTATATACTATAGCTGTAAAATCATTTTGAAGATAATTATGGACGTTATCTTGAAGATCCTTGGCTGCTTTTACATTTGTCACTTTGACATAACCTACTTTCTTTTCTTCCCTAAATACACGATTAATATGGGATTTTAAAAAGTACTCTTCATGCATATTTTTCCCACCCTCATCAAAATCATTCAACCATTTGTCGGGATAATTTTTAGCAATTTGATCTGGCATCATTCCGGCAAAAATAGCGTTTCGACTGTACTGCGTTGCAGTTGGTAGAATGCTGTAAAAATGATCTTCATTTTCCACCCTAAACAATTCCTTAATGATCGGTTGGATCACTTTCCACTGATCAAACCTCATATTATCCAAAAGTAGAAGAACATTGGGCTTATCGTCTGAAAGCTTAGGAAATACTTTTTTCATTAATAAATTATCTGAGAATATAGGTGCGTCATCACGTTGACCCATCCATTTCAAATAGTTCTTTATAACGTATTTCGAAAACTCACTATTCGCTTCACTTTTTTGCATGGCCAATATTTCCATCATATCTGGTGTATTACTTTCATCAAGTCGCAATTCCCAATTAATGATCTTCTTATATATATCTACCCAAGTATTCTCATCCAATCCACTATTGATGTCCATGATGATTTGCCTAAATTCTTGTTGATAATCTGAAGCCGTTTTTTCACTTACAAGTCGCTTATTATCTATCAATCGCTTTAAAGTCAATAAAATTTGATTGGGATTGACTGGTTTGATCAGGTAGTCATCTATTTCTGATCCAATGGCCTCTTCCATTAAATTTTCTTCCTCGTTTTTAGTGATCATCACCACAGGAATAGTGGTATTCTCTTTTCGGATTCTTTGAAGCGTTTCTAATCCAGTGAGTCCAGGCATGCTTTCATCCAAAAAGATGACATCAATGTCATTCGTCTCTTTAAATTCGTCCAACGCATCATGTCCATTACTTACGGTAACCACTTCATATCCCTTTTTTTCGAGGAAAAATAATTGTGGTTTGAGTAAATCTATTTCATCATCAGCCCAAAGAATCTTTACCTTATCCATATACTTGTTCTATTTTTGATCTTTTACACTTTGCGTTATTACGAAGTGTTAGTTGAACGAAATTAAGATTTAGGATATTACCATTACGATGAGTAAAAAGAAAATATTTAATGATCCCATTTATGGATTGATCAGATTTCCTTATGAAATCATCTATGATTTAATCGAACACCCTTTTTTTCAGAGGCTTCGACGCATCTCACAAATGGGGTTTTCGGACATGGTATATCCAGGTGCTAGACATACTAGATTCCAACATGCATTGGGTGCAACCCACCTAACGCTGCGCGCCATGGACACACTGCAAGACAAAGGAATTGATATATCTGAAGAAGAAAAAGAAGCTACATCTATCGCTATTTTATTACATGACATTGGTCATGGACCCTTTTCCCATACATTGGAGAATAGTATACTAAACATTCATCATGAAGAAATTTCGGTAGAATTAATGAAATTGATGAATGAAGACCTCAATGGTCAAATGAATTTAGCCATCCAAATTTATCAAAACAAATACCACAAGAGTTTCCTACATCAATTGGTTTCAAGCCAATTAGATATGGATAGAATGGATTATTTAATTCGAGATAGCTATTTCACTGGGGTCGCAGAAGGAGTAATAGGTTACGATCGCATCATCTCTATGTTAAATGTTGTGGATAATTCTTTAGTTGTAGAAGAAAAGGGAATTCACTCCGTTGAAAAATTCTTAGTCTCGCGAAGAATCATGTACTGGCAAGTTTACTTACATAAAACGGGAATGGCCGCCGAACACATGCTCATTAAATTTTTCAATCGATGTAAGGATCTCAATAATCAAGGTGTTGAGCTTCCACTGGTTGAAAATTTGATGTTTTTTATGAAAAATAAAATAGGAATTGATGAATTAAGGCGAAATCCAAGAAAGATTCTCACCAAATTTTGTTTGCTAGATGATGTTGACGTCTTGTCATCTTTGAAGAATTTTATTGATTATCAAGATTTTATACTATCTTATCTGTCGAAATGTATTTTGCAACGCAAGTTGTTCAAAATTATTTTCAACGATGTTGCCTTTGAACGTGACTTTATTGAGCAGCATCGTCAAAAAATCGTATCAAGTCTAAACGTAGATTTGGAAAAAACGAAATACCTGCTTATACACGGAACGGAATCCAATCAAGCCTATACCACAAGGAAAGACGAAATCCTTATCTTAAAAAAGAACGGTACTGTAAGGCCTATATCTGGGTTAACAGAAAAAATCGCTGACACAAATGTGATTGTCAAGTACTTTTTATGTTATCCAAGATTTTAATATTAGTTTTGCGCTCCCAAAGTAGACCAAGTGTTTTTAAAAATAATGTCGTTTTATAATTTTCAAACTTAAATCTTTAATAAACTATGAGAAAACTGAATATGATTCTCACAACCATGTTCATCATGGTATCAGTTGCCGCATATGCACAACCAGAGGCAGGAATGCCAAACGAGCCTGGTAAATGTTATGCAAAATGTTTGATCCAAGATCAATACGAAACAGTTACTGAGCAAATGTTAGTAAGAGATGCTTCCACTAAAGTATCTATCAGCAATGCACAGTACGAAACAGTATCTGAGCAAGTATTAGAAAGAGAAGGTTCAACTACTTTATCTGTAGTTCCTGCTCAATTCGAAACAGTATCTGAAACTGTATTAGAAAAAGAAGCTAGCACAATTTTATCAGCAACTCCTGCAAGATGGGAAGATGTTGAAGAAACAGTTTTAGCAAAAGAAGCGTACACAACTTTAAGAGTTGTTCCTGCTGTTTTCGAAACAGTTACTGAGCAAGTATTAGTTCAAGAAGCTGGTTCAAGAGTATCAGTAGTTCCTGCTGTTTACGAAACAGTTACTGAGCAAGTATTAGTTAAAGAAGGATATTCTACTTTATCTGTAGTACCTGCGCAATACGAAACAGTTACAGAAACTGTATTAGTAAAAGAAGCTGGTTCTAGAATCGAAAGAAAGCCTGCTAGATACGAAACTCAGCAAGAAACTATAGAAACTGCTCCTGCATCTACTAAGTGGGTTAAGAAAAGAGCTGACAGAAACTGTCTTTCTGCAGATCCTAATGACTGTTTAGTATGGTGTTTAGTTGAGGTTCCTGCACAGTCAAGAACAGTAACTAAGCAAGTAAGAGTTGGATGTGATGACGGTTGGACTGAAAATGGTGATGACTGTACAAAAGAGACTCCAGTTGAAGCTCAGTACAAGGAAAGAACTTACCAAAAACTAGTTTCTCCTGCGACGACTACGTCTAACACTGTTGAGCCTAAATATACAACTAGAAGCTACCAAAAATTGGTTACTCCTGCGACGACTACAACTACTCCAGTTGAAGCTAGATATGAAACAAGAAGTTACCAAAAATTAGTTTCTCCTGCAACTACTGAAGTATCAGAAGTTCCTGCTAAATATGTAACTAGAAAATATAAGAAATTAGTTCAAGATGCTGGTTCTAACTCGACTGCAGTTGAAGCTAAGTACGGAAACAGAAGTTACCAGAAATTGGTTTCTGACGCGACGACTTCTTCTTCAAATGTTGAAGCTAGATACGGAACAAGAAGCTACCAGAAGTTAGTTTCTCCTGCTACTATTTCTACTTCTCCAGTTGATGCACAGTACAAAACTGTTTCTAGAAGACAGTTAGTTAAAGCTGGTGGATTCACTGAGTGGAGAGAAGTTGTTTGTGGTGGTGATGTTACTCCTGAGTTAGTAAGAGCTGTACAAAATGCATTGATCTCAAGAGGATACAATGTAGGTGCTGCTGGTGCTGACAACGTAATGGGTGCGGATACTAAAGCTGCTTTAGTTAAGTTCCAAAAAGACAACGGTCTTCCAATCGGAAGTCTTGACTTTGAAACTTTAAGAGCTCTTGGTGTTAAATAATCAAGTTGTTTAAAGATATAAGGAAACCCTGCAGTAATACTGCAGGGTTTTTTTATGCCTATCCCATTACTAATCCCTTCATTTTAACTTACATTAGCACAAAATAAATGTAAGATGGATCAGGTATTTCAACTCATCGATAAAGAACTCCAAAGGCAACGTCACGGAATTGAACTCATCGCCTCCGAAAACTTTACCAGTCAAGCAGTCATGGATGCTATGGGCACTTGTTTAACCAATAAATATGCAGAGGGATATCCGGGCAAAAGATACTACGGAGGATGTGAAATTGTTGATGAAATTGAAAACCTAGCCATTGAGCGCCTTAAAGAACTTTTTGGAGCCGAATTCGCTAATGTACAACCGCATAGTGGGGCCCAAGCTAACGCTGCCGTTTTCCTTGCTACTTTACAAACCGGCGACACAGTCCTTGGATTTGATCTAGCACACGGAGGACATCTTTCTCATGGATCACCCGTTAATTTCAGCGGAAAAGTCTATAATCCTGTCTTCTATGGCGTGGAAGAAGATACTGGAATCATCGACATGGACAAAGTGGAAGCTTTGGCTAAACAACACCGACCAAAATTAATCATTTGCGGGGCTTCAGCGTATTCCAGAGATTGGGACTATCAAAGATTTAGAGCCATTGCAGATAGCGTCAACGCTCTTTTGTTAGCTGATATCGCGCATCCTGCAGGCTTAATCGCGGCAGGTTTACTCAACGATCCAGTTCAACATTGCCATATCGTTACATCAACTACCCACAAAACGCTAAGAGGCCCTAGAGGTGGGATCATTATGATGGGTAAGAACTTTGAAAATCCTTGGGGTCGGACTACGAAAAAAGGCAACACTATTATGATGTCATCTATTTTAAACAGTGGAGTTTTTCCTGGAATGCAGGGAGGACCACTGGAACATGTCATTGCAGCCAAAGCCGTGGCTTTTGGAGAAGCTTTGTCTCAAGATTATAAAGATTATTGTAAGGTGGTCATCTCTAATGCGCAGACTATGGCCAATGCCTTTTCTCAAAAAGGATACAAAATAATCTCAGGAGGAACAGACAATCATCTTATGCTGATCGACTTGAGATCAAAAGATATCACGGGTAAAGAAGCTGAAAACGCACTAATTAAAGCAGACATAACCATTAATAAAAACATGGTACCTTTTGACGACAAAAGTCCTTTTGTCACTTCAGGTATGCGAATAGGAACAGCAGCCATTACTACTCGAGGATTTGATTCTTCAGATTGTATCAAAACTGTTGATTGGATCAATCAAGTGATTGAAAATCATAATGATGATGCAGTCTTAAACAAAGTGAAAAACGAAGTCAACGAATTCATGAAGGACTTCCAATTGTATTAAAGACTTCTACAGGATACTTAACTTGGCTTAAATACAAACCTTCGGCTGGTGCACTCCAACTGGGATTCAATCTAGTCTGAAGATTTAAAGCTTTTCTTACTTCATCTAGCGTCAATTTTTGACTGGCTACATTGATACACATCCCCACTATTAATCTTACCATACCTCTTAAAAAGCGATTTGCATGAATGGTATACTTGTAGTTCTCGACACCTATCAATTCCCATTGCGAATAACTAACATCACATATGACCGTTTTTGATGCGTTATTTGCTTTACAGAAAGTTTCAAATTCTTTATAATCTAAAATGATTTGAGCTGCTTGGTTGAGCACTTGTATATCTAGCTTATTATATGGATAGAATGCAGACTTCTTATTTTGAAATGCGTTTTTCTTAGTTGTCAGGTAATAATCATACGAGCGCAGATGAGCATCAAATCTTGCATGCGAAGTTTTAGCCACTTCATACAACTTGAGAATTGAGATATCACTCGGTAGCGCCTTATTAATAACGAAGAGAAATTTATCTACATTTTGTATATCCTCTACATCGAAGTGAAAGATATAAAAGGAAGCATGGACTCCCGTATCAGTTCGACCGCAACCTACAATTTCTATCGGTTTTTTTAATATCGTACCGAACCAATGTGCAATCGTCTCTTGGACCGTTTTCGCATTCGGTTGAATTTGCCAACCGGAGTAGTTGGTACCGTCATATTGTATTTCAACGAAGTATCTTTTCAAGCTATCAAGACAAGCTACTCCAACTCAATTAAAGCTCATTGATCTTTTCAATAAGTAATGTTGTCTCCGAGTAATCAGCTTTTTCGGCTTTCGCCAATTCGACCGCCATCAGTGCAAAATGCATCGCCTCATCTTTTTGCTTCAACTTATAATACAACGCAGCTGCCGTATCATTATTAAAGAAATTGCTTTCGTCTTGAATCGATTTCAATGCCCAATTCTTTGCTTCCATTAAATACATCGGGTTATCAGAAATCTCATAAACCCTCCACGCCATACTATTTAAAAATGACCAATCACTGATTTGATATTTATGAATATAGGCAACGGCACCTTCAAGAAACTCTTTTTTAGAAGCTTCATCATTGGCATACATTTTTTTGCGCAAAGCAAATTCTCCCATTTTTTGCTCCCATGTATTTGGGTAATACTTTTGATACATCTGAGTTGTACTCTCCATACTAGCGTCTCTTCCTAAGGTACTTCCAATCGCTCCTTCCAATTTTTGATCAAAAATATCTGGAAACCGCTCTTCATAGACAGAACGGTGGGCAAGCATATGTTTGAAGTATTTATTTTCAAGATCAAATCCAGCCAACTCAAAAACCATTTCAGCATTCTCCTTTGTATTCCAATCTGTTTGTCCAGCAAAGTATTCGTTGGCAATAGAGGTCGCATCCATATTGGCTAACATTAAGGTAGTAGCATACTGCCTTAAAAAACTCGCATCTTTTGTTCCGCTAACATACCTTGCCTTTAGGCCCTTCAAATTAGCGTTGGGGTCACTAGCCACTTTTCCAAGCTCTAAGAACTTATCAGCATCTCTAGAACCCAAAGATTTATGCACTACTTCTCCTTGACCATCGATGTACAATAATGTAGGGTATGCCCTAACTTGATATTTCTTTGCAAAGGCAATACCCTCTCCTTTTTCCATATCGAGTTTTACATTAATGAACTCATTGTTATAGTATGTCCCCACCATCTTTTCAGGAAAAACATTTGCAGACATCCATTTACAAGGACCACACCAGGTAGTATAGGCATCTACGAAAATGATTTTATCATTAGCTTTGGCTTCCGCCAATATTTCATCCCAGCCCTCGTGACGAAATTTAATTCCATCCGCTTGTGCAAAACTCATTCCGCAAACGGCTAACAATATGATGATAGAGTAATACTTTTTCATAATTTCTTTTTTACTAGTTCAATTTACCAATGATCCTTTCTAGTTCGGCAGTCATTTTTGCAGGATCTTTATATCCCGGAGAAACATTGATTGGATTAAGATCCTTGTCAAGATACACAAAGGATGGATAACTTAGTCTTCCATTCAACAATACACGGGCAAGACCATTAGAACCTCTCCTTCCAGTTTTCGCGAAAGTATAAGTTTGGCCTTTATATTCTATCGGCTCCTTATTTTCTGCATTAAATTTAACCACATGAAAATGCTCTGCAAGCAAGTTTTTCACCTTTTCATCTGTAAACGTTCCTTTATCCATTTTCTTACACCATCCACACCAGTCCGTATATACATCTATAAAAAAAGGCTTATCCGAACTAGCCATTCCAGCAGCTTCGGGCATCGTCATCCAATTAAGTGAACCATCCTCTTTAAAAGCTGGTCGAGAATCTTTTTGACATTGAAAAAAACTTAAACAAATCGCAAATAAGAATAAATACTTAAGATGTTTCATGAATTTTCTTTTGATTTTGGCTGGTTAGAGCCTTATTTAATTAGAATTCTAGACGAATTTAATTAAATTTTAATCACTAAGAATAAAGCAATAAGCTAAAGTTTAACCCATTACATATATCGCTTAATTTTATGTATTTATAACTTCTATTTTATTTTGCATATAACTTATTCTGTGCTATATTTATAATGTAGTTAAACGTAATTGCAGTTTATAATTTTGTCATTTACTTTAAAGTCGATATTTAATCTATCCTGATGTGCAATAAAACGTTGACTACATCTTCCTAACGGAAAACGAACAGGATATTAAATTTCATTTTATGAAATTGATTTGTGGCTCTTTATTTCAATATCGACTGATATATTCAGCGAAAGCTGATGAAAGTGATTTAAGCTTACTTTCAAATTCACCATTGTTGCATTGCTGTGGATTATACTAACAACAATGATGAAAAAAACCAGAGAGAAGACCATTAGGTCTTCTCTTTTTTTATGCATTAATTTTAATATTCTAATTACGGAAACATAAATTCGCAAGGATAATCGTTCATTTGTAACGTATTTAAATCTGTACGTCTAATAATTGACGATTTCATCATTTCAAATTTTTGAATACTCATGGTTAATCTACCTCCTGAAAAATTAGGTTCGTTTTATCTCGGTGCGCGCTATGATATAGACAAGCAGAAAATACTTAACGAGTCTGTTAATTATGATGCTCGAGACTTAACTACTCATGCCGTATGTGTAGGTATGACTGGCAGTGGTAAAACAGGACTTTGTATTGGCTTACTGGAGGAGGCGGCCATTGATCGTGTTCCAGCCATCATTATCGACCCTAAAGGTGACATGACTAACCTCTTGTTAAAATTTGAAAATTTGACACCAGAAGAATTTGGTCAATGGATCAACCCAGATGATGCGAGTAGAAAAGGAATGTCTACTGATGACTATGCCGTCTCCATGGCCGAGAAATGGAAAAATGGCTTAGCCGATTGGGGGCAAGATAAATCGAGAATAAAGGCCCTAAAGGAATCTGTCGACTATACCATCTACACACCCGGATCCAATGCAGGTGTACCGATAAATATTATGGGATCTTTTGCAGCGCCAAAAGTTGATTTTGACAGTGACGCTGAAATGCTTAGAGAGCGAATCCAAGGAATCGTCGCAGCACTTTTAGGAATGCTCAATAAAAAAGTCGATCCGACAAGAAGTCGGGAAGGGATTCTCTTAGCAAATATATTTGAGCACTATTGGAAAGAAAAACTAGACCTTGATCTAGGTATATTGATCAATAGCATCCAGAAACCACCGATGTCTAAATTAGGGGTCTTTGATGTAGACACTTTCTTTCCTGAAAAGGATCGATTTGAATTAGCCATGGATTTCAATTCATTGGTAGCTTCACCGCAATTTCAATACTGGTTACAAGGAGAAGCTCTTGACATTGAAAAAATATATTTTACTCCTGATGGCAAGCCAAGACACTCCATCTTTTATATCGCTCATTTATCTGAGAGTGAAAGAATGTTTTTCGTCACATTACTACTAAATAGTTTGATCACTTGGATGCGTCGACAATCAGGAACCTCTAGTCTTCGTAGCCTTTTATACTTTGATGAAATATTTGGGTATTTCCCCCCTACCGAAAATCCTCCGTCCAAAAAACCATTATTGACCATTTTAAAACAAGCAAGAGCTTTTGGTGTGGGTGCAGTTCTAGTCACCCAAAATCCAGTTGATATAGACTATAAAGGCTTGTCCAATGCAGGAACATGGTTTATCGGAAAACTACAAACAGATAGGGACAAGATGCGAGTTTTAGATGGTTTAAAGGGAGCTATTGCCGAAGCAGGTTCCTCTAATGATCTTGACTTTGACAAAATCATTACAGGATTAGGTTCCAGAGTATTCCTTTTACACAATGTGCATGAAGGGGCACCAATCGTTTATCATACAAGATGGGCCATGTCATACTTGAGAGGTCCTTTAACCCGACCTCAGGTGAAGGAATTAATGAAACAGAAAAAGGAGCAAGCAAACAACCCAGAATCAAAAATCAAGCATTCCGCGAAAGCGTCAAACACAGCCTCAAACACTACCGCTCCAGCCATCGACCCATCCGTTTTAACGAGATATTTTGCAGCATGGAAATCTCCTTCTCAAGCTGCCATCGAATTGAACTCAAAAGCCTCCACATTAAAATTAGTATATGAACCGGGGACGTTTGCCGCAGCTAAAGTGAGATTTTACGACTCTAGAAATGATATTGATGAAATCAAAGAAATAAGTATCGCTGCATCCAGTCCAGATGATTTTGGCAGAGTCAATTGGGATGATAGTGTGGCTGTCGCCCAATGGGAAAGAGTACTTTTAGATAAGGTCGATCAGCCAAACAATGTTTCAGTAGAATTCGCAACACTACCAGACACCATAAACAGTGCGAAGGAATTAAAGAAAGTCGAAGACGAATTTGAAAATTGGATTTACCAAAATAAAAGAATTGAAATCCTCGTACATAAAGGTCTAAAATTGACTCAAGGATCCGAAGAATCTAAAGAGGCCTTCATGATGCGCATCGAACAAGCCGCTAAAGAAAATCGCGATGAAGAAATTGATGAGCTGCAAGAAAAATATGCACCAAAATTCGAACGAATTGAAGATAAGATTCGAAAAGAAGAACAAGATTTGGCGGAAGCCGAAGCAGACGCAAAACATAGACAAGCATCTCAATTAATTAACGTTGCAGAAACTATTTTTTCAGTATTTGTCAAAAAAAGATCACGATCTTTCAGCAGTGTTGCGTCTAAAAACAGAATGAGTAGAAAGGCCAAACAAAAAGTGCAAGAGAGTAAAGAAGACTTAATCGAACTTGATCAAGATTTCAGCGACCTAGAAAATGAACTAGAAACTAAACTTCAGAAAATTAAAGATGAATGGGCCAACATTTTTAGTGCTGTAGAGACTAAGGAAATTGGACCTCGTAAAACTGATATCAAGGTAGACGCCACAATGGTTGCATGGACGCCTTATTGGGTAAATGAAAATGGAGAAAGAGTGTCGGCACGATAAAATATTTATATCGAATACTTAAACTATTTGAACTTTACAATTAGAATTAAATTTAAATTTCTGCATTGGAACTCATTCAAACGAAAGACATAAATTCCGTTATTAACAAATACTCTCCTGAGGTCAAAAAAAAGTTACTCGAACTTCGTTCTCTAATCATAGAAGTTGCTGAATCTGATCCTGATATAAGCCAACTAGAAGAAACCCTCAAATGGAATGAACCGAGCTATCTCACTAAATATGGCTCTACTATTCGAATGGATTGGAAGTCCAAAACTCCTGATCAAGTACAATTATATTTTAAATGCACCAGCAAATTGGTCCTTAGTTTTAAAGAAGTTTTTGGTGATAGACTTAAATACGAAAACAACCGAGCCATAATCTTAAAGCTTGATGAAAAGCTTCCGATACCGATTTTACAAAAATGTATACACGCAGGTTTAAGTTACCATAAAGTGAAACATCTTAATAAACTCGGAATATTTTAATACAGTTTATGGCATTTTACTATTTGTAAACAAATTGTTTTTGGGCTTTATTCATTTTCTATTTATGTGATTATTTATACACTGATATTGTGTAAAAATTTAAAATCATGTATAAATCACTTTTTTTAACAACATTTTTATTCTTAGCATTTATTGCCCAATCACAAGAGCGTAACTTTCGATCTCAATCAGAGTTTGGCATTCAAACATATGATGGATTCAACCTAAAAGCCTTTCAAACTGGAATTCTATTCAAAGACACTTGGATGCTCGAATTAGGTATTTTGTCTGATAACCAAGAAGCACGGAATTTGCCAAGCAATTTTAGAGGAGAAGAACCCAAAGAACATATTCAAATTTATCAAGTTCAAATCGGTCATACCATTTCAATTGGTAATAGTGAGAATTTTTCTTTTACAACTAAATTAGGAATGCATACAGGATGGTACAACGGTGTAAAAAACTTTGCTTACGATCCCTTTGAGGATAATGAATTCATCTCATCCTTTTTACCTGTACTTGGATCAATAATCAACGCTGTTAATGAAAGTAATCACACTAATTATAACTTTAGAAGAGATAAAGTATATTATAAAGGCATAAACGGTGAAATGTTAATTGAGTATTGGTTGTTATCTAACTTCGCGATTACGGGAGGAGCAAATTTCAGAATTAACAATTACAAAAATGATGCTGGACTTTCCACGAAATTACTTGTACTTTTTTAATCTCGTAAACCAATATAAAAACATAGGTTGAACTTGTTAAAAGGATTAACAAGTTGACCCTTTAAATTGACTTCAAATTCATCTATCTTTAAATCATGATTAGAAAAGTAACTTCCGTATTCCTTTTACTGTGTCTTGGATTCATTAGTCATGCAACACTGAGTGTCGCTCAAAATGAAACTCAAAGATCCTTTGAAGTAAAATACGATATATACAAAATTTATCCGTCGGTTTCTATATCAAGAGATCAGTTAACCAAGGTAAATTCGATTGGTGATATTAATCCTACGTATCCTTCTTCTTGGGTAGATGAATATGTGTTTGTTGAATTTTCTGCGATTCAAAATGGAAAAATAACAAGAGCAAAAAACAAAGGAGAGGTACTTTCAAAGGCTCAGTTAGATTTAATACAATCAGCGGACACTGATACTGAAATGGAAGTTCTTGTTCATTACATCCCAGATAACGAACTGTCTAAAAAACAAGTTAGAGAGATGGATTTCAAATTTGAACTTGATCCTGATTCTCCAGCTGAGTTCCCAGGAGGTAAAAAAGCTTTGAGTGCTTATTTAAAAGAAAATGCCTTTGATAAGATTCCTAATGATGCTCATGAAATTTATAATATCCTTGCAGTTGAGTTTTCAATTAATGAAGATGGACAAGTCATTAGTGCCAAGTTGAACGAAAGCAGTAATGACGAAACCGTCAATAAAATTTTGTTGGATTGTATTTGCAATATGCCTTTATGGAAGCCTGCTCAATATCGAGATGGATTAAAGGTGAAACAAGATTATGTTTTCATCATTGGAGATATGACAAGCTGCACTATAAACTTGTTTAATATCGATCGGTTTTAATTTAAAGAAAATGTAATATTAAAGACATCGAAAAATTTCCATTGCATTTAGGAGGCCTAATCATCAGGTAATTAACAAGAATCTTCAAATCAAGATTCTTCCGTTTTATTAAAAGAAATGTCAAATCTACCACAACCTTTCTCCTAATCTTTTTGCAATCTAAAACTATAATGGCTGAATTAGATTGAAAGTAATATGCTTTAATACTTCCAATTAACCTATGACAGTCGCTAATTGCCCTTGACAGAGAAATGAAAAATTAGCTCATTTTACGAAACGAAACCAAATTAAATCCATCACGGTCATTCCATACAATTTTACTATTATAGATAAGTGCAACTTCTATTTAAAAGGTTTCAATTCTCGACACCTCGTCCAAGTACCTAAAAAACATGTCATAGACGGTTGATGCAAATAATATTTATTTTTAATATCTCCCAAAATTGCAAGTAATCAATACGCCTCTTCATGTCGACTCGTTTTATTTATGTTTAGCAGTAATTGTCTTGGACATCTATCTCTAGACAACAACTTTCTTGAAAAGAAAATTCAATAAGCTCTCATATTTCCATGGCATCTAAAGTATTTAAAGCGAGTGTCATTTTCCCAAACAGCCAAATTCTTTTTAGCTAAATATTCAAACAAAAAATTAACAATCGGTTTAATCCCAACACGGTTGTATAATTTTCGTACACGATATTATGAATTCTTAGAACTAAATCCTCATGCAGATTTAAAAACCTCTACTTTATCATTTCTTAGGGCTAAATCCCAATATTATAACTCACGAACAACTTAGAAGCACACTCGACGATAGAACATTATTTACTAAAAATCAAATTAATAAATATGAAATTCAAACTAATTCTGATCCTTCTAATATTGTCATCACTCCAGTTACATAGTCAAATAGAACCTAATGGCTCTAATGACCCTAACAAATGTCGTGGATTTGAAGCCGAAGTGACAAGTATTAACTGTATTAAAAAACTAGGAACAACTGTTACAATTTTCGTTTCAGGAGGTACACCACCATACTCAACTCCAGGTTCTGCTATTCAAATTGGTGCACAAGGAAATTTCGTAATCGAAGGATTAGGTACTGGCACTTATACTGAAACATTCACAGACAGTAATGGATGTGAAGTAGAGGTTACATTTGAAGTACCAATTTGTGATTTTTGCATTGACTTTAATGCGATCGTGACTAGCCAAACATGCGCTCCAGATGGGACTGTTTTTTTCAACGTTACTGGCGGAACCCCTCCATATACTTCATCAAGCGCGGCAGTTGAATTTTCTCCCGGAAATTTTGTTTTAGAAGGAGTACAACTCGGTTCTCAAACAATAAGTTTTTCTGACAGTAACGGATGTCTAGTCGAAGTGTCCTTTTCTCTACCTGAATGTCAAACTTGTGTTGACTTTGAGGCAGAATTAATAAGCCTAACTTGTACTCCAAATGGGACAGCGAATATTTTTGTTTCTGGCGGAACACCACCTTATGCTACTTCAGGTACTGGAGAGGAAATGATAACGACTGGAAATTTCGTTATTCAAGGAATTTCTGAAGGTAACCATACCGAAACTTTTACAGATAGCGAAGGATGCGAAGTTCAAGTAACTTTTGATATATATTCATGTACTTGTACTATTGAAGCTGAATTAGCTAGTGTTTCATGTGGAGGCCCCAATGGTTCCGCTAACATAATCGTATCTGGCGGAACAATCCCTTATACCAATACAGGCAATGGTCAACAATTGAATACAGGAAATTTTGTGTTCGATGGACTTGATTCCGGCAACTTTACAGAAACATTTTTAGATGCAAATGGTTGCGGCGTAGATGTTACATTTTCCATTCCAGATTGTGGTTGTAGCGATTTTGAAGCCGAGTTAACAAAATTAAATTGTGGGCCTAATGGAACAACTTACATACAAGTATCGGGCGGCACGCCTCCTTACACAACTTCGGGTTCTGGTCAAGAAATGTTTATCACAGGAAATTTTATTATTCAAGGAATGACCAGCGGTACTCATACTGAAACGTTTATGGACAGTCAAGGATGCGAAGTTGATATTACCTTCTTTATGCCGGAATGCGGATGTGAAGACCTTATTGCCGAAGTTACTAATTTGACTTGCGGACCTAGTGGCTCGGTGAATATATTTGTTTCTGGTGGATCACCACCATATTCTACCTCTGGCTCTGCAACACAGTCAGGAACTCAAGGAAACTTTTTTATACAAGATTTGGCAATAGGAACTTACACTGAAACATTTACAGATAGTGACGGATGTGAAGTAGATGTCTTTTTTACAATTCACGAAAATGATTTAGAAGCTTCTGTTGTTTCGAATGGTTGTGCACCTGAGGGTACAGCATGGGTTCAAATCACAGGTGGCTCGCCACCATATTCTGGTCCAAGTGGTTCAATTTCTTACCCTGAAGGGTATATAGCTATCCAAGGATTAGAGAGTGGCATTCATACATTGACTTTTTTGGATAGTAAAGGGTGTGACGTAAATGCCGTTATAAATGTCGAGGATGCATATACCTGCGACGACTTTTTAGACATATATTATGATATTTCAATGGGTTCGGAATTTCAAGTAACCAGCGGAATATGGGCAAATATAAATGTGGCATTTTGGGGACATTGCATCCCTGATCAATTGATTGTTACGGTAGATGGTGTTGAAGTTGTAAATATTACCGCTGGAAGTGCACCTTGTGACGGGGATTTTGAATGCGATGCAATAGAATTGGGACATCCTGACCAATTTACGTGTGCTCAGTTTTGTGTAAGTCCTTGTTCAGTTGTAAACTTTACGGTTATTCAAGATTATTGTGAACCTGTAATAGATTGTGGAACCACATGGTGGAACATTTACGTAACTGGTTGTGGTATTCTACCGCCAAACATTACATCCTCATTACATGATGATAATCCTTGCGCAGATCAACTTTCTATTGAATATAGATCTAATACAATCCCGTTTAATCCTGGTTCTCAAATTTCAGATCGGCCTGTCGAAGGCACCAGAAAAATATTTCCAAACCCGGTAAATGAAATTTTACATATTTCCGATTCTAACAGCACACTGACATATCAATCATTGAGGGTTCTTGACACTAGAGGAAATGTTATTCTAAATACAACATCAATAGATTCAAACAATTTAGAAATTGATGTAAGTTCATACCCAAGTGGAATATATCTTTTAGAATTAATTGATATGTACGGACAAAAGAGTATTGAGAAGTTTACCAAACTGTAAAAAAAAAGTTATTCGAAACTGATAAAATAGGATAGAAGCATAGATTCTGTCCTATTTTATTTTATTAATTTTTTTTAAAAAAATCTATTACTCTTCTTCAAATTTAATTCGACCTTTTTGTTCAATCGACGTTTTTACAAAGCTCGATTAATGTTACCATCAAATAAATTGAAAGGAATTCAAGAGGTCATAAATAAGTCTTAAATAGAAATAAAGCTTTTCTATTCTTCTTCAAATTTCATTTCTTCTTCAGGTTTAACTTCTTGTAAAGTCTTAAGTGGTGCAGGAACAAATCTATTGTGATCAGATTTTTCAAAGACTATTTCTTTGTTTCTATCCTTCTTGATTTTATCAATCAATGCAGAGGATGTAGTTGTTTTATTTTTTGACCCTTGTTCTTGACTTTTAGATTGAAGATACTTCTGATTTTTAGACATAAAACCTTGACCCTCTAATTCGGCATTTGACTTATGCTCTATATCAGATTTTCCTCGAAAGGCATTCTTTATGAATTGAATATTACTTTTAAATCTCCAAGTTCCAAGTAATATGAAAAGGACGCCCAAGATGATCGTCATGAACTCAACATCTCCAACAATGTAGTCGCAAATTAAAAACACACCTACAAGAATAAATATTAGAGAGATTATAATTTTTGAAATTGACTTTATCATTATTTCTTTCTACTAAATTCACTACCCGTTTTCCATTGTGGCCAATCTTGACTATTCGCAATATTCCAACCGACGTTAAGATATAATTGTCCATCCTGTATCATGCCTCCAAAATTCCACGTGTCTGCGTTAAATTCATCCGATGGTTGATGATAGTGCTTCTCTAAATAAGCTTCTTTGGCCTTCTTAGCATATTCAACTCCTTTTTCTGCATGCTCATATCCACCTTCACCATATAATGCAGGTACTCCTTCTTTAACAAAGCAAAAATGATCTGATCTAAAAAAATACCCTTTGCTTACTTCAGGATCAGCTATCACGTATCTTCCTTGTTTTTTTGCTTCGGCTTCCGCCAATGCGTCCATTTCAGAATGTCCCATACCGACAATCGTAAAGTCTTTCATCTCCCCTATCGGATTCACACCATCTAGGTTTAAATTACAAACTGTCTTATCCAATGGCACCAATGGATTTTTAACATAATATGCTGTACCCAACAGTCCTTGTTCCTCGGCAGTCACAAATAAGAAAATCACCGATCGTTCTGGAGGAGTCTCGCTTTCGGCGAAAGCCTTAGCAATAGACAATAAAGTAGCTACTCCAGAGGCATTGTCCAACGCACCGTTATAAATAGAATCACCTTCAATAGGCGTCGAAATACCTAAATGATCCCAATGTGCAGTATAAATCACATATTCATCAGGATATTTAGAGCCCTCTATCATTCCCAAAACATTTTGTGATACATCTTCTTTAAAATCACTGTGCAAGTCCACTGACACCGTCGCATTCAACGAGAAAGCCTTGAATCCTGGTTTACGTGCAGCCTTTATACTTTCTGTGAAATCAAATCCAGAATCTTTAAATAATTGAATAGCACGATCCCTATGTATCCAACCTTTGATTGGGCAATCTGGATCCTCATCTGTCTTTTTAATATTTAACAAAGTCCCAGTCCATGAACTTTCAATCACAAACCAAGGATATCCGGCAGAAGCGGTCTCATGAATGATCAATAACCCAGCTGCTCCTTGCCTATTCGCTTCTTCATATTTATAAGTCCATCTACCTGAATAGGTCATTTCATCCCCTTTGAAAAACTCGGGATCTTCTCCTCCAAAGCCAGGGTCATTAATTAGAACAACCGCAACCTTACCCCTGACATCCACATCCTTATAATCATTCCAATTTCTACTTGGATCGACAGTTCCATAACCACAGAAAACCATTTCTAAATCCTTTAAAGAAATATCGGCTTGATTTCCTTCAGTGTGGACCACGAAATCTTTATTCTTATTTAATACCTTCTTTCCGGACTTTGTATTTAAGGTCATGGTTTCTCCTTGATGACCTACAATTTCTACCAATGGAACATCCTGCGTGTAAGTACCTTTGACTTTCTTTAAGCCTACTGCTTCGATTTCTTTTTTCAAAAAAGCGACAGTACGTTTATCCCCTTCTGTAAATGGTCTTCTGCCTTGATAGTAATCAGAGGAGATTTCTTGCATATAAAATTGCAATCGCTCTTGTTCGAGAGTCGGTGGAGGTGCAATACTGGTTTTACACGAAGTGAACAGCACTACTAAGAAACATAGTGGAAAGAAAAATCTCATATTGAAGTACTTAAATGATTAACTATGAAGTGTCATTTGAAGCTTTTTCTCAAGCTCCTCCACTTCGTCTTTGAATAGCATGTTGGTATCCATCATATTCTGAACGGCCTTTAAAGAATGAAGTACCGTTGTATGATCTCTACCTCCAAAATTATCACCGATCAACTTCAAAGAATTTGAAGTCATATTTTTCGCAAAATACATCGACAATTGACGAGCAATAACGATGGACCTCTTTCTTGTTTTACCTCTTAGTTTTTCTAAAGGCAACTCATAATGATCTGCGACCATTTTAGCGATATTCTCAACGGTGATCTCTTTGTTGATTTGAGTAACAAATTGCTTGATCACTTCCTTAGCCAATTCTAAGTCAATCTCTCTATCGGTCAAAGATGCTTGGGCGATCAAAGAAACCATCACCCCTTCTAATTCTCTTATATTGTTTTTAACATTAAAGCTAATGAACTCAGACACCTCGTTCGGTATTTCAACTCCTTCCTTAGTCATCTTAGATTCTAAAATGGCTAATCTTGTTTCGAATTCAGGAGATTTTAAATCAGCCGACAATCCCCACTTAAATCTAGAAGTCAATCTTTCTTCTACATCCTTCAAATCCTTCGGAGGACAATCAGATGTCATGATGATCTGCTTTCCATTTTGGTGAAGAATATTGAAAATATTAAAGAAGATTTCTTGAGTTTTAGTTCTATTGGCTAAGAACTGAATATCATCAACAATCAAAACATCTATCATTTGATAGAAATTCATGAAATCATTGACAGAATTATTCTTGATGGATTGTACTACTTGATTTGTAAATCCTTCTGATGTCACGTAAAGTACATTCTTATCTTCATGGTTCTTAATCACCTCGTTACCTATGGCTTGCGCCAAATGTGTTTTCCCAAGACCAACATCACCGTATAAGAACAAAGGATTGAATACACCACCAGGTTTTTTAGAAATCGCTACACCAGCGGATCTTGCTAATTTATTACAGTCTCCTTCGATGAAATTGCTCAACAAATATTTAGGATTGATCCTAGGATCAATTTTCATTTTTTGAATCCCTGGAATCACAAAAGGGTTCTTGATTCGCTCCGTTTTGAAAGTACCCGGAACTTTATCGTCCTTAATGTCTTCAAGTTTTCCAATCTTTCGATGGTTGTCTACCAAGATTTGGTACTCGAGTCTACCCTTTTCTCCTAAAACTGTACGGATTGCTTTTTTTAAAACGAGGACAAAGTTTTCCTCTAGCCATTCATAAAAAAACTTATTTGGAACTTGAATAGTCAAAACGGCCTCATGAAGTCTAACTGGTTTTATTGGTTCAAACCAAGTATCATAACTTTTGTCAGAAATGTTTCTCTTTATGATTTGAAGACAATGCTGCCAAGAGGATTCATGATTATTCGTCATAGGATATATAAGCTTTGATCTCCAAGCGTTTCCGCAAGGATAGAATGTTCAATTTATGTCTCAAGATCGGATTGGGATAAAGTAGTTCAGATCTGAGCTTGGTTTTTTCGTCGGGTAACAAATTTGTGAAAAAAAATCTGTTTACGAACACACTATTGACAACTTTTTACAAAAAAACTTTTCTTTCATAATGTTCTGATAATCAAAAACATATATGCAATAAATCTTCCAAGCAAATCACCATGAAAACCAGCAAGCTACACTTTAAGATAAAGTATTATTTATAACTATCAGAGAATGGTCAATCAATATATGTGTTCTTACATGTGACACATTTCTTACCCGTGTTCTTTTCAAAAACGACTTCGATTTTTCCGAGCATGATTCCGGCCCATCCAGCTTGATTGATCACCACCTCTTTTCCAATCTTGTTTCTACGGATATCTGGTTTTTTCATGAAGGTATGGGTATGACCTCCTAGAATTAAATCTATGTCACTAGTCATTTGCGCCATATAGACATCGGATACTTTCTTTTCAGCATAATCGTAACCAAGGTGCGATAAGCAAATGACGTAGTCACAATCCATTTCATTCTTTAACAAACTAGCTGTTTTCTGAGCAACTATTAGAGGATCTTGATAAACGGTATCCTTATATAGTTTTTTAGGAACGAGTCCTTTTAGTTCGATCCCTACTCCAAATACACCCACTTTAATACCCCCTTTGTTGAATATCTTATAAGGAAGCGTTTTATCTTTTAAAACAGTATTCTCTAATTGATAATTCGAAATGATCATTGGGAAATTAGCGTGTTGCATTTGCTTTTCAAGCCCATCAATCCCAGCGTCAAAATCATGATTACCGATGGTTGCTGCATCATATCCCATTTCAGACATGAGCTTAAATTCTAGTTCGCCACCAAAAAAGTTAAAGTATGGGGTACCCTGAAAAATATCGCCACAATCTAGAAGCAGCAATTCATTGTGTTGTTTCCGAAGTTGCTTAATCAAAGTGGCTCTTTTAGCTGCTCCACCCATTCCTTGATTTCGGCTCCCGTCCATTGGGAAAGGATCGATCCTAGAATGTACATCATTGGTATGCAAAATCGTCAACCGCATTAAATTGGGATCGTCGATTAAAGCACTAAATGGGAAACTACCTGAAGACAGGACCATACTCCCTAAACCTCCTTTAACTAAAAAATCTCTTCGTTTCATAATGTAAATATTAAAGTTGAATGACCCTTTTTTCCTCTGAGGCTCTTATGGGTTTACCTTCCGCATTGTTTCTTCTCAGGTGAGTGATCATAATGTCTCGGATCATCTTTTTGGTTGAAGTTATTTCAAGATCCGCTAAGAAAAAACAATTATCTCCGCCATTGGCAATGTAATCTGGTAAAGCAATCACGTATTCCTGATTCATATTCAATGGTTTTCCATTAACCATCACATCGATAGCCTTATTATTTGAAATACTCATCTTTAAACCATCACTTGCTGGCCATCCGCCTTTCTCTGCAATCCTTGAGCACAATTCCATCACTATACTTCCTTTAGCTTTCAAAGTGACCAATTCATTGTCAAACGGCATGATTTCAAACACTTTACTCACCGTCATCGGGCCTGGTTCTACTGATCCCACTCTTATTCCTCCGTAGTTTTGTAACGCAAAATCTACTTTGACATTATTAATCAGTTCTGCTTCAACCTTCAATATATCCGTTAACCAATTTCCAAGAGACGAACTAGGGCGTCCTTTATACATGGCATTTTCTACTGTCCCCAAAACTTCGTTCATTTCTTCAGACATTTCATCAGCATAAGGAGCAATCATAGCTTTTATCTTCGCGTCTTCTTCTTGAACATCACTATTGACAAAAACATAAGAACCCTCCACATCAGAAATGTAATGTGATTTTTGAAGCAGTGCGTTTTTTTGAGTTTTACATCCGATTCCTATGAGGAATACGAGTAATACTAATTGTATTCTTTTCATAATATCAATTGTACTTCTTTCTTAATTGCCGCACGAGCATGATCTACTGGAATTAAATTTTGTTCGTACTGCTTTTTCAAAACCATCTCGGCAAACAATTCCGAATTATCTTGATCATTTAATCCAGCATTGGCCTCAGCCACAATAGCCGTAGTCTGATTTTTAGCCAATTCTATGATCTTCCATAAACTCTCAGAAACATAAATTTGCATTGCTACATTATGTTCAAATTCTTGTTGGATCGCAATCATCATAGCGCCTTGTAATTCTTTAACCGTCATTCTAGATGTTTTAAGTCTAGAGATTAAATTTGGAACAGAGATTCTCTCGCAAAAAACCGCTAATCGTTCATAGGCCTGAAGTTTTAAAGGCAAGGTTTGATCTGATTGATTTTTCTGATTTTCTAATACCTTCATTCGAATCTGAGATTCGGTAAACTTCTTCATTAATTGATATACTGTTATGAAGACAATGAGCGCCGGCAGGGTAAATTTGAGTATTTCTAGTAGAACTTCAAGTATTGGATGCATATTCAATAAGCGTTATGATTATAGAACTTCTTGCAACGAAGTTATGTTATTGATATGAATTATTATTTTTGTTATCACAATTTCTATGATTATGGCTGTTCTTGAACAAAACACGCAAACGGGACCAATTAAAATTAGTGAAACGGCAATTAGCCAGATACTAAGAATTCGAAAGGAGCAGAATGTTCCTGAAGAGTTTGGCCTACGTGTTGGTATCAAAGGAGGTGGATGCTCTGGATTTTCCTATATCTTAGGATTCGACCAAAAAAGTGAAAAGGACGAGGAGCATAACATTAATGGTCTTACCGTCTTTATGGAAAAAGCACATGGTATATATCTTTTAGGTATGGAAGTTGATTGGCATGAAGGTTTAAATAATCGTGGTTTTATCTTCAATAACCCTAATGCTACAGATACTTGTGGATGTGGGTCTTCTTTTTCTGCATA
>JAHDBI010000057.1 GCA_020630475.1 Saprospiraceae bacterium
CCAGAAAAACTTCTTCAAAAAAGAACCATTGAATTACTCAAAAAAATCAACATAAGTCTAATTGCTATTGATGAAGCACATTGTATATCGATTTGGGGGTTTGACTTTCGTCCAAAATATTTGGAGCTAAAAACCCTTAAAAACACGTTCCCCAACACACCAATTATAGCCTTAACTGCAACAGCGACTGACGACGTTTTAAAGGACATCATTCATCAAATAGATTTACAAGAACCAAAAATATTTATCAAAAGTTTTTATCGATCGAACCTTCATTTCTTTATTAAAAAGTCTCATCGTAAAAAAGAAGATTGTTATTATTTGCTTTCAAAAATTAAAGGATCTGGAATCATTTATTGTTCATCTCGGAGGGATACCCAAGAGATCACTCGTTACTTTAAAAGAAGAAATATTCAAGTCGAAACATTTCACGCTGGCCTAAGTTCAATGGATAAAACGAACACATTAAGCAACTGGGAATCAGGTAAGACTCGGGTCATAGCAGCTACGAATGCATTTGGTATGGGAATCGATAAATCGGATGTAAGGTTTGTGATTCACTACAATCCTCCGAATTCCTTAGAAGCATTTTATCAAGAAGCGGGAAGGGGAGGGCGAGATGGTAAAACGGCCTATGAAATAACATTATTCAATGAAAATGATCTTACCATTGCCAAGAAGAAACTAGCATTAAAGTATCCGAGTCTTGATGACCTAAACCAAATCATACTGGCTTTAAAAAATCATTCTTATGAGGATTTGGTCGAACTTAAATCATTTACTCGAATGAATAACAGCTTGTTCAACAGATGGATTCCACATTTCAGATTATTGCATAAAATAGGGTTTCTAAAAATTATCCATGGGGAATTAGAAAAAGATAAGATACGGGTCCTATGTTCTGAAAATGTAAAAGAATTCAATCAAGATGACGAAACAGTACTCCAACATTTAATTAGAAATTACGAGTCCATTCTTTACCAACAAGTTCCAATCAACTTGACATCCATTACTAAAACCTTAGGAATAGAATTTAAAGATCTAGAGCAAATACTTGATAGACTTAATGAACAGCAGGTGATTTCAACCAGCATTCAAAATAAAATTGTGGTCCGTGTTAATTCAAATTCATTTAGATTTAATAATGTCCAATTCGATCTTTATCACTTGCTAAAAAATCGAGATAAAAAAAGACTACATGCCATGTACCATTTTCTTACGGCACGAAATTGCAGACAACAAATTTTAGTAAAATATTTTGGTGAAGAACTAGGTTTAAATTGTGGTAATTGTGATGTATGTTTGGGAAGTCATCTAACATCATTCCGCGAAAGCGAGAAAAAAGTATACAGAAAAAGTATTTTAAGTCATATTAAGAAAGGAGAAGCGTACATTGATTTAATAGTCAGGAAGTATTCCATGAATCTCAGTCTACGTATAGAATCTTTAATTAAGGAAATGGAGGATGAAGGTTTTCTAGAGTTCGACCATAAGCAAATAATACTAACATCAAAAGGGAGACAAAAAATATTATAACTATAGTTTGTTCAAGTGATATCAGATATGATCAGAGAATGATTAAATCGGCAACCAGCTTATCTCAAAAATTTGATGTCCACGTTTTTAATCGCAATCGAAGAAATGAATTTGATTTTAAAACGCATAGTCTTCACATTCCTTTTAAAACTGGCTTTCTATTCTACCTTTTTTTGAATGTAAACAGTCTATTAAAATTACTATTCAAAAAAACAGACATTATACTAGCCGTAGATTTAGATACTATACCTGCGACTTATATTGCCTCAAAATTGAAAAGAGTACCCATTGTTTATGACGCTCATGAATATTACGTTGAGTCACCAGAACTAGATCAACGCCAATTCGTTAAGTCCTTTTGGGCGCGAATAGCCAATTTCTTTTTACCTAAGATAAAACACAATTACACCGTTTGTCAAAGTTTAGTCGATATTCTCTCTAAACAATACAAGCAAAAATACCAACTCATTATAAACGCTCCACGGAAATACCATTTACCTAGCACGACCGATTCAAAAGAAAAAATCATCCTATACCAAGGAGTTCTAAACATTGGAAGGGGATTGGAGGAAATGATTGAGGCTCTTCTTTACATTGAGGGATTTAAATTTCATATAGCAGGAGATGGGGACATAAAGAAAGTACTCATGAAGTTGACCGAAGATCTTACGCTAAATGACCGTGTAATTTTCTTAGGCAAATTGAATCCTGAAGAATTAAAATTAGTCACTAATGAAGCTTGGCTCGGCATCAATCTACTGGATGGTTCAAACAAAAATTACTTTTATTCTCTAGCTAACAAACATCTTGATTACATCCAACACGAACTACCTTCCTTATCTATGGATTTTCCGGAATACCGTCGAATTAATGAAGAATACGAAGTTTCCATTTTGATGAAAGATTTAAATCCAAAAGCCATTGCTTCATCCATTCAGGAGTTAAATAACCATCCAGAAAAATATCAAAAGCTAGTTTCTAATTGTCGAAAGGCTAAAGAAATTTATTCTTGGGAAAACCAGGAAAAAGAGCTCATTAGTTTTTTCGAAAACATATCGTGATTACTCCGAAATTCCAGCTAAGTCCAACAAAAAGGCGTACTCTAATGCTGTTTCCTTAAACCTCTGAAACCTACCAGAAGCTCCACCATGACCTGTTTCCATATTACAATGCATGATTAATGGATTATCATCTGTTTTAGTATCTCGCAACTTCGCAATCCATTTTGCCGGTTCCCAATATTGCACCTGCGAATCATGATAGCCTGTGGTGATCAATAGACTCGGATATTCTTTTGCTTCAACATTATCATACGGCGAGTATGACTTTATGTACTTATAATATTCCTCATTTTTAGGATTACCCCATTCATCAAATTCTCCAGTAGTTAATGGAATGCTTTCATCCAACATCGTAGTTACGACATCCACAAATGGGACGGCAGCAATGGCTCCATTCCATAAACTAGGCTCCATATTTATTACCGCACCTATCAATAATCCTCCAGCAGAACCACCCATAGCAAATAGGAGGTCTTCCGCACAATAGTTATTGGATACTAGGTGCTTACCACAATCTATAAAATCAGTAAAGGTGTTTTTCTTTTTGAGTAGTTTCCCGTCTTCATACCAAGCTCGACCCATTTCTTCACCACCTCGTACATGTGCTATAGCAAAAGTAAAACCACGATCCAAAAGACTTAGTCTAACACTGCTGAAATATGGATCCATACTGTTACCATAAGAACCATAAGCGTACAACAAGAGGGGTTTGGAGCCATTTTTATCAAATCCTTTTTTGTAGACAATGGATAAAGGCACTTTAGTACCATCTCTTACTTCGACCATCATTCTTTCTGAGGAATAATTAGATGGATCAAAATCACCAACAACTTCTTGTTGTTTTAATTGCTTAAACTTCTTTGTACTCAAATTGAAGTCATATGTCGTATTTGGAGTAGTCAGTGAAGTATAATTTAGCCTCAATTCTTCGGTTTCAAATTCTGGATTGACACTGGTATAAGTCAGATAAGCATCTTCAGGGAAATCGATCATATAATCTGATCCATTCCAAGGCTTGACTCTCAATTGAGTAATACCGTTTTGTCTTTCAGACAACACTAGGTAATCTTTAAAAATATCCATTCCCTCGAATAGAACATCTGATCGGTGATCAATGACATTTGTCCAGTTTGACTTATCAGTCGCTTCTACTGGAGTTTTCATCAGCTTGAAATTCTTAGCCCCATCTTTGTTTGTTCTGATATACCAGTGATCTTCGTAATGAGCAATACCATACTCTAAATTCCTCTCTCTCTTTTGGAAAACTTTCAATTCACCATCAGGTTGATCGGCATCCAATATCCAATATTCATTACTCACTGTGGCGTACGAGCCAATAATGATATATCGTTTTGATTTCGACTTGTAAACAAAAGCGTTAAAGGTCTCGTCGCTTTCTTCAAATACTAATTCGTCCGTAGATGAATCCGTTCCTAACTTATGCTTATATATTTGATAAGATCGGAGTGCCTCGTCCTTCCGAGAGTAAAAAACAGTTTCGTTATCATTGGCCCATACAACTCCACCTGTAGTATTCTCAATAACGTCATGGAGCAACTCATTGCTATTTAAATTTTTAAACTTTATGGTATAGATTCTCCTACTTAAAGTATCCTCACCATAAGCTAAAATGTTATTATCCTCACTGACTGCTCTTCCAGCAACGTTATAATAATCATAAGGCCTTGCCAATTCATTTACGTCCAGTAAAATCTCTTCTTCATTCTCTAAACTTGTTTTCTTTCGGCTATATATTGGATACTCTTTGCCCTCTTCATATCGAGTTAAGTAATAGTAACCATTTGATTTATACGGAACAGACATATCGGTCTGCTTGATTCTTCCTACGATTTCGGAAAATATTTTCTCTTGAAATTTCTCTGTATGTCCGAGCATTTTCTGGGTATACTCATTTTCCGCATTCAAATAATCTAGTACATCTTGGGTTTGATCATCAGGTTGTTCAGCCAATTTTTGATCATCTGATAGTTTCATCCAGTAGTAAGGGTCGTTTCGTACATCACCGTGGATCGTCATTTCGTGTGGAATCTTCTTCGCTATTGGTGGATTAAAATCTTTTATATTCATGAGATTTTGCTTGTTTGCTATAGGTTCATTCTTTTCAGTCTTACAACCGATCAAGAGAAATCCGAAAAGAAAAGCCAAAGATATTTTTTTCATCATAAGAATTAAATATTCGTAGTATAAGGAAGATAGGATTAAATTTTGTCTATTTGCGCATATGTTATTTGAGAAATGGGTTTAGGAACATCCTATAAACAAATACTGGCCATTTCCTTGCCCATTATGCTGGCAAGTGCATCGCAAAACATTATCGTTTTGTGCGATAACATATTTCTGTATCATACTGACCATTTGGATTTTGGAGCCATCGCTATTGTTGGTGTTTTCTACTTAGTTATAGCCTCCATAGGTTATGGTTTTTCGAGAGGTGGACAAATATTAATCGCTAGAAGGTTCGGAGAAAGGAGCTTCTCGAAACTAGGTATTACCTTCCACTCTTTAGTCTTCTTCCAAACTATTTTAGCTATTATTCTATTCCTTTTAATGCAGTATGGATCTGATCCATTTTTTGATTTTTTCATAAAATCTGAAGAATACAAGTCCAGAGCCTTACTATACATTTACCCTCGGTCGTACGGTATATTTTTTAGTTATATTGGATTATCAATGATCGCATTATACACGGGTATCGCGAGAACAAAATTCATTATTGTCGATACCATTGTCATGACGGTCGCTAATGTATTTTTTAATTACATTTTCATATTTGGTGCATTTGGCTTTGAGCCAATGGGGATTAAAGGTGCTGGGGTAGCGAGTACATTGTCAGAGGTCATTGCCTTTTTTATCTTTTTAGTGTATATGTACTTTGACAAGCAAAACAGAAAACTAGATGTTTTAAAGTGGCCTACGGTAAACCTCGACATCGTCAAAACGATGTTCAATGTTTCTTTTCCAATCGTTTTACAATCGGCAGTGGCTTTAGGGAGTTGGTTCATTTTCTTTTCTATGATCGAATTTTATCGAGGAGAAAAGGACCTTGAAATCTCAAACTTGATTCGGAATATTTATTTAATCCTATCCATTCCCTGTTGGGGTTTTTCTGCGGGTATCAACACTTTAGTGAGTAACTTTATTGGAGACCGAAAAAGGCAAGCAGTTTTACCTATAATTTATAAAACAACTAAAATCTGCTTATTCTTTACCTTAGTGATAACCTTACCCGTCATTTGCTTTCCGGAAACAGTATTATATCCTTTATTCGGAAAAATCGATCCGGTGACCAATTTATTGGATGTTAGCCTAATTGTGGCTGCAGCTGATATTTATCCTGTCTTATTAGTTATACTTATTTTCTTTTGTATCGGCGCCATCTACATGAATGGGCTCATGGGAACGGGAGAAACCACCTTAGTTTTTAGAATTCAGCTCTTTGCAACTATCCTCTATTTAATCTATGTATTTGTGACCATTAAACATCTAAATTTGAGTTTGGCTTGGGCGTGGGGAACTGAAATATTGTACTGGGCTTTTATTATCATTACCACAGTTTATTTTCTTAGAACTAATCGATGGAGGCAAAAAGTTATTTGATTTTGGCTTTCGCCAAATGTTAAGTTTGTCGTTTTATTTTATGCCAGTATTTACGCCAAAAAAACCTTAATAATTACTCTTCACATATAGATTTTTAATATCAAATAAATGTCTATATTTGGCGATTCATGAGGCTGAAAAGTATAGAAATAAAGGGTTTTAAGAGTTTCGCAAATGAAACGATTTTAAACTTCAATCATCAGGTGGTTGGGGTGGTAGGACCGAATGGTTCTGGGAAATCAAACATCGTTGATGCCATAAGATGGGTGCTCGGTGAGCAAAAGGGAAGAGAGCTTCGTTTAGAAAAAATGACCGATGTTATTTTCAATGGTACGAAAACAAGAAAATCCGCCGGTGTCGCATCAGTGAATATTACTTTCGAAAACACCAAAAATTTACTTCCAACAGAATATCAAAACGTTTCCATTGCTAGATATTTATATAGGAGTGGAGAAAGTGAATATAGACTGAATAATGTTGCTTGTAGACTAAAGGATATTCGGTCCTTATTGATCGACACAGGTATTGGATCAAATTCTTATGCCATTATTGCCTTGGGGATGGTGGATGACATTCTTGCAGACAAGGATCAGGCGAGAAGAAAAATGTTCGAACAAGCAGCAGGTATCTCGAAGTATAAAATCAGAAAGAGGGAAACCATCAACAAACTGAAAATTACCTCTGCTGATTTAGATAGAGTTCAAGATTTACTATTTGAAATTGAGGGCAATATGAAAACCCTCGAAAAACAAGCAAAACGAACTAAAAAATACTTCGAACTTAAAGATCAATACAAAGAACTCAGTATAAAGAATGCGCTGCTCTCGATTCAGACTTTTAAAGAAAATAATAAAGGACTGACAGATAAAATTGCCGAGAGTCAAGACAGCTACAGAAAACTTGATGTCGAAATACGAACCTTAGAGGCTGAATTACAAAAAGTCAAAAAGGATCAACTCAATAAAGAAGAGATGCTTTCCTCAAAGCAAAAGGAGTTGAACGAGTTCATGAATGCTATTCGAGATAAAGAAAATCGTAAGGGGATTGTTGCTCAGCAAATTGAATTTAAAGAGCAAAGTATTTCTAAGCTTTCCGATTCGATAAAAGGTAGTAACGAACAGTTAACTAATCTGAATGCCAAGCTAGAAGAGCTTAGATCAAAACTGACGGACGAAAAGACTAAAGAAAACGAACTCCAAAATATATCGAAGGCAGCCGAACAAGAGCTGAATGAAATCAGAGTAATTTACAATGAAACCAAGGATAAGTTTGACGTTCGGACAAGAAAAAGACAAGAGCTTCAAGAAAAGATTTTTGGTTTAGAAAAGGATCTAGCCATTCTTGCCAATGGTGTGGAGACGCAACAAATTGATCTAAATCAATTGGCTGCAGAGATGGAAAACTATTCAACGGGCAAAAAAGAGTTTGAGAAATCAATTGTTGAGTTTGAAAAGAAAATAAAGGAACAAAAAGAAGTACTCGAAGGTCTGCTTCAAAAAGAGTTAGACACTGAAAATGCCAAGAAAGAACTTGAATCTGAACTAGAAGAATTAAAAGCAAAACTTTCTGTTACTAATCGAAAAATAGATTCCACCCAAAATGAATTTGATCTGCTTCAAAGCATGATTGACAACTTAGAAGGATTTCCAGAATCACTTAAATTCTTATCAAAAAACTGGAAGTCCAAATCTCCTATTTTGTCGGACATTCTTGATGTTGATGAAGAATATAAAGCTGTTATCGAACAATATTTAGAAGCATACTTGAACTACTTCATTGTTCAAAATACGAGTGAAGCCAAGAAGGCGATTGATATATTGAAAGAAGCTCAAAAAGGCAAGGCTCATTTCTTCTTACTGGATCAAATTAAAACTCAGTCAACTGAAATAAAAAAATTAGCAGATTTTATACCGGCAGTTGAAGTGGTAAAAATAGACAGTAAGTATTCGAATTTGTTGAATCACTTATTAAAAGATGCCTATGTCTATATAGGCAACGATAATGAAGAGATCTTAAATAAATCGATAGAAGGTATTACGGTCCTATCCAAACATGGAACATTCATAAAAAAAGAAATTAGTCTTTCAGGTGGATCAGTGGGTTTATTTGAAGGAAAGAAAATTGGACGGAAAAAGAACTTAGAGAAACTAGAGAAATCGCTTTCCAAGTTAAGTGCAGAAAGAGAACAATACGAATCCAAAGAACAAAAACTAGTCGAACGAATCAATCGATTTGATCAAAGCCAATACAAGGCTGAAATTGAAACAAAAAGAAATGCGATTCGTACTTTAGAAAACTCAAATCTTGCGGCACAAACTCAGTTAAGTTCATTCAACGAGTCTAACAAGAGTGTAGTGAATAAAGCAAATATTCTAAAAGATCAAATTGCTTTCAAAAAGGAATCCATTAGCACGAAGGATGTTCAATTGAAATCCTTAAAAGAGGAGTTCGCAACATTAGAGAATGTTAAAGACTCCAATGATTCGGTGGAAGAATTAGCAGGTAAATTATCTGTCCTTTCAGAAAAATATAGTGGAGCTAATATTAAGTTTTTGCAACAGCAAAACATTGGCAACAGCCTCCAACAAGAAATTACTTTTACAGACAATAGGATAAAAGAACTGAATTCTAGAATTGAAGAGGGTAGTTCGACGAATCGTTTAGATACTGACCTTGTTGTTAAACTGAAAGATGAACTCAAAGAAATCAATATTTTCTTAGAAGAAAATTATGCAATCAAAGCCTCTAAAAGTTCTGCACTAAATGAAGTTGAACAAACATACTTTGGAGCAAGATCAACCATTCACGAAAGTGAAGATAGCATCCGAGAAAAAAATCGTAAACTCAATCAATTGCAAGTTTCGATCAATACTATGAAAGAAAAGTATTCTGAGGTCAAATTTAAAATTGATGCTGTCGCAGAAAGATTAAGAATAGAATTTCAACTTGAACTAAAGGATATACAAAAGACGGAATTAGAAAATGATCTTGACGTAAACATCCTCAACGACAAAGTTGAAAGGTTGAGAAATAGACTGAATAATTTTGGTGAAATCAATCCAATGGCCGTCGAAGCTTATGACGAAATGAAGATTCGATACGACGATATTCAAAAACAAAAGTCGGATATTGAAGAGGCCAAAGAATCTCTGTTGGAAACTATTAAAGAAATCGAAGAAACGGCTACTGGACAATTCATGGAGGCTTTTGAAAAAGTGCGAACGAGTTTTATAGAAGTATTTAGAAGCTTGTTTTCAGAAGAAGATAATTGTGATCTCATTTTGTTGAATGCTGATAATCCACTTGAGTCCAGTATTGAAATTGTTGCAAAACCTAAAGGGAAACGTCCAAAGTCTTTGAGCCAATTATCGGGTGGTGAAAAGACCCTAACTGCAACGGCTTTACTCTTTGCGTTATATCTTTTAAAGCCTGCTCCATTCTGTATTTTTGACGAGGTTGATGCGCCTTTAGATGATGCCAACATTCAGAAGTTCAACAAAATCATCAAGAAGTTTTCTGAGCACTCCCAATTCATTATTGTTACCCACAATAAATCAACCATGGCTGAAGTAGATATCCTTTATGGCGTTTATATGCAAGAGCAAGGTGTATCAGGTGTGACTGCTGTAGACTTCAGAGATCAGAAACATAATCCAATACTCGAGGCCTTAAATTAAAAAAGGAGCACAAAGCGCTCCTTTCTATTGTTGGTTTTAACAGTTGCAATTTAATAATTACAACATATTATGAACAATTATCATACCAAATGAGCTAGAATTTATACCCAAGGCTAAATAAAATTCGAGAAGGTCTTTCGTTGAAATGATATTGACTGCCGTTAATCGTAATGTGCTCACCAAACTTGGATACCCCCAATTCGTAATCAACATCGAATCTCAATTTCCAGATATCAATACCAGCTCCAAATAGCCAAGCATATTTTGCATCGTCATAATCTGCTTTGAATCCGTCAATATCCGATAAATTAGATACAGCATCTAAAAAGACATGAGCAACGGGTCCAGTATGGAATCTCAATACTGAAATCGAATAACCTACTTTCAAGGGAATATCTAAATTTCGAAACGATTCAGATTTCAAACTTGAAATAACGCCTTCTTCATCAAAAGATTCCAAGCGATAAGTTTTACTGGCAGAATTAAAGATCAGTCCAGGCTCGATATAAAAATTTAGAAATGAAACCCTAGAATATAAGCCAAAATGAACACCATAGTCAAGGTTTTCTAAATTGAGTGTTAACTGATTAGTTTCTGATTGTTGTATGATCAAGCCCTCATCTAAAAGTTCATACGAACTTAATCCGGCTTTAAACCCGAATTCAATCTGAGCATTTAAAACGCCTAGATTGAATGCAAGGAAAAATAGTAGTGCAATGAACTTTTGCATATTGGTTGGGGTTTGGTCTTTAAAACGAAATAATCATTACTTTGCATGTTTTATCCGATGATTTTGTTCATATGAATAAAATCATTAATATATAAGTACAAATAAAGTGCCGTATTTATGAAAATTAAATCTGTCGACTTTGTAGGTAGTTTTACGAAGAACAAAGATTGTCCGAATGTAGATATTCCGGAATATGCTTTTATTGGTCGATCGAACGTAGGAAAGTCCTCATTAATCAACTACTTGTGTGATAGAAAGAAGATCGCAAAGGTGTCTAATACACCCGGTAAAACCCAGCTTATCAATTTCTTTAATATCAACGATTCTTGGCATTTAGTCGATTTACCAGGCTATGGATACGCTCAAGTGGCTAAATCCGAAAGAAAAGCTTGGGAAAAAATGATCAAAACGTACCTTAGTGACAGAGAATATCTAATGTGTACGTTTGTATTGCTGGACAGTAGAATTCCCTTGCAAAAGATAGATTTAGAGTTCATTAATTGGATGGGAGAAAATGGAATACCATTTGTGATTATTTACACAAAAATTGATGGTATAAAAAGAAGGTTTAGAGGAAAAACAATCCGTAACTTACAAAATTCTTTGTTGGAATATTGGAGCGAACTTCCAGATCAATTTGTTACGACTTCTACGGAACGAGAGGGTAGAGAGGAAGTTTTAGATTTTATAGCATTGAATAATAAGAAATACGAGCAATAGAACAACTTGTCTAAAAAAAGAGAAAATATAATCCCCAATACCAAGGATTGGCCTATTTACAAGGTGTACAGTAATCGTGATGGATTAGTGAAAGAAATGAATGAGTATGTTTTTCAGCGACTTGTCAATCACTTTTCCGATTTAGATTCCATTCTAAGTAAAACAGTATATCTTGAAAAACAAAGGGTCAAAAAAGATCCTTGGAAAGTAGATCCTGCTGACGATAAGAGTTATTGGTACAACATAGGCAAAGAGTTAAAAGAATCAGGCATTAAGGAGGACAAAGTAGAAATCCATCGTCAAATCCTTAAACGCATTATCAATCGTTACAATGAAGAGATTGTTGGGACATTCAACGAAAAAACATATCGTTTCAGTAAAAAGTTTGTCGCAGGAATATTTCGTCGATTGCTCAATACAGCATCAGGTAGGAATCACAGAAGATTTTGGGGTAATAAGAAGCAGTTATTCGATAAAATTAAGGTAACCGGTCATTCTGAGACGGTTAGATCTTTATTTGAACAGGGAACGGTGGTGGTTGTACCAACGCACTTTAGTAATCTTGATTCAATTATGATTGGTTGGGCTTTAGATGAAATTGTAGGATTACCTGCTTTTGCATTTGGAGCTGGTCTTAATTTGTTTGATGTAGAATTGGTAGGATATTTCATCAATAGATTAGGAGCGTATAGGGTAGACCGAAGAAAGAAGAATCCGATATACCTTCAATGCCTTAAAGCCATGACTACCTTATCCTTAAACAAAGGATTAAACAACATATTCTTTCCAGGTGGTACTAGATCAAGAAGTGGAGCTATAGAGGATCATTTAAAATTGGGATTGTTGGGATCTGTTGTTGAATCACAAAGGATGACACTCGAACAGGGAAAGAAAGAAAAGATATTCATTGTTCCTTTAGTGGTGGGGTATCACTTTGTTTTAGAAGCGAAACATCTAATTGACCAGCAACTACAAAAAGAAGGAAAAGAAAAATATATCCGTACAAAAGATCAATACAAGAGTTATAGAAAACTATTCAAATTTGTATGGTCATTGTTCTCCAAAAAATCTGAGATAGTTCTGTCTTTTGGCGAACCCTTGGATGTACTAGGCAACAAAGTGAACGAAAATGGGGAAAGTAGAGATGAACGAGGCGATATTATAGACATCTCGGACTACTTTAAAAGTGAAGGTCAAATTGTTTCAAATAGACAAAGAGAAACTGTTTATACCAAGTTACTTGGGGAGCACATTGTGCATAGTTATCAAAAAAACAATGTGGTTCTTACGAGTCATCTTGTTGCTTTTATAGCCTTTAATTACTTTAGAAATCAATTTAGTGATTTAGAATTCTATACGTTCCTGAATTTGGGTGTTGAAGAGCTGAGTCTAGAGAAAAACATACTTGTAGAACTGGTTGATATTTACAAGTCTAAATTACAGACAATGAGTGATTTAGATAAACTTAAATTGTCTGATCAAATTCATCTAAGTGCTGAGGAAATCATAGACGATGGAGTAGAGAACTTAGGAATCTACCATGCTGAAAAACCTCTATACATCAAAAAAGATGACCATCTCGGAACCATGGACCTCAAACTGCTATATTTTTATCACAATCGACTGATCAATTACGATTTAGAATCGATCATATCTTGGCCAACACTCGAAAATCCTCAGATTGAATACGAAAACGTTGACTTTTGAAATTCATCATCTTTGACCTTGAAGCCACATGTTGGTTAGGACGACCTCCAAAAGGGGTGAATGAAATCATAGAAATTGGCGCCGTTAAAGTTGATAACTATGGTGAAACACTGTCAGAATTTAGCCAATTTGTGCGGCCTTCAGTCAACCCCTTGCTGTCTGGATTTTGTAAACAATTGACCTCCATTGAACAAGAGAATGTTGATCGAGCAAGATATTTCCCTAAGGTAATTGAAGAATTTAAAGATTGGATTTTTGAAGATAGTGAGGAGGATTATCTTCTATGTAGCTGGGGTGCTTTTGATAAGCAGCTCATTATTAACGACTGCGAACTTCATAAATTAGAATCAGAATGGGTAGAGCCCTTTATTGATATCAAAGGTCAATATCACGATATTAGGCATATGACAAAGCATGGAGGACTTAAAAAAACTATTAAAAAGGAGGGATTTGAGTTTACAGGCATTCATCATCGAGCCATTTCTGATGCCAAGAATCTAGCGAAGATCTTTTGTAAGTACATAGATGAATGGCGCTATTAATCTTAAATTTTAGTTAATTCATCGATTAATGTAACTAAGAAGAAACTTTTAGTGTCTTCACATCATTGAACGTACTGAATAACAAAACAAATTATGGCAGCTTTTATTATTTTATGTATGATCGTTCTTGCAGTATTATTTATAGCTTTGTGGTTCTCAGCTATTGTAAGCGTAATCAAAAGTGATTTCGAAAACGACAATTATAAAATCCTGTGGATTCTTCTTTTATTTATCTTTCCTCTAGTGTCTTCCATCGTATATTTTGCGATTAGAGAACAAATCACGATTGGGCCGGAATATTCAGAATTCGCATAATAAGTTTAAAATTCTAACTGATATTAATTGATATAAAATAACGTAAACAATGAAAAAATTAATTTATTCTATCTTCTGTGTAGCTTTCTTAGCTTTTGGCTTAAACGCACAAGACAAAGGTTACATCAAACAAGAAATTACAGAGGTTACTTCAGATGATGAACAAATGGCCATGATGCTAGAAATGATGAAAGGTACTCAAACAGAGTATTTTTATTCTGGAGATCAGCACATGTCAAAAGCGAGTATGATGGGAGGAATGGTTGAAACTAAATCATTATTCAATAATACTTCAGGAGACATTTTAGTACTTATCGATGCAATGGGTCAGAAAATGATGGTGGAAAGTACAGAGGAAGAAATGAACAAAATGAATGCAGATCAGGCTGAAGCTATGAGTAAAATGGACGTCAAGTACGACGAAAATGATACCAAAGATATTTTAGGACATAAATGTGTAAAGGCTACAATCAGTAGTCCGGACATGGAAGAAATGAAATTTTCTTTATACGTCGCTCGTGATCTTAAAATGAATAGTAGAATGATTCAAGGAATGCAAAACTTCAAAATTGATGGATTCCCATTAGAATTTACTATGGAGACTCCTCAAATGAAAATGACTTCAACTACAATCGAAATTAAGGATACAGTGGATGACACCTTATTCAAATTAGATAAGTCAGGTTATACCAAAAAGACTTTTGAAGAGTTAATGCAAATGGGCGGAGGAATGGGATTCTAATCTTCCAAAACGATATAATTAAAAAAGCCGCAATGAAATTCATTGCGGCTTTTTTATTCAGCATATGAACATTATTTCAAAAAGGAATATTTCTTACCGTAGTCCATCATTTGAGTCACAAAATCCTTCGGTTGCTCTACAACAATATCTGTAATTTTCCCATCATCGTTTGTTACTGCCTTCAATTCGGGGTTAACAAATCCAGAGTAGGGTGCCACCTTTAATGGCTCGCATCTACGCAGCACTTCTTCATGAAGTTCTCGATCCACTTTCACACCATAGTTTTCAACTAAATCCTTACCTGCTTGATAATCACCTTCTGAAGTTAATCGCTGTAACTCCGTTAATAACTCCCCAAAAATGACCCTTAATTTATTATAATCTGTGATATTAAAATAAGTCTTACCTTCCCTTACCACCTTCTCTATTACATTCTCATCTTGGCCTCTTTCGTAAGCCCATTTACAGATAAGTTGACGATTTCGCATATGAGATTCTTCGATATCCTTTCCCAGTTCGATACGTTGCAATTGCTTCATCATTCCATTACTAATATATCCGTCATACTCCGCCTTCGCAACATCTAAACTTGGCAATAATCCAATGTCAATCATCTTTTGGTCCATGATAAAATATAAAGCGACAATATCCGCTCTAGCTTCTTCAATGGTAGATGCGTAACTCTTAAGTGTTTGCTTTGGTGTTCCAATACCCGGATTGATTTGACCAGATGCATGCCCGATCACCTCATGCAAAGCGGTAGACATTTTATCTCCCAGCTCACCATATTTCTTAATCACAGCTACTTCTTCTTTATCATGAGCAAACTCTTCCAAAAGCCCTGATCCTGAGGCCTTTGAGTATGCGTCAATAATATTACCAAGACTCACAGACTTACTACCATGATTCTTTCTAATCCAAGGTGAATTAGGCAGGTTTACACCAATAGGAGTAGCTGGGGAGGCATCACCACTTTCACCAGCAACGCTTACTACTTTATAACTCACTCCTACAACATTTGCCTTTTTATGCTCATCTCTTATCGTTGAATTATCCTCAAACCATTGTGCATTTTCTGCAAGTACAGCCATTCTTTCAGAGGCATCAAAATCCTTAATCTCCACAATACTCTCATAAGAGCCTTTGTAACCCATAGGGTCATTATACACTTCTATAAAGCTATTGATATAATCGATATCTCCTTCAGTGGCTTCAACCCAAGCAACATTGTATTCATCCCAAGTTTTTAAATCACCTGTTTTATAATATTCGATCAATAATTTAAGCGCCTTTTCTTGAGCATCATTTTCAGCTACAGTAGTCGCTTTTTCTAACCACGAAATAATTTCTTTAATGGCAGAACCATACATTCCATTGAGGGAATACACGGATTCAGATATTGAGCCATCGTCATTTCTAACAATTTTAGAATTTAAACCATGCCAAATAGGGGTGTCTCCATCATTTTTGGACTTTTCCTTATAAAAAGCTTCTACTTCCTCAGCCGTAACATCCGGATCGTAGAAGTTAACTGCAGATCCCTTCAAGAGTCCAATTTCTGGATTCAAGTTAACCTTCTTGTTATCTACCTGAGGGTCAAACATACAATTCAAAACATCTGCTGGCATTTTAATATTCAGATCTTGACAAACACGAGCAAAATATTGAGGCGAGCAGTCCGGTATCATTTTATCCATGCTATAATGATGATGGATGCCATTAGCAAACCACACACGCTTAGCATACGTCTCTAATCCTTGCCAATCGTCAGTCGTTCGATCACCATCATATTTATCAATAATGGTTTCAAGAGCTTTACGAATTTTAATATTGTGTCGATAATTCATATCGTACATAATATCTCGTCCACACAGACCAGCTTCTGTTAAAAAGTAAACCAATTTCTTTTGATCTAAGCTCAAGCGATCGAATCCAGGAATCTGATATCTCAGTACACGAATGTCTTTAAATTCATCAACTTGCCAATTAAACGATGAGTCGGTATTGGATTTACCAGATTGGTCACTTTGACAGTTGGTGAATACCAACACAATCATTAAAAAGAATAAAATATTTTTCATTGAAGAATAAACGTATTAGTGAAATATAAATCTAAGGATTATATAGAGGAGTAGTGCATTGTATACAGTAGAATTCCATTCAAAGAGTGGGCAGGCTCAAAAAGCCTATTTAACATAATATTAATTATAGGCAAAAACTATAGTGCTAAAACTCAATAAATACGGGACTTCCTTATAAACTCGCTTTTACCGCTTTTATCTCCGTATAACTATATGCGTCCCCAAGTAAGGCTTTTGTAGCTGACAATCCTTGACCTTGGGTTTCGTGAAGGGCTGATTTGATTTTAGAAACTTTGTCATGAGTTACAATTGATTCTAAATCCAATTCTTTTTTTCCTATAAAATGAATGAGATGGTTTTCGATGGTCAATGAACTCAATTTTCTAATGCGGGCTATATCTGGTATTTGATGGCCGTCCTTAAATAATCGTAATGATTCAAGCTGTGTACTCGAACTAATATCAGATTGAGTCTTTGAACGTATTTTTCGTCTCACGGGCATTGCCCTCATATTACTCTGTAAGTTCTGAGCTTTACAAAATTTTAAAATACGGCCTAGAAATGCTTCACCATATTGATTCATTTTAATTTGACCAAAACCCGAGATCATGATTAACTCATCAAAATTATGCGGCAAGAACGTTGATAGCTCTATCAGCGTCTTATCAGAGAAAATTTGATAAGGAGGTACTTTTTCTTGACTCGCAAATTTCATTCGCAATTCTTTCAAAGACTTAAAAAGATCTGTGTGTTCTAAATCAAGAATTTCGGTTTTCTTAGACTGAACAATTTCTTCTTTAATCAATTGAACTTTCTGTTGGTCGTATAACACACCGAGCGCCTTAACACCTAACTTCAATACGGGATATTTTCCTTCAGCGATTTTTAAGTATCCATCATCTACAAGGTTTCTGATATACGTTTGCCATTGAGATTTTGGGATATCCTTACCGACGCCATACGTTTTTAGCCAAGTATGCTCTTCTTTAATTTTTTTGGAGGCAGATCCTCTTAAAAAATCAATTACATATCCGACACCATAAATTTCGCGTAAGCGTGAAACTGCCGATAAGGCTTTTTGAGCGATAATCGTTCCATCAAACGTTTCAAAACTCGTGGTACAGTTGTCACAATTTCCACAAGTGTCATTAGCAGATTCCCCAAAATATTCTAATAAGTATTGACGTCTACATTTTTTAGTGGCCCCATATTGAATCATTTTATTCAATTTATTGGAAAGGATTTCATTTTGAATTTGATTATCTGTCTCAATAAATTTACGAAGGGTAATGGCGTCTCCCCTGCTAAAAAACAATAATGCTTCACTACTCAATCCATCCCTTCCAGCACGTCCGGTTTCTTGATAATAACCCTCAAGATTTTTAGGCAAATCTAGATGCACCACATAACGCACATTAGATTTATCGATTCCCATACCAAAGGCAATGGTGGCCACCACCACATCTACGCGATCATTGATAAAATCGTCTTGCCTCTTTGCTCTTGTCGATGTATCTAATCCTGCATGATATGCTATAGCCGAAATATTATATTCTTGAAGTAAACGACTTACTTGTTCAGTCGCTTTTCGCGAAAGCGTATAAACTATACCTGATTGTCCTTTTCTCTCTCTAATAAACTCCACCAGTTTATCCCGACTATTTTGTTTAGGCTGAACAGCATAACTGATATTTTCTCGATTAAAACTGGAAACAAACTCCGCCGAACCTTTTAATTGAAGATTATCGAGAATGTCTTTTTTAGTCTTCGGATCTGCCGTGGCGGTTAAAGCCATAAACGGGACGCCGGCAAGTGTCTTTTTTAGTCCCGCGATCCTACGATACTCTGGTCTAAAATCATGACCCCACTGAGAAATACAATGCGCCTCATCAATGGCCACAAGATTAAGATTGACATTTCTTAACACCCCTACTAGGTATTGATCCCCCGCAAACAAGCGCTCTGGTGATACATATAGAAATTTTATTTTTCCATTTCGTAAGGAATTAATGACTTCTTGTTGTGTTTCTTGGGACTGCGTAGAATTCAAATAACGGGCCTCTACCCCATTTAATCTTAAGGCATCCACCTGATCCTTCATTAAAGCTATTAAGGGAGATATCACTAGACTGACTCCAGACATGGCCAAGCCAGGTATCTGATAACACAATGATTTACCACCACCTGTAGGCATTAAAACAAGCGCATCTTCGCCATTAATTACATGGTTAATGATTTTCTCTTGCTGATGTCTAAATCCATCGTAACCAAAAGTATCTTTTAAAATTTGATGTATATCACTCATTACTACAACTCATTATACCTAAAAAGACTAAAGCGTAACAAACGTAGATAATTTTACTTCATTCGTCTTAGAAAAATGCATTGAATCTTGATTGAGTACATATTTGAAGTATTGATTGAGCTACTAACTATTTTCTAACTTATTAAAACAGCCACATGAAAAATTTAAAAATTGTTTTAGCAGGTCTTTTACTTTCAGTTTTCACATTCGGTTCGGCTTTCGCCAATGGAATTGATTCTAATCCAAAAGCGGATGAATTAAAAATCGAAATGACTGATTTATTAAAGGATCTAGACTTCACTAATCTTGAAGCATCTACCGAAACTGTTTATGTCAATTTTTTAATCAACAACAAGAAAGAAATTGTTGTTTTATCGACTTCAGAAGAAGGATTAGATGAAACGATCAAAGCTCGATTAAATTATAAAACAGTAAAAACAGAGAACATAAGCATGTTCAAAAAATATACTTTACCAGTTGTCATTAAGTAGTTTTAGATAGGGTTTGCCTTCATTGAGTTTATCAGTGAAGGCAACTTTTGTTATGCATTAATCAACTCACATTTTATAGGATCATCAAAAGGATTATTGGGGTTATTTAATACGATTCCATGTTCGACAAAAGCTTTTAAATTAAGCATCCAAAATGACCAACCGTTGGTACAACCGTAATAGTAGTTTCTGATTGAATCCTCATCTGTCGGAATATCATATTGAGTCAAGATCATCTGTGTTTCATCATCACCTTCTTCAAAAGAAACTTTGACTTTTCCGGCTCTTCCAAAATCAAAAATCAAGTGCTTGTTGAGTTCAGTATTAATGATGTGTCCCTCATGTAAATGATCCCATCCGTGCCATTTCCATTGATAAGTATCATTCATTTTAAACAATTCATCTCTAGGTATTTGCTCTCCTTGTCTAAAGAACTTAGCCGACTCAATAAACCAGGATTCCATCCCTTTTTGGGTGCACCACAAGCGATATAACTTTTCGGAGGAAGCCTGAATAAAAACACGTCTCGTAAAGGAACTCCAATCTAATTTTAAATCAAGACTCATAACTTATTCCATATTCTATTGATTAACCAAAAATTGATCATAAGTTAAATAAAACTGAGCGAAAAAATCTACTACCTTTGAGCACGATGATAAAAACTGGAGATTATAATAAGCTAATCCCTTATAGGAAGGAACAGCACGGCTTAATCATGATAGAAGAAGATAGTGAGGGTGATGAAGAAGTCTTGCTCCCTACTAAATTCATCCCTGAAGATTTAAAATTTGGGGATACTTTAGAACTATTTGTATTCTTAAATAATGAAGAAGAATACACTGCAACAACGCAAATACCTTATGCTCGATGTAACGAATTTGCATACTTAAGGGTTAAGGAAAACTCCAGATATGGAAGCTTTGTTGACCTGGGAGTAGATAAGGACTTATTGGTGCCATTTCGAGAGCAAAATACTGATCTTGAGGAGGGAAAGAAATACCTGGTATATGTGCATTTTGACGAAGAAAGTCAAAGATTGGTAGGATCATCACGAGTACAAGGAAAGTTAAGAAAAATTGAGAACGAACTCAGAGCTGGTGAGCAAGTGGATATCATCATATGGAAGAAAACTGATATTGGTATAAAATGCATCATTAATCATAGTTTCGAAGGATTACTTTTCAAGAATGAAGTTTTTCAAGAGTTAAGAATTGGTCAAAAGGAAATTGCTTTCATCAAACAAATCAGACCTGACGGTAAGATTGATTTGAGTTTACAACAAGTAGGTCACGAACAAATCGAACCCAATGCTCAGAAAGTATTGCAGTTACTTCAGCGTAATAATGGCTACACAAGGATAACAGACAAAAGTGCTCCTGAGCAAATTTATTCTGCGTTCAACATGAGCAAGAAAATGTTTAAAAAGGCTGTAGGCAACTTATATCGCCAGCGAATAATAGAAATCAAACCTGACGGGATTTGTCTTAAACAGGAAATGAAAAATGAAGAAGAATGATTAATACAGAGAATGCTTATTTCGATGAGTTAGCTATTCATCATATCGGATCTAAATCGCATGATGAAGAGTTGGGTTTGTCGGAATCCACCATTGATGTCGGAGATCAATTACAGGTTATATTATTGAGGTACTTTTTTAATCACTTTAAATCTCCTGAATATTTCTGCTTGGATGTTGATCAAGAAAATCAAGAGGGACATCATGTATTTACCCATTCCAGTAAACTGATAGAAGGTAGTTCTACCCTTTTCGATTATTCAACATCTATAGCTCGTCATCTCTTCAATCAATCTAACCACCCTAATATTAAGTCAGGTGATTTATTGGTCGCACATGTCAAAGATGTGTTAATCGATGATGAAATGATTGACGCCATTGTCATCGTCAAATCAGAATCGAAAGATGATTTCATTAAAATCCTTAAGTCTGGTAGTTCATTTGATTTAAAGACAGACCAAGGAATTTTTGTGGACAAAATTGATAAGGTTTGCGTCATCTTTAATACTGAAAAAGCAAGTGGCTTCAAACTGGCCATTGCTGATAAATCAAATAACACCACCGAGGCCATGTATTGGAAACATGACTTTTTGAAAGCCAAACCAAGAAACGACGATTTTCACCATACCAAGGATTACATCTACGCTACCAAATCATTTATCAAAGACAGATTGGAGCCTTTGTATGAGATGGATAAAACGGACGAAGCAGCTATCTTAAATAGATCAAAAACATTCTTTAAGCATGAAGAAGATTTTGAATCCGAATCATATGCTAAAGAGGTCTTCCAAGATGATAAAGTGGCTTCACTTTTTGAAGAATATAAAGCCGATGTACGACAAGAAAAGAACATTCCTTTAGCAGATACTTTTCAAGTTTCTCAGTCCGCTGTAAAAAACTATTCTAAGGTATTTAAGAGTGTGATTAAATTGGACAAGAACTTCCACATCTATGTTCACGGCGATAGAAATTTAATCGAACGAGGTACTGATGATATGGGTAGAAAATACTATAGGATCTTCTACGAAAACGAAGCCTAGAATTTTAACTGGTGCGTAAATTTTACGGTATAACTATCTGCCTTTTTATCTAAGGCTACAAACTGCACCCAGGTTTGACCATTTTCATAATACAGTAATTTGGCGTATCCATGTTCGCCCATAGAGAACAAAGTTCCTTCTCCTTTTTTTACAGCTTCTTTCTTCGATGCCGATCCACTGACGAGAAAGTATTGATCATCTCTTTCAATAAATTGCAAACAGTGTTCATGTCCAGATACCAAAATTGACTTGGCGCTCTTTGCCATCGCTCTTTTAATAATATCTTGATAGTACTTATTCATCACGTGATTGACATCTTGATGAGTCACAACAGTCCTACCCTTTCCTGAAGCTGTCCCTACAAATGGTAAGGGAATCCAAAGTTTCTTATTCAATTGGCGTAATGGAAAAAAGTGATTAGAGAAACTGATATTCCCTCCATGTTGGCCGTAAGTATAAACCGGATGATGAGCGGCAAAAATGATCGACTTTTCCTTGTGCTTTTCAGCGAAAGCTAACAACTGGTTTTCAAAATCTTTCCGACTATGCAACAAACAATGATCACTTGGATATTTATCCACTTGGTTTAGAAACCACTGAGAATCCATTAAAAGAATGACCAATTGATCGTTTACGATGACCTCTTTAATATCTCCACAGGTATGGCTTGGTACAAAATATTCATCTTGACCTCTTGATGCATGCAGCTCTTGGTTGGTCATATAAGACTCGACAAATTCTTCTTGTCGAAGGACACCCTGATCTCCGTACTCATACCAATCATGATTGCCCGGAATAAAGTAGGATTTGCCTTTAAAGTTCTTTAGGCTATTCATTTCTACTTTTAATCTATGTTCGCCCAAGGCTCTATCTTCATGTCCTACTGGGGCTAAACCTACTGGGTATATATTGTCCCCTAACCAGATAGACGTACTTTTTGAATCTGCAATAGAAAAGACTTCGGTTAGATGATCAAAGAGAGGTGTAGATTGGTTTGCTGGGGCATTACCACCATCTCCGATGAGATAAACGGTTTGTATCAAAGGAGCATTGGGCAATTGCTGCTGAGTCTTGTCTTCAAATTGCGCTGAGTACTTTGCGCAGGAAGCACAAAATAGCAACATCATTATCCATAATAAATTCGATCTCGTTTCTCCTAACAATTGATCAATGTTTCTTCATCGCGAATATCAACAATTAAATAGAAACAGTAGTTTATAAATTGTCATACTTCAAAAAAAACAATTGGGTAAAAAAAGAGGTCAACCATTGGCTGACCTCCGTGCGAAACTAAATCAAACGATCATTTACTCCGATCCTCCACGACTGGAGGTTTCGGATGAATGCTTCCTTGTTTTCTTATCTCCGAAAGGACTTGTTCGATGGCTTTATCTAATTGGCTATCTACTCCTTTAGCCAGACCACTTGGATCTTCTTTCACTTCGATATCTGGATCTACACCATATCCCTCTTTAAACCACTCCCCTGTTGGATCAAACATTCTGAAAGTCGGCACCGTTACTCCTCCCCCATCAATCAACGAAGGCGCTCCTGATATACCAATTAATCCTCCCCAAGTACGCGAACCAATTAATGGGCCTAAACCAGATTTTCTAAAGTAATCCGGAAAAGCATCTCCACCAGATCCAGACCAGCCATTGATCAACATCGCTTTAGGTCCAAAGTGCGCAACAGGTGGAAACTTCCAATCGGCACCATCTCGAGTCGCAAAATAGGCCAATGGTTTTCTATTCAATAACTCGACAAAACGATCTGGAATTTGACCTCCATTATTGAATCGTTCATCTATAATTAAACCCTCCTTTTCGTGTTGTGCATAGAACATTCTAACCAGTTCGTTCTGACCGTCAATCCCTGTACTAGGCACATAGAT
>JAHDBI010000058.1:0-9869 GCA_020630475.1 Saprospiraceae bacterium
TTTTTAACCGATCAGTAGCTTAGCAACGAGTATCCGTTTTTTTGAGGAACTCCAACTGGGTCTACCGATTAACTTTGTACTTTATACCATTTACCAATTGAAGCAATACGTATATACCGAGATTGAAGGCCAAAAATTGAGATTGAGCAATCTGGATAAGGTGATATATCCTGATAGCGAGATTACTAAAGCAGAGATCATAGAATATTACCTTAAGATTGCGGACCATTTTCTTTTGTATTCGGCAAATGCTCCAGTTACATTAATAAGATTTCCTGACGGTATTGACAAAGCCTCCTTTTACGGCAAAACAGCACCTGAATGGAGACCAGATTGGACAAAGACACAGTCCATCGTTCATTCTGAGGAGACGATACCTTATTTAGTCGTAGACTCTAAAGCGAGCTTAGTATGGTGTGCCAATGTTTCTGGATTGGAAATTCACCCAATGCAGATGACGATCGAACAAATGGATTATCCAGGTTATTTTGTGTTTGATATCGATCCTGATCCTCAGCAGGATTTCGATAGCATGAAGGAAATCGTTGTCAAATTAAAGGTCTTTCTAGAATCTTTTGGATTTACTCCTTTCGTCAAAACAAGTGGTAGTAAAGGCTTTCATATTTTTGTTCCGATCGTAAAGAATTACACGCATGAACAACTCACCACATCGGTTAAGAAAATAGCACAATTGTTCGTTGACCAAAACAAAAAAGAAACCACCTTGGTTTTGAATAAAGCGAAACGTAAAGGAAAAATACTTGTAGATATATATCGTAATCACAAGGTTCAATCCACAGTCGCACCGTACTCTTTAAGAGGAAAGCCAGGAGCTCCCATTTCCTTTCCGTTTAATTGGGATTACTTAAATAAAATCTCATCGAGTCAATGGGTGAATATTAGAAATGTTGACGAACATTTAATTAATCATAAAGATGCTTGGACTCCCTTCGATGATTCTCGTGCTGAACTACCTTTTGTCCATGATGCCGTAAAAAAAGGCCGAATAGAAGCATCAACTTCAAAACCTGCAAGCCCCATTCCTTCTGGTCTTGAACATATGTTAGCTGGAGTAAGCAAAAAACTTCCTGAAAACGGGGGTTGTATTTTTGAAATCAAATGGGACGGTATCCGAGTATTCATTTACAAGGATTTTGAGTCTGTTAAAATCACTTCGCGTAGTGGAAGAGATATCACTAAGAGTTTTGGAGATGTAGTAGATTCTGTGCGAAAATATATCCAATCGGATCAAGTCGTTTTTGATGGTGAATTGGTTTGTTTAGATGACCAAGGCCGACCGGTTTTTGCAGATATAATCAGTAGAATGCATCAAAAAAATGTCTTGAATCATAAGAAGCCTGTAGTGGCATATCTCTTTGATTGTGTTTGGAAAGACGGTGAAGCTATCCATCAAAAGCCATTGGTCGAAAGACAAAAAGAAATCCAAATCATCAAGAATAATCAGATTCGATTGAGCGATACGTTCGATGATGGTCAGGCCCTTTTGGCTGCAGCCAAATCAATGGGTTTGGAGGGGATCATGATTAAAAAGAAAAATTCTACGTATCAATTTAAACAACGATCAGAAGATTGGGTGAAATATAAATTTAGAACAACAGCCACTTGCAAGATTATTGGTTTTACAGATGGGAAAGGCGATCGCAAAGGAGTGTTTGGTTCGATGCACTTAATAGAAAATCTAAACGACGAATGGGTATACAGAGGACGAGTCGGTACGGGTTTGGACCAAGCTAAGTTAAAGGTGATTTACAATAAGATGAAGCCGTTTGTTACCTCCATTAAACCAATTAAGGATAAAGTTGATGAGGAATTAAGGACACATTGGATTAATGCTGAATTGTACTGTGAAATTCAATATGCATCACTAACACCCAATGGAACATTTAGAGAACCCGTATTTTTGCACCTTCGTGAAGATATCACGTCATAAAAAGAAAACACATGAGATCAGTTTGGAAAGGACATATCCGTTTTTCATTAGTGACTATCCCGATTCAGATATTTAATGCCGTAGAAACAAAGAATGATGTTAAGTTTAGACAGCTTCATAACAAGGATCATTCTCCTATCAAATACCATAAGGTTTGTGCGAGTTGTGACGAAGAAGTACCCTATGGTGATATTGTAAAGGGATTTGAGTACGAACCAGATCAGTACGTAGTGATGAAGCCTGAAGAATTAAATGCCTTAAAATTAAAAAGTACTCGGGCCATCGATATAGATGCTTTTGTAGATCTTAAAGAAGTACATCCCTCGAGGTTTGAAGCGGTTTATTTTGTCGGACCTAATGGGGGCATTGCTCATCAAACATTCAGTTTGTTAAACAAGGCATTGACCAAATCGGGAAAAGCTGGGGTAGGAAGAATTATCCTGAGGGATAAAGAAGATGTCGTTTTAATCGTTCCTCAAGGTGAAGCGATGATCATGTATAAATTGCGTTATCCTTACGAACTCCGAGATATCAAGGATGTGCCTGATGTAAAAGAGGTAGATGTAGAAGATGCTCAGTTAAAATTAGCTGAACAGTTAATTACTTCACTGACGACTAAGTTTGATGAGATTTCTTTTGAAGACAGATATAGAGATGCCTTATTAGAATTAGTACAGGATAAAATTGATGGGAAAGAAATCATCAAAGTGGACGAAATTGAAGAAGCAGCTCCTGTCGTTGATATCATGACAGCATTGAAGGCCAGCATTGAAGAAGCAAAAAAAACAAAGTAGATTGTGCTAAACATTCTATCATGGAATATACGTCAGGGTGGAGGGAATCGTAGAACCGATATTGTAAAAGCACTTACTAAGTTTGGAGCTGAAGTAGTGGTGCTTTCTGAATTCAGAAACAATGAGGCAGGTTTATATATCCGTCGTGAATTGATCAAAAGTGGGTACTTCCATCAACATGTTGGTCATGCTACTAAAGAAAAGAATTCTGTGCTCATTGCGAGTAAAATTCCATTCGACGCAAGTCATTGTCAAAACGCTGATACAAATTTCCCAGCAGCAATCTTAAAGGCGAATTTTGATGTGCTTAGCTTATACGGGATGTATTTACCGCATAAAAAGAAGCATCGACTTTTTGATTTTTTACTGGAGGAGTTAAAGGATTCACCGCCCGCGATTTTAGTTGGAGATTTTAATACCGGTAAAAACTATATTGATCAAAAGGGAAATTCATTCATGTATTCTGAATACTTGACAAGAATGGAGGATTTAGGATATCAAGATGCCTTTCGGCGAATGAATGGGGAAGTCAAAGAATATAGTTGGTTTAGTCATCAAGGTAACGGTTATCGATATGATCATAGTTATATACAAAGCGACTTGCTACCAATTGTAAAAAACTGTTACTATTTGCACCATTGGCGGATAGAAGGAATGTCTGATCATTCTCCAATGGTTTTAGAGTTAGCCTAGTTTAAAATCTTAAAGCACATATGACACATGGCTTCCTCAAGCTTGTTGTACTTATCCTTGTTGTTTTTTATGTCCGTCAGTTTTGGCAAATGCTCGGCAAAAAATATCTGATTATTAGACATCTCAAATAGATTACTCGCAAGCATATATGGATATGCAAAACTTGGCGAAAGCCTTTTAATGACACAAGCGACTTTATCTACTAAGGTTTGATAACTCTCGAACAATCCTTCTTTGTTTTCTTTATCAACATCGCGAATATGATAAGCTTTGGAGGATTCTTGAATGATCACCTTATGGAGAATATTCTCGTTGACATAAGGTGTTAATGGTGATTCATTGGAAGCATTGACGATTTGATGAATAACTACTTTCAATCGTTTCTTGGGATCCTCGAGGTTGATTAAGTGAATGTTAATCAGGTATCCTACCCACTCCCAATACCAATTGGTAAGATATAAAAGTAGCTTGTGCTTATTCTCAAAATATCGATAGATTGAGGCTTCTGTTGAGCTAATGGCTTGCGCCAATTTCTTAAAAGTGAACGATTCAAATCCAAGATCATCGAAGAGTAGGATGGAGGCTGAAAGCAATTTTTGACCATAACTCGAGGTTTGTGGATCTTTTATGAAAAGGTCCGAGTTTAAGTCAAATTGAATGCCGTGTTCACCCATGTATGAAAAAATTTGAACAAAAGTACAAAAATAGTGTTCTAATACATAAAGATATTAAAACTTGGTAAATAGATAGTAATACTATCAATAAATAAATTATTACTATATTTGCTAAGTGTTCAAACATTTTACCCATTTCGAGTTCGCCCTCGTAACGGGTTTTTCAATTTATACCAATAAAAAATTAATGACATGAGTCATGAAGATCAAACTTCGATTATTAAAAATTTAAAAAACGATCTCCCAGCTAGTATAGTTGTCTTTCTAGTTGCAGTTCCTCTTTGCTTGGGTATTGCATTAGCCTCAGGAGCGCCGCTTTTTTCTGGTATAATAGCAGGAATAGTTGGTGGGATAGTGGTAGGAATATTTAGTGGATCACCTTTAGGTGTGAGTGGGCCAGCGGCTGGTCTGGCAGTAATAGTTTTGACTGCGATTCAAGATTTAGGTGCTTTTGATGCATTTTTACTTGCTGTTGTAATTGCAGGTGTTATTCAGTTTGTCCTAGGTGTTTTACAAGCAGGAATTATTGGATATTATTTCCCTTCATCTGTGATAAAAGGAATGTTAGCCGGTATTGGGGTCATTATATTCTTAAAACAAATTCCACATGCATTCGGATATGATAAAGATTATGAAGGGAGTTTGACCTTTGATCAACCGGATGGGCATAATACATTTTCCGAGCTGTATTATATGTTTGAAGCCATCACGCCTGGTGCTGTAGTGATTACGCTCGTAGCACTATTTATTCTAATTCTATGGGAACAAAAGTTCATGAAAAATATCAAATGGACTAGATTTATTCAAGGTCCATTAGTGGCAGTGCTCGTGGGAATAGCACTAAATCAAATTTTTTCTTCAGGTTCAATGTCCTTATCTCCGGAACATTTGGTATCTATTCCAGTATCTAGTTCAATATCTGGATTTTTTCAACAATTTACTTTTCCGGACTTTTCACAATGGAATGATCCACGGATATATACTATTGCTTTTACATTAGCTGTGGTAGCAAGTTTGGAAACTTTACTTTGTTTGGAAGCTACGGATAAATTAGACCCTTTAAAAAGAGTTTCTCCAGCGAATAAAGAATTAAGGGCACAAGGTATTGGTAATTTAGTGTCTGGTCTAATCGGTGGATTACCGGTAACGCAAGTAATTGTGCGAAGTTCAACCAATATTCAATCAGGTGGTAATACAAAAATGTCAGCAATAGCTCATGGATTTATTTTATTGTTCTGTGCTATGCTTATACCTGCATTTTTGAATATGATTCCGTTAGCATGTCTTGCAGCGATTCTTTTTGTAGTAGGTTATAAATTAGCCAAGCCCGCCTTATTTAAAGAAATGTATGCCAAAGGATGGACGAGTTTTGTTCCTTTTATGGTGACCATTATAGGTATTGTAACGACGGATCTTTTAAAAGGAATAGGAATGGGAATGGCTGTAGCGATTTTCTACATTCTCTACAATAACTACAAAAAGCCTTTCATTTTTGAAAAAGATGAACACATACAAGAAGGAGGTACTGTGACGATTGAGTTGACCGAAGATTTAACTTTCTTGCATAAAGCAAATATTCAAAGAGCATTGAACTCTATTCCGGATCATACGAAGGTGATCATTGACGCTACTAAAACCATCAATATGGAATCCGATATAGAAGAGATCATTGATGATTTTGAGATTAACGCTGAAAGTAGAGGAATTGAAGTAGAAGTGCTAGAAAGAAAAAGAAAGGGTAATATGAAAGTACCTGTAAAGAATTTTGAGAAAGAAATAAAGAATAATTCTATTACTACATAACCATGTAAAAATAAAATAATGAATAATCTAAATACACAAACGAAAGAAAGTCAATTGGGCATCAAGCCTGGAGATGCTAAAGAAATGTTATCTCTTGGGAATGACCGATTTTTGCAAGGAAACACTTTGAATCGTGACTTGCACCAACAGGTAAAAGATACAACTACAGGCCAATATCCTTTTGCAGCTGTTTTGAGTTGTATTGATTCTAGAATACCAACAGAAGTTATTTTTGACCAAGGTGTTGGAGATATTTTTAATGCACGAGTGGCAGGGAATTTTGTCAACGAAGATATTTTAGGTAGCCTTGAGTTTGCTTGTAAGCTTGCTGGATCTAAATTAATTGTTGTTATGGGGCACACTTCATGTGGTGCTGTTAAAGGTGCATGTGATAATGCTCAATTAGGTAATTTAACGCAGATGTTGGATAAAATCCAACCTGCGGTTAAGGCGACAACAACTGGAGAAGGAGAAGAAAGAAATTCGAGTAATAAATCTTTTGTCAACAGAGTAGCTGAAGAAAACGTGAGAAGAACGATTGAAAATATCAAATCGATGAGTCCAGTGTTGGCGGAAATGTATGACAATAAAGAAATTGATATTGTAGGAGCGATGTATGATGTGGCTTCTGGTAAAGTGACCTTCTCTTAGGTCGATATCATTTAATTGAAACAAAAAGCTTCGCAAAATATTTTTTGCGAAGCTTTTTTATTTTCTACACTAAAAGGTGGAGGAACTCATTTAACAATTCGGCGAAAGCCTAATAATCGCGCTTTATAATAATCGCTTAAAGTATGATCATATCTAATTCCACTTGAACTACTAGAGTGAATGAAAAATACAGTGTCTTGATGGCAGTGACTAACTACTCCTGTATGTCCAGCTTTCTTACTGGATTGATTGCTACCTGTGAAAACGATGATATCTCCTGCCTTACATTCTGCTTCGGTCACAGCCCTTCCAAATAAGGACTGCTTATAGGAGGATCGTGGGATTTCAACTTGAATAGATTTATAACAATGCTGCACAAAACCTGAACAATCGAATGCTCCGGCTCGATTGCCATAGGGTTTTCCCAAATGCTCCTTAGCGAATGCTACAATTAAGACCCCTTGATCAACATGCGTCGGATTTTGAAAAGGTTGAACAATCCAAACGGCAATGACAAAGGAAATGATGGAAGATGTTTTAATCATGGGCTACATTTTAGGTATAACGATAAAAATCTCCTTTAAGGTATTGGTATGTTTTTAGTAGTCAATCAGCGTTTACCCTGAGTCATAAGATTGGATAAATACCCTGATTGACGAGTTCTTGATAGCGCTTACATTGTAAAAAACTCAACCATGAAAATCAAATATCAATTACTCATTTGTCTAAGTTGTATTTTTATAACACTAGCATTTTTTCATTTTAAATCGCAAAGTCAACCCAAAAACGAGGCTTTGACCGGTTACATTTTTATGGACAAAGGGATATATAATATGTATCTCCTTTTGAAAGATTCAGGTAAGGAAATTCAATTGGAATTTATCCAAGATGAAGAGTCCGAATTGTATTTTGTCAATGGTGACTATGTAAGGGTAGAAGGAACTTTTCTATGTAGTGGAAACATCTTTGTGATCGATCGCATTGAAGGCATAGAAACCAATTTTGACTGGGTCACAGAATAGTTAAGGAAATCTTAACAAAACTATTGACAAATCAAGGATATACCTTTATCTTATATGTAGACGAAATTTGAAGGGAGTGGATTACTTAACCTCTAAAATTTACTAGATATGATGAATGAAGCTATCAAAACCATTATGTCCACAAATCTAATTACTGTTTCTCCTTCTACTAAGCTCAATGAAGTCCGGCAGATTTTTATGGAAAACAATATCCATCACATTCCAGTGGTGCGTTATAAAAAATTGGTCGGCATCATCACCACTTATGATCTATGGAAAAATGAAATTGCTCCTGATGATTATAAGAAAACACCAGTTTCTGAGGTGATGCATTCAAAAGTCGCCAAACTGAATGCTGAAGATAAAATCGGAACTGCCGCTGAAATATTTTTAGATAATCGTTTTCATGCCCTTCCTGTGGTGCAAGAGGATATGACTCTTATCGGTATTGTAACCTCCTTTGATGTACTCTTGTATGAGTTTAAAAAAGAGTATCCAAAACCGATACTATTCAAACATTTGTTTGAGCCACAGAAGTTGACTGCTTAGTATTGAACCTTCAGTTTTCTTTTAACTCAAGTTTAGAATTATGGATATTACGATAAGATCTAATCATCCGGAGTATCATTCGTATTTTGAAAAGGTACTTTCTGATGGATTGAATAAAATTTTCCGGAAGCATCAATATGTTCAAAGTGTGAAGGTACATCTGCATACTCCAAATGGCGCCAACAAACATGTAGCTTTAAGAACTAGGATTTTCGGCAAGGAATTGTTTGTTGAAGCCGAACATCTTTCCTTTAAACGAGCCGTTGATGATGCCGTAAAGAAATTGCGCATTCGCGTTCAGAAATATAAGATTCGAAGATTTCACTAGGATGATATCAGATCGTTCACAAAAGAAATCAAGCTCCTCCATTTTTTTTTGGAGGGGCTTTTTTGTTGTAAACAATGCGAGATATATTTGTATTATGTCTACATCCATCATTACCAAACCTAAAATAGAAATTGCCACTGAATTATTGAATGAGATTAAATCTCAAATTCATGAGCAAGGTCAGGTAGTCTTACATTTCATCTTGCGTAACTCGTCCAATTTTGAGTCTGCCATAAGAATCTGGCCAACGAGTTATCTATATGATAATCAAAGTAGCCATACTAGCGAATTGGTTCATGCTGAGAATATTACGATGTTTCCAGTTTGGCAGGTTGTTGAACCAATGTCCACAAACTATTTCACTTTGATATTTTCTGGCCTGCCAAAGTCTTGTTTGAGTTTTGATTTTGTTGAAGACTGTAAAGGTTCACCCGGAGCTTGGTCCTTGAAGAACATTAAAAGGAATGAAAGTGATGTTTATTTTTTAAAGATTGCTTAATCCATTTACAATATGGATTATTATTCTTTTCTTAAATCATCTTTGTCCTCGAGTTCATCGTTGCTGTCAAAATAATCTGTAGAATTACTCTCAATCAATTGTTTCAAATTATTGAGGTTTTCTTCTTCTTGGGCTTTCATTTGAGAAGGCATTATAGCCACAATAGATCTAGATATCATGCTGTTTCCCTTGACATCAGATTTTGTGGTAATAAAAGTTTGACCGTCTACCGCTTTAAATGAGATATCATAGTCCATGTTCATGAAATCCATAGTGAAGGTCATATTTAGATATTCGTTTTCACGAATTTTATTGATAGTCTCCTCCATAATCATCTCCCGACCTTGATCCACTACGTAAATTTTCGAAACAGCACCTACGGTATTAGCAGTTCCACTTACAAGTTCTGTGCTTTTAAAACCTTTTATCCATTCTGGGAGTTTTTCTTGATCGGACATCACAGCCCAAGCTTCTGCTACCGGTTTGTCTACTTTGATTTCGCACTCGTACGATATAGAGGAACGAATAAATCCTAAGGCAATAAATAGGATGGCTAAAATTAGAATTAAAATGAGGAAGTAAAGTAAATATTTCATTACAAGCTAGTGTGTTGATCCTTCTAAGATAATAAATGTCTTTAATTCTAACATATCCTATTCTCGAGCAAAAGTTCGTATTTGACCTTTTTCAGAAAAGACTATTTTGTCATTAAATATTTCAATGACTTTCATGGTTATCATGTCATCAGCTGAATCTCCTTTTTTAAATAGTAGGTTAAAAGTCTTTTTGGGTTCATTTAATTCCCATACTCCTGTGGATGTAACTTTACCATTTTGAGTAATTTCAAAGCTCATATTGTCGTTAAGTCTTAATTGACTTAGCACAGATGATTGTGTTTCGATTTT
>JAHDBI010000058.1:9969-18549 GCA_020630475.1 Saprospiraceae bacterium
TTTTTATTTCCGTCATATTCAACAAGTGAATCTTTCCCTTGGTTAGTCACTTTGATATGTAAACTTCTTGGCGAACCTAGGCCTTCTGCAATTAAAAGTTGATCATCTCTACTTATCACTTTTATATGCTCATTGACTCTTCCTTTATCACCTTTTTGGAGAGAACCTACCCATTGTCCTTCCGTATTGTAAGTGAATGTTTGTTCGGTTATAGGTGTTTCATCACCTATTTTGTAAAAACTTATTGATGCGACATTCTTGTTATTGTTGTAAGTATATACATACTTAGACTCAGTAACTTTTTTGTCATGATAGAAACTTATCTCTTCTTCAACTAATAGGTTGTTTTTATATATCAGTAGTTTTTCTTGTTTGATATTATACTTAGAAGGCTTATCCGATGGATGAAGTCTTTTTTCATATTTCGTTTCTAATATCTCTTTGTAACTCTCTTTATTGTTGCTTTGGGCACATGATTGATTTAGGAAAATTACAAGACTTGTAAAAAGTAGAAATAGGGAATATTTGGAATTCATCTTCTCAATTTAGGGAATTTGAATTCGCTTAGTTAAAAAAGAGTTTCAAAATTTTACAAAAAAACTTATTGAACACAAAAGAAATAAGTTATGAGAACATTCATCGATTTGACCTTAAGTAATATATTTTTTATTAGAGGGGTAGGGTAAATCTAAATGACATTGTTTCATAGGTGATAGTATTTATTAACCTATAAATTGTCTCTTATGAAAATGTCAAAAAAAATATTGTTTTCCATTTCTTTAGTTCTTATGATAGGATTATTTACTTCTTGTTCTGAGAATACTGGTTTAGGAGAAATGAGTAATTCGCAAAATGAGAATTCAGCTCTACCCGAAAATCGAAACGATGATATTTTGGAATATGCTGATTGTTTTGAATTGGTTTATCCAGTCACTATTGTATTTCCAGATAGTAGTGAGGTGTTAGTTAATGATTTAAAATCATTAGAAACTGAAGTCACAAGTTGGTACGAATTGAATTCGGAAATTGAAGAAGATGTTTCATTGTTGTTTCCTGTGGGTGCCATATTAGCTGATGGTACCGAACAAGTGCTCGAAGATGACGACGCCTTGGAAGATTTAATTGATTCTTGTGAAGATGAAGAAGAGGGTGAACATGATGACGAAGAAGACGAAGAAGACGAGGAAGACGAGGATGAAGATGATGACGAGGATGATGAAGATGAAGATGACAATGAATTCGATGATTTCAACGAAGATTGTTTCAATGTTGATTTTCCACTTAGCTTTACTTTACCTGATGGTACGGAATATACTGTAGGAAATAACGACGAAGCAACAGAGATTATACAAAGTTATTATGAGCTAAATCCTAATGAAAGTGACGAACCAGAACTAGTATTTCCAGTTAACATAGTTTATGAAGATGGATCTGTAAGTATGATAAACACGGAAGAAGAATTTGAGAATGCCGAAGATGATTGTGAGTGATTTTAATTTTAGTTCCACAAGTCCGATTAAACAAAATTGGACTTGTGGTTTTTGCAAGTTACATTAGATAAATAATTTAATTGGATGTCAGAAAACATTTGTGATCAAGTAAGTTTTGAAAAAGTTTATTTCAAGCATGTAGAGCATCTTCGAAATTTTCTTTATTACAAATCTGGAAATTTGCAAATGGCTGAAGATTTAACGCAAGATGCTTTTGCTAAGTTATGGGAAAGATGTGCAAGTGTAGTTTCAATGAGAGCAAAATCTTTTTTGTTTACAATAGCCAATAATCTTTTCTTAAATCAAGTGAAGCATAAAAAAGTAGTATTGAAGTTTCAACAGCATCGTCATAAGGAAAAGGATTATCAAGATCCACAATTTCTTATGGAAGAAGATGAATTTAAAAGCAAACTTGAAAAAGCTATTTCGAATCTACCAGAATCTCAAAGAGAAGTTTTCTTAATGAATCGTATTGATGGTTTAAAATATAGAGAAATAGCAGAATCTCTTGGAATAAGTGTTAAGGCTGTAGAGAAGCGAATGCATAAGGCATTAAAGGAGTTGAAAGAGATTTTTGGAAAATCTAAATTTTAGATGATGACACTCATCTTTTTAAATAATTAAAAATGTTAAATGAAGAAACCTTATACGCTAGATTTGTAAGTGGGGAATTAACTGATCAAGAAATCGCAATACTAAAAGAGAATGGTGATTGGGAAAAATTGTCGAAAATAGTAGTTGTTGCGGGTACATTTGATTTACCTGCTTTAGATAAGAGAAAGAAATTTGAAGCATTGATTCACAATAAGAATAAATCCACTACTGAAAATAGACGACCTAAAATTCGGCCAATATATTGGTTTGGAATGGTTGCATGTTTTTTACTTTTAGTTTCCATATGGTTTTTGTTAAGTGATAGTTCCACAAATATTTCATCAGAATATGCCGATTCTATTCGCCATAATCTACCCGACAACTCCCAAGTGGTTTTAAATGCTGGCTCTGCCATTAAATATTTAGAAAAGTCTTGGGATTCTATGCGAAGGGTTTATTTACAAGGAGAAGCTTTTTTTATAGTCACACCGGGAGAGGAGTTTACTGTTGAAACTGATCAAGGTAGTGTTCGAGTTTTAGGCACGAAGTTTAATGTAAAAGCTCGAGGAGATATTTTTGAAGTAGAATGTTATGAAGGTAAAGTAGAAGTAAAAGTAAAAGGTAAGGTAGATGACACAATATTAAATGCATTTGAAGCCGTTTACAATGACAATAATATTTCCTTGAGTTCCAATGATCAAGACCCTAAATGGATAAACGGTAGATCAGAGTTTAAAAATTATGCGCTTAAAGATGTCTTGGATGAATTAGAAAGACAATATGATATAAAAGCAAGCTCAGATGTGATTGAAGAATTTTCTGGATCATTTATTCATTCTGATTTGAATATGGCTGTTGAGCAAATTGCTAAACCTTTAGGGTTAAAAGCTAGTTTTTCAAACGATTCTAGAGAAGTTAGGTTCACGAAGTAGTACATGAAACGTATCGTAATTTTTTTCAACTTGATCCTTATATCTTTGCCTGTTCAGCTGACAGGTCAAGAAATCGTATTGAAGAGAGGTAGTTTACAAGATGTATTCAATCAATTAGAAAAAATTACTGGTTGGTCGTTGAACTATGACCCTGAAACCATATCAAATATTCAATTAACTTCAACAAGAATATTTGATATTCAAGACAAAAATTCTACGCTGATAAGTATCCTAAAAAGTACTTTAGTCGACTTCGAAATCGTGGAGGATGTCATTCTGATATTGCCACCAGAAAAAAGAAAATATTTTATTTGTGGGACTTTGAAAGATGCTGATTCTGATGCACCTCTTCCTTATGCACATGTGTACTTGGATAATCTTCATACGTCATGGACTGACGATGATGGATATTTCGAAATTGAAAAGTCGGCCTATAAAAACGAGCTGCTTAATTTGTCATATTTAGGCTATCGAGATACTTCGATTTTTGTTGATAATTTCAAGACAGATTGTCCTGAAATTAAACTTACTAGAGATCCGGTAGTGTTTTCAGAGGAAATCATCATAAGAGATTATATTTTCTCTGCAATTACTCAAGGCATGCATTTTAATGGAATAAACTTCGATATGAAGGCATTAACTCATGAATTGGGAGCATTGGACAGAGATGTTTTAAAATCCATTCAATTTTTACCTGGTATTACAAGTTTAGATGAATCTGCAAGTAATATTTCAATTAGAGGATCAGAGCCAGATCATAATCTTGTAATGTGGGAAGACGTACCTATGTACAGTAACGGCCACTATTTTGGAATGATATCTTCCATAAATCCTTTTGTAGTTGATAAGCTTAATGTGTACAATGATGTTTATAGTTCTTCCATAGATAATAGAATTGGAGGGGTGATAGATATCAAATTGCCAAATACTGTTTCCGATAAAGTTCGATTAGGGATGGGGAGTACATTCACAGAGAATCATATAGAATTATTAGCACCTCTTATTAATGATAAATTAGGAATTATTCTTTGTGGAAGAATGGCAATGAATAAGCTTTTTGACGACAATCTGGCACTGGGCACTTACGGAGATAAAATTTTTGCATCTTCAGAAATACTTAATGACAATACTGATGAAAATAACTCTGAATCAGAGCTTGATTTAAATTTTTATGATGTAAATGCTAAGCTTATATTTAAGCCTACAGATAAACTTAAGTACAGCTTATCCTTTTTTATTTCAAAGGATAACTTTCTTCATGAATATGAATTTCAATCAGGTTTATTGGGAGGTTACGATAGTCTAGATATTGGGAATAGTATTCTTTCAAATCAATTGGAGTATCAATGGTCTCCAGAATCAACTAGTTCAATTCATTTAAACCAATCTACCTTTAAAAGTGAATACGCTTTTCTTTTTGATGAATTACAGGATCAACAGAACAATTTTTTACGATTAAATGAGAACGAGATTTCAGACCTTCAATTGAAGATTCTCCATAACCAACGATGGCCTCATATGAATTTGAGCGCTGGATATATTTTGGATTTAAAAAATCTAGAGTATGAAGTGGCAGAATTAGCCACCTACGAAGAAGATGTTTCCTTTGAAGAAAAAGTGAATGGGGAGTTTCATCATATGTTTTCAGACATTAATTGGAAGAAAGGAAGATTCTTAATTGATTTTGGCACAAGATTTACTTATGTCCAAAATGAAAATAAAATTAATTTTTCTCCTAGGTTTACCTTAAGCTATTTATTAAATGATGATTATACATTCAGGTTGTCCTCGGGACTGTTTAATCAATATATCAGTCAGATCGTTAATTTGTCGCAAAGTCGACTTCATTTAGAAAATAAGATTTGGACTCTTATTCCAGAGGACCCGATGAGTTCTAGAAAATTAAGCTTTGGGGTCACTTTTGATAAGAATAGATGGTTAGTTGATTTTGACGCTTACTACCATCGGTCGTCATCCGTACCGGTACTAAGCTCTGGGCAGAGCTCGGCCTTATATATTAAAGAAAGTGGAACATCTAATGCACGAGGGCTGGAATGTTTGGTTAAAAAAAGATGGAAAAGTTTTAGTTCTGCGATTAGCTACAATCTTGGATTCGTTCATTACAGTATACCAAGTATTAATATTGAGGATTTTCCTGCCAATATTGATCAAAGGCATAATGTGTCTGCAATCGCGCACTACAAGAGAAATGGATGGAATTTTAGTGCCCAGTATACATTAAGAAGTGGTTTGCCATATTCTGATATAGACGGAATTCAGTTGGTCCAAAATATGGAAGAAGAATACTACGAAGTCGAACTTAAAGGAATAAATGATCAACGATTATCTAGATTTAAAAGATTAGATTTAACTATAGGATATCGAGCGGCAATTCGTGACATCATTAATTTGGATTTTCAATTGTCCATGTTGAATGTTTTTAATGCTAAAAATTCCCTAAGTCGGAATTACGTTTTAAGTAATTCTGAGCAAAGTACGTTGGAACCAGAAATATTTGAAGTAGAAAAATTCCAGTTAGGAAGGACTCCTCAAATCCTTTTTCGTATTACTTATTAAAGAATTCAAAATCGGGGTAGGGTTTTTTAAAACTCAGTTGTTTCATAATAAATTGATCACTACTAAAACTATTTATTATGAACCAATTACTTTGTTGTCTACTGTTATTATCAATGGCCTTCTCTATCAATTCCGCGAAAGCGCAAGAATGGCTGACTAATCTTGATGAGGCCAAATCAAAATCAGCAACAGAATCTAAACCTATTTTATTGGTTTTTCAGGGCTCCGATTGGTGTGCTCCCTGTATGAAATTAGAAAAGGATGTTTGGCATACTAAAATATTTAAAGAGTATGCTGCAGAACATTTAGTGCTTTTGCAAGCAGATTTTCCTAGAAGAAAGAAAAATGCCTTGAGTAAAGAAAGACAAGAACATAATGCAAATTTAGCAGATCGATACAATCAAGGTGGAATATTTCCATTAGTTGTTTTACTTGATCCTGATGGTAAAGTCATTGGGCAAACCGGATATAAAAAGACTTCTGTTGAGAATTATATTGGTCACTTAGAACAATTACTAAAGTCATGAAAAATGTTTTGCTGATATTAAAATTTACGATTATGATTTCGATTTGTAATGCACAAGAAATGTTTAAGCAAGAAATGATGGTAATGGGATGTCGATTTGATGTCACCGTCGTTGCGGGAAATCAACAGAAAGCGGACAGCTATATTCAGCTTGCCGTGGACGAAATGAAGCGTATTGAAAATTTGATTTCTTCCTGGGATCCAAATTCACAGACCTCAGAAGTCAATCGCAATGCAGGTATAAAGGCTATTAAAGTTGATAGGGAATTATTTGATTTGATTCAACGAGCCCTTCAAATTGCGCGTTTGACGGATGGCGCATTCGATATCAGTTATGCCTCTATGGACCGAATTTGGAAGTTTGATGGAACGATGAATCAAAAACCTTCTTTAGAGGCAATAGAAAATTCTGTATCTAAAGTAGGTTATGAAAATATTCAATTGAATACTGAAGAATCAACTGTGTTTTTATTAGAGTCAGGTATGAAAATAGGTTTTGGCGCTATAGGGAAAGGATATGCAGCCGATAAAGCCAAAGCACTTCTTCAGTCTACAGGTGTTGAAGGGGGAATCATAAACGCATCTGGTGATATGAACGCTTGGGGGCATCAAAATGATGGACAGGAATGGAAAATTGCCATCACCAATCCTTTGGACCCTTCTAAATCTTATGGCATGTTGCCATTGAAAAAGGGAGCTGTTGTGACTTCAGGAAATTATGAGAATTATGTCGTGCTCGATGGAAAGCGATATTCACACATTATTGATCCAAGGACTGGTTATCCTACAAGTGGGATTTTGAGTGTTACCATGTTTGCACCAAGTGCAGAATTGGCAGATGCAATGGCTACTTCGGTTTTCGTTATGGGTATTGAAGTGGGATTGGACCGAATCAACCAATTAGCCCCTCTTGATTGTATCATTGTTGATGATCAAGGACGTGTTCATTATTCTGATAATATTAAAATCAACCCACAATGAAAAAAATCATAATGATAATATTCATTCTTTTAAACCTATCCTCATGTGTAGTAGTAAAAGAATATGAAAAGGTAATGCTCAATGATCTAGATATGGTTTTGGGCGATAAAAAGTGTGATAAAAATTTATTAACGGCGCATTCATATCGAGAAGCTGCATCAGGAGGAAACGGTGGAAAGACTGGTGGTGGTTGTGGATGCAATTAAAATAGATTAAAAATGACAAGATTTATTTATACGTTATTGGTTTATATATTCTTGACACTTCAAGTTTATTCACAGGATTCAAGGCCTGTAAAAAAGGAGAAAGAATCTAAATCAACATATAAGAAGAGAGTGCTTGAAAATGTCGAGATGGACTTACTAAGTAGTTATTATTCACAAGATGGTGATAACGCGGCCGTGACTGGTGGGATAGGGACTGAGGAAATTAAAGATGCCACTGCGACGATTGTTGTTTCTATTCCATTAAATGATGATGATGTATTGGTAGTTGACGCTGGTGTTTCCGCTTATACCTCTGCCTCTTCAAGTAATGTTAATCCCTTTGATGGAGCCAATGAAGCTGAAGCGTTTGTTGCATCTTCAGGAGAATCTCAAAGTGACGTTTGGTCTAATATATTTTTATCATATAGTCATAGTTCGGATGACAGAAATGAAATTGTATCTGCGAATGTATCTTTTTCGTCAGAGTATGATTATCAGTCAGTGGGCTTTGGAGGAAGTTATTCTTCTTTATTCAACCAAAAAAATACGGAGTTCAATGTAAAAGGGTCAGTCTTCTTTGATCGATGGAATTTACTATATCCTGCAGAATTTAGGTCTTTTGGACTGGTAGGCAATGATGAAGACGAAGATGAAAACTTTGACATTACGAAATATACAATTACGGGTAACCCCAATTATTCTCCAGAAGTGAGTCCATTATCAGGTACTGCGAGGAATTCTTATGCAGTCGGTCTCGGGTTCTCTCAAATTCTATCCACAAAGATGCAAGGTTCCTTGGTATTAGATATTGTACATCAGCGCGGCCAACTATCCACACCGTTCCAACGGGTATATTTTAAGGATAAGGAAAATTCCTTTATATATAATTTTCATTTGGCAGATGATATTGAAAGATTACCTGGACAACGATTGAAATTTGCTTTAGGCGGACGATTGCATTATTATATCAACGAAATGATTTCTTTAAGGACCTTTTTTCGTTTTTACAAAGATGATTGGGATATCCAATCAAATACGGCAAGTATTGAAATTCCAGTGAAATTATTAGAAGGAAGATTAACATTATATCCTTCTTATAGATTCTATAATCAATCAGCTGCGAAGTATTTTGCTCCCTATGAAGAACATCTTTCGACCTCGGAATATTATACCTCAGATTTTGATTTGAGTAAGTATAGGTCTAATCAATACGGATTTGGGGTCGGCTATAATAATCTTTATGGATCAAATCCACTATGGAAGTTTTCATTGAA
>JAHDBI010000058.1:18649-23810 GCA_020630475.1 Saprospiraceae bacterium
TCAAACGGAAAGTTGAATTGCAGAATCCTTCCTAATAAATGTTTAAATATTGAAGCGTCGAATTATTGATGGTATGAGCTTAGCTTTTCGATTTTATCGAAAACTAAATTTCTAATTTTGTTATTATAAACTTTGATTTTTGATATATCTCCACTTTTATTTCTGATAAATTTTATTCTGCTGTACAAGCCATTTGTACTTCCAAAATTATCACCATTTAAATGATTGAATAGAATTTTATTTCCGTCTGCATTTTGTAAGAACATTTCATTTTTGTCAACATGTACTTTTAAAGAAGCCATTAAATCTTCATGATAAAAGTTACCCTCGAATTCTTTTAAATTCTCTGGTGTTTCATTTTCTAATTTGGTATAAACTATTTCTATACGATTGGGAAGTTTTAGAATCAAATCTCCATTGTTCCTTTTTGTTTCAAAACGCATAACAGTCTGATGGTTTCCTTTTGGACTAAAATCCATTTTAGAAGAAGGAATTAATTGGGTATTCCATTTGTACTTTGGCTCATCATAAATCAGCGTGTCGTTTTTAAGATTAATAGAAACCAAAGATTCACCCTGATAATCCCAATATTTACCTAAAAAACCTTCCAATTCAGTAGGATCTAGTTTTACTTTTAGAGGACGATTTGTTTTGTTTGTTGGTTTTGGAAAATACTCTTCGAGATAATAACTGGAAAGAATAGTCGCTAGATGTCCGTTGTATTGACTGAAGTTGCCAAGAACGACCACCGCCAAATCTTGTGAAGGATATCGAACTACTTTAGCAGCATATCCATTTGCCATTCCAATTTGATAAAGCTTATCTATACCACGGTAGTCCCAATAACCATGTTGTCCAACATATAGAGAACGATTCACTTTTTTAACAGGTCGATTATTTTCAGATATGAGTTGATCCATTTGATTCCACACTTCTTTAGGACCTATTTTGGGTCTCCAAAAATTATCTACCCAAATCAATATATCTTCTGTGGTTGTATACAATGGATCGCAGTAATAACTGATGTTTTTATTATTATCTAATTCAAAAGAGTCTTCTATCTTTTGATAACCGAAGGATAGGTTGTTGACACTACTCGAACCACTTCTAATCATACTGTTATTCATTTTCAGCGGATCGAAGATTTCTTTTTTGGCAAAATCCGAGAAAGACATTTGTGTTTTTTCTTCTAACGCCCATTGTAATAACTTAAGGCCAACCTTATTTAGGGCAAAAGACTCTGTATTATCTTTTTTACACCCAACAGGAATATTAAGTACTTTTTTTAATTTTTCTTCAGTTATGGAATGCGAATTTGTCCAAGCTTTTATTTTGAAGAGATCTTCTATCGCGTTTAATTGGCTGGTATGATTTAATAATTGCCGAATAGAGATATTGTTAAATGAATGAGGTAAATAGCCTAAGTGTTTGCTAATCGCATCATCTAAATCTAATTCTCCCCTTTGATCAAGCAATAGAATACAATAACTGAGCATTTGATCAGACATTCCTGGAAATAGGAACTTCGATACCTTAGTTATCGGAATGTTGTTTTCCACATTAGCCAATCCCCAATTATTTTTAAATACCGTTTTACCATCACTTAAAACGGCCACAGCGATACCTGGTTTATGGTCATTTGTCCATTTAGCAAATAGGCTGTCAATTTTAGAATGAGATGGGATCGTTTTCTTTTGCGCTTCCGCGGAAAAGAACAAACAGAGACTAATAAGGGTATAAAGTAATTTTGACATGATATATTATTTTAAATTTTTAGCAATTAGATCGGCAACTTTTTTTGCGGAACTAGGATCTTGGCCGGTAATAACCCGTTGGTCAATTTGGTAAAATCCATCCCATCCATTTTCAGAGTATTGAAATTTGGCACCTCTTTTTTTAAGCAAGGCCTCAACTGAATATTCGAATTCCTTGAAATACTCTGCTTCTTTATTTTCGAAAATGTCAGGAAATCCATTGATGTTTTTTCCATCGACGAGGTAATTTCCATTGGATAGTTTAATGTTGGATAATGAAATGCTGCCGTGACATACGGCAGAGACAATGCCTTTATTTTGTTCGTAAATGACTCTGGCAATATCCATGATTTCTGGATTGTCAGCAATGCCAAACATGGAGGCTCCACCACCGCTAAAGAATATGGCGTCGTATTCTAGGGCATCTATCTGCGATGGTGTATTTGTATGCGCTAATTGCTGCATAAAATCACAATCGTAGATATACTGTCTGATTAAGGAATCCGAAGTATTGAAATACCCTAAAGGAACAGATCCGCCTCCTGGGCTGATAAAATCGATATGAAACCCATATTCGCGTAAAGCGTGATAAGGATAAACGATTTCGGCAAAATGATTGGATGCTGGAATTTTCGAATTGCCATAATAGTCCGCATTGGAAACAACAAAAAGAATCTTTTCTTGATGGACAGAATTGTTTGGCGATTGTGGAAAATTCCCGCAAAGGAAAAACGAAAACAGAATGAAATAAATAAGTTGAAACATTTGATTTTAATTTTTCTCAAATGTATTCTGTCTAATGTTTTTAAAGGATTTGCATTATAAATCAGGAGTTCGGATTTATAAATTTGGACTTAAGTACCCTATTTTATCAGCTTTTTATACGAAGAAGGGGTGTGCCCAGTCATTTTTTTAAATGTGCCATAAAAGGTAGATTTAGAATTAAATCCACAATCATAGCCAATACTTTCTAAGGTGTATTGTTCATCTAGGGCAATTCTTTTTTTAGCTTCTTCCACTCGGAATTCATTAATATATAAAGTAAAGCTTTTACCGAGATTGTCATTTAATACCTGCGATACGGTATGGGGTAGGACATTTAAAGCGGAGGCTAATTCGGCAAGTTTTAAATTTGGATTTTTAAACTTTTCACCATCCAAAATATACTGGTTGAGCTTGCCCAATAAATTTTCTGCTTGATCACTATCAATTTTTTTTGATTTGTATTTTTCAGAAGTTTTTCGAGCGTCTAATTCTTCACGATTTCTAAAAATGATCTGTAGGAATAATAAATAAAAGACAAAAGAAAATAGTAGGGCCCCTAGTATATACGAAGTAAATCCACAAAAGAAAAAGGCGGCCCAGATGAGAATATTTCCGATGAATAAACTTAAGTCCCAAAGGCTCTGTGCATTCAAACCAGAGGGTTCGTACTTTAAAGATTTCATAATTTTCCGTACATAAGGAAAGCTGGCAATTGTATATAAGATCCAAACGGCATATATGCCTTTAATGATATATGGTCGCCATAAATTAACATGTGTTTCAAATGGATATAAAAAATTGATTAGGGTGATGATTGGGATCCATACATACATATGAATTCTCCAGTTTGAAGCATTATGACCTGTCTTATCGTAAATGGATTTTAAATACAAATAGAGAAAAGGACCTATAAAAAGACATGCAGTAAGCCCAAACTGTAAAAACCGGAAATCAAGATCATGGTTAAAATAGAAAAAGACAGATTTTCCGATTCGAATACTTAAACAAATAAGCATTGCGCCTAAAAAGAAATTAGAAATATGTTTGGGCTTTTTATAAAAAGAAAAATACAAGCCCAATAGTAATCCGTTAAAAGCCCCTAAAGCACTGAAAAAGAATAATAGTTCGTTACTTACATTCATCATTCAAGATTATCTATAATTCTCGTCCAATCTTCTTTTTTCCATTTCCTTTAGTTCGAGTGATTCTTCGTCGTTGAACATAAAATCTTCCTTATCGGCTTCCATTAACTTCTTTAGTTTCTGTTTTCTTTCCAATCGTTGGATTTCTTTTTCTAATTCTTCCTCTTCCCAATCTGGACTAAATCCTAAAAAGTCTAAATGCTCTGTTCCAAAAGTTTTAAAATAGTGTGCGCCAAGACCTATTCCCCAACTTAATCCGACAATAATAACTGGAAGTATCTCGCCTTTGTTTTCGAAGTACATGATGGCATAAAGCATTCCTAAAACACAAGCATAAGCGATGAAATGATAAAAGAATCCCTTTTTGGCCTTTACTTTCTTTTTCGCTTTTCTGTAAATTTCTTCGTTGTCCATTGCTCTTTGGTTTGTAGGGTTTTAAAAAACGTGAGTACTAAATCAATTTCTCACATCCATAAAGATAATATTCAATTAATATCGATGAAAGTATTTGACCTCTTGATTGAAAATTGAATCAATCAAACGAAATAGCACATGTTAAAGACAGTTCATAATTTGTGAATTTTTAATTGAGACTGTTTACGTATTCTGATTTAAATGAAATTTACGTCAATGTATCTTGGAATTGACGAAAAATCTATGAACACAGCTCATTTAAGTGTTCTTAATTCATTAAAAATTTAATTTACTAATTATGAAATTTCTAAAATTATTAACCTTGTTGTTATGCTTCGTTTTTATCAATTATTCATGTTCATCAGATAGCGATTATCCCGATACATCTGATTTGGGATATTTCGATAAGGAAATTGAAAAGAGAGGTAACTGTGAACTCTTTTTACAATCATGTTCGATTTGCCATGATGAAATTGATGAAGAAGAAATATTAGATAATGTTACCTCGATGAACACATATATGTCTTTAAATTATGGTGATCCTACAATCGCATGTAGTGGATGCTATATGCCTGCTAAAGCTCACGTCGAATTTGTAGGAAATTGTGCACTTATCGGTTGGAAAGCGGAATGTGATGAAGGCTTCTCCTTATGTAACGGCGAACCATGTAGTTTTGAATATTTTAAAGAATGCGCATTGCAAAATGGTGTATGCTTAGGTTTTATTGCACCACAAAACGAAGTGCCTTGCTATCGAGAGGCTTTTTGTGCTCCCGCAATTCAACCTCAAAATGGTAGTTTTCAGTTAACGGGAAACAATTGTTTTTTAACTAGTACACCACCTCTTTGGAACGTTACATTAGGAGGTACATTTTTAACGAGAGAATGGCACAGAATTATGGTAGGATCTGTGAAAAATGAATTATTCTGTTGCTTTTAAATTTATGGATATATAATTCAATTGAAAAAACATAGCCCCGATAAACCCTTTATTTATCGGGGCTTTTTGTGACCGCGGAAGGATTCGAACCCTCAACCCTCAGAGCCGAAATCTGATATTCTATCCAGTTGAACTACGCGGCCAAT
>JAHDBI010000059.1:0-2379 GCA_020630475.1 Saprospiraceae bacterium
GAGGATTGCGAACAAAATCAAATTGAAATAACCGTTTAATTCTATTTTTCTAAATCCTATAAGACAATCCAAATTGTCCACTAATCCCTGCTACATTTCCTTCCCCTTGACCGCCAACGGTAAGATGCGGATTCAATTTAAAAAGCAAATCAAAATCATTCAAAAAGTCAAATTTAAACCCTAGGCTAAAACCTAGTGCGTATAAAGAATCATCAAAACTATTTCGACCCTCCTTTTCTTTGAGGGAAATATATTTAAGCGATGGACCAATAAAAAATCCTTTTTGGTTTTCACTTAAATAAAACAAGTAGGATGGCTTAAAAGAATAAGCTGTACCTCTACTTTGAGTTCCTATTGTAAAATCAAAATCAAATGTTGATTTCTGGGTCAACGGGCTTTCAAAACCAATACCCCCTCCATTAAATCCTCCGTCTATCATACCATAAATTTGTGTTCCCAAGTGAATTTTCAATTCTTGTGAAGATGCTTGATTAATTGAAAAGACAATTAGAAAACCTATTATTACTTTGACATAAGAATTTTTGAACATAGAACTTATTGTTTAGTGAAAATTGAATTCTATTAAATCATACTTATTGAAATTAGATACAATTGTCAGGTCTTTCAAATTACAAACCCACGATTAACTGCTTCGTAACACGAATTAACTCTAATTAACTTAATAAACCATTAGACTTATTTCTATTTGGCGACATTTGATCATTTGCCTATTGACTTTCATGTTTCATTGGAATATTAAGTTTATATTATACGTATGAATTGCTTCAAAATTTCAACTATTGCCTTTCTTTTTTTTAGCCTTACGGCGAATGGCCAAGTCTGGTTTCAAGAAAATGACGAATGGATCTACAGATATGGTAATTGGGCGATTTCCGGTTACGACCACCTAAAAGTAAATGGAGATACGACAATAAACGGTAGAGAATGCCATCTTATAAAGCCCACTTTAACTTATGTCGATTTAAGCGTTTCAAATGATACCATAACAAGTTTTGGCTTCCCTTGGATTGTATATGAAGAAAATGATCAGGTTTTTTATTGGTCAGAGGATAATTTTTACTTGATATATGATTTCAATCTAAATGTAAATGATACTCTTCAATTAAGACACAGAGGCGATCCAGGCACATTTGATGATGATCATGAAATTTGTGATCCTTTCTATTTTGTCATAGATTCTTTAGATGTTATAAATATCAATGGATTCGACAGAAGAGTACAATATGGTCGAGTTGTTTCAGGTAATTGGGGCTTCGAACAATCCTCTCATAAAATTATTGAGGGTATCGGATGGGTTGCTTTATATTCTTCCTTTCATGAAGCTTATGTTCCAGCTCGTTTTTTAATTACAGATTATAACTTCACATGTACCCTTGATCTAGACGGTTGGTCATTTTGTTCTTATCAGAATGATGACTTTTCATATAAAACAGACGAAACCCAAAATTGTGAATACTTACCAATGTTAATCAACACGGACGATGTCAACAACAACATTAATGTTGTTGTTTATCCAAATCCCACAAACAGTCTTATAAACATAAAATATGACCAAAAGATCAATAACATTACTATTCTAGATATAAATGGTCTTCCAATTAAAAACTACCTTGGAGAGCAAAGAGCGTTGAATGTATCAGAATTCACTGATGGAATGTATTTTATTAGAATTGAAACACCATTAGGATTTTATAATCAGAAACTTATGATCTACTGATCGTACAAACTATAGTAATCTAATGCCTCCATCACCATTGAAGCTTGGATAGGAACATCAAAAACACAATGTCCAATCTCATCTACCAATGAAAAAAGCATCTGATCTTTGTTATTCTTTTTATCATTTTTAAGAAATCCGAAAATCTCATTCACTTCCCATTCTTTTTTAATGACAGGAAAATCGTCAAGTACAAAATGTACTATTTCTTGAAAATCTTCATTACTCAACATTCCTTTTTGGCGACTAATGAAAGCCTCACAAATCATACCTGTAGCTACAGCTTCTCCATGAAGAATTGGGACCGACTGAGACAAGAAATAAGATTCTAATGCATGGCCTATGCTGTGTCCAAAATTGAGGACTTTTCGGATTCCGCTTTCGCGAATGTCTTGAGCAACTATCGATTGTTTAATTTGTACGGATCTAAAAATAAGTTCGGACCATGGTTGCTTCTGTTTTAAATCAACTTCCTTAATATTATCCCAAAAAGATTTATCCGCTATTAAGCCATGTTTTAAATTTTCAGCATATCCGCTTCTCAATTCGCCGAAAGGCAAAGAATCCAAAAAAGTATCCTCTATCAAAACCAATTGGGGCGTATTAAAAAGACCAATGGCATTTTTAATTTGATTGAAGTC
>JAHDBI010000059.1:2479-7116 GCA_020630475.1 Saprospiraceae bacterium
TCATTCAAATCATCTTCACTGTCCCAAAAACTATAAGTAAAAAAAACATGGCTTTTGTGAATGTCCCTTAAAAGTTCAAGCCTCCTACAACCTTTACGAGCGCGAATTTTTTCACGAACTTCTTCGAATAAAGATTCAAATTCGTTAGCCTTGTTTGGTTCAAAGCTCATTCGTACAATTCGCTTGATCATTAGTAAAAATTTATTTGGACAGTTTCATTTTTCTTCAAGCCCAAAAGACTTGCTGCTCGTCCCATGTTGATAGCAATCTCCATATATCCCGCCGCATTAAAGCAACACAACACATCACCTATAGGAGCCTCATTATAATTTTTACTGATCTTATTGATGGGGTCATTTTGTTGATAGTACAAAGCAAATTTTCTTCCTGCCCGCATTTTTTCAAACAAGGGCTTTTTCAAATTGACCACTACATTTTCGAAATGATCAATATGAATAATCGTAGCTCTGATTTGATCCTTGGTCACTACTGGTTGTATGCCTATTTTTCTTGTGAATTCATCAACGATTGGACCAATCTCATTCATTCCAAGACCGTGCGCAATACAGGCAACACCATGAGAGATAATCTGTTGGATTTTAAAATCTTTGTCATTGTCATAATCGATTTTATGAATTTCTGCTTCTATCAGGTCATCAAAAATCAGTGAGAAAATTCCATTGTTTGGACCGATAAAATAATGACCTTCTCTTTCAAACGCAACAAATTCAAAATCGGGTTGGTAAAAATTATAAACAGCTACAACATGAATTGTTCCCTTAGGAAAAGTGTTGTAACTATTCACTACATGAAAGGCTGCCTGCACAATATCATGAGTATCAATATCGTGACTTACGTCAATCATTTGTAGATCTTGTTTCTTGGATAATATCGTCCCTTTTAAAACGGCGACGTAATGATCACTCAATCCAAAATCTGTCGTCAGTGTAACAAGTTGCATGTACGCATCATTGATTTAATAATAAAATCTCATTGCTGGTTTGAATGATTGGAAGATATTTCCAATTTTAGAGTTGATAAGCAAAGAAAACTATTTAGTTTATTCCTACGTTTATCAATTCATACTACAAAGAAATGCCTTTTATCATCTAAAAAGAAATAAAAAAGAGCGTATTGAGCGAAATCATATTAACAATTGAGGGGATTGATCCTGTGGAACTGTTTGGAGAGAAAAATTCTAGGTTGAATATTCTTAAAAAAGCATATCCAGATTTAGTCATCACATCTAGAGGTAATAGCCTCAAACTTTCGGGTCACAAACAAGAGACACAACGAGCCAAAGGCAATGTTGAAACCATGGTCAAGATGCTTCGCGAGAAGCATGAGTTGACTGATCAGATAGTGGAAGACATGTTAGAAGGTGAAAGTCCTATGACGAATAGACTTCCGTCGAAGGCATCTGGAAATACTATCGTTCATGGTCGTAATGGTCGACCAATAAAGGCTAAAACAAAAAATCAAAAGCTTCTTGTCAATACAAGTGATAGTAATGATATTGTTTTTGCCATAGGTCCTGCGGGCACTGGTAAAACTTATACAGCTGTTGCATTGGCGGTTAAGGCGCTAAAAAATCGCTTGGTGAGAAAAATCATATTGACTCGTCCTGCTGTTGAAGCAGGAGAAAGTTTAGGTTTTTTACCTGGTGATTTGAAGGATAAAGTTGATCCATATTTAAGACCACTGTATGATGCACTTGACGACATGCTCCCTGCAGAAAAATTGAAAAAATTTATGGGTGAAAGAGTGATCGAAGTAGCTCCTTTAGCTTTTATGCGTGGTCGAACCTTGGACAATGCTTTTATTATTCTAGATGAAGCACAGAATTGTACATCTGCTCAAATCAAAATGTTTTTAACTCGACTTGGGCCCAATGCCAAATGCATTATCACTGGTGATCCTTCGCAAATAGACCTTCCAAGAAATCAAAAATCTGGTTTATTTAGGGCATTAGATATACTTCAAGACGTCAATGGAATCGGAAGAGTTTTTCTTGGGGCCGAGGATGTGGTAAGGCATAGACTCGTCAAGGAAATCATAATTCGTTACCAACGAGCCAATGAGCATCCGATCATTAAAGATAAAAAACAGGAAGAAGAATGACTTCAGAGGTAATTTATCAAGGTCAATTACGCACCAAGGCCACACATATTAAATCGGGAAGTACTATCATAACAGATGCGCCAATTGATAATCAAGGGAATGGTGAAGCCTTTTCTCCGACCGACCTTGTCGCTACTTCTGTAGCTTCTTGTATTTTGACCATAATGGGAATCAAGGCACGGGATAAGGACATTGATATCACTGGAGCCAAAGCAAATGTGAAAAAAGTAATGGCTTCCAACCCTAGGCGCATTGCCAAAGTCCAGGTGGTGATCACAATGCCTCATCAGTCTTACACGGAAAAGCAAAAAAAGTTACTCGAAAAGGCAGCTCATCATTGTCCTGTGGCTAGAAGTTTAAGTGATGATTTAGATGAACAGATAGAAATCATATGGCCATAAATTCAGACCCTATTACTTTACACAAGGATAGTAAAATTCTTAAAGGGACCATTCAACTCGACGGTTCCAAAAGTATTTCTAATCGTTTGTTGATCATTCAGGCTCTTTGTGAGGATGAATTTGAAATAAAGCATTTGTCAACGAGTGATGATACTTCGGTTTTAAAGAATGCCTTGAAAGAAGGACCCGAAACCATTGACATCGGACATGCAGGAACAAGTATGCGGTTTTCAACTGCCTTTTTTGCATTGAATTCAGATACACAAATCATTACTGGTTCGAATCGAATGAAAGAAAGGCCTATCGGTCCGTTGGTAGATGCACTCAATTCACTAGGAGCAAACATTACTTATGTAGAAAAGGAAGGATATCCTCCATTAAAAGTGGGTTCATTCACCAATAAAAATGTTGATGAGATTAAGATTAATGCAGGTATAAGTAGCCAGTTTATCACCGCTATACTTTTGATCGCTCCATACTTAAAAAATGGATTGACAATTCATTTAGAGGGTTCATTAGTTTCCAGATCTTATATCCATCTGACCATAGAAATCATGAGGTATTACGGCATAGAGATTCAATGGAATGAGAATGCTATTACCATTTCACCGGGTAAATATTCGGCGAAAGCCAGTACTGTAGAATCAGATTGGTCTGCTGCCAGTTATTATTATGTGATGGCCGCTTTCGCGAATGAAGTAGATTTGGAATTAACGGGACTTCAAGAAGATAGTTTTCAGGGTGACGCCGCGATCAAAACAATCATGGAGTCATTCGGAATAAAAACCAGTCCTACTGATCAAGGCATTAGGCTTCAAAAAACAGAAAATTCAATTCCATTTTTAGAATACGACTTCATTACTTGTCCCGACATTGCGCAATCTATCTTTGTCCTTTGTGGCGGTTTAGGAGTAAATGGTTTGTTTAGTGGATTGCAAACTCTAAGTATAAAGGAGACAGATCGTATAAAAGCCATGCAAACTGAATTGGCTAAACTGCAAGTCTACTTGAGTAAGTTACCAGAACGCTTTTCTAAATCTGACATGGATTTTTACATGCAAGATGGAAAAGCATCGTTCAGTGAAGGTGTCGAATTTGACACTTATAAAGATCATCGGATGGCCATGTCATTAGCTTGTTTGGCCATGCTCTTTCCAGTAACCATCAAGGAAAAAAATGTGGTCAGTAAATCTTATGGTAACTTTTGGAAGGATCTAGAAAGCCTCGGCTTTTCTTTGAGTTAATTAATAAAAAAAGCCTCTGCGAGACAGAGGCTTAAAAAAACGAAAAACCAACTTTCTTTAATAAATTAACTTAAACCAAAATCATTTCTTATGAGAATCTTACTCGGTTTTCGAGCACTGAAATGAATTATATTATCCTTTTTTAATTCGCCTAAAACTCTCGCAACAGTCTGTCGAGAAGTATCAGTGATTAATGCAATTTCTTTATGAGAAAGTCCATGATTGATTAAACATTCATCGATTCCTATCTTAATACCCCTAGATTCGCCAGTTCGCTTCAAGAAATCAACAATTCTTTTCTTTGCTTTGTCAAAAACAAAACTTCTTATCCTGTTTTCGAGGGCATTCAATCTTTCCACAATCACTTTCATGACCTCATCAGCAAATTCTGGACTTTCATGAATCAATGTCATGAAGCTCTCTAATGGTACTTTTAGAACAGAAACATCTTTTAGTACTTCAGCATAATCTGTTCTCTTTTGTACAGCTGTAAAAACATTTTCTCCAAAAACCTCCCCATCATAAACGATGTCTTTAATCATTACTTTTCCTGAGGTAGTGTTTCGACTAATTTTTACTGTTCCTTTCACGATAACATAAACACACGAAATGAAATGATCTTCTTTATACACCTTTTGACCTTTCGTAAATCGTTCGTATTGAACGACTTCTGCTAGTTGATCTATTCTCTGGTCTGATAATAATGAGAATACAGGTGATTCTTTGAGCGATAAAAATTTAGTCGATTTGTTCATTTTTCATCCTTTTAGTGAAAGAAACATTTCTTATCTGACGAATAATATTCTCTACCCCCCTACTTTTGGAAATTATTTATTTAAAAACATTCGGTTTTGGCAAATGTTAATCATTT
>JAHDBI010000059.1:7216-21403 GCA_020630475.1 Saprospiraceae bacterium
GTCACCAGGCTTATACTTTTCAAGTGCCAAAATAAGATCGTTATTGTCATTGATCTTGTGATCATTAATTCCTACAATAATATCACCAAACCTTCTGATTCCTCTACCGCTGGTCTGAGTATCTTGCAAACCACTTTTTGCAGCTGATCCATTGGGCGTTACGGCAGCGATCATAGCTCCTTTAATTTCCCATCGTTGCATCAATTGCATGGCGACTAATTCGACGCCAAGCATGGGTCTTTGTACCTCACCGTATTGGATTAAATCAGGTACAACCCAACTAACAATATCCACAGGAATCGAAAATCCTATTCCAGCTGAAGCTCCTGAAGGGCTGTAAATGGCCGTATTTACACCGATTAATCTACCAGATGAATTCAATAAGGGTCCTCCCGAATTCCCAGGGTTAATGGCCGCATCTGTTTGTATACAATCTCTGATGGGAACTCTTGCAATAGATTCTATTTCCCTTCCCAGTGCACTGATTACACCTGTGGTTAATGTTTGATCCAAGCCAAATGGATTTCCAATAGCGAACACTGACTGGCCCACCTTTAGATTATACGATTTTCCAACTGGTAGAGCTCTCAATTTTTCTTTAGGAGCATTTATTTTTAAAACGGCGATATCTTTTCTTGGTTCGAAGCCCACCATTTCTGCTTCATATATTGTTTGATCGGCCAAGGTGATTTCCCATTTCTGTCCTTCTCGAACGACATGATAGTTAGTGACTATATGCCCTTCATTGTCCCATATAAATCCAGAACCGGTGCCCTTAGGAATCTCATAAACATTTCTAGAATATCGATCGCGTTGCAAACCAGTGGACGTAACAAACACCACCGAAGGAGCAGAAGACTCAAAAAGAGATACCGTAGCTTTTTCTACATCTGTCACCAAACCATCATGAAAGTCCACTTTGGGCTTTTCAGCCGTTTCTCTTTCTTCTGTCACTGAAGCCACTCTTGTGATTTCAGGCATTAAATCTTTCTCTTCTAATTCTTCTTCATTGATATCACTTGAAGAAACATCTTGAGCAGTGTTCACTGAATTCCCTAAGTAGAATCCGAATCCTACTAATGCGATCCAAATTATAATTTGTCCAAACTTCATAAATTCGATTTAATGGTTTATATATCAATATCGAAATAATGAACAATTTTATTGGCTGAGGGTTGAGCTTTTTCTACAAAATCAGAATACCATCCGATAAGTAGCCGTAAAAGGTGGGTTGGCTGGCTTATTCACTTTCCATAATCCCCCTTCTCGCAAGAGTAGAATGGCTTCCTCATTTTTACTTGGATTATTGGATTCCATCACTTTTATTTTCTCTATCGAACCGTCTGTTTGTATTTCAAATTGAAGAAGAATTTCGGCTGGACCGCCAAAATCAGATTGAGAAATTCCACGAGCATCATTGATATATTCGGCGAAAGCCTCATAACCCATCTCAGGCATGTACTGATCGCTTTGTTTGGTATCCTTACCAAGTGAGGTCACGACCACCTCGTCTAACATAGCACCCTCTTCGAGTTTAAAGTCGTAATTATTAACTCCGGGTACGATCACGGCATTTCCATATCGTTGCGCTTCATAACCCGTATAAACCACCTCAAGTTCAGCCACACCTGTATCCAATTCCGAAATTTGATAGTTTCCATCCAGGTCAGTTACTGCACCTGCCACCACTTCATTATTTCTTTTTACCACTACATTGGCTCCTATTAAAGGTAAATTGTCAACATCCTCAACTTTCCCAGTCACATAGTTTAGAACCTGTCCTTCTTTTTCCGCGCTATCTTGAATTTTCACACCATCCAGGACGTATTCTCCATTCTGAGATCTAGCGCCTTTGATAGCTACTTTTTTGTTTTTCATTTCGGGTTCTGATGCGGCCATTTCTTCATCCTCAGAATCCTGAGATTCCGTTTTTTCAACTCTTGGGATTACCTCTGACTCTGTAGCGACTATATCCAAGTTTTTCTCTTCCACTACAACCTCTTCTTGTTTTGCCCAATCTTTTACTACCGCTTTAGTGGGTTCAAGGTTTATTTTACTTAGCGGAGGTGAGGCTGCAGTAGATTCTTTCTCTTCTATGGGATTTTTATTATTTACAACTTCCGTCGAAAGTTTTTCATCCTGTAATTCTAAATCCGCATACGTTTGATCATTTTCACTTGAATTGGTATCGGCTACCATTGAATTGTTTTCCTTGGCGCCAAAATCATTATCCTTTAAAATGAAGGTAAAAGTTAAAAGCAACAAAAGACTCGCAGCAACAGCCAACCAAGGTCTCCAAGAAACAATTTTCGAAGAGATCTTTTCATTTTCAGATGTTGACATCTTCATCAAGTGCTTTCTACTTAAAGATTTGTCTTGGTGATAATATCCCTCTAGAGCATCTCCTAAAAAAGGATCGTCCAATGCACGTTTTTCCAAAAGGTGTAGATTTTCCTTTGAGATACTTCCTTGTACGTACTGGTTGAGTAGGTCAAGATAAAATTGATCGCTATGTTGATCTTGTTTAGGCATTCTCCTCCATACAGTTTTTTAAGTTTCTTCTTCCATTCTGGATATTTGATCTTACTTTATTCCATTCGATGTTTAAGCTTTGTGCAATTTCTTCATAATTTTTAGACTCCAAATAAAAGAGTCTCACACTTTCTTTTTGCGCCTCCTTTAATTTTTCTAAACATTGATACATTCGTTGAAGTTCATTTTCATTGCTTATACTATCAGGATGAAAAACTTGTTCAGAATACATAATCGCTGCTTCTTTATTTCTAGGTAAATCTTTTGACGATTTTCTCAATTTTTCAAAGCAGTGGTTTTTGACAACTACGTATAACCATGATTTAAAAGAGTCTATTTCTTTGCCTTTCAATCTTCTTTCCAAGATTTCAAACAATTCCATCGTTGCGTCCTCTGCTCGATCATGGTCTTTGAAATACTTCAAACAAACACCAAAAATCATAGTCCTATATCGGGAAAACAAAACAGCTAATCCTTCTAAATCTTCGTCAGATTGAAAACGTTTTACCAGGTCAATATCATTTAGTTCCCGAAGCATTCAAATTTAAAATGTATAAATCATTAACGACAAATTACAGATAAGTTTCAAAAATACTCGATGTCTTTTGTGTAATTCTAAATTCTCATTCATCCTATAGACAATTCGATCAACGATTAAAAACTTGTCTATGAAAAAAATGATAACGCTTTTCGCCGCTTTTTTCTTATTGGCTTTCGCCAATCTAGATTCAAAAATTAACGTTAGTATTACCGTAACTAATACAGATGGATTGGCATTAATTGCCGCCAATGTCGTCATTAAACAAGGCGACGTAATAAGAGAAGCGATACTTACGGATATTGATGGTAGAGCGACCATTCGATTGGCGCCAGCCAAATACAATATAGAAATATCCTATACTGGGTATAGTAATCTAGTAACACAGAAATCCATTACGGAAAAAAATAAAGATTTCAATTTCGTATTAACAGAGGGTGAATTGTTAGATGAGGTAGTGATTGAGTGTAAAGTTCCTAAATTAAGAGAATGTAAAAATGTCTCTACCATTTCTAGCGCTGACATTAAATCTATTAGAGGAAGTTCGCCAGAATCCGTTTCAGCGTATTTACCAACAGAAGAACCACTTAGTCCAGCAGAGGAGGAAGCACCCGAGGCAGGTCAAATAACTGCTGGCGAATGGAATGATTTAAATAATTGGGATGACTGGAAAAGTCTATTAAAGGATGATCAATACAAAGGCATGCAGGATCATTGGAAAATATACCCCACCCATCGCTATTCTGTTTTTGTTAGAAATCACCTAGACTATCCAATTAATAATTGTACAGTCATTTTACAAGACAAATCAGGAAAAACTATCTGGGAAAGCAAAACGGATTTACAGGGAAAGGCAGAGTTGTGGTCTGATCTTTTTCAAAAAGATGACAAAGCTTATTCCATTTTCATTAAACAAGGAAGTCAAGAATTCAGGCTTCAAAAGATAAAATCCATTGACGAAGGGAGTAATGAAATCCAATTGGACATACCATGTGAAAAAAACAAATCTCTAGAGCTTATGTATGTAGTTGATGCTACGGGATCAATGGGAGATGAAATCACGTTTCTTCAATCGGAAATAAAAGATATTTTAAATAGATGTCAATCCATTCGAGGATTATCATCAATAAAGTTGGGTGCGGTTTTCTACCGAGATCAAACGGATGAATATTTGACTGTTTCGAGCGAACTAAAAAACGATGAAGAAAAACTAATCCGCTTTATTAACAAACAAAGTGCATCTGGTGGTGGTGATTTTCCTGAAGCTGTAGATGCAGGTCTTAAAATTGCTTTAGATCAAAAATGGAGTGAGAATGCTCTAAAAATCATCTTTCTCATTCTAGACGCCCCACCACATGATGACCCTGCTACTCTTAGAAGAATAAAAGAACAGATTAAAAAAGCAGCAGAAAAAGGGATAAAAATTGTTCCGATTACCGCTAGCGGAATAGATAGAGAAACAGAGTTTTTGATGAAATACATGTCTGTTATTACCAATAGCACATATGTATTTATAACGGATGATAGTGGGATTGGAAATCCACATTTAAAACCACTTGTCCATGATTACGAGGTAGAGTTTTTGAATGACGTCATTTTTAGATTAATAGACAATTATTGTTTCAGCGAAAGCTGTACTGCACTAGACAATGAAGCAGTAATTATTAAAGACGATGTAGAATGGTCCTTTTATCCTAATCCTGCCAAATCTCAAATTGAACTTGAAATCAATCAATCCATTGAATCCGTAGTTATTCGAAGTGCAAGTGGAAAAATTGTACAAAGGATAGATAGCTTGGAAGCAGGAACACACAGTATACCATTTGAAAATCTAGTTAGTGGAATGTATACACTATCTGTTGTGGCGGATAAAAAACAATACTCCAAGCGACTCATTCTTATTGATCGCTAATATTTACTCACCAACAAAATTTAAGATTATGAAGCAAGCAATTTTTACAATTTTAATGAGTTTAGGGATTTCAGTTATCCTTTCTGCACAAACCTCCTTAGAAGGTAAAGTGACAGATAAAAGCACTGGTGAAGCCTTAATATTTGCCACGGTGGTGATTTACAAAAATGGTGTTGTAGTTACAGGTACCGATACTGACTTTGATGGAAAATATGCCATAACCGATCTGAAACCTGGCACCTACGATGTCACTGCCGATTATATTGGTTATTCAACACAAAAAATATCTGGTATCATTATTAAAGCCGACAAAGTAAATCGAATTGATTTTAGCCTTTCAGACGATGGTGTAAGAATAGAAGCAGTTGAAGTGGTCGCTTACAAAGTCCCATTGATGGAGCAAGATAATACAACACAAGGGAAAACGGTTACTGCAGAAAACATCAGAAATCTTAGTAATACTCAATCAGGCTCGGCGAGTATCCGACACGGAAAAAAGATTCAATTCGATAAAAAATCCAACCGAGAGGGCTATAACACCATCATTGAAAACAACTACACCTGTGCTAAAGATGACATGCATTCTACCTTTGGAATCGATGTAGACAAAGCCTCGTATTCTAATGTCAGAAGAATGATTGAAGATGAAATTCTACCTCCACCCGATGCTGTTCGAATTGAAGAGATGATCAACTATTTTAATTACGACTTACCGAAAGCAGAATCCAAGAAACCATTTGAAGCATATACACAACTAACGGTCTGTCCTTGGAACAAGAAGCATCAAGTTTTGCATATTGGCCTTCAAGCTAAAAATGTTGATCGAAGAAATTTACTTCCGAGCAATCTAGTTTTCCTTCTTGATGTTTCAGGGAGCATGAGTTCACCTAACAAACTACCATTAGTTAAAGAATCTCTTAAAATCTTGATAGACGCATTAAGTCCTTCAGATAGAATCTCTATTGTTGTTTATGCGGGCGCAGCCGGTGTAGTTTTACCTAGTACGGAGATTAGACACAAAACTAAAATCATCAAAGCTTTAGATGATTTAAGATCAAGTGGATCAACCGCGGGAGGAGCTGGAATTGAGCTAGCTTACAAAATCGCGAAGAAAAACTTCAGAAAGAATGGAAACAATAGGGTTATACTGTGTACAGATGGTGATTTTAATGTGGGCATAAATTCTAACCAAGGTCTAGAAGATTTGATATCTAAAAAACGCGAATCAAATATATTCTTGTCCGTTTTAGGTTTTGGTATGGGTAATTATCAAGATGGATTAATGCAAACATTAGCCACTAAGGGAAACGGAAATCACTTCTACATCGACTCAGAAAAAGAAGCGAAAAAGATTTTCGTTGATGAAATCACAGGAACACTTCATACCCTAGCAAAAGATGTGAAGATCCAAATGGAATTCAATAAAGATGTGGTGGATTCATTTAGATTAATTGGATATGAAAACAGAATGTTGGAGACAGAAGATTTTGACGATGACAAAAAAGATGCGGGAGAAATGGGAGTAGGTCACCAAGTGACGGCATTGTATGAAATCATCCCTGCTAAAAATTCAAAGTCGAATGAACATTTAGCTAAGATCAAATTTAGATACAAAGATGTCAAGGCTAAAACATCTAAAAAACATGAACTCGAAATTTCAAATGATTTAAAAACTATCGAAGAAGTCAATCCATACGTACGTTTTAGTATGGCTGTTACCGAATTTGGTCTGTTGTTGAGATCATCATCTTTCAAAGCCAATGCTCATCTTGACAATGTATTAAGTTTAGCACGCTCCGGTTTCGTAGATGATCCTAATGGATATTTTCAAGAATTCATTGATCTAGTAGAACAAACCAAAAACATAAAACAGGAAATCGCATTGAAATAATTTGTAAAAAGGCGGTCATAATTTGGTCGCCTTTTTTGTTTTACTTTTAAATAATCTAGCTTTAACAAACTAATCATTCTAGTTATGGGCGTCATTCATTCCAAAGAGTATATAATAGAAGGCATGACTTGTATGAATTGCGTAAGAAAAGTCAGCGCGGAATTAGAATCTATTCCAAATGTAAGTAGCACGGAGATAAAATTAAGTCCGGAAAGTTCATTCGTCAATTCTCTACATCCAGTTAATACTGAAACTTTGCAATCAGCTCTTGACAAAATTGGAAATTATTCTATCCATGAAAAATTGGAAAATCGTATTGGCGAAAGCCAAATGGAAGAACCAAACGGTCTTTTAAGATACAAGCCACTCTTACTAATTTTTGCTTTTATTTTTGGCACCACAATACTCCTTCAATTCAATCAAAACCAATTTGATTTCATGCAATGGATGCGTCATTTCATGGCAGGCTTTTTTATCGTCTTTTCATTTTTCAAGTTACTCGACTTAAAAGGTTTTGCGAATTCATTTAGGATGTATGATGTCGTGGCACAAAAAATTCCGTTATATGGGTTGGTATATCCGTTTTTGGAACTTGGCCTAGGTATAGCATTTATTCTTTGGGTTAACCCAAAAGCAACATTGATTTCAGCCCTTATATTAATGATCGTAGGAACAATTGGCGTTTTACAAAGTGTAGTTAAGAAAGAACGGATTCAATGTGCATGTCTGGGAACTGTGTTTAATCTGCCTATGAGTAAAGTGACGATTATTGAAAATAGCACTATGATTTTCATGTCCATTTGGATGCTCTTACAATAAAAAGAGTCGGAAAAAACCGACTCCTCTCAATAAAAATGTAACAACTTACTGAACAATCATTTTTTTACGCTGAACTTTCATCCCCTGCTTGAGCGAAAGGTAATATTGTCCCGCACTTAATTCTTGTGCGTTAAATTCTATTTGTACTTGATTTGATTCTGGAGAAATCGTTTGTTCGAATACTAATCTCCCTATTGGATCATGAACTTTCATTTTAATCAACTCATTACTTTTTGTACTAAAAGAGATGTTCGTTGCACTATTAAAAGGATTTGGGAAAACATCTAAACCAATGACATCTAATTCACAATCACTCACAACAGATTTCAAAACTCTCGAAGTTCCATCTGTATCGACTTGAATTAAACGATAATAGTTTTTACCATCAAATAAATCACTATCTACGAATGAATATTCAGTGTTGGATTCAGAGTCACCTTTTGAAGGGACTTTGGTCAATTCTTCCCAATTTCTGTTGTCATTGCTTTTTTCGATAATGAATTGATCATTGTTCAATTCTGTTGCCGTTTCCCATTCTAAAATTATTGATGAGCCATTTAAATTACATTTGGCATTGAAATAAATCAATTCGACGGGTACTACACTGGATTGAACATTAATTCTTATTTCGGCCAGACCATAACATGTCCCTCCATGATTGGATATTGGAGTAATTAATACATATCTCGCTTCAGTATCATCAAAATCAGGCCCAATATTCCCCTCAAAAAATCCGCTACCACTGGCTTGATCTAAGTTGAACAATCCCAGTTCTGTCCAAGTAAGGCCATCTAATGAATAATCCACATAATATTCTTGAATGCCTCTATCCGTTTTACCAAATTCATTAGAATTCCATAAATGCATTTCTTCGAGGATATAGTTTTGACCAAGATCGTATTGTATCCAATGGCTCGTTCCTCTCACGGTATTTGGATTTGGAGTCATTGTACATGAAACCCATCCATCATTCCAATCAGTACTATGTCTGTCAAGAAAACATTGTGCATGACTTACGAATGTTGTCAACAATACAGAAACTAAGCTTAGAATAAATCTATTTTTCATTACTTGGATTTGAGGTTAGAAATTCAGGTCTTACATGGTAAGACATTAAAAAAACAAAGGGATTAAACGGTAATTTGAAATTTAGATGTTCATAAATCCTATTGGATTGTTAGGATTACTCACATCATAGAAATTTCCAATATTCGGGAACACCAATGCCAAATCAGATTTTGGCACACCGTACCATAAGGCCAATTCAGCAAAATATTCATCCGCAGAGGTAGTTGGAATTAAAACTCCACCACCAACTTCTAGTTCATTATCTAATGCCAAAGAAGGAAATGCACCATAGAGATCCTTTCCATTAACGGCTCCTCCTACAGCGAACATATTTCCACCCCAGGCATGATCAGTACCATTTCCGTTTGATGTCAATGTCCTTCCAAACTCACTAACTCCAAAAGTGGTCACACAATCCGACATTGTAATCTCATCTAAAGCACTATAAAACTCACCGATAGCGTCATCTACTTCCTTCATCATATTTTGCATCGCAACTAATACTTCATCGTGATGATCCCATCCGCCATATTCTACAAAGAATATTTGTCTAGACATATCTAGATCATTTCTTGCAGCAATAGTATTGGCAATCATTTTAAAACTTTGTGATAGTTGCGTATCACTGAATTGTGTATTAAATGGTGTCACATTCGCTAATGCTTCACTAAACATAATATGACCATCTCTTGATGTTTTGATCACATCAACAAAAGCTTGTTTAAACATGTCTTGATAATTAGCATCAATCATGTTATCAATTGCTGCAGTTCTCAATTCGTTGAATTGCCACTGCCCTTCATATCCGGTAATCCCAGAACTACCGTTGTATGGATTGATCGCATATTCTATCGTATTATTTCCTGTTTGGAAAGTATTACTTCCTCCTAAAGAAATATTCATTGATATCGTTTGATTGGCATTGGTCGCCTGGAGCATGTCAGAAATCTTACCACCCCAACCCACTGCAGATCTACTTTGTGGCAAACTCGTTTGCCAATGTTGTTGTTGATCAGCATGAGAAAATAATCCTAACGGTACTTGGCCAGAACCATCATAATATTGTGACTTTGTAATTGGAGAAATTAAACTTCCAACATTAGGTACAAAAGCTAAGCGCCCACCTTCAAACATGGATTGCATATTTACCATTGCAGGATGGAATCCAAATTCCATTCCTTGGGAATTATTTGGATTGATAGCCAACAAACTATCTTGAGCCAAGGCCATGTTTGATCTTGTCGTCGCATATTCATTATACTCGTCGTCACTTCGAGGAACCAACATATTGAAAGAGTCTCCTCCTCCAGAGAACATCAGGCAAACCAAAGCCTTATAATCCCCAGATCCATATACCGCAGAATTTAATATTGACGATGCATTGATTGATTTAAGGTTACACAGGGTCGACATGAGTGTCGTATATCCAAGGCCAGCGCAACTTGCTTGTCCTAAAAACTTTCTTCTATTTATAGCCATTTTTCTTTGTTTCGGGGTTAATTATTTACCAACATTATAGTCAGCTGAAATCAATAAAAGATAAAGCGCCATTCGGGCACGGTCGTAATTATAATCACCCCATTCAAATGGGATTAAAGAATCTCTTATTATCGTTCTCATGTCATCAGTCAATTGACCATGAGTAAAAAGAATGTCTAATTCGTTAATCAGCATTTCTGGCTCTTCAGCCAATTCTTCCAAATCAAAGGTATTAAGCGATACCGATGTTTCACCAAGAACATCTTCATCTTCCCAACTATACATGAGTCCATCCCAGACTACCCAATTATTCACACTATTAATCCAACCTACTGAAGTAGAAGTATTGTGAAGTTTATATTCGGGGCCAACAAGACCTTCATCCGCAATATCACCAACAGGTTGATGATTAGGTGGGAAAAAGTTAAATACCGTTGGAGATGCTAAAGGTCCTTGTTTAGTAGCGTCCAAGAAATTAAATGTATTATTCCAATACCTATTTAATGGACTGTCAGTCGGCAAGGCTCTAGATAAATGAAGATAACGTACGAGAGGTTCTCTTAATTTAGAATTCTCCTCTTCTAAAACCCATGAGCAATCTCGCGCTTCAGGATCTAGCAATATCGCTTTTACGACAGCAGCTAAATCTCCTCTCACGCCATTTCCATTATTATCAAAGACATTAGATATCCTTGCCACATAAGCTGGTGTCGGATTAGACTTAATTAATCTTTTTATCAAATGCTTAGAAAGGAAGGGGCCTACATTGTTGTGATTAAACAGATGCTCCACAGTTTGTTCAATATCATCCATTCCATTTTGTCCTGCTGGAATAGTTACGCCACCGATTAGCTCCTTTGTTCCTGGCTCGTGCCAATCTTGATACATGATCATTGGGACAGTTGCTTCTGCACCCCAAAATCCTAATCCAAAATACGGGTCATTTGTCCAATCTACCCATTCGGCAACTGCACCTGGTCCAAGACCCGTAAATACTTTTGCCAATTCTTTTATGTCATCATTATCATAAGTTGGAATAGGATCTCCATTACCATCCAACACTTGCGTTCCATCAGGGTTTAACTCATACAATCCTATTGAAAATAACTGCATAATTTCTCTAGCATAATTTTCATCTGGATGAATATTTTCTTCGGGAATTGCTTTAGGATTATTCAGGTGACTTAAATAGTAGCCCATCGGTACAGACAAGGTAACATTTTGTAAAAGGTCTAGATAATTGCCAAATGCACCGTCAATTAATAAGTCATAATAATACGTCAAAGCTTCCGCTCGATCTCTGAGATCAGAATTAATAGAGACTACTAAAATTTCGCTTAAAGCGAAAGCAACTCGTTGTCTCAATAAATCATTGTTGGTCATATTTACTTGCCACCACGTATAATTCCAATGAACACTATATGGACCAAAAATATCATCAGGGTCTTCTCCTGCTGCCACATAAGCATTGAAAATTTCATCCCAGATACTTTCTAACATTGGAGTTGTAAAAGTAGGTGTCTCTGCAATTTGAGCATCTATCCATGAATCAAAACTCATTTCTGTGACCTCTTCTATAAGCGCTCGGTTTGCACCGAATGTAGCTTGCGACAAAAACCTAGAAGTTTCCATCAAGTCAGCATCCATTCCATCTCCAGTAATGGTTTTCTCCGATGTAGCTTCACCGAAATCACTACTTGATGTCACTGTAATTCCATCCGCATGACCAGCACCTAAATAGTCATCATACTGCCCAATGGCGAGATCGCTGACCAACATGAAGATGAATAAATTAAATAAGATGAGTCTTTTCATAACTAGTTTCATTTATGGTTTTGACAATGGTTAGTCTATATATAAATGGACCAACCTTATCCGGGTTTTCTAAACTTCAAAGGGACTGTTACGATAAGCTCCTTAAAATTATATGTAATTCTAAAGTTTCTTATCCGTAGAAACCCCCATTTTTTTTCTAACGAACGATGGTTAAGTTCTTTTGACTAAATTGAATCCCTTGTCTCGAACTAATAATATATTGTCCAGCTGGCCAATCGCTTGTATTGATGATCAATTCTTGACTACTGGAAATGCTAGCTTCAAAAATCAAACTTCCTAATTCGTTATAAACATGTAAAGGAAGTTCCTTCGCATCTTCGTAAGAAGCTATAACCGTAGTATAGTCAGAAGCAGGATTTGGAAATACATCCATAGACACTTCTAACTCCACTTCATCGAGTGACGAAATGAGCCCTTCGGTATTTATTCTAATTTCACTTAATCCAAAACACGAACCTCCATGATTTGAAATGGCCGTAATTAAAATTGCTCTAGCATTTAAACCATTAAAATCTGGACCCTCAGTTCCTTCGTAAAATCCAGTTCCATTGGAAGCAGGTAAACTGAATATCCCCCATTCTTGCCATGTAACACCATCAAGAGAATAATCGATATACATTTCGGATATCCCACTAGTAAGAAAGTCAGGATGTGAAGAATTCCAAATATGTGACTGACCTAAATTGTAAACATGACCAAAATCATATTGAATCCAATGTCCTGATCCACGCAATTCATTTGGACTTTCACTTTCTTCACATGACAGCCAGCCATCATTTAAAGCACGACTATGTCTATCCTCAAAACATTGCGCCGTCAAACTCGAACAAAACACGATAAAAGCAAAAAGGGCAATAAAATTTTTCATAATTTTTTCGTTAGTCTTTCTAAAATAGGGCTTTACTAAATTCTAGGCGAAATAATTGCACATTTTTATCAACGATTCCATAAATAGGAAAATTGCAATCCCGCATTTATATGTCTTGGTAAACCTGGATAATAATATCTCGGAGCATTTCCACCAAACGAACTAGCATTGATTAAAATCATTGAAGCATATTGCTCATCAAAAATATTATTCGCGGAAGCGAAAACATCTATAGAATATTTCTCAGAAAACAGCTTTTTATAACCTACCCTTAAATCCACTTTTTGAAAGGATTCAGAGAAAACACTATTATCATCTCTCAACGGAGCTTGGTTTCTAAAAAAATAATTGGCGCTTGCGTATACATCTTGAATTTTCGCCTGAACTAACAAATTAATTGTATGAGGAGATGTACCTGTTAAATCGTTACCAGAATAATCTTGATCATCATCTATAAAATCGTCAAAGTAAAAATCCGCATAGGCATAGGACATTTGATAATTCATTTGTATCCACTTCGTCTTATAAAAAGTGTGGTGTAAAAACAATTCTAAACCATTGTGAATGGTTTTACCTGCATTCAAACCAACATATTGATCGTTTTCCAACCTCTTAGAAACCAACAAATCTTTAATCCGCATTGAATAAAGATTTAGCGTGAAATTTAAATTTTTAGAAGGAAGATTATACTTGGTGATATTCTCAAAATTCCAACCTTGTTCAGGACGGATTTCAGTATTTAAATTTCCGTCTGGCGTTAAGGTCTCTTCCGAATTAGGGGTAGAAAAACCATGTGATACTAAAAAGGCTGAACTCCATTTATAGGAAGGTTTATAGGTAATACTCAGTCTTGGTGATATCACGCCATCATATTGATATGATCCACTGAGGTCATTTCCATCTTCTGAAAAGAGATCCGTCAAGTCATATTTTGTTTGATTAAAATTAATCCCAGTTTGAATTAACCATTTCGGTTTTATCCTCCAATTTAATGCACTAAACAAATTGAGGTAAGTTCTATCTTCTGTGTTTTGATTAAACAAATCACCTTGGATACCATCATTGGTTTCAAATAATTGCCAATCATATTTTTCTTTGTACCACTCTGCTCCTAGGCTTGCGTAAATACCTTTAAATTGTTCGTCATCAAAAACAAACCTCAATCGACCTCCGTATGCAGAGGACTCATCATCGATAATATTAAAGGGTCTTGATTCATAACTATCAAAACCATTGGCGAAAGC
>JAHDBI010000059.1:21503-23338 GCA_020630475.1 Saprospiraceae bacterium
AAAGAGACGAACTAGGGCCTTTCCAAATGCGAGCAGAATTCAAGAGATTATTTTCTAAATCTTCTATAGAGGTTTCTCCGACGCCATTGGTTAACGGAATCTCATCAAGATATGCACGTACTTTTGTTGTACTGAATTGCGAGCGATTTCCGATTCCTCGAATGGTGATTCTATTTGTATTAAACGCACCAGTGTGCATGAAGACACCTGGCACTGTATTCAGCACTGGGGCGATACTTACATCTGTGGCTAAATCCAATTTATCTCTACCCAAACCGAAGCTAGCTAACTCTGGAGGGGAATATTTCGCTCTGATTAATAATTCACAATCCAACTCAACGCGTTCAGAAAATCGAACATTTATTTCTGATCTATTATTAACTGCAATGGTCTCTGTTTTAAATCCGATGTACGAAAATATTAAGGTATCGCAAATTGTATGTAATCGGAATGTACCGTCTATTCCTGTAATGGTGCCCGTTTCATTTGCCTTACAATAAACGTTCACTGCCCATAGAGCTTCACCATTCTCATCGGTGACCTTTCCCGAAATAATATTTTCTTGACCGTTTAAAAAAGGACCAAAACAAAGGGAGAACAAAATCAACAGATAAAATCTCATGTAATTCACTTATTAGGACTTAATATTATGAAGATTTTGTTACTATTCTGGCATGAATTCGTTTTAAACAAAGAACAAAGCTATCATCATGAGAGTCGGTCTATGGATATTATTTAGTTGCGTATTGGCATATAGTGTTTACGAGGGCATTCAATTACATCAGTTGCAGAAAGAGCAAACCGAACTAAAAAATGATTTTGCTGAAATCAGTAAAATCAACTACGGCTTGTTTAATGTGGATCTTTGGAAAGAAAAGGCGCTCAATATCTTCTCAGGAAAAATTGATGATTTTAAAATCAACCCAGAAATTTACAGCCAGCTTGATGTACAGTTACAAGGCTATTTACATGCACTCCATAAAGAGTATATCGTATCGGGAAAATTAGTAAATCAGCTCTTAGAGGAAGCTAGTAAAGGAAGTAAGATCAACAAAATGTTTTTAAAGTTGATCAAGGATAACGTTCACGATTTTGTGGACAACATGAACTTGAAATCCAAGATTCCGATGATCGCTCGGGAATTAGCTAAGGAGCTCAAAAGAAACGAACCAACGATTAAAGGCTTTTTGGAGGAGGAACTGAATAACATGTTATTTACAGATATGGAGCCTGTGGAGATGATTGACCCCAGAAAACCTATTTACGATAAGTACAAAGTTGAGGATCAATCTGAAGCGAGACTTCATTTGCTTTCAAAAATCGAACAATCAGAAACTGGCATAAAGTCAAAATTGAAATTGATTTACGGACTTCTGATTGGCCTGTCCTTGGTTTGGATGTTGTTGTTTAAATTGATTCAATATAAATCTGTTGTTGTTGGTCTGACCTTAATCTCTATTGTCTTACTGGTTTTAGGAGTGACATTGCCAATGATTGATATTGATGCTAGGTTAAATCAATTTTCATTCAACATCATGGGGAATGACATCAACTTTGAAGAGCAAGTCTTATACTTTCAGAGTAAATCCATTTTAGATGTTACAAAGACACTGCTTCAAGGCTCAGGAATCGATTTAAAGATTGTTGGTTTATTGATTTTAATGTTCAGTATTGTTTTTCCATTTTTCAAATTGTTGCTCTCTACCCTCTTCTTGTTTGTCAAAAGAATCGAAGAAAGCAAATTGGCTCAAAACATCATTTTCTACTTAGGAAAATGGAGTATGGCGGATGTCTTTGTGGTAGCTATGTTCATGGCGTACATCGGCTTTTATGGA
>JAHDBI010000060.1:0-6689 GCA_020630475.1 Saprospiraceae bacterium
TGAAAATCGTGAACCATTCCAACACTAATGATATCTTGACCTGTTTTAGGGTCCTTGACTCCTCTTAAAACCTCTACTATTTTGTTGTTATCTATCAATTTTTTCCTTTATTTGACGCTAAAGGTATAACATTTATGAATGATTATTGTTTGCTTGAAAGCAGTGTATAAAGTTTTAGATCATTGTTGTAATATTGTGCTTGAAAACTGACGATAAATAGCTTATGAGGATATTCAGGGGAATCGATAATTTACCTGATTTTAAGAATTCAGTGGTAACCATAGGATCTTTCGATGGAGTGCATCGTGGTCACCAAAAGTTATTAGATAGAATTAAGCAATTGTCTTCCGAAATTGATGGTGAAAATGTAGTCATCACCTTTGATCCCCATCCAAGACAAATCATTTACCCAAAAGACGAGAGTCTTTTACTTTTGTCCAACATTCATGAAAAAAGGGCGCTTTTTGAAAAATACGGTGTGGACAATCTCGTTATCGTGCCGTTTTCTTTTGAATTCTCGAGACAAGATCCTAGAGAGTACATCGAAAAATTCTTGTTAGAAAAGTTCAATCCAAAATTTATTGTCATAGGATATGATCACCGATTTGGCTTAAACCGAGCAGGTGACCTTTCTCTTTTAAAACAATACGAGGAGAAAAACGACTTTGAACTCATTCAAATTGAAAAACAAGAATTAGAGGAAATCACCATTAGTTCGACTAAAGTGCGCAACGCACTTCTCAATGGAAACATTGAAATGGCCACGCGTTTCTTAAACCACTTTTACAAAATTACGGGTGTTGTTGTTCATGGGGAGAAAATTGGAAAAACGCTCGGATTCCCAACAGCTAACCTAAAGGTATCGAACAAATTTAAATTGATTCCTATGGAAGGAATCTATGCTGTTCACATCTATCACCAAGGGGTTAAAATGCATGGTATGATGTACATTGGAGATCGTCCAACCCTGCCGAGAGTTAAAGGAAAAAGTATAGAGGTCAACATTTTCGATTTTAATGAAAACATCTACGATGATGAGATCACGATTGAACTTGTTAAATTCCTCCGAGAAGATGAAAAATTTGACGATTTAGATGCCTTAAAAAACCAGCTTTTCATAGATCGGAAACATGCCAAAATTGCTTTGGGAGACATTCAACCTGAGAAGCTTAAGAGTAGAGTTGCCATCGCTATACTCAATTATAACGGTGTAGAATATCTTGAAAGTTTCTTACCAGCAGTTCTCTCCTCTATGAAATCAGAGGATTGTGAAATAGTGGTTATTGACAATGGTTCGACCGACGAATCTATCAACTATGTTAAAGAGTGGCACCCGGAGGTACGACTCATTGTTTTTCGAAAGAACTATGGCTTTGCTGAAGGGTACAATAGAGGAATAAAGCAGTTAGACAACGAATATATTGTTTTGCTCAATTCAGATGTGTTGGTCAATGATTCTTGGCTTGATCCTATTATCCGTTACATGGACGAACATAAAGATGTTGCGGCTTGTCAGCCAAAAATATTAAGTCTTGATGATAAATCATCTTTTGAATATGCTGGTGCAGCAGGTGGTCATATGGATTTCCTTGGATATCCATTTTGTCAAGGTCGAATATTTGATACTATAGAAAAGGATGAAGGACAGTACGATGGACAACATGAAATATTTTGGAGTTCAGGTGCAGCCATGGTCACGAGAAGAAAATTGTTTAAAGCAGTAGGAGGATTTGATGGAAGTTATTTTGCTCATCAAGAAGAAATAGATTTATGTTGGCGTTATCAACGTGCTGGATTCAAAATAATGGCGATCAATGACACCTCCGTTTATCATTTAGGTGGTGGTACCTTAGATTATAAAAATGAACGAAAAACGTATCTGAACTTTCGAAACAATTTGACTTCGATCATTAAAAACAACGCTTCGATTAACCTGATTTGGTTATTCCCTTTCAGACTTATTTTAGACGGAGTTGCGGGCATCAAGTTTTTGAGCGCCGGAAATTGGAAATCTACTGTAGCCATAATCAAGGCTCATTTTTATGTATACGCTAACATCGTTAAAATCTATAAGCGAAAGAACGAATACAAGAAGCGAATCAATAAATTAAGTAAGTCATCACCTTATAAGGCTAAACTCTTTAATTCGAGTATCCTTTGGCAATACTACATCAAAGGCAGAAAGAAATATTCAGAGCTCAACTAATGGCTTTCAAAGCCTTCCATATTATACATCAAGATGATGATTTGATCATATGTAATAAACGAGCGGGCATCAGTACCGTACCGGGAAGGAATTTAACACACCCATCTTTAAAGGAATACCTCCAACAAAAATATGATCCGGTCTTGACCGTTCATAGGATTGACAAGGACACATCAGGTTTAGTTTGCTTTGCACTCAACCCTACAACGCACAAGGCACTTAATGAGATGTTTCGCCAACGAGAGGTAAAAAAGATATACAAGGCTATTGTTACCGGTCGTCTAGAAAAAGAGAAGGGAGTAATAAAAAATTATTTACAGGAAGGTTCTAATGGAAAGATGCTTATCCGAACTAAAGGTAAACTGGCTATTAGTGAATATGAAGTAGAAGAAATTTTCGATCAATGCACTGTTGTCAATGTAAATATTCTCACGGGGCGAATGCATCAAATAAGGGTGCATATGAAAAGCATCGGTCATCCATTATATGTAGATCCGATTTATGGACATCAAAGCTCAGTGATGCTCTCCAGCATTAAGAAAAAAGGACTAAAGCTATCCAAGGGTACTATAGAAAAACCACTACTTAACCGGTTATCTTTGCATGCCCATCGATTAGAATTTGAACATCCGACTACAAAGGAAAGGATTATTGCGGAAGCACCAATACCTAAAGATCTAAGGGCCATAATTAATCAACTAAAAAAGAACAATTAATCCATTTCTTCAACAGCCTTTTCCCACTCATCTGTTTTATCGGCGAGTTCAGATTTTAGTTTTTTATAGGCCTCTATTTCGGATTGATGGTTTTCTGATTGGAAGAATTCAGGGTCAGACATTTTCATTTCTACCTCGGTGATCTTTTTTTCAAGCTTATCAATATCTCGTTCCAAATATTGAATCCTTCGTTGAAGCTTTTTTGTTTGTTCACGATCAAGGCTTGATATAGGTTTCGAAGTCTCTTCGGCTTCATTTTTATCTATGGCCTTTTCCTTAGTTTTCAACTCAATTTGTCTAAAATCTTCTGCCGCCCTTGAAGCTAAGAAGCTATTGACATCGCCATGGTGCAAGTGGATTTTGCCTTCTTTAAATTCGTAAGTTTTATTGGTCAACCCACTTAAGAAATCTCTGTCGTGAGATACGACTACCATAGTTCCATCGTAACGTTCGAGTGCTTCGCTTAAGACCGCTTTTGCATTGATATCTAGATGATTCGTGGGTTCATCCAATATCAATAAGTTCATTTCTTTAGTGATCATGCAAGCCAAAGAAAGCCTTGTTTTCTCACCGCCTGATAACACGCTAACCTTTTTATCGACATCTTCTCCCGAGAATAGAAAACCACCAAGTATCTTCCTTGCCTTAGTCCGCATATCTTCGGGTATAACATCGTATAAAGTATCGAGTATCGTTATTTTACCGTTGAGTTGTTCCGCTTGATCTTGAGCAAAAAATCCAATCTTCATATTATGACCTTCATTCAATTCGCCTGAACTCGGATTGAGTGTTTGAGCAATGATCTTTGCTAAAGTGGTTTTGCCTTGTCCATTTTGTCCAACAAAAGCAATTTTATCACCTCTTTCAATCTGAAGGTCGACGTTTTTTAAAACATTCTTTTCTCCATAACTTTTTGACAAAGCCTTGATATCGTAAAGTAATCTTCCTGCTCTAGGAGCGGGAGGAAATTCCAATTTCATTTCTTGGGTATTTTCGTGTCCGAGCTCTACCCTTTCAAGTCTATTTAATTCTTTAATTAGTGATTGTGCAAATTTGGCCTTATTAGCTTTGGCTCTAAACTTCTCAATCAATTGTTCTTTATGAGCAATTTGTTTTTGTTGATTTTCATGGGCGGCTTCATTGATCTCCTTCATCTTAGCCTTCTCGAAGATATACTTTGAGTAATTACCTTTGAATGAATTGATTTTACCTAATTCGATTTCAATGGTTCGATTAGTTACTTCATCTAAGAATCGAGTGTCATGCGAAATGACTAATACAATACCTGGGTAATTATTCAAATAGGACTCTAACCAAATGATTGATTCTATATCTAGGTGATTGGTAGGTTCATCCAACATTAACAACTCTGGTGATCGAAGCAAGAGTTTTGCTAACTCTACCCGCATCTTCCATCCTCCACTCAATTCATTGATTGAACGCTTTAAATCACTTTGTTTGAAGCCCAGACCCATGAGCACTTTAATGGCGGAAGCTTCCGTATTAGCCGGATCTAATATTTGCAACTTTTCTGTAAGATCAGATATTTCTTGAACCAACTTCATATAATCATCTGATTCGTAATCCTCACGAGTGATTAATGATTCGTTGAGTTTTTCTAATCTTGCCTGATCCTTTAATAATTCGGCGAAAGCCGTCATAGTCTCCTCCAAAATCTCTACATCCTCTCGAATGGTCAGGGTTTGTGAAAGAACTCCGATGTTAAAATTTTTAGGAAAAGAAACTGTACCCTCATCTGCGGATATCTCATCCGATATGATTTTAAACAAGGTAGATTTACCAGCACCATTACGACCTATTAATCCTATTTTCTCCTTATCGCGAAGGGTTAAATTAAGATTTCTGAAAAGATGGCGATCACCGTATTGAAGCGCAATGTTTTGTAATAGGACCATTGTTAATTATTACTAAAACCCTTGTTCATTTGTGCAATCACCGTATATGTATTGCCCTTATTTTTGAGGGCATCTTGCCAAATTTCTTCTGACTTCAACTTGAAAATATAATTAGGATCCATATCGCCAACAAACCAAGAATTTCCATTGAGTTCTTCTTGTAATTGTCCTTGGCTCCAACCTGAGTAACCGACAAAAAATCGGATATCATGGGCCTTCACAATATCAGTACTGATTAAAAACTTCAGCTTATTAAAGTCACCACCCCAGTACACCCCTTTACAAATCTCTAGGCTATCTTCCAACAGATCACCTAAACGATGGACGTAATGAATGGTATCCGTTGAAACAGGCCCGCCAAAGTATACATCATGTTCTTGCTCAGGAAAATCTTGTACTAATTCATTGATCTTCATATTCAATGGCTTGTTCATTACAAAGCCCAAAGAACCATCGCTATTATGTTCGCACATTACGATGACAGATTGACGAAATTGAGGATCTTCCATAAAAGGTTGAGAGATCAATATTTTGCCACTACTAATATTTAATATAGAATCGTCCATTAAACACTTTCCGCATTTAAAGATCGGTCAAACTTTCTCAAAAGACCCGTCATAATTCCACCTCTACCTCCTATCTCCAAAAAGGAATCACAGCCGTCAGCCACCATATTTTTCATGGTCGGAGTCCATCTAACTGGTGAGGTCAACTGAGCGATTAAATTTTCTTTGATGATCGAGGCGTCTGTTTCTTTACTGGCCGTCACATTCTGATATATCGGACAGGTCAAATCCTTTATGGTAATTTCATTAATGGCTTTCGCCAATTCTTCTCTAGCCATTTCCATCAATGGAGAGTGGAATGCTCCCCCAACTGGAAGTATCAAGGCGCGCCTAGCTCCAGCTTCTTTTAATTTTTCACAAGCCAATTCGACACCCTCAATGGTACCGGATATTACTAATTGACCAGGGCAATTATAATTAGCTGGCACAACCATTTCATCGATATATGAGCAAATTTCTTCAATTTGTTGATCTTCCAACCCAACAATTGCAGCCATAGTACTTTTCTGATGCTCACAAGCCTTTTGCATCGCATTCGCTCTTATTTGCACCAATTTCAAACCTTCCTCAAAACTTAAACCGCCTGCAGCCACTAATGCAGAAAACTCACCTAAAGAATGACCAGCAACACAATCCGCGGAGAAATCCTCCATCAACATAGTCTTGATGACGGAGTGAATAAAAATAGCTGGTTGAGTCACTTTAGTCTGCTTCAAATCTTCGGCTGAACCTTCAAACATGACATCAGTAATCTTAAAACCCAGAATTTCATTGGCTTGATCAAAATAGGCCTTGGCTTCCGCCGAATCGTGATAGAGATCTTTTCCCATTCCTTCAAATTGGGCTCCTTGTCCTGGATATAAATAAGCTTTCATTATCTTAAGTTTGACTTAATTAAAGTAAGAAATTCGTGACGTGTTTCTACATTCTTAAACTCACCTCTAAATGCAGATGTTGTAGTCACGGAATTCTGTTTTTGAACACCACGCATCATCATGCACATATGAGCCGCTTCAATGACTACTGCTACCCCTAATGGATTTAATGTCCTTTCTATACATTCTAAAACCTCAGTGGTTAATCGCTCTTGAACTTGTAACCTTCTTGAATAAACATCAACAATTCGTGGTATCTTGCTTAATCCGACGATCTTACCACTTGGAATATACGCCACGTGGGCCTTTCCAAAAAATGGTAGAATATGATGCTCACACAATGAATACAATTCTATGTCTTTTACAACAACCATTTCATTATGATCTTCTTCAAACAAAGCTGATTTTAA
>JAHDBI010000060.1:6789-18267 GCA_020630475.1 Saprospiraceae bacterium
TAGAAAATGATTATTGATCTTTTATCCTTTGATTCAATGAATTCGTCTAATTATAACTCCATTAATGACATACTTGTTTAAATTGCAATAGTGGATATTAATGTGAGTAAAGTGAACACAGAAAAAATCGCAGACAAACTAAAAAATTTAGCAAGTCATCAGTATGCTCAGCATATTCTATTCTGGTTTGTACTATTTGCTGTATTTGTGTTTTTAGATAATCAGAAGTATAATTCTAGTTACGGTTTCATCATTGCGAAAGAGTTAATTAACGTATTTTTTCTTGCTGCTATCGTATACATTAATCTGTATTACTTAATTCCCAAATATCTCTCGCAGAAGCACTTTTTCTGGTATTTGAATCTTCTTATACTCGTGGCATTAATCATCACTCCTTTAAAGACGATGGTTTTCTATCTGTTTTACTCCAATTATCCCGAAACTCAAACGGACCTTATACAAGAACAAGGATCCATATTCCTTGCAACTTTTTTCATAGGCGGTATTTCTACCGTTTATAAAATCATGAATGACTGGGTGATCCACCAGAGGGAAGTCACCGATCTGGAAAACAAGAATTTACAATCAGAATTAAACTTCTTAAAGTCGCAAATCAATCCGCATTTCTTATTCAATACACTGAATAACCTTTACGCGCTTACTCTAAAAAAATCAGAGAAAGCACCTGAAATTGTGTTAAAACTGTCTGAGATGATGAGGTATATGCTATACGAGTGTAACGAACGACGCGTTCCTCTGATAAAAGAAGTCAACTATATTAAAAACTATCTTGAGTTAGAGAAGCTTCGTCAGACTAAAAATTTTAACATAAAATTTCAACTCGATGGTGAAATAAGACATCAAAAAATTGCCCCCTTAATGTTTATACCTTTTTTAGAAAACAGCTTTAAGCATGGGTTAAGCAATCAGATTTCATCTGGTTTTGTCAATATCAAATTAAACGTTGAAGAGAAGGAAGTCTTTTTAGAAATAGAGAACAGTAAAGCACCTACCTTGCCCAAATCCAATATGGGCAAAAAAAGTGGTGGTATTGGCTTAGTGAATATTCGAAAAAGATTGAACCTTTTATACCCTGATCAGTATTTATTATTTGTAGAGGAGGATCCCAATAGATATAAGGTGAATTTTAAATTGCAACTAAACGACTAAACTAAACATATGATCAAAGCAATAATTGTTGACGACGAACCCTTAGCTCTTGATGTATTGGAAACATATATTGAGCAAATGCCAGGCATCGAATTAGTGGCGAGATGTGAAAACGCGTTTGAGGCCAATACGGCACTTCAAACTCAGGATGTAGATTTGATGTTTCTGGACATTCAAATGCCACAAATGACTGGTTTGGAATTTTTAAAATCACTTGAAAAATCACCTTCTGTAATCTTTACTACGGCTTATTCAGAATATGCTGTAGAAGGTTTTGATTTAAACATTGTGGATTACTTACTCAAACCTATTTCACTAGAAAGGTTTATGAAGGCGGTCAATAAAGCTTCCGAAAAGCTTGTTACGACAAACGATCAGGCGTCAAGTGATGGAGAAGAATTTTTCTTTGTGAAGGCTGACAAAAAATTGGTTAAAATCAATTTCAATGAAATCCTATACATTGAGGGTTTGAAAGATTATGTGATCATTAAAAAGGATGTTGGACGAGTGATCACTTTACAAACCATGAAATCTTTGGAAGCAAAACTTCCATCTAGTCGTTTCATGAGGATTCATAGATCGTACATTATCAACTTAAACCAGATAAAGGCCATAGTAGGAAATATGGTAGAGGTGATAGAAAAAGGGCAAACTAAACACATTCCAATTGGCAAGAATTATAGAGAGGGCCTTCTAGAGGTGATCAATGAAAACAGACTCTAGTGATTAGTCAGGCATTAAAAGATGTCTTAATCGAAAAAACTAGTCTTGAAATCCAAGGAATACAAGAAATTAGTGGTGGAGATATTAATTCTAGTTATAAAGTCAATACCAAACAAGGTGACTTCTTTTTAAAAGTCATTTCGGGTAAATTAGGTCACGACATATTATTCGCAGAAAAAGGGAATTTAGAATTTCTTTCTAGAATTAAAAAAATCCGTATTCCTGAGATTATTGATTTTGGCCAAACAGGAAACGAATCTTGTTTATTAATAGAGTATTTAGAATTTACTTCTACCGATGTTAAATTTTGGGAAAACTTCGGTCATCAATTAGCTCAATTACATTTAGAATCTTCCGATCAATTTGGTTCAAATAAGAATAATTTCATTGGTCGCCTTGAACAGTGTAACCAATATCGAAAAGCTCAAAAAGATCATATTTGGTTGGATCGATTTCTGCCTCAAATTCAGTCCATTGAAAAAGCAAATCTTTTAGATTTAAGGACGCTAAAGGCTCTTTATACTTTAGAATCCGTGATATCAAGAAATATACCTGTAGAGCCGGCATCCGCCATACATGGGGATTTATGGTCTGGAAATTTCTCTTCAATAAATGATTCAAATCCGGTTATTTACGACCCGGCCTCATCATATAGTCATCGGGAGTTTGACCTATCTATGATGTGCCTATTTGGGACTATTCCTTCCAACTTTTTTAGTGCTTATCATGCCTGTTATCCTTTAGAAAAAGATTGGCAGCGCAGAATGAGCTTATTCCAAATCTATTACTTGATGGTGCACATCAATATGTTCGGCAATTCGTATGCCGCTGGCTTAAACACTAAATTAAAAGATTGGGTTAAGGGTTAAATACTTGGACAGTCTTTGAAATAATTCCTTGGTCTGTTTTTACCCTAAGAAGGTATTGACCATTTTGAAGATCCTTTGTTGACAACACCATTTTGTCAACACTTTGATTGGTCATGTTGATCGTAGACCTTCCTAAAACATCCATTAGATCTACTTCTTGAATTAGAGCAGAGCCATTTAAATGAATATTTAAGATATCAGAACTAGGGTTTGGAAAGACTTTTAAATCAGTGGATGACAATTCACTTTCTTGATCTTCTTGGATTTTCAAATATATTGTTGCCGATGAGTTTTCCAATGCGAAACCATTTCCGTTTGCATCGATTCCCTCTCCTTCTAAAAGATTCACAACAATTGGAATAAGGGTGGTACCTTCCTCTATCTTGAATCCATCATAATCATCCTCAACGATAAAACTAGCTTCACCAATAATTCCCTGTCCACTTACCGGAAGGCTTTTTGACCTCGCAAATGCAGCATGCATTTCTCCATCTACTGGAGATTGAAACATTTGTACGGTTGGTGATAAATAGCTAAACCAATCTTGCTCAAAGAAGTGAACATTCAATGAACTTGAATCTACAAATCCTGGATTCAAACCAATTTTGAACGCCAATCCATTAAAATCAACTACTGGATATTCAGTATTTCCTAAAACTATATCAAACACGGCTAAATCACCAGAATCCAATTCAGTTTCGTGAGGAACTAAGTTGAAGTAGAATCCTTTTAATGGAAGGATTTCATAATCCGTAATATTATGAAGCGCTCCGAAGTGTTCACCAATAGCAAGAAGGTCGTCTTCAGAAACAACACCATCTCCATTCGAATCCGCGTGTTTGACGTCAGTATTATTATTTCCCGGTAAATTCCAGTTTGCACCATTTTGACCAAACCATTCGGCGTAAGCCACATCAGTACGACTATCTCCTTGTGCTCCCATGTTGTAGCCTACAGCCAAAACATCAGCTATACTTACTCGGCCATCTCCATTGGTATCTCCTTTCCAGATACAATCGTTAACACAGTGACATGCCGTATCATTTCCATTATTAAATACCTCTAAGTCAAACTTAAGTATGTAACAAGGATTACCCGTGGTGCAAAACTCCAATTCAAAATTATCCGTTCCAGTAAAATTTTGATCAGGCTCGTAAACTACTAACTCTCTACCTTCCACATCATCACATTCTACGGTCACCGTGTCCAAACCGTGGTGTACATCAAGAGAACCATGAATTGGAGGAGATAGTACATTGATTTCGTAACCTTCAATAGGTAAATCGTATTCTAAAACCCTAGACACATTCATCGGAGTACTTAACTCCCAGTCAAAGGTTTGAGGAAGAAATCCATCAATTTTTATAAATATCTTACCCGTATGAAAAGAAGATCCGTTGTTCACATTGACCGTATAATAAAACTCATAATCCGCGATAACATTGGGATCTGGAGTAAAGGTCAAATTTCCTTGAGCATCCTTCTGTAATTCTGGAGAATGATCGATGATCGGATAAGACCTATGATCATTTGAAACAGGATTAAAAGTGATGGCATTGCCCATAGAAGTCACCAAATGATCATCAACAACGACAAGATCTGAATCCTCTCTATCTAACAAATAAATATTAATCAATTTTGAATTAGCACCGTTAGTTAGCATAAAGCTTTCAAGCCCTTCTACATCCTCATCGGCTACGTAAGTCACTCTATCTGATGAGCTTACATTAACTGATCCTAGACTAGGAAGATCATTGGGGTCTACGTCATAACCGTCTTCACCAAAAAGTAATTCGAGCGGATGCTCATTACACAAGTAGTAGGTAATGGTATCTGGTACATTAATTTCGCCACCATTACATTTTACATTTAAGGTAGCCGTGGAGACTCCTCCTTCAGCGTTTTTTGCAGAATATTTGACATAAGCCATTCCAGAGAAACTCGGATCAATCGAAACATTTAATGTCGAATCAACATTGATGCTCACCGTACAATTCATGGATTGAGCTATATGAGCAATTTCTAAATCACCGCCATCAGAAGAATCGTTATCCAAGACATTGACATCAGCTGAGCTGTTCAGATCATCCAAGGATATGAAATCATCTTCGGCAACAACAATACTTTCCAAAACCTTTACATGCACAACGGTATAAGCTGGCAAATATATTCCTGGAAAATTGCCAGGTTTGTAGTACTCAATCACAAAATACTCTTGACCAACAAAATCTGTGTATGGTTGATATTGCACTTCATATCCTGGAAAAAGATTGACAACCGTAGTTAGGGTTGGATCACCTGGATTGTTCGCTGATTCCGGTATTTTAGCAATAATGGGTGTGCCTTGAGAACTGATTTCTAAACTTAAAACAGTATTCTTTTTGATGGTGGCATGCAGCTCTCCAGGATTCTGAGCATAGATCGTTATGTTGCCTGTAAGCAAGACAAGAGAAAGAAAAAGAAATTTCTTAATTTGTCGATACATTATCGAGCTGAGGTTTGGTTAATTAAATACTTTACGAATTTACATTAAAATACGCTGTATTTCTAATACATATTATTTTTTTTCATATAAGAACTAATAATATGTATGCATTAAATTAAGACATAATATATTACTAAATGAAATTCAATTGTTTATAGATTTTAAATGCCTGTAATGTCAATGTTAAAAAAACTTAACATATACTTTTTCCCGTTATATTTTACTGTGTGTATTACAGTTTAGTAGTTATATGAATTAATCTTTATATGAAGTCGAAGACAAAAATCAGAGTAGCTTTAGAAAGCATGGATACCTATGCACTAAATCGATTTATGAAATTTGTCGACTCACCATATTTTAACTCAAATAGTGCACTACAATCCTTTGCGGAAATAGTCATCAATGATATAAAGCAGGAGGAAGAAACATCAAAAGACATCATCTGGTCCCATTTATTCAAAGGCACACCCTATAACGATTCTAAATTTCGAAAGCTTAATAACGACTTGCTTAGTCTATTTGAAAGGTTTTTGACCATAGAAGAATTTGAAGATGACGCTTTAAATCGCCCTAATTTCCTGATTAAATACCTCACAAAAAATAAGATTGAAAAACTATACTCTAGTTCGCTCAACAAAGCTTTTCGATTATCTGAAAGAAATCTAGAGAAGTCAGGTGATTATTATTATCAACAATACAAGCTTCAAAAAAACATCTTTAATCTTACGACCGACTTTGAAAGAAAAATTAATCCCATTGATAAAGATGAAAACATTGAGTCTATCAATGAGAATCTCGATGTATTTTACTTCACTGAAAAAATGAAGTACTACTCTACTGTTCTTTCATGGAAGAAGATCATAACGAGTAAAGATGATATTTCATTTATTGAGGAAATCATTGAGTATGTCGAACGAAACCAACTGATTAAGTTTCTACCTATCAGAACATACTACACCGTACTTAAAACTTTACTTGAACCAGAAAACATCCAACACTTTAATGATCTCAAAGAAATCATTTCCAAGGACTTGATGTCCTTTCCTGATGACGAAGCCAAAAGTATATTTGACGCTGCCCAAAATTATTGCATTAGAAAAAAGAATTTAGGTGAAGTTCAATTCATTAGTGAACATATTGATTTAATCAGATCCGGGCTTAAAACCAATGTTCTTTTAGATGGACAATTTTTAAGTCCAACCACAGTACGAAACATCACTTTCTTAGGATTGAATTTAAAAGAATTTGACTTTGTTGAAAATTTCTTAGCAGACTATGCGCATTTGATCGAAGACAAGTATCGATCGAGTATACTCGGTCATAATATGGCTTTATTAAGTTTTTATAAAAAAGATTACGATAGCGTACTCGAACATTTGCGAGACTATAACTACGAAAGTACTAACTACACCTTAGCTACAAAATCGTTGATGCTAGCTACTTATTACGAATTGGACGAGTATGATGTGCTTGACACCTTTCTGAGTAGTTTTAAAACTTACTTACGTAGAAAAAAAGAAATACCGGAAGGAAGGCGAAACAATTATCTCAACCTCATAAAAATAACCGGAAGAATTCTCAGCTTAAAACCAGGTGACAAAGACAGCCTAGCTAAAATTGAAAATGAAGTTCGTGAAGAAAGGTCTATCGCGAGTAAGAATTGGTTGATGGAAAAAATCAATGAGTTAAAATAATGCCCAGAGTAATAAGGTAGGCACTCCGGGCCGGTTTTGTCCATGGGTTGGACCAGTTACAGTAAATGGTTCTACCCAAATTCATTCATATTTCTTGCCAAGCGTGCCAAATCACGCCGATAAATCATGGACATTTTAGTGGATATGTCCTATAAACTTTCGCCGAAAGGCAATAAATCAGTCCAATTAAAGTAGGCATCCAATAAGAATTGTTCTAATTATATATTTTATATAAAGATTTATAAAATGTGTTTTATCGATGATTAAGGATTCAAAACAGACTTATACATAGATAAACATCTTTCTCGAGCGAACTTATGATCTATTATAGCTTCTGGATAATCCTCCGTCCCAAATTCGGGCACCCATTTTTTGATATATTGAAGCTCTCTATCAAACTTCTTTAACTGAGATTCAGGGTTAAAAATCCGAAAATAAGGAGCTGCATCTGTACCGCATCCGGCTGCCCATTGCCAACCACCATTGTTGCTAGCTAAGTCAAAATCCAATAATTTTTCTGCAAAGTAAGCCTCTCCCCATCTCCAGTCCAGCAATAAATGCTTTGTCAAAAAACTAGCAACAACCATTCTGACTCTATTATGCATGTATCCAGTGGCATTCAATTGGCGCATTCCCGCATCTACTAAAGGATAACCTGTTTTCCCTTCTTTCCAAGCTTCAAAATGATCTTCATTGTTTGTCCATTCTAAATGATCATATTTTGATCTAAAGGCGGCTTCTTCTACATGAGGAAAATGAAATAGAATCTGCGCATAAAAATCACGCCAAATCAATTCGCTCAAATATGTTTGATTGAGCTGAAAAGCTTTTCTCGCTTTTTCCCTAATACTTATCGTCCCGAATCTGAAATGGATACCAAGTTTGGAAGTTGCATCTAAAGCCGGATAATCTCTTTTCTCGGAATATTCTTTGATAATTTTTTGGGCCACCTTTAACGGTGGAATTTCAATTTCAGTTTTTGAAAAGCCCATATCGCCTAATGAAGGCATTTCGACTATAGCTTCCGTTTTGGCCAGATGTTTTATATATTTTTCTGTAGGGTATGATTTTAAGTAATAGGATTTTTGAGCTTTACGCTCATCGTAAGCATCCAATTTTGCCAGCCATTTTCTCTTGTATGGAGTAAAAACAGTGTACGGCAAACCGTCATCCTTTACGACCTCGCTTTTTTCAAAAATAACGTGATCCTTGACTTGATTAAATGCTATTTGTTGCCTTTCGGCCAAAGTGGATATTTCTAGATCTCTACGAAGTGCGTAACTTTCATAATCTTTGTTTGACCATATATTACGGACCTTTTTATGATCGGCTATTAAAGCTGACCAAATCTCCTGGGGTTGACCATAAAAGATCCACAAATCAGCTCCTAATTCGTTGAAAGCCCTTTTTAAGTTCGTTAAATGCTCATGTAAAAATTGGACTCTGGCATCTTTAGTATTCCCTAATTTATCTAAAATCTGTCTATCAAAAATAAAAACGGGCTGTACAGATTTTGAAGATTTCAGGGCTCTGTAAAGCCCTGCATTATCTGAAATTCTTAAATCTCGTCTAAACCAAAAAAAGCTTTCTATATCCATATCATATGATTAACAAATGAAAAGTGTGTTGGGTTTTACCAACATGTCAAAAAAGTTTATATTCGTATTCACAATCTCGTGTAAATAACGGGATTTTGAATAGATGTAAAACAACATTTATTCATTATAGAAAAGCTAAACCATGAAATATCTAAGTACCCTACTTGTTTTAAGCATTGCTTTATTGTCATGTCAAAATTCGGCTCCTAAAGAAGGCAATAAACTTGCCCAACTCGAGCAAACGTTAAAAGATAATCCTAGTTCGGAAAATGCGATGGCTGTCGTCAAAGAGATTGGAGATCAGTTATCTCAAATCAAGAACGATCCTGATCAAATGAAGCCTTTACTACTTAAAGGTTTGAACATTAGTAAAAACAATAAATTGGGAGGATCAATGGTCAATTTCTTGATGCCGTTAATCAGAAAATTCCCTCATGATGAAGAAACCACATCAAGGCTTCTTGACTTGTCATCTTTAATGAGAACAGGACAAAAAAATCATATCTCAGATGTTATTCTTAAAAGCTTGTCGAACAGACTTCCTGAAAATGGAGATGTACAAGAAGCGATGAAAAATATTTCTGCGCCTATTGCTTCTATTGACGAAAAGTTGAAAACAATGGGTGAAGTGATTTTTGAAAATCCAGATCAATTTGGCATTAACAGAAAGGCCTCTCAACAATATGTGGACGCTTGTGAAGCTTATGCATTGGCTAATCCTGGTGATCTTAAATCTGCCGACTATTTATACAAAGCCGCGGAGATTGCCAGAAGCCTTCGTACTTTCCCAAAGACTTTAAGTATTTATGACTGGATTATAGAATCATATCCGAAATATGAAAAGGCGCCTACTACTCTATTCTTAAAAGGATTCATCATTGAAAACGAGCTACAAAATGATGATATGGCTCGAGAGGTTTATGAAGAGTTTGTAGACAAATACCCTTCTCATGACCTAGCCGATGATGTTAAATTCTTGTTGGAAAACTTAGGTAAAACAAACGAGGAGATCTTAGAACTTATTGAGAAGAAATAAGCGAACTTTATTCTAATAGCTCTATTGAACTTACAGGGTTTAATTTAGTCCCTTTGACGAAAGCTTCTGCATCCATATGATAAGTGGATTTGACACCTTTTGTCCATTTAGCGAATTTGGCAAATAGTTTAGATGCAATATTATCGTCTTCCATTTTATCCATTTCGGATTTAGCGTTTAGGAAGCGTAATTCAAATTCAATCGTCTTTTCTTCGTTGGCCATAACTTCAAAAGGACCAATCAATTCAATTTCACCAATGACATACTCATCTGTTTTTTTAGCAGACCTTCTGCCTCTGGTGTACTTTTCAGTCAATTTAACTCTTATCTTTTCAACAATGTCCTTACGGATACTCGTCAATACAACGGTCCCACTGATCATTTCCTTCTCTAAATCAATTTTTTGAGGTACCAAAAGATTGATTTTCACTCCTTCAATTCCAAGTATTTTTTTAAGCTTCCCTAACATATGTAATAGTAAGAAATGAAAAAAGCTGGTATTAGTTCAATCAATTAGACGAATTGAACATATACATCTATATTCCAAGCATGTTTTTATGCCAAGTCTCCTTGATAGGTCTGATCCATGATGTTAGAAACTCACCTTTAGTTTTCACCAAATTATCAAACACCAAAGTGTCTTCATTGATCGTATTGGAGGTATATAATCCTTCAAATTCTTCTTTTGAAACCACTTTTATTTGTTCATCTTCTTCAAAATACGCAAAGAGCAGACGGTTGAAAAAATCCACATTTAGGGCTTGACCCAATTCTCTAACAAAATGAACTGACTTATCAATCGAACAACCACTTGGCCCAGTCGCTTTGGAATCATCCACAAATAAGCCTATGAATCGTCTATGAAAAACATTACCATAAACACACAATTCCATATTATGAGATGTCCATTGTCTCAAAAAGTAAAAAAGTTTCTCTCTAATGAAATCGAGTTCATCGTACGATAATTCTCTATCGGCCTGATAAAGCCATACTCGCGAAGTGTCTTCTAGGGCAATTAAATCAAGAACCATTTACCACTGTTTTGCATTGACAATTAATTCTGATAGATCGTAGACCATAATCTCCTCTTCTTTTTCATTGGCCTTGAGCCCATCGGACAACATAGTAATACAAAACGGGCAATTTGCCGCTACGATCTTAGAACCTGTTTCCAAAATATCTTTCGTTCTCTCTATATTGATACTCGATGTACCGACTTCATCTTCCTTGAACATCTGTGCGCCACCAGCCCCACAACAAAGACCATTGGTTTTACAGCGCTTCATCTCGACTAAGTCAAGGTTTAACGATTCTAATAAAGATCTCGGAGCGGTATACTCTCCATTAACACGACCGAGGTAACAAGAATCATGATAAGTAATTTTTTGACCTTTAAATTCGCCACCTTCAAATTTCAGTTGACCTTCATTGATCAGATCATTTAAAAACTGCGTATGATGTATCACCTCATAGTGACCTCCTAAAGCTGGATATTCATTTTTAAGTGTATTAAAACAGTGAGGACAAGCGGTTACTATTTTCTTAACCTTATACATGTTGAGCGTTTCAATATTTTGAATCGCCAACATTTGGAATACAAATTCATTTCCCGCCCTTCGAGCTGGATCTCCGGTACAACTTTCTTCATTCCCTAAAATGCCGAATTCAATTCCGATATTATTGAGGATCTGAACAAACGCCTTGGTGACTTTTTGAGCTCGAGCATCAAAACTACCCGCGCATCCCACCCAAAATAAAACTTCGGGTTCTTTGCCCTCGGCTTGCCACTCTGCCATTGATTTAACTTCCATAATCACTTTTTATCTTTTTATGCTTTAGTCCAAGCATCTCTATCGTCCGGAATTTGCCATACGGAACCGCTATTTTCCAAGCTAGTAAACAT
>JAHDBI010000060.1:18367-23121 GCA_020630475.1 Saprospiraceae bacterium
AATGTGCAAATGCTTTGAATGTCTTAAATAATTCAAAAACAATAAAACGGTGAGCAAATGCATCCACCAACCCGTTCGCTCAATTATTTGAAGTATATTTTTTCCTAATCCTTCAAACAACATTGGCCCAAGCCAACCACTAATAGCGAAAAAACCAGTCTGATGATAATGGGCTGGATCTACTTTTTGAAGAACAATATCTGCTCCATTCATCATAAATATTCCAGCAACAAGCGCCAACTCTCCGAATAAGATCAGATTCGCATCAAGAAATGGCCACCCAGTCATTTCTACTTTTGTGAATCGAGGTATTTTTAAAATATTCCTACGAATCAAAAACACCACCGTCGCAACAAGAGCTAACACGGATAGGATTTCTATGAGACTGATAGTAAAGGTGTACAAAACCCCTAGGTATGGAGCAAAAATCCGGTGTGTACCAAAAAATCCATCGATAAAAATCTCTATCAATTCAATTTGGGTAATGATAAACGCAACATATATGAACAAGTGAAAAACAGCAGGTATCCAACGTTTAAACATTTTCTTTTGACCAAACGCAATCAATAGAACATTCATCCATCTTTGGCCTTCTTCACCTCCTGGATCAAAGTCTTTTCCAAGGCGAATATTCTTGTAAACCCTAGAATACGCCTTAAAGGCAACAACAAAAGTGATATAACTCACTAGAATGAATAAAACTTGCTGAAAACTCATACGAGATACTTAATTCAATACATTGGAAAATTACAAATACTTATCATATTATTCACAAGAGTCTAAATGGAACTTATTATTTTCACCTTAGAAATAGAACTCATGAAAATTCTAGACCATATACAGATCAAACAAAAGATTAAGCGACTGGCTTATGAGATCCTCGAGCATAATTATGAGGAAAAAGTATTGATCCTAGCAGGAATTAATAATAATGGTCACGGTTTTGCCAAAATTTTAAAAGGTACCCTTTCGAAAATCACGGATATCGAGTTGAAACTATGTCAAATACAACTTAATCCTGCCAACCCAGTCTCTGAGGAAATTAAATTATCTCTAAACCAAAAGGAATTAAAGTCTAAATCGATAATTCTTATTGATGACGTGGCCAACACAGGACGTACCTTGTTTTATGCGGCCAAGCCATTGATGGATATTCTTCCTAAAAAAGTTGAAGTAGCAGTACTCGTGGATCGCAAGCATAAATCATTTCCTATTGCAGTGACCTACACAGGAATATCTCTTGCGACCACATTAAAAGAAAACATTAATGTCCAATTAGGCAAAGTGGCCGACCGAGCTGTTTACCTCGAAGATTAACCGAATACTTGCCCTCCCTTATATGACAACTAACTTTAAGGTTTTCATTCCATCATTCGTGAAAACTGTAAGGTAATACACCCCAGCATTCAGATGACTTACGTCGAATGATTTGGATTGTTGTACGACATGAAACATCTTTCCAAATTGATCAAAGATTTTAAGGTGATCTATTTCAACGCTTGAAATTATATGTACTTCTCGACTTGCAGGATTCGGTGATAAGCTGATGTCTAAATCTCTATTTATATCGGTCAAATTATTGATCAAATCAAAGTCCGTTAAAAAGCGCGGCATGATTAAATAATCCGATGAAAAAGGAGCATCAACATCATCTTGGCTACCTATCCCGGTCAAATTAAATGGATCTTGAGGCGCGGACATTGAAGACATTTCCGTGTCATCATCGATCCTCATCGTATAAAAATTTGTACCATCAGTCAATTGTACATCAAAGCTTCCTCCATCTCCTAGCCATTCGGATTCATCAAAATAACTCAAACTTAAAATCCTAGTCATTTGTGATTCTGTGTCTTCGGTAAGTGCAGAAACATCATTTGGAGCAAACAAACTTAATCCTGTATTTAGTAATTCAATTTCTTCCGCTACAAATCTTGTCAATCCATTAAATTGTGAAACTGTGCCCAACACTCTTAATTCATCTCCCTCGAAGGTACTATAGGATAGATTGTCATCAGCATTATATATTTGAATGCCATCATTACTCTCATCAATTAAGGTAAATGCTAAACCATTAGGATTTAAATTGATACCGTGAACAACTCCTTCGATATAGCATAGCACACCTATGGAATCCGCTATACCTTGTCCATCGTTTTGGGTAATCTCTTCTATAGTGTAGTTTGGTGGAGGTGCAGGAAAAATAAAATCCTCCCAATACCTCGGTACGATTCTGTAACCATTGTCAAACGGAGTAAGCGCATCAAATTGAGCACCTATTCCTATTAAACTGAATGGTGCCTCCGGTGCCAAGGCATTAGACATTTCGGTGTCGTTATCAATACGCATTTCAAAGGTCGTAGTACCGTCAGTCATTAAAACGCTAAAAGATTGTCCATCACCTAGCCATTGTGACTGATCTAAATAATCCAAGTTATTTAAACGGATTAAATTAGACTCTACGCTTTCATCAAAACTTGAAACGACAATAGGATCAAAAAGTGGATTTCCTGAGTCATGATAAAACAATGAGTCAATTTCAAATTGTGCCATTCCAAAGTTTTGCCGAACGGTTCCTTTTAAACTAATGCTATCCCCTTCATTAACGACATACATCAAATTATCCCCTGTCTTGATGGCTTCAATGCCATCTCGATTTTCATCAATAAGCGTAAACTGTAGTCCACCTGGATCTAAATTAATTCCATGAACGATTCCTGTTAAAGTACACGTAACATCTATTGAATCTAGAACTCCGTCACTATCAACGGTCGTCATTTGACCAATGGTTTCATCTGGATAAGGTTCTACAAAAATCACGTAAGGAGCAATATCTTCTTTGTATCGAGGAAATAATTGATAACCATCGAGATGGGGGTTGGAAGGATCATACTGCCCTCCTATTCCCGTAACATTGAATGTTCCTGAAGGATAATCCATACCTGCTATATCTGTATCTTTATCAATACGCACTTCGATCGTATCTGTTCCATTTGTCATTCGAACATTAAAGTCACCATTCAAATTCCATTCTTCTGGGTCAACCATGTATACAGATTGCATCCTGACCAATTGTGACTCTGTATCTTCATTTAATGTAGTGATGAAGTCCGGCTGATGTAAAGCGTTATCTTGGGAATTCAACCAAACGGTATCCAGATACACCTGTGTCAGACCATTGAACTGACCAATATTTCCTCGAAGTGTTACCTTGTCGCCCTCAGTGACAGTGTAACCAAAATCATCACTAAAACTGATCGTAGATATACCTTCTTTAAAGTCATCGATGATGGTAAACTGTAACCCTTCAGGTCTCATATTAATCCCATAGACAGTGCCCGCTAATTGTACATCCAAGAATTGATCTTCCGGCAGGCCAGAGGAGTCCACAATATCATTTATTTGTCCGATCTGAAATTCACAATATGATTTTGAACCCGGGCTTGCAAAGATCTCGACACCCAAAAACTCCTGCCCCGTTGATTGGGTAGCACGACTCCATTCATTTCCAAAGTCATTGGACGAACTAAGATCACATAAAACAGCGGAGTAACCGAAGCCATCAGGATCAGAAGGCCAAGGCGAACTATCTTCATAATTAATAGAATCCACTACATTGCTGCTTTCATCTCTTAAATATACGGTAGTTCCAGAATTACTAAATCCACCTCCAACATTCCATTGCAATGGAGCGAATCCGAAAAAATCATTAAAACGTGCAACATTCTTCCCTACTACTATAAATTCATCAGCAGGCAAAATTGTATCTGGGAAAGTATACACTATAGAATTACCCAATGAATAACCATTGAGATTAACGGGGTCTTCCCCTCTATTATATATCTCAATAAATTCAAGTGTATCGCCAGGGCTCGGGTCATTGTACATGATTTCACTAAAAATCAAATCAGCCACAGCCACATTTGGGTCGATTACAGTGATTGTTCCAACCATACCTAAATTGACATGTGGGTCACACTGATAATCATAGTGCCCTGGAATATTAAAAACATGATCAAAAGTCCAAGGTGCGTTGGCGGGTACACCACTGAAAAAACTTTCAGGATTATCTGGATAGACAGATTGATCGCCATTTACATTATGTACTCCTGAAATATTCTCCCATCTAACGAGTTCACCTACATTTATTGTTAAATCCTGGGGAGTAAAACTTAATCCACTGGCAGTAACAATATAATCTGCATCTGGGAGGCAATTGGTAGAGTTGTCCGCACCAGGTGTTCCAAAAATAGGACTCCCGTCAGCATTCGTACCAACGAATTCTATTGACACACGCCAGCTTCCACCGTCATTATTGTCCAAATTGAGATCACATAATTCAATAGAACCACCAGATCCATCTGTACCCTGTGTACCATCTGGCCATGGGTTATTATCATCATAAAAAACAGAATCAACTAGATTGCCCATTGGATCCCTCAAGACAATGGCCTCTCCACTATTATTAAGGTTATCGACATCCCATTCTAGGGCAGCGAAACCAAACACATTCATAAATGAAATGGAATCCACGCAAAGAACAAAATAGCCATTTGCTGGAATGACCCCATTAGGTATAATATCGAGAACGCCTTGTGTAAACTCATATCCCGTTAAATCTACATCTGAAACACCTGCATTGTATAGTTCTATATACTCTAGTGAATCCTGTAACGATTCAGGCGGGTTATAGCTAATTTCGCTAATGACAATTTGCGAAGAAAGTACATTAGAAATGAACAATGCAAGTAATAGAA
>JAHDBI010000061.1 GCA_020630475.1 Saprospiraceae bacterium
GATAAGAATGAAAATTTCACCCTTTACGGGAATGAAAATGTAGAGCGCATAGAAGAAATGTACATTTTCGATCGCTGGGGTGAATTAATATTTGAGACAAAAGATATTCCACCAAATGATCCTAGTTTTGGATGGGATGGAAGTTTCAAAGATGAGCGCGTTGTTCAAGGAGTCTACGTGTATCTGATCATTGCCAGATATGTTGATGGCCGACGTGAAGATTTTGCTGGGGACGTTACAGCCTTAAGATAGCCTTTCGGCCTACCGGCCTCGGCGAATGTTTATTTTTCTTATAATTTCATGAAAGGTTCCATAGAACTTTGCTACATATACCCCCTACGACAAATGAACTTAAATTCTAACTGGTTAAGTCAAATCAGGTTAACTTAGTATCAAAACATATAACGACATTACTTAAAAAGAAATATTATAAATCCTAAATACTATGTTCGCTAGACTAAAAATTTTAGTTGTTTTTCTTTTCTTCTTAAATTTTCTTCCCTGTAAAATAAATGGTCAATATTTCAAACACTGGGAATTATATCTAGATTCTAATCTTTCAGGTCAAACTTCTTTTAATATCAATGACAGAACGATTACTAAAACCATTCAAATGACAAATGGAACTTTTATAACTTTGTTGCGAATGGGCCATGAAGATTATGATAATCATGACAGAATTGTAGTCATAAATTTCGATGAATCAGGCAATATTCTTTGGCTTCACAATTCACATAACGGGACAGAGAACAATGACCTTCCCTATGATATTTTAACAGATAATGATAATAACATAATAGTTTGCGGTCAAAGATTCAACACAGTTCCATCAAAACAGCTGATGTATAAACTTAATGTGAATGGTGAAGTCATTTGGTTAAAGGAAATGATGGTCTCTGGATCTCAAAATAATGCATGTAAAGCTTTAGTTTTCAATGACAATTCTAGCTTTTTTAGTTTTGGCGATTTAACCATAAATGGAAAAAGATATAGCACAATACAAAAAATTGATTTTGATGGAAATGAACTTTGGAAGAAAACACTAAACGATAAGTTCGCAAAAAAGATGGAACTGATTGATAACGAATTGATATGTATTACTGGATCCAACGCTAATAATCTAAACACTTTTTATAAAGTTGATTTGGAGGGTATAAAACTTGATTCTTTTGATCATGACAATATCACAAATAGAAATCCTAAATTTGATCAAACGCAAAATTCTTATGTATTTAGTTTTGGGAATTTTGAAATCGAAAAAAGAAGCAATAGTGGTGAAATATCATGGACTTATACTAAGGCCTCCAACTTACCGGATAATGTCACTGCAGAGGAATTGAACGATTGTGAATTCGACAGTGCAGGAAACATTTATGTAACAGGGCGACATTATGGTGAACATTACGGAGATTCGCTTTTATATTCTAATTGTGACATTTTAACTACCAAACTAGATTATAATGGCAATGTCCTTTGGGAAAATATTTATAAATACGACCACACACCTTTATCCTGTCAAATTGGAAAATCGATAACAGTCGATGACAATGGAAATATATTTGTAATAGGTCATCAATCTGTAAAAAAAGATGATGACGTATTTCATTCTTATGATCAAGTAGTCTTAGTTTATAATCAAGCTGGGTTAATTACAGACAGTTTATATTTTAATTCAAAATATAATTCTGAAGAATTTGGGCTTAATATCGAAATCTTTAATGATGATATTTATGCTTTCGGTTATACCGATAACGATATTGGGACCACTGACTACACCATAGTCAAATATTCTCGAGATCCTGTTTCAAAAACAGAACAAATAGTTAATGATGCAATGACTGTTTTCCCTAATCCAGGAATAGATCAAATTTCATTTTCACAAAAAAGCAAAATAATTGACATCGAGATTATAAATACATTTGGTCAAGTCATTTTACAGCAAAAAAAGTTCAATACTAATGAATCGTTAAATCTACCTGACGAATTGATCACGGGTGTATATTTTGTTAATTATCTAGAGGGTCAAAAAGGATACACTATCCCACTTTTTATCAAACCATAACTATCAATGAATCGCCCTGAATAAAAGTGTTTTATTCATTGCTTCTGTTTGGCGATAAACTTTGAAATTTAAATCAAAGAGAATAAGCGAGTTTTCATATCTTGGTAAAAACTACTGTGTGAAAAAACTAAACATCTTCTTATCCGCTATTTTAGTCATCGGACTCTTGTCTCAATGCCAAAAATCGAATCTTTCCAAATGGGAACCCTTCGACGAAAGTCTAGAACTGAGTAAGAACCAATCTCATGCTAATCCACGGATGCAGTACAAACTCATCCAATCTAAATACTTAAACAAGAATACAATTTGGGTAAGCGTCTTAGATGATATGAAGGATTTCACTAAGGAAGATTACATGGAACTCAAACCTTATATCCTCGATAAGTCTATTGAAGAATTACAGAGTCATGTTCGATCAAATCTTTTTACATATACTCAATTAACACAATGGTACATATACCGAATCATCATTCATGAAAATGATCCAGAAAAGACCCTTCACTCGATCATTTCTTTAAATCCAAATGCCGTTGAACAAGCTAGACTTTGTGATCAAAATAAATCCGATAATGACCATCCCATATTTGGAATTCCAGTTCTACTAAAAGATAATATTAATACCCAAGAGATGAATACCACGGCAGGTGCCGTAGCCTTAAGACATAACCGAACTGAAGACGCCTTTATCGTCAAACAAATCAAGGCCAAAGGCGGTATCATTTTAGGGAAAACCAATTTAAGTGAATGGGCCTATTTCTTTTGCAAAGGATGTCCCTTAGGCTATAGTGCTATAGGTGGTCAGACGTTGAATCCATATGGGAGAAAAGAATTTGAAACAGGAGGATCAAGTGCAGGAAGTGGAACGACCATAGCTGCCAATTATGCTCCTGTGGCGGTGGGTACCGAGACATCGGGATCTATACTTTCCCCTTCCAGCCAAAATTCGTTGGTTGGTTTGAAACCAACAGTAGGTTTGTTAAGTCGAGATGGAATAGTCCCTATATCTCATACACTAGACACACCTGGGCCTATGACTAAGTCTATTCAGGATAATATTATTTTATTGGATGCCATGGCAGGGAAGGACGAAAATGACCCGATTACCTTGAAACAAGAATCAATACCCAATTACCTTGAAGGATATGAATTTGGTCGACTAGCAGACCTTCGATTAGCAGCTTTGAATGGTCTGATTGAAGAAGTTCCTAATTATGCTCAAGCCGTCAATGACCTTAAAAATGCCGGAATAGAAGCAATAATTTTAAACGAATCCGATTTTCCAAAACTACCAAACTTTTTAAGCATACTGAACATTGATATGAAGTATGATATACCTAGGTATCTCAAGGAAAACGCTGGGAAAGATGTTCTAGTAAAAAACCTCTCGGATATCATTGCCTATAACCAACATGATATGAGACAAAGAGCTCCTTATAAACAAGAAATTTTTGAGGACATTCTTATGGACTCAACGTCTACTCAAGAGCTTGATACCATCATCGAAAATTTAGAAATGATCGCTCGAAATTTTTTCGAAGAAATATTAGATAATGAAAATGCCGATGCGATGATGTCGGTGAATAATTACCACGCCTCATACGCTGCCGCTGCCAAATATCCTTGCCTGACCGTACCGATGGGATATAAAGAAAATGGAGAACCTATCAATTTAACTTTTATAGCAAGGCCATATGAAGAAAAGAAGTTAATACAAATCGCTTATCAATATGAGCAATTAACTAAACATCGAAAAACACCTGTGGGATATCGTTGATTAGAGATTTCCTTGATCCTGTAATTTAGAATCGAGTCGAGCTTGCATTTTAGTTTTGATTTCTTCAAGACGTTTTAATTTGTCTTCTAATGAAGCCTTTTTTACATCGTCAGATTCCTTAGCAAGGAGCACTTTCATTTCTTTAAGTTGTTCGTTTATCTTTTCAATGTCTTCCGATTTCTTTTCAATTGTTTCCGCTTCCTCTGCTTTATCAAAAATCAATTCTTCCACCTTTTCTGGTTCAGTCACTTCATCTTGTTTTCTTACCTTTTTAGGAATAAAGATCGTGTCCCCTACTTGTCTTTGATTCATGAAATTGGGAGAAACAATTTCAATATTTGCTGCATGTAAATGATCCAACATAGCACTATGTAATCTGGATCTAGCGCTAATGATTGTTTTGGCATCTTTTAACAATCCGTAGACTTTATAAACAACTGAGAAATCTCCTAACTCTGTAATATGGACAAATGAATCTTCCAGCCCAATACTTTCTGCAGCCTTAATCAAAGCTTCTTTTATTATATTTTGATTGACGTCATATCCCAATGAGCAGGTCGCATTTACAAAAGTACCTGATGCCCTAATGACCCTTACTGGATTTGTCGCTAAATGTAAATTTGGCAAGGTCACCAAATCTCGATTCTCCGTTTGAATCTCTGTATGAAACAATCCTTTTTCAGATACTCGCCCCATTACCTCTCCAACTTGAATGAAGTCACCAGCCTTATAAGAATTGACTGCTCTAAGCATGACTCCAGCTAATCCATTTCCAATAAAAGTGGCACTACTTAAAGCCAATCCAGCGGAGATAACGATTCCAAATAGATTGGTGATTTGTCCCTTGATACTCTCATCCATTGGAACAGAAAGTATCACAAAGATGAAACCAATTAAGGCTATTGAAAAGAGAGAAATGGTTCGAATCACAGAACTTTGAGTGGCCTTATTTTGTCTATCAAAGAAGAATTTAACAAGCATGTAACACACCACAACAAATAAAACCGTAAAAAAAGTGGGTACCCAATTTTTTAAAATGCCAACGATATCCATAATAAGATAAGATTTGTAAATACAAACTTAATTAAATATATTACAAATTATGTTAATATGTAATATCCAAGTATGATGAGTTTTATGAGGTTACAAATTATATTCTTAGCCGTAATAAGTTTGATTAGTTGCAAAACTGAAAAAGCGCCAGATTCAAGTTCATCCGATATTGAACAATGGACTCATGAAATAAATGCCTTGACGAATGATGAGTTACAATCAGAGTACCTGGTCAACATATATGAGCGAGATCAAAAGACAAGACGCGACGAACAAAAAATTCTACAACAGTTTGGATATAATTCTGAGGAGCATAAAAAGACTACAGAAAAATTGATCAAAGCCGATAAAGAGAATTTAAAAAAAATAGAAATATACTTAGCCACTCATGGGCATCCTACCACAAGTATGCACAAGGCTAAAGCATTTCAATGCCCAGTGACCGTCATACATCATGCCCCGGATTTAGAAACCCGTGAAAAACATTTTCCAATTTTTTATGAAGCATATAAAAAACGGCATTTATCCGGAAGAGCCTTTGCAATGTTTCTCAATCGATTTCACGAAATGAAATTCAATCGAGCCATTGAAATTAAAAGTCCATTTAGAGAAGAGTTTGAAATTGATACGTTGATATATGCTTTAGGCTATAAATAGATTACTCCTCTTCATCACTAGCAGCGATATATTCGTCCAGTATTTCTTGAAGATTTGGTTTTGGGACAATCCCTTGAAACCTTTCTACCAATTTCCCTTTGTGCACAAACATAATGGTCGGAATAGATTTGATTTTGAAATGTTGACTCAATTGAGGATTCGTTTCGGTATTTATTTTTGCCACTAAAGCTCTACCCTCATATTCTTCCGCCAGTTCGTCAATGATTGGTCCAATAATTTTACATGGACCGCACCAATCAGCATAAAAATCTAATAATACGGGCATTTTTGCATTCGTCACTGTATCATTAAAATTATCATCAGTCACTTGAAAAGCCTTAAATTTTGGTTTCTTGTTCCAGAACATAGATTTTTTGTTTAGTATTATAAGCGAATATGAAGCTATTAAATAATATCGTATGAAAAATATCCTTCTCCTGACATTTATAAGCTGTTTATTGGCTTGTAGCGATGACTCGTCAACGAATACTAACTGCTCGCCCAATGATTTCATTTCTAAATGGAGAGGTGATGTTGTTTGTGATAGTTCGTCTGTAAATTTCCAAGGTTTTGAATTTGCTGATTCGCCTAATGGTGTTTTATTTACTTACGCCAATTTTGGCATTCAAAATGACTTTAGTCATATTATTATCAATTGCGATTTCGAGGCCCAAAGCGAATGGACTTCCTCCAATGGTAAGGATTATGAAGTGTTGGTTACAGGAACTCTAAACAGCAACAAGATTGAAGCCAGCATCACAAGAAAAATCGATGGTGTCATCGATGAACATTGCGAAGGAATTAGTTTTGAAAAATATTAAGACCTTTCATATTAGAATTATATTCAATATGTTATTTCTTTTAATGGCCCATCTTTTATTGCTTGCTTGCGTTTCACAAGGATATACTTTAAATTGATGAAAAGTATACATGCCAACTAAGTTTAAAGAAGTACAGTATTTTAACCAATGGTGGTTATGGATTATCCTCATTGGTTGTCTCATTATTCCTTTTGTGGGTATCATCAGCAATCTATCTGGAAATGAGATTGCTGGAAGAGTTTGGACTTTAGATGCAGGTCTGTGGGTGTACTTGATTTTGTCCTTACTGATCTTCCTTTTATTCAAAATCATGCACCTTAGGACAGAAATCACCAGAGACGAGATAAGAATGAAACTTGTTCCTTTCAAATCAAAACGAACCAAATGGAAGGATGTCGCCTCAGCCCAAGTGATCGACTATGGATTTGTAGGTGGTTGGGGAATTCGTTTATTCACTAAATATGGTACGGTATATAATATTAGAGGTTCCAAAGGTTTGGCCATAGAATTAAAAGATGGGAAGAAATATTTAATTGGAACTCAAGATCCGGAATCTCTTAAAAAATATCTCGCTGACCATGGACACTAGCTTAACGCTACAAGAAGGTCTAGAATTATTTCAGAGAACAAATATGAAATATTTCACAAAGAAAACTTTATCCAAGGAAGGTGCTGATTTTTTGGAATGTCATGATATTGCTCATGTCGTGTTTGGATGTAATACAAGTTTGTATGGAGAAGGAGTAGTAAAGCTTTGGACCACCTTTGGAACTACCCTGAGTTTTGGACAAATAATAAAAGCTTATAATGATGCCGAAGCGTTTCAATTGGCTAGGAAATTCAGTTTTGGTCACGTCATGAAAAATTTATTTAGATTGTTCATAGCTGTACCTAAAACCATAATTCGAGCTAAAAAAATGGTAAAACCTTGGCCGTTTTATAATTACAAGGCATATCTTAATGAACCATTATATAAGATTAGAAATGAATTTAATATCCGGATCATCGGATAAAAACGCAGTTCAGCATCAAAATATATTTATCTGAAATGAAATGGAAACTTAGCTTCATTGGCATAATACTTTCCGTATTTGCCTACAGCCAACAACTGGAAAAACGATTTACGAAACAGGCGTCAATAAAAATTGATGTTGATTATCCTTATTTACTCCATCTTCCAGAATCTAATGAAACCGCAATCAACGGCAAATGGCCTTTAATGATCTTTCTCCATGGTGCTGGAGAAAGAGGGGAAAACTATGACTTATTAAAAACACATGGCCCTCCAAAAATCATAGCTTCGGGTCAAAGTTTTCCTTTTATAACATTAAGTCCACAATGTCCCTTGAATCAAAGGTGGGACCCTACTGCGCTTAATGAATTAATCAATGAAATCATTAAGGAACATCCGGTTGATGAAAATCGGATTTACTTGACAGGCTTAAGTATGGGTGGTTACGGTACATGGGATCTTGCGATTAAGTATCCCAATAAATTTGCCGCGATTGCTCCTATATGTGGTGGTGATAACACCAATGCATGGGACGCTCCCAATTATATTACTCATTTACCCGTTTGGGCCTTTCATGGGGCCATGGATCAGGTAGTCCCACTCAAACAAACTGTCCTCATTGTGCAAAGATTAAAGTTAGCCGGAAGTGAAGCTAAGCTAACTATTTATCCAATGGCCGGCCACGATAGTTGGACTGAAACCTATGATAATCCTGAATTGTACGAATGGTTTTTGAGTCATAAGAAGTTTGATGAATAAATTCAAAGATTTTGTTTTAGAATAGGGTAATTAGCAGATCCGTTAAAAAGTCTTTAGCCGTTAAAGACTAACCATAAAAACAAATAAGTCCCCAATAAGCCACAGATCACATTAAAGGTTGTTTTTGCTAAAAATTCGCCAGCAACTTCTAGTTGATTTTTCTTTTTTTCTTGAGGAAAATTTCTTTCAAGTTCAGAGTAAACATTAAAATTTATATTAATATTCCTCGCATTACTCCATTCATATACATTCACTTTCTTATCTGATTCTAGTGCATTTTTTAAGTGGACATGACTTACGCCTACCGATTGTCCGGTTAGGGTTAAATTCCCAATGATTAACATAGTGATGATGATTACTTTTTTCATTTTATTTAGTTTTTTAACCATTCTATTTTAGATTTTTATTTCAAAATTTATTCGATATCTCTCTTTTAATTTGACAAAGTGAACTAGGTATCATTCATCTTTTTAGATATCAAATAACCACCATATATTATTAGAAAAGGAGCTCCGACGGCAAGTTTCGATATATTGGTAACTGTTCGCATCCCACCCTTCACCTTTGATCCAAGGCACCACTTTTTTGATTTTCGCGGCTCATTAGATTCTAATTCTGGTATCGAAGAATCTGTGCGGTCAATGTTCAACTTATGATCACATTGTTTCCCATCAATGAATGTCATCACATTTTGTTCAAATGCTAAAGGAACAGTGCCTAGAGATTTAGTTGTTATCTGGGCATTAGTGCTGATTGAAAAGCTTAGTAGACCAATTAGAATAATTAAATTTTTCATAATGTATTTGTTTAATGATATCCCAAAGTTACCTTGTCAGAGTTTATGTTATTGAAAATATGAATAAACGTCATTTTTAATATTTTTACGTATTGTAAACTATTGTCTTTCGGCGAAAGCCAATACAATCCAATAATGTCACTAGATTTAAACCATGAATTGGACACTGCGACTCTTTTTACTTTTAAGCCTTTATATATGTATTACTCCTTGTCAAGCACAGGACGAAGAACCGATAACGGCTTACGAATTCTCCATGGACCAAGACTTTCTAGCCGACTTTGTGCACGATGATCCAGAGGAGGCCTATAATTATACTGCGGGATTGAGATTAGGGATTTATGGTGAATTAGCGAACCATCCATATCTCGGCTTACCCTATGTGCGACAAAAACTAGATGGTTGGTTGATCGACCCTTTGATCAATCTTTTCAGCTTTTGGCATGAAGAGAAATCCCACAACTTTGTAATGACCATCAATGGCTTCAGCCCAAGATTCATTTCTGATGAAACTCAATTATTTATTGATACTACAGCAAACGGATATCAGCTCCAACAAGACCTACCCTTTTCGTCATTTACCGGATTCAGGAGTTCTAGGCGTATTGAAGCCGATAAAGTTTTTGCGCATACCCGAACTGCAATCGATTATGCTTTTACAAGTTCGTTTAGTTTTGGATTTACGAGCCTTGGATTGACTAGAGGTGTAGAAAATCTTTTTGGTGCTAGAAGGCCGAATGGAAACTTATGGAAAAAGAATGATCAAGCACCCTATCCTACTGGCCAACTTAATCATACCATGGTGCCTTTGTTCATGTATTCTCTTTCGATGGAAACTGTCCTTTGGAGACCTATTAAAAAAGTGATGTTGCAAGTTAGACCAGAAATTAACTTGGGCTATTATACAGATGTAGGTATAGGATTTGATTTTGGAAAGGTGATGAATACGAATCGATTCATTGATAACTTATCTTACACGGATACTAACAATCCAGGTTTAGTATCTATAAGTAATGAAGACATGTCTTTTTCACTTGTTTGTGGAGGTGTTATAAGAGCAGTATTCTATAATGTGCATTATCATGGAATGTTTGGTTGGAATAGGCTGGAAGAATATGCCTGGGCTGACACTAAAAAATATATGCTTGAGGGATATGTAGGTGCTAAACTACAGTTCATTAAAAAACTAGAATTTAATTTTTCGGTCAATACTCGAAGTCCGATGATCAAGGGTGAACAAGGAAAATACAATACGTGGGGAACACTTGGATTTAAATATTTAATCGGAGAAGAAGGCGAAGGTTGCCACGATGATTATTAATTTACAGCACCACCTCCCCCACAAACAACCAAGCAGGATTGCCTTCACCTTGACCTGATTTTATCATGCCATGATTCCTAGCACGGACTCTTAGATAACGAGCTTCGAAGGTCCGAAGTGGGAGCTCTACCACCATGTGTTTATTGCTTGACTCTTTGACTTTCTTCTGTAGAATGGGAAAATAATTTTCTTCATCTGCCGCTGCCTCTACCATCACTTCAGTAGGTGGATAAATCCAAGAATCAGGTGAATTAAAAAATTCTATAGAACCATATGAAAGTTCTTTTACTGATCCTAAATCAATAGACAAGACCATATCCTTTCCATCGAAGCCTAACCATTCATTTCCAGAATAGGCCTTTGGATTCGCCGAAATACCATTCACTAAACTAGTCGCACCGAATCCCTCATATTTGGAATGCGGAGGGTATTTTAAACTGACTTTAGAACCGAACGCCAAATGCGCAGATGGATTTAAACGCAACTCCTCTCCTTTAAATTCATTTCCTTGCATGACCCTAAATGTACTAGGGCCAGTCATATTAAACACCCCATCTTTTCTATAATTCCCAAGACTGTCTTGCATGGCTAATGCGCAACCCACAGGCAAAGGTTTTGATTTGACTCGTACAACACCACCACCGATGCTTTCCATTTCTAGTTTTATCTCATACAAATGATTCGCCATTTTTACTCCTTTCGCATCCCATTGATTGATTTGCGATTCTACCCTAGCCACAAAATCCCCATAATCTCGTTCACTAGGATATGACCATAAAACCTCGGACAAAGCCATTGCTCTGGGAAAGGCCATATATATCACTTGTTCTTGACTGGGCATATATTCTGTCCAAACATTTCCTTGTGCACCCAAAATATATTCTCTCGCTTCTTCATCTAGTTCAGCTGGAATCGGATCAAAACGATAAACTTTTTCTAAGGGCAAATACCCTCCAATAGCCAAGGGTTCTTTTTGAGATGTTGATTGATAATAATCAAAATAACAATGACTGGTAGGAGTCATGATCACATCATGTTTTGCATTTGCCGCTTCTATTCCTCCTTCGACTCCTCTCCAAGACATTACTGTTGCATTTGGCGCAAGCCCACCTTCTAAAATCTCATCCCAACCAATAATGCTTTTCCCTTTGCTATTAATATACTTCTCCATACGCTGGATAAAATAACTCTGAAGACCATGTTCGTCTTTAAGATTTTTATGCTTGATTAATTGTTGGCAAAAATCACTTTCCTTCCAACTTGTCTTGGGGCATTCATCACCACCGATATGAATGTAAGGTCCAGGAAATAACGCTATTACTTCATCAATGACATCTTCAAGAAATTGAAAAGTGGTTTCGGTCGGACAATAAACATGTTCAAACACCCCCCATTTTGTAGCTGCTTTAAATGGACCTCGTGAACAAGCTAGTTCTGGATATGCGGAAAGTGCAGCTAAACTATGACCGGGCATTTCAATCTCTGGAATCACGGTAATCTGTCTACTTTCGGCGTAAGCCACGACCTCTTTGATCTCCTCTTGTGTATAATAACCACCATATTTTTTTCCGTCAAATTGATGTGGCTGATCTGTATAATGGCCGATTAAAGTCTCCTCACGATAAGCGGCGACTTCTTGAAGTTTAGGATATTTTTTGATTTCAATTCTCCACCCTTGATCTTCGGTAAGATGCCAATGAAAGTAATTGAATTTGTAGTAAGCGAGCAAATCAATGTACTGTTTGACAAAGTCGACTGGATAAAAATGACGTGCCACATCAAGGTGCATTCCTCTATACTTAAAATGAGCTTGATCCTTTATTTCAAGGCAAGGAATTTTTAAAGGATGTTGATCTACTAATTGGCGGAAAGTCATTAGACCATAAAACATTCCTTTTGAATCGCTTGCGCGAATGTTCATTTCATCCTCTTCGATCTTTATGGAATAAGCTTCAGCAGCTAAAGATTTATCAAAATGCAATTTTAGATCTGCACCATTTTTAGATTCGCTTTCGCGAAAGTTAGCGAGCTGATTAAAAACAAATTTTAATTCGTTAAAGGATTCATCGATATAAAAAGTTTTGAAACCATTAAGTTTAAAATGACCTTTACTTATGGCAAGTTCAGCGGGAACTGGAATTATATTAATTTGTACATCTTGGGTAGGTTCGTCATTACAAGAAAGAAAGGATAGAATAATTAAGAAAAAAAAGTAAGGCCTCACGTATCACTTATTGGTTATTATGAAGTTACACTTCATATCCCATTTCAGCCGCTTTTTTGACAAGGAATGCAAAAGCCTCATCATAATTATTGGGAATCACACCATCCAAAATGGCCTCTCGAATAGCGGTTTTGAGTACTCCTACAGCTCTTCCCGGTGGAATCTTAAAGGTATTCATAATGATTTCACCAGTGATCGGAGGCTGCCAATTTCTAATTCTATCTTTCTCTTCTAGTTCCTCTAATTTTTGATGCACCAATTCAAAATTCCGAATGTATCGTTGTTTCTTCTCGTAATTTTTAGAGGTAATATCTGCTTTACACAAGGTCATCAAATCTTCCAAATCTTCGCCGGCATCAAAAAGCAATCTTCTTATGGCCGAATCTGTGATATTCTCTTTGGTCAAACTTATTGGACGCAAATGAAGCCTTACCAGCTTCTGCACATATTTCATTTTATGATCCAACGGAAGTTTAAGCCTTTTGAATATTTTGGGCACCATAATTCCTCCAAGCGCCTCGTGACCGTGAAAAGTCCAGCCAGATTTTTGATTAAATCTTTTCGTTGGTGGTTTGGCTATATCATGCAGCAAAGCCGCCCATCGCAACCAAATATTATCAGAAACTGCACAAACATTATCCAACACCTCTAAAGTGTGATAGAAGTTATCTTTATGCCCTATTCCATCTCTCACTTCCACACCCTGAAGACGCACCAGTTCAGGAAAGAACGTGTTTAATATTCCGGTATCAAATAGCAACTTAAACCCAATGGAAGGTTTGGGAGTAGCCATGATTTTCATCATTTCTCCCGTGATTCGCTCCATAGAAATGATGTCCATTCTGTTTTTAAATACGGATAATGCCTCGTACGTATTAGGCTCTATGATAAAGTCTAATTGGTTGGCAAATCTTATCGCTCGGAGCATTCTTAAAGGATCATCAGAAAATGTACGTCCTGGATCCAAAGGAGTTTTTATGGTCTTTGTTTCCAAGTGGTAAAGCCCACCGAATGGGTCTATGATTTCTCCATAATTTTCAATATTCAGGCTCACGGCCAAAGCATTGATCGTGAAATCTCGACGATTTTGATCATCTTCTAAAGTTCCTTCTTCTACAGATGGTTTTCTTGAATCACTTCGATAAGATTCTTTTCTAGCACCTACAAACTCGATCTCTAATCCATTGTGACGAATCATTGCAGTACCAAATCTCTTGTAAACAACAAGTCTTGGGATAGGCCTTAGTTTGGTGGCTAATTGCTGAGCCAATTTAATTCCATTACCCACACAAACAATATCTAAATCCTTAGAGTCTCGACCTAATAATCTGTCTCTAACGTATCCACCCACTGCGTATACTGGATATTCCAATTCTTGAGCAGTATCTCGTATGAGCTCAAAAATCTTTCGTTCATATGGTCTTATGGTAAAAAACATTAGACCTGCACATAATTAGCATACCTCTCCTCAATAGTATCGAGAATTTGAAATAGTGCGTCTGGGTCATGGTGCGTCACTAATTCGGCTCTGTATGGTTTGATGCCTGGATAGGCCCTGAAATAATTAGTGTAATGTCTTCTCATTTCTAGGATGCCTAACTTCACGCCTTTCCATTCAATAGAATGTTTCAGGTGTTGTTTGGCAGCAGCCACTCTCTCATGAATCGTAGGTGGAGGAAGAATTTCTCCTGTTTCTACATAATGTTTTATTTCTCTAAATATCCATGGATTTCCAATAGATGCTCTCCCAATCATTACCCCATCCACACCGTACCTATTCTTATATTCGACCGCCTTCTGAGGTGAATTGATGTCACCATTTCCAATGATCGGAATATGAATTCTTGGATTTTCTTTGATCTTACCTATTTCAGTCCAGTCTGCTTCCCCTTTATACATCTGCTTTCTCGTCCTTCCATGGATCGATAAGGCTCTGATTCCCACGTCTTGCAGTCTTTCTGCCACTTCTTGGATTTTAATGGTCTTATCATCCCAGCCTAAACGAGTTTTTACGGTGACGGGCAACTTTGTCGCTTTGACAATTTCGTCCGTCAACTTGACCATCCGGTCAATATCCTGAAGAATACCAGCACCGGCCATTTTACAGACGACCTTTTTTACTGGACAACCGTAATTGATATCTAATACTTCTGGCTGAGCTTCCTCGACTATTTCTGCAGCACGACGCATAGAATCTATCTCAGCACCAAATATTTGTATACCTATTGGTCGCTCCTCAGGATAAATGTCCAGTTTTTGAACACTTTTGGTCGCATCACGAATCAAACCTTCTACGGAAATGAATTCCGTGTACATCATATCACAGCCTTGGGCCTTACATAAAGCCCTAAAAGGCGGATCACTGACATCTTCCATAGGTGCTAATAAAAGCGGAAAATCTCCTAAATCTATATCTCCTATTTTTGCCATTCGAAGGGCGAAGTTACGAGTAATTTGATTGAAAACATACACTCTTAAGCCCCATATTATAAAGCTTTAAAAGGAAGCACATAATTTTGAGCGATTAAATAAAATTCTAACTTTGCGGAGTTATGAATAAAGGATTGATATAATCATCCTTTTATATACGATAATCACACACTCTAATTAATATCAGATCATGTTCGCAGCCATATTAGTCGTTTTTGTTATTGGTTATTTAGCCATTGTTTTAGAGCATCCTTTAAAGCTTGACAAAACCGTACCAGCCTTAATCATGGGAGCCTTATGTTGGGCTTTAGTAGCTATTGGATTTCATAAAGGATTATTATCTGTTATAGATACACATGATCACATTTTTAGTTTTTCAGGTGCGCACTCTGCAGATGCAGAAGATGGGTTTGTGAATTGTTTACTGCATCACTTAGGAAAGACCTCAGAAATCCTAGTCTTTTTAATCGGTGCGATGACTATAGTAGAGATCATTGATTTGCACAGGGGATTTGAGATCCTCAAGAGTTATGTAAAAACGAAAAGCAAGAAAAAATTACTTTGGATCATCGGTATATTATCCTTTATCCTTTCAGCGATTATAGACAATTTAACGGCCACTATCGTGCTGGTTACCTTATTGAGAAAGATCATTCCAAATAAAACAGATAGAATTTGGTTTGCTTCACTTGTGGTGATTGCCGCCAATGCGGGTGGTGCTTGGTCACCAATTGGAGACGTGACAACGACCATGTTATGGATAGGTAAGAAAGTGACAACTATGGGACTAGTGCAATGGTTAATCATTCCATCGATTGTATGCTTTATAGTACCTACTTTCGTTGCGTCATTCTTAAAGCCGTTCCAAGGAGAAATTCAGGTAAATACGGACGAAGACACCAAGGCGGAAAAACTATTGTCCAGTCGATTCATGTTGTTTTTGGGATTAGGGATGATCGTGTTTGTTCCATTTTTTAAGACAATCACACACCTGCCGCCATACATTGGAATGATGCTGAGTTTAGGTGTTGTATGGTTATTTTCTGAGTACATCCACCCAGAAGAAGACTTCAATGATGAGCGGAAACATTTGTATTCGGCTCACATGGCGCTTTCGCGAATTGAGATGTCTAGTATTCTATTCTTCTTAGGAATTTTAATGGCTGTTGCAGCCATAGAAAGTGTTACCATAGGCACGGACGGTGCATTGCGATATGCTGCCAGAGGCTTAGATTCTTTTATTCCTAACCAAGATATTGTCGTAATGCTTCTTGGTGTTGGTTCGGCAATCATAGATAATGTACCTCTAGTAGCGGCAAGTATGGGTATGTACGAAGCAGCTGTGGATTCTAAATTATGGCATTTCATTGCTTATTCGGCAGGAACAGGTGGAAGTATGTTAATCATCGGATCTGCTGCTGGTGTTGCGGCAATGGGAATGGAAAAGATTGATTTTATCTGGTACCTAAAGAAGATCACTTGGTTAGCAGCGATAGGATTTGTTGCAGGAGCTGTAGTCTTCTTAGGAATGTTTTCAATGATGGGATAAGTTTTTGGCGTAAGCCGAATTAGACATATTTGATTGTTGACCAGACTTTGTGAATTTCTTTGACTGATCTATTTTAGTCTTGATAAGCGCGTTTCATTTTTAGTCGAAGTTCAAGTTATTTCTGAAAACATCTCGTAAATTATGTACAGGCTCCATCGTGTGCAGTATTTTTAGCATCTCAATCTTGATTAAATTCAACGTTTATGAATAAGAAAGGTCTATTCAGTAATATCAAAGGAGATTTTTTTGGAGGGTTAACCGCTGGTATCGTTGCATTACCATTGGCACTAGCCTTTGGTTTAAGTTCGGGTATGGGGCCAGAAGCTGGCTTGTATGGAGCGATTTTCTTAGCTTTTTTTGCGGCTTTATTTGGAGGTACAGACACTCAGATTTCTGGGCCGACTGCGCCCATGACAGCAGTAAGTATGGTGGTCATCGCCTCCATAGTACAGGATTACAATGGAAATCTTTTAGATGCCACACCTACGATTCTCAGTGTATTTATGCTGGCCGGTATTATGTTGATGGCCTTTGGTCTTTTTGGCTTAGGCAAATACATTAGATATATGCCATATCCGGTGGTCTCTGGATTCATGACGGCTATTGGTGTGATCATACTCATTACGCAGATCCAACCCATGCTTGGTTATTACCCGCATGAGGATAAAGCCCTAGTAGAAGAATTTATTCCCCAAGCTAAAGAGGTAGCATTAATTAAAATTTTAAAGGAAGAAACGGATAGCGGTGTTTTAAATATTGAAGTGTTTGAAGAGACGATTAAAAGGGGAAAAGAAATAAAGCCTTCAAAGATCAGTGAAGAGGCCGTGACCTTGACAAAAGATTACGCTTCCGGCGTAACTGGTGCATTCAAGACCATGATTCGAGCTTTTCGAAACATCAATACTATCGAACTAATTCTGGCATTGTTAACCATCCTTATTATTTACGGATTTAAGCGAATTACAACCGCCATACCAAGCACCCTAGTCGCTTTACTTCTGGTCTCTGGTGGTGCGTATATTTTACAGATGCGTGGCCTACTCAACTATAGACCAATTCCTGAAATACCTTCTGGATTTCCCATGCCGAATTTTGGAATATTTACAGGATTTTCCTTTACATCTATTTCTCCATATATCGTCACTGCCTTCACTTTGGCATTGCTAGGTGCGATTGATTCTTTATTAACGTCTTTAGTGGCTGATAACCTTACTAAGACAAAACACAAGCCCAACAAAGAGTTGTTAGGCCAAGGTATCGGAAATAGCATAGCTGCTTTGTTTGGGGGAATCCCGGGTGCAGGCGCTACCATTCGAACTGTTGTAAATATTCATTCAGGAGGTAAAACGAAATTATCCGGGATGATAGCTGGGGTATTATTGCTCTTTATATTAATCGTTTTAGGGCCAGTAGCTTCGCAAATACCCGCTGCCGTTTTAGCCGGTATTTTAATTACAGTTGGGATAGGTGTAATGGATTATAAAGGATTACGAGCGCTTAATTCCATGCCCAGATCGGAAATGTTTGTTTTGTTTGTAGTGATGTTGCTTTCCGTTTTTTGGAATTTAGTTTTTGCCGTCATATTAGGTATGGTCATTTCGACATTTATTTTCATGAAAAGAATGGCAGACAATACTACGGATGAATCTAAAATCAGGGCTTTAAAATCACAAACTGAAGATGAAGATTTATGGACGGACGAACTCATTCTTCCAGATAATTACAAAAATGATGTATTTATAAAACATCTCAACGGTCCATTGTTTTTTGGTTACACCAGTGAATTTCAAGACTTGGTAGCACAGGTACCTAAGGAAGCTCAATATTTAATTGTTCGGATGAATAGGGTTCCATATATAGATCAATCCGGTCTTTATGCTTTGGAAGATGCATTTATCGATTTAGAACAGCGCGGCATCGAAGTACTAATGGTTGGTTTATACGGTCAGCCAAAAAGCATGTTAGAAACTTTCCACATGGTTCCTGATTTGGTTGAAGCTGAACATCTATTTGAAAACTTTGAAGATTGCGTGCAATGGTTAAATGAACATTTGAGTGAAAAACAAAAAAACACTTAATCTGTAAAAGACAGGTCGTCAAGGAGAAGCTTAATTATTGGCGGAAGCCACACCATATCGCCGTTTATCACCTACAGCAGATAAATGATTGTTGTGAACAAGAATGCTATGGGTTCCGCCAAAATACAAGGAGCCTTGTGGCCACACTTTAGTGTTTTCAAGATAAGGAAAATCAAAACCCTCTTCAACATTGATCGTTTCCCCATCGAAATATAGTTTTGGAAAGTTTACTGCGTCTTCAATAGGCAAATCAAAATGTAATGCATTAATTATGGATTGTGCTAAAACGAATGGTATCCTGCCAGCACCTCCAGTCCCTGTAATCATCTTTATTTTTCCGCTTTCGCGAATGATGGTAGGCGTCATCATAGATCGTAACCTTTGATTAGGAATCCAACTGTGATATCCATTGGGAAGTAAAGCCCCTTCACCCAACATGTTATTCATTTGCATATCCGTTCCTTCGATAAAGTAGCCATTACCCTCACCTATCGATGTCGTTAATGCAACGGCCATTCCATCCTTATCCAACACATTAAAATGTGATGTGCCTCGGGTATTGATATTCAAATCCACTTGTGGTAATTCAATGTTTAATTCCTCTTTTAAGGTTTGAATTAATCTTGGAATATCATTTTTCAGAAGGTGTAGTTTACCATTAACTTTTTGAAGTGCTAGAAAATGATCTTGAGAACCCAGATTAAGATTTCGCGATAATCCTTCAAAAAATGACAGGTAAGCACTTAAAATATATCCTCCCACAGAAGGTCCACTCGCCATTTCTAATTGAAATGACTTGAATGGAATACTCAAAACATCAACAATACGCGCCTCATATTTTTCAAAATCCACCATACTCAAAGAAGACCCAGAATGATTGTATCCCGATGTAATCGACTGAGCGATTTCACCTTTGTAGAATAAATCAGGTCCTTCGATGACCAAGGTTTCCAAAAAATCCGCGTAGCCCAACATTTTTATGATTGAACCTTTTTGCTTTACTTGATCGCCATCAAAAAACAAAGATCTTCCCTTAGGATCCTGTAAAAAGATTTCGGATAGCAGATTAATATCATAATGTTGAAAGGTATTTAAGGCGATTCCTTCTTTTGCTTTAGTCATGGCAATAGAAGCCAAATCCTTCATTGGCATCGTAGCATAAGCTTCATGCATTTTATAAATACCTGCAATCGCCCCGGGCACTCCAGATGAACCTCTACCTATATAAAAATCTTCAGTGGAAGGTCCAAAATCAATTGTTACAGGATAAAAATGATATTGATCTGCTGGCTTTTTAACTTGTGGTGTTTGACAAAAAAAGTCGATCATTTTAGTCGCTTGATTGTCAGCACCAATTACAGCAAAACCTCCAGCACCTGCTGATGCCATACATGGCTCGCTCAAGAAAGACATCCAATAAGCGGCTATTGCAGCGTCTACTCCATTACCACCAGTCTTCAGAATTTCTTCAGCGGCAAAGAGTGTTAATTCATGTCCAGCAGAAACTGCATAATTCATAGTGAGGAGAATGTTTGAATTTCAATTGGAAAAATTTTAGGGGATATAAATGGTTTAAACCATTTTTATCCTTGATACCTTTTCATAGCTGAAATATAACTATATCGGCGAGTTTAATTACTCGATGACAATTTATTTTTGAGCCACATGAACGCTTAGTTGATCTATTTTTAGTCTTACAAATATTCCCTCTTTTTTGAAATCCACATTCGTTAGTTTCACTTGTCCTTCTTTGACGTTTAAGCTTACTTTGTCATTTTGAGGAATATTGCTTTTGGCGCTCGCATAAAATTTCTGAAGGCTTGTTTGAATATCAAATGGAAAATAATCCTCTAATCTTGATTCAATGACTTTACTAATGACTGGTGCACCTAATTTGTGGAAGATATTTTTAGCTTGAACATCGATATGGGCATCTTTCAATTCTAAACCACGATCTGGATTATAATCCAAACTAAGATTCACCTTTATAAGAGCAGCAAATGGATTCACTAAATTTAGATCAATGTTGAGTTTATCGTTATACTCTATCTGAAGACTATCAATTTCTATTTCCTTACCGGCAATTTCTAAAGTCTTAATGTGCGGCAAAATAATGGACGTTAAATCGTTATAAGAAAAAGCACCTCGAATTACTTGAAAATTGGATTCAACTTCTGATAGCTTTTGAAATGTAATGGTATTGTTGTCCTCTGGCTTAAACTCTTTTGAAGTAATGATAGGATGACCATTTAAATATCCACGACATTCCAAAACATCTTGATGATCCGTGATTTCCAAAAGCTGGATACTATTGGGACATGGCTTAACCATTAAAAGAGTATTTGGGATATCGAATTCCTTATAGTAATTAAATTGATTTGCAATGAGTTGTGGCAATGAAAACTTATTATTTACGGATTCATCAAAACTGTTTGTAAACTTTTCTTTCAATCTATCCAATACAAAATTAGCCAAGGAAACCACAGAAAAATTAAATACACCTAATTTTGCTTCTGGTTCTTTTACCCATTCATGGTCAATGATCTCCGTTTGAGTCGTTAATGTAAAGTCTTGATCTATGTTGAATTTAGTTTGAACATCCACGAGAATTCGTGCGTCTATTTCGACGGTAAAAAGTCCTTCAGGCTTTTCCAATTTTATAAATAAAGGAAGTCTTGAAAGCGTTTTTTGAGTATCTAATTTTAACGCTAAATCATCTTCTAATTGGATATTTATTTCGAATCCATTATAATCGATTGATTCTTTTAGACTTTCCTGAATTTCTTTACGGATATAATCTTCTAGAAACTGCTTCTTCAAGCGAATGTGCAAAGCTGTGGAATCATTCAAAATCATATTACAAAAATATATAATATGTATTAGTGGAACGAATAGGAAAGGTTAAAAAATAAAATAAAAGGCCGTTTCAAATGGAAACTGCCTTTTTACTCTGTTCTATTATTTGATCAGAATCATTTTGTCTGATATACGGATATCTCCAATAGTAAAATAGTAATGATATAAACCAGTACCTGTCAATTCATTTCGATTAACAGTCCAGAGAAATTCACCAGGGTTAAGGTGTTTAATCTTAGTATATACTTTTCTTCCTTGTATATCATAAATATCTAATTGCACACTTTGCCTTTCAAGAAGGTTCAAAGAAAAGCTTGTCGAATTAATCCATGGATTTGGTTCGTTTTTCCCAATTAGATCTGAATGTTCGATAGTTTCAGTTGAGTTAAATACAAAATCCAGTTTTGCAATTTTATCCTCCAAGTAGATTTCATTATTCATGAAATTATTTTGTTCAAACTTAGACTCTTGTAAACAACTGGTTTTGAACTCCAGGTAGAATAAAGGTTCAACTGTATTTAATGAAACGATCATAGCATTATTTGTACTCCAACTTATATTCAAGTTTTGATCCTTGAGGTGATAGTTGGACAAACTAAAGTTGATTTGTCCAGATCTAATTGAAACGAATTCATTGTGAATCTCTTTCAAATTTTTACTCATTTGGAATCCCTGTACGCTCATTTCTTGATGTGCATAGACTGGATAAGATGTCACGCTTTCATTCTTCATTGGCAATCCAATTTCAAAAATCTCTGTAATCGATCTTGATTCAGTTTGATCATTATTGAGATTTAAATCAACACTACCATTAACATCCCCTGTTTT
>JAHDBI010000062.1:0-6675 GCA_020630475.1 Saprospiraceae bacterium
ATTCGTTATTGGGAAACGGAATTCAAATCTTTAAAACCAAAGAAAAGCCGTAAAGGGGATCGCCAATACACCGTAAAAGACATCAGGGTTTTGGAGAGAATTTACACTTTAGTTAAGGAAAGAGGATTCACTTTAGAAGGAGCCAAAAAAGAAATGAGAAATAAGTCCGTCAAACCTTCTATTCAGAACGAAGCTGTCATCAACGAGCTCTTAGAATTAAGGCAAAAAATAACGAAGCTGAAGGAAAGATTATAATTACTTCCAGTCGTTCGTACTCACTACTTGATTGCATAATTGAAAGTCCTCTTGTTCATTAGAGGCAACAATGATCGTTCTATCCAATTTCCTCTTTTTTAAGAAGTCAAAAAACCAACGCTTAGCATTGACATCTAAAAATGAACTGGGTTCGTCTAGAATCAACAGATCACTTTTTGACAACACCGCCAAAGCGAGCTTCACTCTATGCTGCATTCCAGAAGAATAATATTGAATTTGCTTTTCACGATCATAATCAACACCCAATACATCCAAGAAAGCTTGAATATCCATAGGAGTGTAAAAAGGCTTAAAGCTTTGATGAAAAGAAAGTTGTTCTTTAATATTGAACTCGTTAATGATTCCAACATATGGTGCAGCAACACTTACCGTTTTATACAAAGAATCAGGATTGATCCGCTGATCATTTAAAGAATAGTCAATAGTGCCTGAACTCTGGGCTAGATATCCAGATATGATTTTGATTAATGTGGATTTACCGCTACCATTGGGGCCAGAAATACCTAAAACTGCCCCTGATGGAATCGAAAGATTGACATTTTTAAGAATATAACTACGTATATACCGCTTGGAGATATTCTTAAGTTCAACTTTCATTTTAGTTTGTTCTAAAACCTCTCATGATACCACGGTCAGCACCAGAAATAAAATTTAAAATCTTTTCTCGTTCAGGTGAAGCAGAAATGGTCGCTTCAATCAACTCTCTTGCCTGACGGGTATTATATCCCTTAACAAAAAGAATCCTATAAATATCTTGAATATGATTGATCTGTTTGTTGGAGAAACCTCTTCTTCTTAAACCAATAGAATTGACACCAACATAAGATAATGGCTCTCTAGCCGCTTTTACAAAAGGTGGAATATCCTTTCTTACCAAGGATCCTCCCCCTACCATGGAAAAGTCTCCAATTTTCACAAATTGATGAACCGCAGTCAAACCACCCAAAACGCAATATTTACCTACTTCGATATGCCCTGCTAAGTTTACATTGTTTGCTAAAATGGATTTCTCACCGATCAAACAATCATGTGCTACGTGCACATAAGCCATAAGTAAGCAGTTGTCTTTTATTTCTGTAGTATAATTGGCTTTAGTGCCACGATTAATCGTACAATACTCCCGAATGATTACATTATTACCAATAGTCAAGATGGAACTTTCCCCTTCAAACTTCAAATCCTGAGGAACGGCTCCAATGATAGCGCCAGGGAATATTTTACAGTTACTTCCTATTCGAGTTCCGTTAAATATAGTCACATTTGGACCAATCCATGTTCCCTCTCCTATTTCGACATCTGCCTCTATATTTACAAAGGGTCCGATCTCTACTTTTTTCCCAATTCTTGCATCGGGATGTATATTTTGCATTGCTGATTTATCCATCTTCTCTCTTAATTATTTGGGCAGTTAATTCTCCTTCAGAAACTATTTTATTATTGACGTATACTGTTCCTTGCATGTGCACAATTCCTCTACGAATAGGAGATAATAACTCCATCTTCAACATTAAGGTATCACCAGGAACAACCTTATGTTTAAACTTTACTTGATCCATCTTCAAAAAGTAGGTATCCCATTTACTTGGTTCTTCTACAGTGTTTAAAGCCAATATCCCCCCAGTTTGAGCTAAAGCTTCCATTTGTAAGACTCCAGGGAATACCGGGTTTCCGGGAAAATGACCTTGAAAGAAATTCTCATTTCCAGTAACCGCTTTTAGACCTACTACTTTAGTTTGACTCAATTCCATGATTCGATCGATCATCAAGAAAGGATAACGATGAGGTAAGTACGATTTTATCTTTTCTATTTCCATGACTGGAACATGGTCTTTGGGGTAATGAGGCATACCCTTAAGCTTTCTTTGCTTGATGAACTCTTGTTTCAACAATTTGGCGAAAGCCACATTAGCGGTATGACCAGGCTTGTTGGCAATAATCCTTCCCTTGATAGGTCTTCCGACAAGAGCCAAATCACCAATGACATCTAAAAGTTTATGTCTAGCCGGTTCATTTTGAAATCGAAGATCTGAAGGATTTACAATTCCCTTTTCAATCACAATTTCCTCTTTACCAAGGAGAGCCATTAATTCATTTTTCTCTTTATCGTCAATATCCTGATCTGCAATCACCACCGCATTTTCTAAATCCCCACCTTTAATTAAACCAGCATTAGCCAAAGCTTTCAATTCATGAAGAAAAACAAAAGTCCTCGCTGAAGCAATCGTTGACTTATAATCCACTAAACTCTTCAACTTAGCGTATTGAGCTCCTAAGGTTTCGGAATTAAAGTCAATCAAAGTCGTCACTTCAAAATGATCATTCGGTAAAGCGATTAACTCGGTATCCGTTTCCTCATCATAATACTTAATGGCATCACGGATGACCAAGTATTCTTTTTCCTCCTCAGTTTCAACTATTCCAGCTTTTTCCAAAGCCTCAACAAATAAAATCGAACTACCATCCATGATGGGCATTTCTGGACCATTGACCTCAATCGTAATATCATCGATTTCAAGGCCCATGATGGCAGACAAAACATGCTCTATAGTCTGAAGGGTGTGTTCGCCTGACTTAATGGTGGTACCTCTTTGAGTTGCAACTACCTTATTAACATCGGGTAAAAACTCCGGACTTCCTGCAATGTCTACTCTTTTAAAACGAATGCCTTTTTCACCTGGCTTAAAACACAAAGATATATTTACACCAGTATGCAATCCAATCCCGGTCAAACTTACTTCCTTGGTGATTGTTTTCTTTTTCATTGTTGGGTTTATTGTTCTTTGTTTTTCAATTCATCTATCGCCTTTGTTAAATCACGCAATTTTTTTGCCATATCTGGTAATTTTTTAAAATGCGCATACGCTTTTATATAAGTAGCGTAATCAATAGCTGGAGTTCCGTACAATTTTGCATTCGGTGTTAAATGGTTTCCGGTAACGCCACTTTGTGCTTGAATTTGAACTCCATCCGCAATTTCCTGATGACCTGCAAATCCGGCTTGTCCCCCAACTAATACACCTTTACCTATTTTGGTGCTACCAGCGACGCCAACCATCGCAGCCAATGCCGTATGCTCTCCAATTTCAACATTATGCGCAACTTGAATTAGATTATCTAGTTTAGCACCCTTTCGAATAATCGTAGATCCCATTGAAGCTCTATCAATGACAACATTCGCACCTATATCAACATCTTCTTCAAGAATCACATTACCAAGCTGTGCAATTTTCTTAAAACTCTGATCATCATTTCTTGCAAAACCAAATCCATCACTGCCAATAACCGTATTGGCATGAATCACGCATCGATCCCCGATCACAGAGTCCTTATAGATCCTTACCCCTGGATATATTTTTACATTATTCCCAATCCTTACGTTTTCACCTACATAAACATTACTATAAAGTGTGCATTCATTTCCGATGCTCGCCCCTTTGCAAATACTACTAAAAGGACCTACATAAGAGTTCTCAGCAATCTGCGCTTCTTTGTCAATATAAACCAGAGATGGGTCCACTTCTGGCAAAGCTTCTTTTTGATTTCCAAAATGATTCATCAATGTGCTGAGCGAATGGTAAACATTTTTTACCCTAATCATAGTTGCCTTGATTTCTTCTGAAGGCTTGAACTCTTCACTAACAAGCAATACACTCGCCTGCGTAGTATAGGCATAAGATTCGTATTTGGGGTTCGCCAAAAAGCTAATGGCGCCTTCACTGGCTTCTTCTATTTTTGCAGGATGTGTGATGAGTGTATCCGGATTTCCTTCAATCCGGCCTCCTAACAAATCACTTATTTGTTGGGCTTTAACGTGCATAGCGTGTAAATATAGAGATAAGACAATATTATGATGTAAAAGCTTTGTAATTATTATACGAACAGATCATTGCTCGTGTTTCATTCATTACTTTTGTAGACGAATATTTATATGCAGAATAAATTAAAAATAGGAACTCGCGGGAGCAAGCTAGCTTTATGGCAAGCTCATTTTTTTCAAGACGCTCTGAAGGACTTGGGATATGAATCCGAAATTCAAATCATCAAAACGAAAGGGGATCAAATTCAAAACCTATCTTTTGATAAATTAGAAGGAAAAGGATTTTTTACAAAGGAACTGGAAGATGCCTTATTAAACCATGATGTAGATTTAGCCATTCATTCTTTAAAGGATATGCCCACGACACAACCAAATGGATTGTGTTTGGCTTCTGTTTCGTATCGAGAGGATCCCTCTGATGTTTTAATCATTAGAAAGGAAGTCATGCAAGAAGGTCGTTTATTGAGCCTTCCGGCGAATGCGATTATAGGTACCTCATCAGCCCGGCGTAAAGCTCAAATTAAACACTTGGTTAGTGATTGTGAGATCAAAGATATAAGAGGGAACGTACCTACTCGGATTCAAAAATTAATAGATGGTCATTTTGATGCCATCCTATTGGCGCAAGCCGGAATCAATAGATTAGCATTAGATCTATCTGATTTAAAAACGATCACTTTGCATCCGAGTGAATTTGTTCCAGCACCAGGACAAGGTGTTATGGTGAGTCAATGTAGAATAGATGATATTCCTACTCGAAAGATTTTAAAAGAATTACATCAAACTGATGTGGGGGATTGTATCAATGTGGAGAGAAAGGTATTACAAATGCTCGATGGCGGATGTCAATTACCTCTTGGAGTTTTTTGTAGTAAAGACGCGATGGGAAATTATCATGTACAAAGTGCGTTAGAAAAAGATGGTGAACTAAGGCGATTTAAAACCTCCCAAAGTACACGTCTTGGTTTAAGTGAAACGATTTTAAATGTATTGACCAATGAATAATCGCCGAGGCCGGCAGGCCTAAAGGCTAAAAAATAGCAAATGAGTAAATATTTAATTTTTGATTGTTCTGCTATAGGAAAGCCACATAGTTACAAGGCTCCTTTTTCAGACACCTTTAATTGGCCACGGATGATTCACTTATCATGGATTTGTTTGGATGAGGCTTTCAAACCAGTTAAAGATTTTGATTGTATCGTCAAACCTGATGGATTTGCCATTGATGACACTATTGCAAAAAATTGTCGAATAGAATTACAAGAGGTTGAAGAAAAAGGTGAAAGCCTAGAAGATATTCTCAAAGCCTTCGATGAGAGCGTTAAAGAAACAGAATTTATGTTTGCGCATAACTTAGCCTTTAACGAAAATGTTATTGCTGCAGAATATGTTAGAAAAAACATGACGCACAAAATGTTTCAATCTGAGCGATTTTGTTTGATGCAAGAAGCGACTTGGTATTGTAAATTACCGAGTAGATCTGGTGGGTACAAATGGCCGAGTTTGAATGAAATGCATGCGATCATGTTTGAGAAGAAGTATGCACCTTCAGGGAATGCACGAGCAGATGTCATAGCAGCAAGTCGTTGTTTCATCAAGCTCATGAAGTTAGGTCAATTGGAAGATTGTTTTGACGAATAGTATTTTCATATCACGCGACCTAAATTCAGACCCGATTTGGCTGAATCACTTAAGGACTAAATTTGAAACTGTACATCACTTTAGTTTACTTCAATTTGAAAAAAGAGCTGTAAATCGATTTGAAGAGACCGATTGGATATTCTTTTATAGCAAACAGGGAATTCAGTTTTTCTTAGAGCAAATTGAACCAAACTTCCTAGACAACAAAAAGCTGGCGGTCATGGGACCCGGAAGTGCCCAATTACTTAAAACGAAAACAGGATTGCAAGCTGATTTTGTAGCTACAAAAGATATCGATTCCTCGATTTTGTCATTTGTGGAATTACTCAATCATTCAAGCGTACTCATTCCTAGGGCCTTACATTCGCGAAAGCGCTTGGAAAACCAACTGGACAAAAATCAATATTTCTCTCATGTGGTTTACACCAATGAGTTTCAAAAGAATATTGAAATTCCTGAAACCTCTCATGTCATTCTAACAAGCCCCAGAAATGTAGAAGCCTACTTGCAAAAAAACACGCTGAGCGATAAATCCGTATTCTGTTTTGGGCAAACAACTTTGGATGCACTAAATAGTCATAAAATCAAAGCTAAAATCATTAATCCTGGTCAAACCGAATTCTGAGGTCACCACTTTCTAGACAAAAGATTTAATTTATCTTTATGTACCCTTAATCAAGCTTTATGGCCAAGAAAAAACAATCAAAAAAACAACTTAAGAAGGCAGCTAAAAAAGCGCAAAAAGCAACGCCCGTTAAAAAGAGTTTTTGGACCAATAAATTTAACCTGGTAGCCATACTGGTGATTTTGACTTTGAGTTTCGTCAGTTTTTATCCGGCCCTAGAAGCTGACAAGGTCAACTGGGATGACGATCGTAACTTCTATGAAAACGACAACATAACATCCATTAATGAAAACAACTTTTGGGAGAACACCGTAGA
>JAHDBI010000062.1:6775-22192 GCA_020630475.1 Saprospiraceae bacterium
AAAACGACAACATAACATCCATTAATGAAAACAACTTTTGGGAGAACACCGTAGAGATATTTAAAAACCACATCATCGGAGGATACAATCCATTGTCCACGTGGACTTTTGCTGTAGAAAAACGTCTTCACAATGAAACCAGTCCCCCATGGCCTACCTTAAAACACGCGCAAAAAATGCACTTGACCAATGTCCTGTTGCATCTACTCTGTGTATTTCTTGTCTATCGAATTGCGCTTGGTTTGGGTTTGAATCAGTGGGGTGCTTTATTTACGGCACTTCTGTTCGGAGTACATCCGATGCGCGTTGAATCAGTCGCATGGATCACAGAAAGAAAAGACGTGCTGTACGGTGCCTTTTTCTTAGGGGCCATGTATTACTACATTAAATTTCTAGATGAAGGCCGAAAAAAACTGCATCTGGGAATCATCTTGGTTTTATTCACCTGTTCGCTTTTCTCAAAAATTCAGGCGGTAAGTCTTCCGATAAGTTTCATGGCGATAGACTACCTCAAAGGTAGAAAACTCGAACTTAGATTAATCTGGGAAAAATGGTTTTATCTCATTATGTCTTTGGCCATTGGTATTACGGGAATCTACTTTTTAAAGCAATATGGAACACTAGAAAACAAGGTGGACTATTCTATTTTCCAACGATTGTTTGTGGGCTCATGGTCATTCATGATCTATCTGATAAAATCGATCATCCCATATGAAATGGTACCCCTTTATCCATACAAGCCACAAATGCCCGCTTATTTCTATCCTAGTATGATCATGCTTCCAGTAACTCTAGCTGCGCTATGGTATTCATATAAGAAAAAATGGAAACACATACTTTTTGGTTTAGTATTCTTCATCGTTAACATCGTCTTCCTCCTTCAAATTCTAGGGGCTGGACAGGGCTTCCAAGCAGATAGATTTACCTATATCGCCTACTTCGGATTGTTCTTTATTTATGGATATGGTATACAACAATTACCAAGCTTGTTTCCCAGTGCGAAGAAATTTATTTATCCCGTAGCTGGGCTTTTGATGCTCACCTATGTTGGACTTAGTTTTCAGCAAAGTAAAATCTGGAAAGACAGTGGAACCCTTTGGACTCATGTATTAAAGTCCTACAACAACATCACACTACCCTATGGTAATCGTGCAAACTTTTATCGGGATACTGGACAAAAGGAAAAAGCTCTCGCCGATTATTCTAAAGTGATTAGTTTGAAAGGTGATGCAGCTGCACCTTATAATTCCAGAGGTAGACTATATTTTAATACGGTGAACAATCGGGACACATTATTATTGGCCTTAGCAGATTATACAAAGGCGATCGAACTAGAGCCTAATGATGGAGAATACTACGCTAATCGTGGAGCCACGTATGCTAGACTAGGAAGAAATCAAGAGGCTTTGGCTGACTTAAGCAAATGTATAGAAATCAAACCTGATCATGCGGTAGGATACCTAAACAGATCCGTCATTTATAATAATGCTCAACAGTATGACTTAGCTTTAAAAGATATCCAATCCTACTTGAAAATTAATCCGAACAATTCTGACCTTTGGTACGAAAGCGCGAGGATTAAAAGAATTTTTGGACAAAACAAACAAGCCATCGGTGATTACGATAAAGCTATTCGTCTAAATCCGAAGGGGCTTTATTATTACGAAAGAGCAAAATGTCATTACTCAGCGGGTAACAAGGCCAATGCGAAGCAAGACCTCCTTCAAGCTAAACAGAGAAATGTCAGATTTGAACCAGGAATCGAAGAACAAATTATGGGTGGCTAATGAGTGAAAAATTTGATTTTAAAGAATTGGATGAGGAAGGTTTACAAACCCTTGAAGTCATATCGGATGCCGATAATTTCAATGAGTGGACATACGATATGGTTTCCAAACATTGTCATGGAAAAATTCTAGAAATAGGAAGTGGCATTGGAAACATCTCCTCCTATTTTTTAAGAGATCATGCAGACATTACGCTCAGCGATATCAGAGAAAATTATCGAAACTTTCTTAATAAAAAATTCGCGGATCATCATCCTAATGTTGTTTTCATTGATGTCGTCGCTAAAAATTTTGATGCACTATATAAAGACCATATTGGGCAATATGACTCTGTATTTGCACTAAACGTAGTTGAGCATATTGAAGATGATCAATTGGCTATAACCAATGCCACCAAGCTGCTAAAAAAAGACGGTAACCTTGTGATTCTTGTCCCTGCATTTATGAGTTTATATAATCGATTTGACGAGGAATTGTTTCATTTTCGAAGATATACGAAGAAAACTTTAAGACAATTAAAAACAGATCGTTTAGATATCGTTCATAGTCAATACTTCAATTTCATTGGAATCTTTGGCTGGTTTGTAACGGGTAAATTGATGAGAAAAAAAATTATTCCAAAAGGGCAAATGAGTTTGTTTAACACCTTGACACCAATCTTTAAAGTGATTGATACCTTGATATTTAAAAGTCTTGGATTATCCGTAATGACTGTTTTCAAAAAAAGATAATAGCTCAATGCTTTTTCTTTAAATTGCATTCCTAATGTTGACCCATCTCCACATAGAAAATTATGCCATCATTGAATTGGTAGAATTAAATATCAATTCGGGTGTCACTGTACTTACGGGTGAAACTGGTGCAGGTAAATCAATTATTCTAGGGGCTTTGGGTTTAATTCTAGGAAAGAGAGCGGATAGTTCTGTGCTCTTTGACAAAAGTAAAAAGTCCATCATAGAGGCGCAGTTCAATATTCAATCGTACAAGCTCAATGCCTTTTTTGAGGAAAACGATTTGGATTATGAAGAACAACTGATTGTTCGAAGAGAAATAAACCATAATGGAAAATCAAGGGCTTTCATCAATGACACACCTACTACGCTCAAAGTGCTGAACGCCTTATCCTCAGAATTAGTGGACTTACATCAACAATTTGATACCAGAGAAATTTTTGAAACAGACTTTCAAAGAGAGGTCTTAGATGCTCTAGCTGGTAATGAAAAGGATTTAAACGATTATAGGTCTGGCTTTCGCCAATGGCTAAAAGACAAAAAGGAACTCAAGACACTACAGAAAGAATTTGATGAATCAAATGCCGAACGAGATTTTATACAATTTCAACTAAAGGAGTTTGAGGAAATCGGCTTGATCGAAGGCGAACAACAAACCGCTGAAGAAAATTTAAATCGTCTATCTAATTCAGAAGCCATACAATCCATAAGTCAATCTACTTATTTCACTATTGATGAAAACGAACAATCGGTAGTGAATCAATTAGAAGATATCATCAGGTCATTGAGCCAGTATAGCGAACTAGATGATGAAATGAAAAGGATTTATGAAGGATTTATGAATGCCAAAGAAGAACTAAAAGTATTGGCCAGTGATATTGCTGCCTATGGAAACTCCATCAATGCAGATCCCGAAAAGTTACAGACCATTTCTGATCGCTTAGAATTGATTTATAAATTACAATCAAAACATCGGGTAGAATCTGTAGAAGCCCTTTTGGAAATTGAAAATAATCTGTCTGAAAAAGTATTTGGAGGCGATCAATTGGCCAAACAAATCGAAAGTCTTGAGAAGAAAATAGAAAAACTCGAAACAGACTTGCGTAAAAAAGCTGATGGCTTACATAAAAAGCGCGCAAATGTTGTTTCAAAACTAGAGAAGAGTATTCAAACAAAATTGCATTCTCTCTCCATGAAGAATGCACGCCTCAACGTAGATTTGCAAAAATCTGAAACCATTAACGAATATGGGGCATCTGACATTAACTTCTTATTTGCTGCAAATATGGGTTCAGATTTTCAAGCACTCAAACAAGTAGCCTCGGGTGGAGAGACGTCAAGATTAGCCTTATGTATTAAATCTACCATTGCGGATGTCATGCATCTTCCTACCATGATATTTGATGAAATTGATTCAGGTGTTTCTGGTGAGGTAGCACTTAAAATGGGTAAGATTTTAAAAACCATGTCGGTAAAACACCAGATACTGTCCATTACACATTCACCTCAAGTGGCGGCATCAGCTGATCATCATTTTCATATTTATAAAGAAGATACCAAGCAACGAACTTATACCAAAATACGCCTTCTAGATAAAGACGAACGTAAATTAGAAATTGCAAAAATGCTGAGTGGTGACCCACCTTCTAAAGCGGCCATTAAAAATGCGGAGGAATTGGTTAAACTTTAAACAAAAGATTTGCTTATGAAGCGCTATCCACTCAATCACTTATTCCCAAGTATTATAATCGTATTCTTTATCTTGAATACTTATTCTATCAGCATTGCTCAAGAGACTGTAGTCAAAACTGATGAGGAGTTAGTTCATGCTGCCGTAGAAGATTATGTTTTAGCCTTATATAAAGTAGAGCCATTTCGCATTGAAAGAAGTGTAGGTACATCCCTACATAAAATTGGATATTACGATTATAACAATGAGGAGTATTGTCACTCTCCTATGACTTATCAACAACTTTTTGACCTTTCAGCAACATGGAATAAAAAGGGTGATCAAACAACAGAGGATAGTCCTCAAAAAATAGAGATATACGAAGTGAGTTCAAAAACGGCTTCCGCCAAATTAACTGCTGTTTGGGGAATTGATTATATGCATTTAAGCAAATGTAATGGTCAATGGAAAATCATGAGTATAATGTGGCAAACCCATTCCAAATAGTCCAATTCTGGAACATTGCATCGACATTTTAAATTATACAAGCCCTTTGATTTTTTATCTCAATTTGTAAAACAGAAAAAGAAATCAAGACAACGGTTGTTGGGTGAATTGTATGATTTCCCTGAAGGGGTCATGTGTATTGGAAGATTAGATCAGCATTCAGAAGGACTTATGCTTGTAACCACCGATGGTAAAATGAGCGAATATATTCGTCAAAAAACCATTGAAAAGGAATATTTCGTACAAGTAGATGGGATCATCACAGAAGAAGCCCTAGAAAAAATCCGTCAAGGAGTGACGATCAGTATCCGCGGAGAAATCTACCACACCAGGCCATGTAAAGCAAGAAAAATAGAGGACCCTGGTTTTCAGCCTTGTCCAAGAAAAATAAGAGATGATCGTCATGGTCCTACAAGCTGGGCCTCGATTACGGTTACAGAAGGAAAATATAGACAAGTAAGAAAGATGACCGCTGTTGTAGGGTTCCCTACTCTACGGCTAGTTAGATGGAGGGTACATCAATTTTGTTTGGATGATATGGAGTTTGGTGATGTTATAGAGTTACCAAAATTAAATCCCTAAACACTCACAAATTTTACGATATGTGAACAAATATCTAGAGTTCAAAACATTGTACACCTTTTGTGATAAACTTTTGTTGATCGAACATGTAATACTCACAATTCATGATTCTACTTAGTACATCTTTGTCTTAAACAAAGAATAAGTACGATGAATGATCCTAAAAAGAAAAAAGAATTAACTCGAATAAGTAATAAGCATACCGATTCTCTTATTCAACAAGGAAAGTCTATTGAATACATTACTGGCGCTATCACTCAAGAAAGTGGATTATGTTTAAAGGGTAACATTGAAAATCACATCGGTTATTGTCAGATTCCAATTGGATTGACATGTACATTAGCTATTAATACTACCAGCGATAATCACGAGATTCGAGTGCCATTAGCGACAACTGAAGGTGCTCTAGTAGCTTCATATAGCCGAGGAATAAAAGCAATGACCTTGTCTGGCGGGACCACTGCAGTGAGTCTAGGTCAAGAAGTACAAAGATGTCCAAGCTTTCAATTTGATTCCGTGGTTGAAGCCATAGACTTTAAAAATTGGGTCAACCAGAATAAGCTAAATTTTCAAACCATAATCGATACAACAAGCCAATACACAAAATTCAATCGATTGAATTTTACCCATGAAGGCAATAGCCTAATTATAGAATTAATCTTTACTACAGGTGATGCTGCCGGTCAAAACATGATCACGATTGCCACCCATAATATTTGTGAATTCTTACTTTCAGAATCCCCTGTTAAACCAACACAATGGTATATCGAAGGTAATCTAGCTGGAGATAAAAAAGCTACTCAAAGATCTCTTACACAAAAAAGAGGTCGTAAGGTAATCGCAGAATGTATACTTAAAAAAGAAATCGTAGCCACGGTTTTAAATACAACTCCACAAAAAATTCTGGAGTATTGGCAAGAATCTAATCTAGCAATGTTTCAATCAGGTGCCATTGGAAATCATGGACATATTGCTAATGGACTAACTGCTCTTTATTTAGCCTGCGGTCAAGATGTAGCTAGTGTTACGGAATCAGCAGTGGGAATTTTGAGAATGCAAATCACGAACAATTCAGACTTGTATGTCTCATTAACCTTACCAAATCTTATTGTAGGAACTGTAGGTGGCGGCACGAAGCTTAGAACACAACATGAAGCTTTAAAAATCATGGATTGCGCTGGACCTGGAAAGGCTGAAAAATTTGCCCAAATATGTTGTGCAACTGCACTAGCTGGAGAATTATCTATTGCAGCAGCAATGGCATCTAAGGAATTTACAAAAGCCCATCAACAATTAGGGAGAAAATAATGAGACCATGCAAAAATCTATTCTAATTCGACTTCATCAATATCAGAAAGAACGATTTCCAATTCTTCGGCATGGTTTATTGATAACAGCCTTCACGTTTTGTGCAATTTCCTTTTCCAGATTATCTCGTGGAATGAACGACTTTGTAGACCTCAAAACCTTTTCGATTGGTGTCTATACTTCTTTCTCCTTTTTTTTTCTCTTAAGAATATTTGATGAATTCAAAGATCAAAAAGAGGACAGCTTATATCGTAAATATCTTCCAGTCCCAAGGGGCCTTGTAAGCCTTAAAGAATTGGCCATTTTAGGTCTTGTCATAGGACTTACCCAATACGCAATAATCTTATTACTACAACCCAAAATGCTCATATTATTCCTCATCGTTTGGATCTATCTACTGCTTATGAGATATGAATTCTTTATGGCGGATTGGTTAAAAGAAAAACCAATCATCTATTTGGTTTCTCATATGATGATCATCCCATTAATCGATTTATATTCCAGCGGTTTAGATTGGAACCTTTCTAATTCGGGTTTCCATTTCGCGATATATCTCTTTATTGCAATTTCATTTTTTAATGGAATCGTTATCGAGTTCGGACGAAAAATTAAGTCTCCTAAAGATGAAGAAGAAGGTGTAAACAGCTATACAAAAATCTATGGGACTAAATCAGGGGCTGTAATTTGGATGGTACTTTTAAGTATTACTTTTCTTTTAAGCATAGTCACTATGTTTAAATATGAATACCATCCCGCTGCAATTATCATAATCTCTACAGCTTACATACTAAGTCTTGCACCCTCCATTCTTTTTGTATTGAAGCCTATCCAAGGCTACGCTAAATCCATTGAAAAAGCGTCTGGTCTTTGGACATTAATTATGTATTTAACGCTCGGCGGATTTCCGATGCTTCACGTTTTAATTCACTAATCATGACCATTAAAAATCAATCAGCAACTATAAAAAACATAGGAGGTAAAGCTTCTAATTTAAACAAATTGCGATCTCTTGGATTTCGCGTCCCGTCTTGGTTCGTTATACAAGATAAAAACATCCCGAATGAATCATCATCTTTTAATTATTTGATGATCAAAAATTTTGGGGAAGATTTTCAAGAGAAAAAATATGCAGTTCGATCTTCAGCTTCAGTGGAAGATGGTGTTCAATTTTCCTTTGCTGGAATGTTTGATTCTCTATTAAATATTTCATTCGAAAAACTTCACCAAGCAATCAAACAAGTGTTTAATTCTATATCTAATCCAAAGGCAATAGAATACTTACGACAATCAAATATTGGATCAGAAATTAAAATGTCTGTCATCATACAGGAAATGATTGAACCAGAAGTTTCTGGAGTTGCTTTTGGGGTTAACCCAATGACCAATAAGGTGAATGAAAAAGTCATAAGCTCTGTTTTTGGTCTAGGTGAAGGGCTCGTTTCGGGGCGCTTAAATGCTGACACCTATATTATTTCTGATAAGAATATTCAAAAACAAATAGCATCAAAGCATCAGAAAATTATTTGCACAAAACAAGGCACTGCTGTTAAAAACCTTGAAACAAATCATAAAGACCAATCAAGTCTTAGTGACCATTTTATCAAAAATATCTCGAGACATCTAGATCAATTAAATAAGAAACTAGGCTGTCCTCAGGATATTGAATTCGCTATTTCTAAAGGTAAATTATATCTTCTTCAAACTAGACCGATAACAACCATCATTGAATCTAAAGAGAGAATTGTTTGGGATAACAGTAACATAATAGAATCATATCCGGGAATTAGTTCACCATTGACATTTTCATTCATTCAGAAAATGTATGGTGGTGTATATCGACAATTAATGAGTCTCTTTGGCGTAAGCCATAAAACCATCCTAAAACATAATCACATATTTTCAAATACGCTCGGACATATAAAAGGACGAGTTTACTATAACCTTAGAAACTGGTATCGAATGCTAGCAATGGTACCAGGTTATAAATTAAATGCCCGTTTCATGGAAACCATGATGGGTGTAAAGGAAAGATTTGAATTAGAAGAGGAATTTAAAATGTCCAAATCACAAGCTCTCCTTAAGACGACTAAAATGGCGTGCAAAATGGTGTTGATTCAATTTAGCCTAACCAAACGTAGACAAAATTTCACGAATAAACTCCGACCAATATTACAGGAATACGAAGGGCTAAACTTAGAAACATTAACTACCCCAGAAATAATCGATTTATATTTCAAATACGAAAAAACAGTGCTTACTCAATGGAAAGCTCCTTTGCTAAATGACTTTTTTGCAATGGTCTGGTTTGGACTTTTAAAAAAACAATGTGATGATTTAGATATTCCAAATTCAAATCTTCATAATGATCTTTTATGTGGAAGTAATGATATTATCTCTGTAGAACCAATACGTGAAACTTTAAAAATTGCACGGCAAATATCTCAAGACAAAGAATTAGTTGATCTATTTCAATCAGAAGAAGAGGAGATAATTTTAGAGAAACTTCAAAATCCAAAATTCGAATCGACTAATATATTAATCAACAATTACATTAAAAGATTTGGAGAGCGCTGTGTAGGAGAATTAAAACTAGAAACAATATCGTATGCTCAAGACAATCGTTTATACATTTCTATTTTAAAGAATTATGTACAAAACTGCATTACAAAATTTACGAGTGATTCAAAGATTGACGAGGATCTACGCTCCAGGGCAGAGCAAATTGTAGCAGAAAAATTAAAAACCAAATTCTTCAAAAGAAATTGGTTTAAACTCATTCTTAAACAATCAAGAGACCTAGTAAGCAATCGTGAGAACCTTCGTTTTGAACGAACCAAAGCATTCGGTGTTGTGAGGAAAATATTTACTGCTTTGGGTGAATCGCTATATAAGCAAAATAAAATACACCACCCTCGTGATATCTTCTATTTAAGATTGGAAGAGTTGAAGTCGTTAAGAACAAACTTAGCAATAGATCTTAGCTCCATAATTCATACTAGAAAAATTGAATTCGAAAATTATCGCAAGGCTAAAGATCCGAATGAAAGATTTTCTACACCAGGTTTTGACTTTCAGGATAAATACATTTATCAAAAAACCATTTCAAAACCACTAGCTAAAGATCTACATGGCATTGGTTGTTGCCCAGGTATTATCCAAGGGAAAGTAAAAATTGTAAAAAATGCAAACGATGTCAAATCCATAAATGGAGACATTCTAGTAACGAGTAGTACCGATCCTGGTTGGGTTACACTATTTCCTACTTGTGCCGCTATAATCGTTGAAAGAGGAAGTCTTCTAAGTCACTCTGCGATCGTATCGAGAGAAATGGGAATTCCATGCATAGTCAGCGTCAATAATCTTTTGGGCTGCTTGAAAACAGGAGATGAAATTATCATGAATGGAAGTACAGGATCAATAGAAATTATAAATAAAAAATAAACATTATGTCTAAACATTTAGATGAAATAAATAACGATTACATAAGATATTCCAATTGCTGGGAGGATGCAGATTTACTTTTAAGTCTTCTTGATATTAAGAAAGACGACAAAGTGCTTTCTATTGGTTCAGCAGGGGACAACAGTTTTTCATTATTGTCTAAGGCACCAAAAAAAGTGGTGGCTGTAGATGTAAATCCTGCCCAATTGCACCTAATCAAATTAAAGAAAGCGGCATTCCAAACTTTAGATCATGAAGAATTTATTTCTCTACTAGGATTTAAACCTTGCGATAATCGCTTACAGCTTTTTGAAAAAATAAGTAATCAACTAGATAGTGAAGCACTTAGTTTTTGGCGTCTTCATTCCATAAAAATTGAAGAAGGAATTATTCATTCTGGAAAATTCGAAAAGTACTTTAAAAACTTTCGCAAGTATATTTTACCGATCATACACAATAAGCATCGAGTTATTGAATTACTCAATCAAAAGGATGATGTAAATCAACAGAATTTCTTTAATAATATTTGGAACTCCTGGAGATGGCGCACACTCTTTAAATTATTTTTCTCTCGAAAAACAATGGGTGCCATAGGCCGAGATCCTAAATTCTTAGATCAAGTTGAAGGTTCAGTTAGTGACTACATTTTAAATACGGCAAAAATTCATTTGTCTAATTCGAGTTGTCAAACGAATGGATTCTTACATTATATTTTGAACGGAAGCTTTGGAGTGCATCTACCCCATTATGCTCGAAAAGAAAACTTCGAAAAGATCAAAAACAACATAGGAAAATTTGAAATTTTTCAAGGATATGCAGACGATGCGGTTAAAGAATTTGGGCAATTTTCAAAATTTAATCTTTCTAATATTTTTGAATACATGTCCAGTGAACAATTTGGTCAACAAGTCAACTATTTTGAAAATGAAAGTAAGCCGAACTCAAGATTCGTTTATTGGAATTTAATGGTTAATAGAAATTTTTCTTTGGTTTCGGATCTATTCAAAACAGCCTCTCCATTTCAGAATACCTCTATAGACAAAGGCTTTTTTTATTCTAATTTACTTTTAAGTCAACGATCATGAGTATAAATATCTTAAATACCGGAATAACATCTATGATGTTCATTGCGCTTTTTTCAGCAACAGAATTTCTTAAGCACAAATTCAAATTGCCCGTAGAATTAACAAGAAAGCTAGTCCACTTTTCAACTGGAATAATTGCCATGACTTTTCCATTTCTATTTACTCATTACATATATGTAGTTAGTCTTTGTCTATCTTTTTTGTGCTTACTTTATATGACAAAAAAACATGGATTATTAGCTTCTATACACAATGTAGAACGAAAAACACTAGGGTCTACTATGTTCCCAATTGTAGTCGCTTTTTGTTTTATGCTATCGTATTTCAAGAATGACTGGTCATACTATTATCTACCGATTCTGATTCTAGCAATTTCCGATCCTCTTGCTAGTTTAATTGGTAAAAAATTTGGTAATGCCTCTTTTAGAATATTTGGTCAAAAGAAAACCTTCGCAGGTTCGTTTGCATTTTTTAATTCGACTATGGCAATCCTCATCACAACACATTTCATAGTTGGGCTTACGCCCATCAGTATTGTAGGCATGATCGTATTTGCACTTATTGTTACAGCTACTGAAGCATTTTCCGTTTTCGGTCTTGACAACTTGACTATTCCTATTTCTAGTATTAGTTCATTGGCTCTAATTCAATTTTAAATGAAGCAGAATCTTAAACATATCAAAATTGAAAAGGGCAGTAAATATTTCAATCAATTTATCGACTTACCTAAAACATTAAAGCATAGTCTATATACCCATTTTGATCGTAACAATCCGTTTATATCGGATGCATTTCTCGTGTTTCGAAATGATCAGGCTGTAGCACGTTTTGCCCTTTACGAAAACGAAGATTTGAGTTACCAGAATAAAAACTGTCTAATGTTAGGTTCCTATTGTAGTGTAGATAGTTTAGCAGTCAATCGTTATGTTTTCAATTTATGCAAAAAGCTAGCGCGTAAAAAATCATATTCAACCATTATTGGCCCAATGGAAGGAAGCACCTTTGAAAACTATAGATCGAATACTCGTCAAATTAAAAAATCCTTCTTTTTTGATTTAGATTTTCCTAGTTATTATTCTAAACACTTTGAAAACTTTGGCTTCAACACCCTGTGCGAATACTCTAGTAATCAAATCACAGATTTAAGATATGACAGACAAAAGTTGGATGAAATTCAAACAATGTATGAATCGAAAGGAGCCATTTTCAAATCTTTAAACACAAAACAAATTAGGCAAGAATTTTTTAAAATTGCTGAATTTTGTAATGTGGCTTTCGCCAATAACTTTCTATTTACCCCAACAAAAAACAATCGCTTCTTAGATAAATATAAAGGCATCTTGCCTATCCTTGATGCTCGTTTTGTTCGTTTAGTGTATGATCAAAAAGATAACTTACACGGACTTGTATTTTGTATTCCAGACCCGAGTGATAAGAAAACACTCATTATCAAAACCATCGCTACCCTACCCAAATCTAAGTTTAAAGGTGTTGCAACATTCTTGTCTAGAAAAATGATTCAAGTAGCTGCCGAAAACGGATTTAATCGAATTATCCATGCTTTTATAAAAAAAGACAACCATTCAATGGCTACCTCTAAAAACATGAAAGCTCAGGAACTCCAAGAATACAAACTTTATATACACGAAATCATTGAAGAATGAGTATATCTAAAGAAAATAATATAGTCCAACTCTTTTTGAGGGCCGCAAATCAGTTTCCCGAAAACATCGCCATTCTAGATAAAGCTAATTCGATAAATTATTCGGATTTAAAGGAGGACGTTATTAAGACAGCATCATATTTCAGTTCAAAAGGCATTAGGAATGGTGATCGGGTTTTAGTATTTGTTCCCATGAGTATAAAGCTATATAGAACTGTTTTAGCGTTATTTTATATTGGTGCGACCGCGGTATTTTTGGATGAATGGTCTACTAAAGAACGCTTACTTTTAAGTACCCGATTAGCTAAATGCAAAGGGTTTATTGGCACACCAAAAGCGAGAATTTTAGGATTATTCTATCAAGAAATCAGAAGAATTCCGATCAAATTAAATCTTAATGGTCGTAATAGCAGACCGATTAAAGTTAATGAAGTTTCTAAAAGCGATTCTGCACTAATAACATTCACTACTGGTAGCACTGGGATTCCTAAAGCTGCTGATAGAACTCATTTATTCCTAAAACGTCAATTTGATGTACTACAAAAAAAGTTAAACGGTCAGTCGACCGATATCGAAATGACATCACTGCCTATTGTCTTATTTATAAATCTCGGCCTAGGTAGTACTTCCTTTATTACTGATTTTAAAGATTTAAGTTCCAATTCTAAGACCCTAAAGAAACTTTGCTATGGACTTAGAGATCATAAGGTTCAAAGAATAACTGCCTCTCCATTTGTTATTAAGGCTATTGCCCAATTTGTAATTGATCAAGCATTCCCGCTTCATTCCATTAAAAAAATATTTACTGGTGGTGCTCCAGTTTTCCCTAATGATGCAAAATTATTTGAAACAGCATTTCCAAATAAAGTCGAAGTGCTTTATGGTTCGACGGAGGCCGAACCAATAAGTAGTATATCCTCCTATACGTTGTCAAAAACAATTGACATTCCAATTGGACTAATGGTCGGAACTATCCATCCAGAAATTGAAGTCCAAATTATTGATATTAACCATAATCATAAACACAAGTTATCACCAATAACATTCGAAAGTATTCAATTAGAAAATGGTCAATTAGGCGAAATTCTTGTAAAAGGAAATCATGTATTGGCCAAATATTTCGAAAACACCGAGGCTTTTGAAGTAAATAAAGTAAACGTTGAAGAGGACATTTGGCATAGGACAGGAGATAGTGGAATAAAGATTGGAGATCAACTTTTTCTACATGGACGTGTTGGACAATTGATTAGAAGCGAAAATGGTTCGTGGCTATCTCCCTTTATTATTGAATATGAACTTTCAAAAATTACAAATGTCGAAAGAGGAACATTACTTAAAATTAATCAAGAACTCGTTTTGATTATCGAATCAAAGTTAAGGTACATATCATTAGATAACTTGGTCCAGAACTTTCCATATGATCGTTTAATCATTATAGACAAAATTCCGATGGATCCTAGACATCAAAGTAAGATTGATTACGCTCTTCTTAAAAAGCAGATCTTAGAAATTTGATCCATTCTTTTGAAGAATAAACCTTAATCGAAATCTTATCTAAGGTAGTGTAGTTTGAAGAAGATATTGATGTACCTTCGCTACAATAAAATATCTTTCATGAAATACACTGTCTACACCTTAATCATTGGATTCTTAATGCCGTTTTATTTAAGTGCTCAATGGAATCAGGTTGGATCATCCCTATTAGGAGAATCGAATGGTGATAATTTTGGATACACGTCTGGTATTAATGGAAATGGGAAAGTAGTCGTCTCTGGAGGTTGGAGTAATGATGAGAATGGAGATTTTGCAGGTCATACCCGAGTATACGAATGGGACGGAAATGAATGGGTACAACGAGGTGATGACATAGATGGACCAGGGCCAGATGAATGGTCTGGTTATCGGGTTTCGATAGATAACAGTGGGAATACGATTGCTACAACTTCGCTAATTAGTGAAAATGAACAAGGCTTAATGTCCGGTGTTGTTCGCGTTTTTGATTGGAATGGAACCGAATGGGTACAACGTGGTAATGACCTTGAAGGTCAAGGCGACCCAATAGTGTTGGAATGGTACGGTGTCGGTATTAGTTTGAGTGCGGATGGTAACACGATTGCGATTGGAGGATCCAGTAATCTAAATTCAGGGTTTAGAGCGGGCTTTGTTAGAATTTTTGATTGGAATGGAAATGATTGGGTCCAAAAGGGAAATAATATTGAGAATAGTGAAGCTTACGATGAGTTTGGTTTTTCTCTCGATTTAAATCCATCTGGTGAGGTCATCGCTATAGGTGCCATTGGAAATATTGGTTTCGGTGAAAACCAAGAAGGTCATGCGAAAATCTATGAATGGGATGGAAATGATTGGGTCCAAAAAGGTGAAGATCTAAATGGAGAATTAGACGGGGATGAGTTTGGTAGAGACGTCAGTATCAATGCGGATGGAAATATAGTTGCAGTAGGTGCATCAGGTTATGATATTTTATCTGGTAATGCCGATTGCACGGCTTACGTATATGAATGGATCGATGGTGAATGGATGCAAAAAGGCATCACTTTAATCGGAGAAGAAAGCAACAATTCATTTGGGGAAAGTATTTCTATTAATGGTGAAGGAAATCTTCTTGCCGTGGGTGCTGCACCGT
>JAHDBI010000005.1:0-7831 GCA_020630475.1 Saprospiraceae bacterium
ACAATATTCGTAGAACGTGCTTTTGTTAATTCCTCAGAGTCAATCTGATCAACTGAGTAACCGAGCGTTTTCTCTTCTTTTTCAATACCAAGTGCCGTAATCACGACCTCGTCAAGAAGTTCACCTTCCGACATTGTAATGACGAAATTTGATTGACCATCAATATTGATGATTTGAGTGTCGTACCCAGTGTAGGAAACTTCTAATTCATTAACATTATCCGGAACAGCTAAGCTAAAGTTTCCGTCGATGTCAGTGATCGTTCCCACTGTTGTACCTTTGGCCGTAACATTTGCGCCAATTAACGCAAGACCATCAGTGTCTGTTATTGTTCCGCTAACCGTCCGTTGACCATAAGAATAGCCGACAGCGAATAGAAAAACCACTAACAGTAGTGAAAGTTTTTTCATACCAATTCGATTTAGATTATTTAATTTGATTCAAACGTCTTTTCAATAACTCTATAAGAGTTAACACAATATTAACAATAAAATCTAAATAACATAGCTTAATAATAGTTGTTATCTGACATTCATGTTAAGATTAGTACTTATGTGTTAAGCCCTAATATATAGTCATTTTACAGACCACTATTTACACATTCAATTTTTAGAAATATAAATATGTCATAGTATTCAGCATAGTATAAACTGATAACATTTCTTTAACGCTGCTTTGGACACAATAAAATTCTCTGTTTTACGTAAGCTCTAAATTTTTATCAGCTTTAAATGGGCGCTTTCATCTATCTGAACATAGTATAGTCCGCTAGGTAAATCCTGAATATTCATGCTCATTTGATGAGACAAACTTTTTCTTTTCAACACTTTTCCTTTCAAATTAAAAATTACAATTTCGTGCTCCCCATCGTCCAAAAAATTAAAATGGATAAGATCATTTGCAGGATTAGGGTAACATTCGACGAAAGTCGGAAGTAGATCATGCGCCATTAAACTCAAATCACAAAAACCTTCGAAAGGGTCCTGCTCAATATATCCTTTTGCTGATAGATCCCGATTTTCAAAAGCCCCATAAAACGAATGATAACGCTTCATTTGATAAGTGAAGTTTTGACCATTAGTCAGCTCCGTACCTTGCGGAATAGTCTCACCCATGATCAAAGGGGTAATGTATTCCCAAACAATTTCATCTGTAGGAGTCACTTCATAGCCATATCCCCATCGCCCAGAGCAAATCAAGGTATTGCCATTGGCCAATTTTTGAGCACTCGATATCACAGTACTATTTGACTTCTCTGAAAACTCAGGATGTTCAATCGTTCTATCATAAGGCAATGAAAGTAAAGACTCCGTGATTTCCGGATATTCAAGACTCGATGCAAGCATTGGTATTTTAAAATAACTGACGGTAGAAAGTGGAGTCGTACGATTATTAAAAAACAGTATTTCTCCAAAGTCTTCCGCTCCAGGAATAGCTTTTGGGTTAACCCAATGTGCATCGTGCTGAAAAAACATACGTTGCTCGTAATTTCCTTGAAATTGATAAACCGCAGGATTACCCCAACGAAATAGTAGATCTCCACCTTTCCCTGAATTCCCACCTGTCGAACTGGCTGCTTCTTCTGTGGTTGTGCTGTGGTCAATAATCCATATTTCACTGAAATGAGGAATACTGATCATAATTTGATCTAGAACGGGATTATAGTCAATGGCATTAGAATGCAACCAATCCGCATTACCCGCATTGGTTTCATAATTGACATCAATTCTTTCGGGCATTTCGTGAATAAGACTGTAATTGGATTTAGACGAATCAAAATCCTGAACTAAATGATCCCATGCATGCCATTCCCAAACGATCTCATTTGACTCTGGGTTAATTTCGAAAATGAAATCAGACCATAATTTATTTTGAACCAATTTGGCTGTATCTCGTCCGGCTTCTATACAATCTTCATACGGAATTAACTCCCAAGCCAAAACAAGGATATTTCCATTAGGCATCGGAGCCACATCATGATGCAGTCTCACCTGCTCATCATTTCTTTCATAAAACCATAGAAGATCATTCTCCCATGAACGAATTTCGATAATTCCGCCACCGCCACCTGCCCAAATCGGATCTTCAGATACCGAAGAGGTGTCTCTTTTACATTTAATTAAATCTCCATTTTCTAGTAAATAAACAGCGTTTCCGGGCCGTGCATTATCGTCTTCCCACTGATGAACTATTCTACCGCAGTTATCCAATAAATAAACATTACTTTGATTGTGGGGAAAAATAAGATTGTAACCCTGGCTCATTTGACTTTCGTCGAAAGACAGCAAGCCCACTGTATTTTGTCCATTCAATGATAGACCTAAAAAAGAAATACTTAGAATGTAAAGAAGATTTCGCATATTCAAATGTAGAAATTCTAAGCTGTTTTTAGAATACTAATAAATTGATTTGTCCGTAATGATAAAAATCATTTTCTCAATTGATGTAGATACATCTGAATGGAATTTTGAATTCCATAGTACAAGGCATCAGAAACAAGGGCATGACCGATAGATACTTCAAGTAACTGGCTGACATTATTTTTATAAAAATAAAGATTGTCCAAATTTAGATCATGACCTGCATTGAGGCCTATTTTTAAATCTCTAGCTGCAATGCTTGTATCAAAATGTGGTTTAATTGCCTCTTCCCTATTCTTTTCATATTGATGGGCATACTCCCCTGTATATAACTCAATCCTATCTGCACCAACCTTCTTGGCCTCATTTACTCTATCTGGAACGGCATCTAAAAACAAGGACACGCGAATATTCTTTTCGTGCAACTGACCGATAATCTCCTCCAGCAAGCCGTGATTTTCCTTAACCTTCCAACCTTCATTAGAAGTCAACACGCCCGGTGGGTCAGGGACAAGAGTACATTGATGTGGCGCATTATTTAATACCAATTCCATAAACTCTGGTGAAGGATATCCCTCGATATTAAATTCTGTTTGAACACATTCCTTTAAAACAGGAATGTCATCATAACGAATATGCCTTTGATCGGGTCTTGGATGTACGGTAATTCCCTCTGCTCCAAACTCTTCGCAATCCAATGCAAATTGCTTTAAGTTGGGTAGGTTTGCTCCTCTTGAATTTCTAATTAGGGCAACTTTGTTTATGTTTACGCTCAATCTTGTCATAGCACAAAAATACAGACAATTGGCATTTTAAATTGTCATATAAGTGTTGAAAGAAAACGATGAAAAATAAATTACTGATCAGATCATTAACCGGAATAGTCTTTGGTGCTATAGTCATAGCATCCGTTGGTTATTCCAATATAACAGCTGCTATACTTTGTTGCATCGTAGGAGCACTTTCTATGCTTGAGTATAATCGAATGCTTGGTTCTAGAGCACTCATAGTAAGTTTTCTGGGTTCGGGTCTCTTATGGTACCTCACATTATACAATGGTACAGATCAGAAAGTAGCTAAACTTATCGTTCCGATCAGTCTTGTTTTTTCGTCTTGGGCTTTGGCGGCTTTGTGGAAAAAAGATTTATTGAAATTCCATCGCAAGTTACCTGCTGCAATAGGACTCATTTACTTTGGATTTAGCATGACCCTAGCGATTGACCTTCTGACGAATTACGAAAACTTCAGTCGTTGGAATTTACTTGGAGTTATTTTTATCATATGGTCTGGAGATTCCTTCGCTTACTTGGTAGGTTCATGGATTGGAAAAACAAAACTATTTCCATCCGTATCTCCTAATAAAACTTGGGAGGGCACCATAGGAGGCGGAGTTTTTGCCTTAATTACCGGATTTCTATATTTCTATTTCAAAGAGATCAATTCTGCGAGTTACTGGATGATACTCGGGGTCGTGATCTATATCTTTGGTTCGTTAGGAGATTTGGTGGAATCTTCCATCAAAAGATTTTTCAATGTGAAGGACTCAGGAAACATCCTCCCTGGCCATGGTGGTTTCTTCGATCGATTTGATAGCTTTATCTTTATTTGGCCATTTGTTTACATCATTCATTATTTTCTAGGCTAACATGGGATTACACAAGGAAGGAACAGCAACGATATTAATTTTTTCAATCGTAGCCCTCGTAGTGGGTTACTTCAGTCGATATGGCGGAAATATAGGATGGACAGCCTTTTTAGTCATCTTTGGAATTCTGTTGATTTTAATTCTTCAATTCTTTAGAAACCCAAAAAGAAACATTCCTGCAAAGGACGAAAATAAAATCTATGCTCCGGCTGATGGTAAAGTTGTTGTCATCGAAAAAGCAACTGAATCGGAATACTTTAAAGACGAACGTCTGCAAATCTCAATTTTCATGTCTCCAATAAATGTGCATGTCAATAGATGTGCCACCTCGGGCGAAGTGATGTATGCGAAGTATCACGCTGGAAAATACCTCGTGGCTTGGCATCCAAAATCTTCTACTGAAAATGAACGAACCACCACTGTCTTGCAAAATGAGCATGGTCCAGTTTTGTACAGACAAATTGCCGGTGCTTTGGCTAGGAGAATAGTCAACTATCTAAAGAAAGGAGATCAAGTCCAACAAGGGCAAGAAATGGGCTTTATTAAATTTGGATCTCGTATGGATATTTTCCTTCCGCTTGACGCGAAAGTTCATGTCGAAATGAATCAAATGGTCAAAGGCAATTTAGATGTGATTGCTTCATTCAAATAAATCTTTTCACAAGATATATTTAAGCTCAAGCTACATGTCACTTTGATTCTTTTCTTTTGGCTTGACCCAAAAGAAACAAAAGTGAACTTAAGCTGAATTCCTTTCTAGAATAGCACCTGAACAGACCACGCTTTAAAAATGATTACTTTACTAAATCGACAATAGCTTCAATCCATTTAGGATGATCATTCAGGCTTTCAACATAATCTAGTTGCTCACCTCCCCACTCTAAAAATTCCTCTTTATACTCCTCCCCGATCTCGACCGTCGTTTCTAAACAGTCCGCTACGAATGCTGGTGAGAAGACTAAAATCTTTTTCCGACCATTTTCAGCACATTCCTTAAGCACATCAATGGTGTAAGGAGTCATCCATACTTCTTTTCCAAGTCTAGATTGAAATGCGATAGTCATGTCTTCTCTTTTAATCCCTAGCTTATCAGCTATAGCATAAGCTGTGCCGTGACTTTGTGCTCCATAGCACATATGATTCTTGGCGCTCATTGTCGCGCAACAATCTTTGGCGACAATACAATGATTGTTTTCACAAGCATTTTTAAGGTGCCTTTCAGGTAAACCGTGAAATGAAAAAATAAAGTGATCGTAATCATCTAGATTAAACTTCTTCGAATTTTCAGCGAAAGCCTCCACCAATAATGGATGATCGTGATAACTCTGTACCCATCGCAATGAAGGTATGACCAATTCCTTTCTGTAAAAATCCATTACTTCTTCAAATACAGAACCAGTAGATGCCGAAGCGTATTGAGGGAACATGGGAAATACGACGATATCTTTAATGTTCATTTTTTTGAAATGCTCCAGACCTTTCCTTATGGAAGGTGTTTGGTATCTCATAGCCAACACGACTTGATATTCATCCCCTAAAACGTCCTGAACCATTTCGGTCACCGCCACTCCATGATACTTTAATGGAGATCCTTTATCCGTCCATAATTCTTGATAGGCTTCTGAACTCGGTTTTGATCTAAAAGGAGCAATGATACCTCGAACTAAAAAATTTCTTAAAAACCAATTGTAATCAATCACCCTTTTGTCTAGCAAAAACTCCTTTAGATATCTATATACAGCTCCCCTACTTGGGTCTTCAGGGGTACCTAAATTGACGAGAAGTATTCCTTTTTTCGTTTGTTCCATAATCTTTTGATGATCTGAATTTGAATTAACGAAGGTATAACATTGTAAATGCCTAATAAGTTATTATGCTTGTAATTTAGTTGTCAAATTATAAATCGACAACTTTGCATCATGAGTAGACCTTTGATTTTAGTCACCAACGATGACGGTATAAATGCTCCGGGAATTAGGGCCTTGGTTGAAGCTGTGAAGCCTCTGGGTGAAGTGGTTGTCGTCGCCCCAGACAAACCACAATCTGGACAAGGCCACGCGATCACGATAGAGCATCCAATACGCCTCAGAAAAATTGAGGTTTTTGATGGAATTGAGTCTTATCGTTGCAGTGGCACCCCTGTGGATTGCGTCAAATTAGCAAAGAATGTTTTATTGAAAGATCGGAAAATTGACCTATGCGTCTCAGGCATTAATCACGGTAGTAATGCCTCGATCAATATCATTTATTCCGGCACCATGTCTGCAGCGATGGAAGCCAGTTTGGAAGGTATTGATTCTATTGGATTTTCGTTGGATGATTATTCATTTCAAGCGGACTTTACCGCAGCTAAACATTACGCTCAACTGTTAGCCCAAAAGGTTTTAGCTAAGCCTTTCGGTCCATACGGACAGGACAAATGTCAATTGATTAATGTAAACATTCCAAAATTACCTTTAGATGACATTAAAGGAATAAAAATCTGTCGTCAGGGTAAAGGCATGTGGGTAGAGGACTTTCAAGAAAGTGAAGATCCTAGAGGGCAAAAATATTATTGGTTAACTGGGAAATTTGTGTTTCAAGATGAGGGTGAGGATCACGATTTGTGGGCGATGAAAAATGGATATATTGCTGTGGTCCCTTCCATGCATGATTTGACACATTATCCGAGTATTCAATCACTCAAACATCTAGAAGAATAAAAAGATGAAAGAAAAAAACAGTTCGTTTTTTAGCTGGGATTCATTCCTATCTGGATTATTAATTGGCAGCTGTGTTCCAATACTTGGATTTGCCTTAATTCAAATTTTGTTTGACACCTTGGCATCTTTTGGCTTAATGGATTATGCGAGTTCGAGTGGAGCGGGGCCAAGAGAGAAGACTATAGGACTTTTGGCCATTTGCTGCAACATCATACCCTTTAATATCTTCAAGAATCGACGTATGGATTATGCGCTTAGGGGATGTGTTTTACCGACCATGTTGTTTGTTGGTTATTGGCTCTATCGTTATAAAGAAATGCTATTTAGCTTCTAGTGCAAAAACTATACATCATAGCAGGAGAAGCTTCCGGTGATCTTCATGGATCAAATTTGATTCAATCCTTGAAGTCAAGAAAGAACGACCTCAACATCCGAGCCTGGGGTGGAGATTTAATGTCTTCTGCTGGAGCCAATGTGGTGAAACACTATAAAGACTTGGCCTTTATGGGTTTTGTGGAGGTGGTCAAAAACTTAAGGACCATCCTTAAAAACATTTCGTTTTGCAAAGAAGACATTACGAGGTTTGAACCCGACGCTTTAGTCTTAATTGATTATCCTGGATTCAATTTGAGGATAGCTAAATGGGCCAAAGAAAAAGGCATTCCGGTTTACTATTATATCGCCCCTCAAATATGGGCATGGAATACAAAGCGCGTTCATAAAATCGCAAAGTACACCGATAAGATATTAGCGATACTCCCCTTTGAAAAAGCGTTTTACGCTCAGTATAATGTAGATATTGATTTTGTAGGTCACCCCTTGATCGATGCACTTAAAAACTATAAGGCCTCTCAGGCTTTCGCCGAAAGGCATCAAAAAAACAAACAAATCATTGCTTTACTTCCAGGTAGTCGTCAACAAGAAATAAAACGGATATTACCTAAAATGCTGAGTATTGTCGAACATTATCCCGACAGTACTTTTATTATCGCAGGATCTCCGAATACGCCCAAGGATTATTATCAAGAATTTCTCATGGGCAATGAAAATGTAGAAATTGTTTCCAACGAAACGTATGATTTACTTTCCATTGCAGATTATGCATTGGTGAGTTCAGGTACCGC
>JAHDBI010000005.1:7931-9747 GCA_020630475.1 Saprospiraceae bacterium
CTTCAGGATGCTTTGGGCAATGAAGGTGCCTCAGATAAGGCCGCCGAAATTATTTTGCCTCGTCCTTCTTAAAATCCTTAAATCGCTTAGGGATTTCTTCATTCATAAACATCTGAGCCTCCTCTAATGTCAAATCTTCAAGGTCTTCTTGCTGAAGACGATGTCCATTGATCTTAGGAATTTTATAACTCTTCTTTTTATGTCTGATGAATGGTCCCCATCTTCCATTTTCTAGGGCCATCTTTTCTTTTTCCCAAACAATAATATATCGATTAGCCTCTTTTTGAATTTTGGCTTCAATCAACATCTCCGCATCTTCAACGGAAATAGTCTCAGGATCAAATCTTCGAGGGATATTGACAAACATACCGTCATATTTGAAATAAGGACCAAAACGCCCCTTACCTTTGGTATATGGCTTGCCTTTGTATTCTCCGACTGGAGCATCTTCCTTTTTCTTGATCTCTATTAATTCAATTGCCATTTGCATATTACAATTGGATGGATCTTCTCCTTTAGGCAATGAAATGAAGGCCTCATTATACTTGACATAAGGACCAAATCTACCTACGGCAACCACCACTTCTTTACCTTCGTATTCGCCAAGTGTTTTTGGGAACTCAAACAAACTCATACCTGTTTCGTAATCAATGGTAGCAATGGACTGACCAACTCGAAGACTAGCAAATTTAGGCTTACCTTCTTCTCCTACTTCCTCTACAGTACCGATCTGAATAACTGGACCATATCTTGTCATTTGGGCCATTACGGTATGTCCAGTTTCAGGATCTTTACCTAGGATCCTAGTTCCTTTAGCCCTATCTGCGGTTTCAATCGTTGTTTCTACTTGCTTATGAAATGGATCATAGAAGGTGTCTAAAACTTCTTTCCATTTCTCTTCGCCATCAGCGATTTTATCGAGTCGCTCCTCCACCTCAGCGGTAAATCCATAGTCCATCACATTTTTAAAATGCTCAGACAAGAAATCCGTTACCACCATTCCAAGGTCAGTAGCATATAATCTTTTCGAGGTAGCACCTGTGATTTCTGTATCCATCTTTTCGGTAACTTGATTGGAAGCTAAGGTGATCACATCAAATTTTCTCTCCACCCCTTCTCTACTTTCCTTAGTCACATATCCTCTTGCCTCTTCCATGATTTTCGAAATGGTAGGAGCATAAGTAGACGGACGCCCTATGCCTAATTCCTCTAATTTCTTTACCAAACTAGCTTCTGTATATCTCGATGGTGGCCTTGTAAATCTTTCTTTGGCCTCAAGGTGATCAAGGTCTAAAACTTGACCTTCACTTAAAGGAGGAAGAATTCCTTTAGTCTCTGCGCTTTCGTCATCATCATCTTTGGACTCCATATATAACTTTAAGAATCCATCAAATTTCAATACTTGTCCTTCTGCTTTAAAGAAACCATCGACATTTTTAGTATTCTCGATGTTCACTGTAGTCTTTTCCAATTGGGCATCTGCCATCTGTGAAGCCACCGCACGGTTCCAAATCAACTCATACAATCTTTGTTCATCTCTATCTCCTGAAACATTCTTACGCTGGAAATAAGAAGGTCGAATAGCTTCGTGCGCTTCTTGTGCATTTTGAGACTTAGACTTGAATGTTCGGTATTGATGATACTGTTCACCAAACTGATTCACAATTTCAGTTTCGATAGCCGCTGTAGCCGTTTCACTCAAACTTGTAGAATCTGTTCTCATATAGGAAATCAAACCTTGTTCGTATAATCTCTGAGCGATAATCATCGTTCGCTTCACCCCAAAACCACATTTCCTACTTGCTTCTTGCTGTAA
>JAHDBI010000005.1:9847-52072 GCA_020630475.1 Saprospiraceae bacterium
AGATATTTTTCTATAGTCTTTGCCTTAGCAGGTGACTCAACGATTAAAAGATTCTTTGCCATAAACTGAAATTATATATGCTTTTCCCTTTCGGGGAATGACTCTTTTTGAATTGAATTAGAGTGCAAATCTATTAATTTTCAGATTTGACCAAACTATTAAGAGGAAAATTACATAGAGATAGACAAGTAAAATATCTATTGGTCACTTTTAGGTTTATCAAGTTTTCGCTTTTCTACTACCTCAGCATCTTTAAATCTTTCTCTGGCTTGAGCCTTTCTTCCCTTGGCATATTCTAGGCCTCGAGCTTTTAGGTTTAGCTCTTGACCATTAAGATCCTTATGCCATGAAATCAAGGTAAACTCGATCATATCATCTGGATGGCTTACGCCCAATGATTTTAAATAATGAGAAAAACGACTTCCAAATTCGAAGTTCCAATTCAGTCTCATCCAATGCCCAAGTCCAAAGTGCATTTTACGAACAACCTTATCTATCGGCGCATTTTTAAATTTTGCCACACCCTCAGATGGAGACAATTCCGTCAATTCCTTAATAGCGTCTTTCATGTCCTTTGGAATATACACACCATTCAATCGAGACTTTCTAATATTTTTAAGATACTGCTTTTCATATTCTTCTGGATTGCTAGGTATATCTTGCCCAATCGCTTGATTCGGAAGAATAGAAAGGCAAAAAAGAAGGGACAATAAAAAAATGAGGTGCTTCATGAATGATCTATTTTTTTGATATTAACTCAAATTTCGTGCAAATCGTTTGTGAACTTAGTAGCTTAACGAATTTTTAGCATAGTTTGATATAGCCCATGAAATTTGGATACACAGAATCCTTTTTAGCTCAAATCATTTTGTACAGCCTTGTTTGGTTAATGAGCGAATATATGGGTAGTCTTCTTTCTTTAATCGTCCCTCTGATTGCCTTCGCCATTTTAGTCATTTCAATCATTACAGAAAAGATTGAAAAATCGAATGTACCTAAATCATATTATGCTCATATGCTGATTATAATTCTTGTTCCTATTATAGTAGGATTATCTTTCAGTCTCATTTATGAGGGGCAATTGGACTGGATTGAAACGGATTAACTCAATTTTCCAGTTTCCATTTGTATAATCGGAGTCATTACACCTCAAACAAATCAAAATATTTAACATTTCGTGAAGCGTATTGTATTTTTAAGTCATCTGATAAATATGATATTTATGACTATCCAACTTCGAGACCTTTTCTTCCTTATCTGCATTTTAACTTCCTTTACTCTTGGGGCGCAAAGCCCTATTATCAAATGTGGGACGGACGAAAGAATGGAAATTCAATTCAAAGAAAATCCTGAATTACAAAAGAACCACGAAAACACCTTACTTAATGCCAATGCTGGTTCACGATCTTCCGTAGTACAAACGATACCTGTACATGTTATCATAGTACATCCGGTAGGTCAAGCTGTGGGTACTGGTGACAATCTATCTGTCGACCACATCATGTCACAAATTGATGTGTTAAACGAAGACTTTAGACGAACAAATTCTGATGCTGGGAATACTCCTGCAGAATTTGCTGCTGGCGATACCGAAATTGAATTTTGCATGGCCACAACAGATCCTAACGGGCAACCAACAGATGGCATTACACGATATGCCACGAATAATAATGACATGGCTATTGATGCGATAGAATTATCTATAAAGGCTGCTACGAGCTGGGACCATACAAGCTATATGAACATTTGGGTTTCTAATTTGAGTGGTGGACTTTTGGGATATGCTTATTTTCCTGGAACAGGTCCGGACAGAGATGGAGTTGTGGTAGTTACTGGCGCTTTTGGAGGACCCGGATACGCTACGTTAAACCCTTACAACTTAGGAAGGACGGCAACACACGAAGTTGGACACTACTTAGGGCTTTATCATGTATGGAGAAATAGTGGCTGTGGTTTAGATGATGGTATTGCAGATACTCCCATCCAGGATGATGAATATTTCGGTTGTCCATCTCATCCACAAGCTTCTTGCGGGAACAATGACATGTTCATGAACTACATGGACTATGTCAATGATGCCTGTATGAACGCATTTAGTATAGGACAAGGAAATGCTATGCAGGCTGTTCTAAATACTACGAGAAGTGGATTAGTCGCTTCGGCCGCTACGAATTGCGGTTCAAGTGTCGCTCCATTATCCGCACAAGTACTTTCTCAAACCCCCGCATCCTGTTTTAATAGTGCAGATGGAACCGTGATTATCGATGCCATTGGTGGAACGACCCCTTATACTTATTCTCTAAACAATGGACCCTTTCAAACAAGTAATACTTTTTTTGACTTGCCACCTGGGCCTCATGTAGTGACGGTCCAAGATAATGGTGGACAATCCGTAAATGTGAACTTTTTAATCACATCTCCTCCCGAATTATTTTTATTTGCGGACGCGCAAATGGATGTTTTATGTAACGGAGATGCTAATGGATTTGTAAGTTTATTTGGTACAGGGGGAACACAAACTGGGTTCCAATTTGCTCAAGACGGTGGACCTTTTACACCGAATCCAGTTTTCAATAATCTGGAGGGTGGCACTTACGTGTTTACCGTTTTAGATTTAAATGACTGTACTTCTACTCTTGCCGTGACCATTCAAGAACCAGATCCAATAGCTCCAGATGTAGCTGATATCATGGATCCAAATTGTAATGGCGACGGATCTGGCGAAGTCACCATTGAAGCGACTGGAGGTACACCAGACTATATCTATGAATTAAATGGTCAAATGAATAATACAGGAAACTTCACCAACTTAAGTGGTGGGTCGTACACTGTGGTAGTTTCTGATTTAAATAACTGTACCAATTCTGCAAGTTTTGAAATAGAAGAGCCAGACCCTCTAATCTTAAGTCTATTAGAAATTGATAGTATTGATTGTAATGGCGAAACTGCAGTTGTCACTTTAGAAGCTACGGGTGGTGAAGGTGATCTATTTTACTATTACGATCCTATGAATGCTCAAGACTCTCCAGTATTTTCTGACTTGATGCCTGGGAATTATGACTTTATTGTAAAGGATGATGGGACAGAATGTTTTGATACTGTGTTTATGGTGAATATTCCAGAAGCCGACGCTATTGAAATCATTGTTGATGAAATTGTTAATGTCGAGTGTTTTGGTGATGAAAGTGGATCTGTCCAATTGAGTGGAAATGGTGGAGAAGGTACGCTCAATTTTATGTTAGGGGAAGATGAAAATACAACGGGTCTATTTACGGGTTTAACTTCCGGATTGTATCCAGTTGTAGTCACTGATGAAAATGATTGTAGCGAGGCAAGTTCTGTAGAAGTTCTAGCAGAATCAACGCTTGAAATTAATGTCGATAATCAAGATGAAGTCAGTTGCTTTGAAGGTAATAACGGAGCTATAACAGTCTCTGGAACTGGAGGAGCGGGAAACTATACTTATTCTTTTGAGGGAGGTGCATTTGATAACAATAATACTTTTACAAACTTGGAAGCAGGAATGTACGAAATCGTCATTCAAGATGATGTAGGTTGTTTAAGTCCCATAATGGTAGAGATTACGGAACCTGAAGTTTTATCTGCCACAATTATGGGAATGTCGGATGTCAGTTGTTTTGATGGACAGGATGGTAGCGTTAGCTTTGAAGCAGCGGGAGGAAATTCGGATTATACCTTCGAGTTAAACGGAGTTGAAAACACTACCGGCGTTTTCAATAATCTTGAAATGGGTGATTATACGGTTGTTGTAACTGATATAAATAACTGTTCAACCACTGCCTCTGTAAGCATTAATCAACCTACAATTATTGAAATAACCTTCACGAATATTGTTCAATCCAATTGTGACGGTGACCCTGTTGGAGCATTCGTTGTATCTGCAGAAGGTGGATCTGGAAACTTTACATATACCGCAAATGGCGTGACGAACACCATTGGAATCTTTGAAGACCTAGCCTCTGGATCATACACTGTACAAGTAACAGACGGAAGCAATTGCATGAATCAAGACGATGTAGTAGTCCCTTCTGCAAGTAGTATTTCGGCGGAAGCCACTATGGTAACGAACATACAATGTAATGGTGAGCAAAATGGTAGTGTTGTGGTATCTGGACAAGGTGGAACAGGCCAATTGACTTACGAACTGAATGGTGTAGAAAATAGCACAGGAATCTTCAATGACCTCGCTGCTGATGATTATGTAGTGAATGTTATCGATGAGGAAAATTGTATAACTGTAGTTTCTTTCATGATTACTGAACCTGATGTAGCTAGTTCACAAATCACTATGACTAATCCTACTTCCTGTTTCAATACGAATGATGGGAGCACACAAGTCAGTTCAACAGGTGGTTCTGGTTCATATGTTTATGATTTAAATGGTGCACAAAATACCACTGGGGTTTTCAATAATCTTCCACAAGGACCATTCAGCATTGTGATTACGGACAGTAATGGATGTCCAGCTGGTTCGGTAAATGGTGTCGTTACTAGCCCTGACGCCATCGATCTAGACAACACTACAAGTACCACGGCGACTTCTTGTTTCAATACGAGTGATGGTAGTATGAGCCTTTCGGCGAATGGTGGTGTCGGAAACTTTAGCTACAGTTTTAACGGAGAGGTGAATCAAACAGGATTATTCAATAATGTTCCAGGAGGGACGCAATCTGTTATCGTTGAAGATGGTAATGGTTGTTCGGAAAGCTTCAGTTTAACGATTCAACAACCCGCAGAAATTAATTTCCAAGTCATCAGTACTGAGGATAATCCTTGTTTTGGTGATGCCCTCGGATCAGTTGAATTGTCTGCAACAGGAGGCGTTGGGAATTTTAATTATGCATTAGAAAACAACACAAATACAACAGGAATATTTGAAGGACTACAACAAGGAAACTATACAGCTTTAGTCACTGATGGTAACAATTGTGAAACAACTGTAGATTTTGGAATTGAAGAAGCTACTCTACTTTCTGGAGGTGCAGAAAACTTCCTAGAAGACACCGGCATGAGTGACGGGGCCGTTTCAGTTGCTGGTTCTGGTGGAACAAGTCCTTATAGTTATTCGATTGATGGTGGGACAAGCTTTCAAAATGAAAACATATTCGATAATCTTGAAAGTGGGACGTACACTGTGATCATTCGAGATGCTGAAGGGTGTCAATTTGAAACTGAGGTCGTTGTCGAATTAAGAACGGTAAGAGATAACTTTGACATTTTCAATGTAGGGATAATTCCAAATCCTAACAATGGACAATTCGTTGTTAATTATGAGTCCAACGGTCCTCAAGAGTTAACATTCCGAACTTATGACGCCATTGGTCAGTTTGTAGGACAAGTTGAAGTTCAAGCTGAACGTGGGATGAACTCTTTCAATATGAATCTATTAAACTATTCAGACGGTGTTTATGTCCTCGAAATCCAAGGAATAAGAGATGCTGCGTACGAAAGATTTGTAGTTAACAACAATTAAGTCTTACGCTTTTTCTTTCTGGCTGCTGGAAAAAGCACATTATTCAGAATCAATCTGTATCCGGGCGATGTCGGATGTAGATTGAGATCTGTCTCTGGATCACCGACTAAATGTTTATAATCCTCCGGATCATGTCCACCATAAAAAGTCCACTGTCCAAATCCATATTCCCCATGAATATATCTTGCTTCGTCAACCGCTTTATTTTCACCTAAAATCAACACCTCACTTTTTACCATACTTTTTTTATAGGCGGTCGTTTGTCCCATAAATCCCTTTACCGTTCTTGTATGATTTTGTGTCAACATAGTAGGTACTGGATCCCATTTGGCCGAAAAATCAAATAAGGTAAAATAATCGTTATCCGGCTTCACTCTTCTCATTCTATGGTCGATACTAGAATATTCATATTCTAAATGATCGGTAATCAACTTAAAATCTTTGAAAGCAAATGTGTTTGAGAAATTGATATGATCCTTGCAAGATGGATCAATCGGATCCCCATCGTAAACTTGGTGGCAAATATCATATCCATCGACAGCCAGCGCAATGTCATAAGTATCGGTTGCCGAGCACATAGCAAACATAAATCCTCCGCCAGAAACATACTCTCGAATCTTCTTGACGACCGCCAATTTCAATTCTGACACTTTATTATAACCTAAACCTTTGGCTAAGTCTTCCATTCGTCTTTGGTTTTCTTTGTACCACGGTCTACTACCTTGGGAGCCATAAAACTTACCATATTGTCCCGTAAAATCTTCATGATGTAAATGCAACCAATCGTACTCGGCCAATTTATCTTCTAAAACTTCACGATCGTATACTTGATCGTAAGGTATCTCCGCGTAAGTTAGCACCAAGGTTACGGCGTCATCCCAGGGTTGTACTCTTTCCCCTTTGGCATTAAAACTTGGGGTATAAACAGCTATTTTCGGAGCTTTCTCCAATTTTATAACTTCTTGATTTTTTTCAGGATCTGCAATTTGTTGGCGAATGGACGCAAATTGAGCATCTGGAATGACACTATACTTAACTCCTCGTATTTTACATTCGTCCTCAAAAATCTGATTATGTCTAAAAGCAAAACTTCCTCCCTCGTAATTCAAAAGCCAATAAGCTTCTCCACCATTTTCTAATACCCAGTAAGCTATTCCATAAGCCTTTAAATGATTTGTCTGCCGCTCATGATCCATAGGAATGAAAATATAGGCAGCATTTAAAACGTTAGGAATGAAGCTCATTAAGCCTACAACTAGGAGAATGGAGTAAAATGATTTTCTAAACATAATGTTCTATTGTTATCCTTAAATCAACGCGAGGATAGTTTAAAAATTGCTAAAATATTAATATTGACTTAATATGTTCGTTATGACCATGGCATCTGCCAATATTTTCACATTTTTGCACTCATCATAAACAAGAATATTTTGCAAGGAGTTCATTTCTCATACCCTACTTGGTTCATCGCGCTATGTTTACTAGCAGGTTTACTCTATGCAGTATTCTTATACTTTCGCGAAAGCAAATTTAAAGAGGCTCATCCATACCTTCATTGGTTGTTAGGAATTCTGAGATTTTTAACCGTTGCCGGAATATCCACGCTTTTACTATCTCCATTCATAAAAAGTCAAGAATCGCAAACACAGGATCCCTTCATTGTTTTTCTAGAAGATCAATCAGAATCGATTTATCATAAAAAGAAACAAGAAGATCTGAATCTTTTGAAATCGAGCATTAGCGATTTAAATACCGGTTTAGCCGAAAAATATGATCTTGTTCATTTAGAATTTGGAGACGAAGTGAGAAAAAGTGAAAGTGATTCGAGCACTTTTAAAGTCACCAATTTATCCAAGGCCTTTACATACATCGAAGAAAATTATGGGGACCAAAACCTAGGTGCCATTGTCATGAGCACTGATGGAATCTTTAATGAAGGAAGTAACCCTATTTATAGTTCTCCTACTTTAAAAGCACCTATTTACTTTATAGCACAAGGAGACACCACTCAACAAAAGGATATTTCGATTAGAAATATTTTTAATAATAAAATAGCATATCTCGGAGATCAATTTAATGTTCAAGTGGACATCATTGCAAATAATTGTAATGGTGAAAACACTATGTTGAGGGCGTACAAATTCAATACTTCAGGTAAGCGAGAAAAAATAAAAGAAGAGAGAATAAAAATTGATCGCTCTGATTTCTTCACGACTAAAGAGTTCATCCTTGACGCCAATACCACGGGGCTAAATAAATACCAAATCTCACTGAGCAAAGTGGATGGTGAATTGAGCACTGTCAATAACACTAAGAATTTTTACATTGAAGTTTTAGATGCACGTCAAAAGATACTGATCTACGCCAATGCCCCTCATCCAGATATTTCTGCATTAAAAAGTTCGCTCAGTAATAACAAAAATTATGAGATTGAAACGGCTTACGCCAATAAAGCCAATGTGAATTTTGCCAATTTTGATCTAGTCATTTTTCACAATCTACCGAGTAAATCAATCAACCTTGAAACGGTTATAGACCAACTAGATAAAAGAAAAACACCTAGAATGTTTGTAGTTGGAGCTCAAACAAACCTCAATAAATTCAATTCTATACAGAACAATCTAAAAATCACGCAAAGAAGTAATCAATTGGATGATGTTCAGGCGAATATCAATGCTAATTTCAATGCATTCACAGTAGACTCAGACCTTTTGGAGGATTTAATCAACTTCTCTCCTTTAATTTCCCCTTTCGGGGAATACGAAGCTGGACCTGGTACAAAGACTTTCTTGTATCGAAGAATCAAAAAGATAAATACAGAAACGCCATTACTCAGTTTCAGTGAATTGAATGGAATAAAAACATCAGTATTGACAGGTGAGGGTCTATGGAAATGGAGACTTTATGATTTTCTCGAACATGGAAGTCATGATGTCGTGGACTACATTATTGATAAAACGGTACAATACACGACCGTCAAGGAAGACAAAAGAAAGTTCAGAGCTTCATCAAGCAAAAAGGTATACAAAGAAAACGAAGCTGTTTTTCTCGAAGCTCAATTGTTTAATAACAATTATGAAGCGATCAATGAACCAGATGTATTTGTGAGTATTTACGATTCAAAAAATAAAGAATACCCCTATACCTTTTCAAAAAAGGACAACTACTACTTTTTGAATCCGGGATACTTTCCTGAAGGTAATTATACCTACAAAGCCAAAGTAAATTTTGGAGGTCAGGAATTAAAAGATCAAGGAAACTTCAGCGTACAGTCTATAGAATTAGAATTATACGATTTGACCGCGAGGCATCATATTCTCCATAGTTTGGCAGACAAATATGGCGGCAGGGTATTTTACCCCAATGAGACTTCAGAGCTTAAAACAATGCTTTTAGCCAATGAAAACATTAAGCCTTTGATCTATTCAACAGAAAAAACACAATCCATTTTAAATCTTAAATGGATCTTTTATTTGTTGATAGGTTTCCTTTGCTTAGAATGGTTTATAAGAAGGTTTAATGGGAGTTATTAAGCTCAAAGTTTTTATAGAATTGAATGGGTTTAGCTTGTTTGAATAATGCGCGATTAGTTCATAGTTTCTTCAATTAGTTTGATAATTTCTTCGCCTTGATCAAATTGGATGTAATGAGCTGTATTGGAAAGTAGAACTAAACTATCAGTTGAAACCAATTCGCTAAATCTCAAAGCTTGTGATTGAAAAGTGCTCATGTCTTCAGATCCAGAAACAAGAATAACATCAGATTTAATATCAATATATTTATCGGATATCCCATTTAAATCCTCTTGATAGTTCACGGATTCTTTTGCCTTTGAATGAAGCACTTTCGGTTGGAGCCATAAGGTCTTTCTAGTTTCTATTAGTTCTAGCATTTCAATTTCAGTTTGATTCTTCAAAGAGGATTTAATACCACTTATAATTAGACCTTCTGCAATTGTATAATTAGCTAAAAAACCTATGGCTTTACCAAACAATGGAATTGAAAGAACTTTATATATCAAGTCTGCTTCATAGTCAAATAAAGGTGAATCAATTATCATATATTTTAAATCATCATTATAGTGATTGGCAATCAAATGAGCAATTGTCGAACCACCGTACGAGTGACCTATTACCATTGGGTCCTTTAGTTTGAGTTTTGATATTATACTCTTTACTGTTTCTGCACTACTTTGCAAATCGTATTCGTGGTTTTTATTCGAACTGTATCCATGTCCAACCCGGTCATAAACAGTTACTCTGTAATTTTTCGATAAGTGGCCATAAATTGAATTCCAGTCTTCGATCGAACCCGGAGTCCCATGGATAAATAATAAATCTTTTCCTTCTCCTATTTGAGAATACCTTATTTCGTTTTCTCCAATTTTTATGAATTGTTCATCTCCACTTTTCAGATTAGAACTTAGGTTTCCCAGCTCTGTTTGACAAAGAATAATTAGTAGGGTTAGCAAAAGCACTATCGCATAAAGTATATATTTTAGAATTTTCATTCGTGCTCTAAATTAAAACGAAAGTCAAAAACAAAAAAGCCAACCCGCAAAGGTTGGCTTTCTACAAAGGAAGGTAGCCCGTAGACTTTTATTTTCCACCGTTTAACTGATCCTGATAAGCTTGAAGCTCATCCCATTTTCCATCTGCAGCCATTCCTGCCTGTTTAGGCCATGTTGTCGGATCCGCTAATTGGTATCTTTTACCAGCGGCATTTAGAATTCCTTGAATACGCTCGACACTCGTTTGAGATAGTGCTCTCCATGTGGTAATTCCATCATTATTTAATAGTTGAGCAATTTTTGGTCCAATTCCTTCTACAGCTTTTAAATCATTTTCTTTCCATCTTTTTAAGATGCCTAATTTGATCATGATTTTTTCCACCTTAGAGTCCGTGCTTCCTCCTGGACGATCACTTCGTCCACCATCTAAACTCTTTTGCATCGTGATCAAATCATCCCAATCTCCACTCGCCGCTAATTTAGCTTGAGAAGCCCAAGTTGTAGGGTCAATGATTCTGTACTTGTCTCCATACTTACCTAAAATACCTTTTAGATCATCAGGAGATTTTGCAGCTAAAGCAGACCAACTATGAACTCCATTGTCCTTTAAGACGGATTCCATTTTAGGTCCGATACCTTCAACGACTTGTAAATTATCGCTTTTCAATGCAGCAAATTTATCCGCAGACACACCGCTTGAGGTCGAAGCTTTAGGCGCAGGTGGAGGCGTTGGTTTTGGAGTTGTTGCTATAGAAGAGGCTACTGAAGCTGCTGGTGCAGAAGTTGCTGCTTTTGCATTGGCTTCCATTTCTCTCATTCTTCCCTTTAGAGTCGCAATTTGACCTTCTAAATCTGCTCTTCCTGATTTACATTTGGCTAAAGCATCCTCTAGCTCTTTGATTCTCGCCTTAAGTCTAGCTACTTCATCCTCCAAATCACGAACCATCCCTTTGTACCTAGCCCATAATAACCAGCCTAATAAAAGGCCTAATAGAAACGGTAGAAGCCAAGCTAACCACCACATTTCGCAGAAATTTGTAAAAAAATTAAGTACCATGATATATTACTTTTTACTTGTTATTTAATGGTTAATTCGGTTCGTCTATTTTTAGCACGACCGCTATTCGTATCGTTCGAGGCAATTGGACTAGCTTCTCCTCGTGAAGCTGTTTGAATTTTAGATGCAGAAACGCCACGCGACATTAAGTATTCCTTGACAACGTTTGCTCGCATCATTCCCAAACGATTATTTGATGCACTATCACCATAGCTATCAGTGTGCCCCACAAGGCTTACTGTTTCTCCAGAACTTTTTACTCGATCCGCTACATCGTTGAGATAAGTCTCTACGTCAGCCGCATCTAATTTTCTAGTTGAATTGTATGGGAAATAAATCAAAGCCTTATCATCTACCTCTTTTACATTCTTGGTATTCACCAAGTATCTAAAATCAGCCGATGGGAAACGATTTTCTCTTTCTCCGGCTTTTTCATCGGTTAGTTTTCCGACAAGTCTAATCTTGTCCGCATCAATATAACTTACAAATCGCTGTTTCAGATCATTAGCTCTGGCCACACCAAGGTTTTCAAAGCTAGTCGGATTGGCTTCATCCGATCTATAGTAACCAGTGATTTGAAGTAGATTATTATCATTATGCCCTCTTACAATGGAATCTCTGTAGGCAGGCCAGTTGTCTCCAAGAATAGGCTCTTGGTTAGACCAGGCGTAAAGTAGCGGTCTAGTAGCTTTAGCCACTGTTGCTACTGGTTTTTCTTCTACCTCTTCTACTGGAGCCGGAGCTGCACAGCAATTAGATTTGTTTTGATAGAAGCACCAACCTAACAGTAACCAGAGTAAGATGACGAGTATAATAAAGAACTGTCTCATAACTCAAGTTGGTTTTTATTAAGAAATATTTGAATCAATTTACCAAATTTTGTACAGCAATTGAACTTATATATAGTTTTATATTTGGAGGAACCTTGCATGAATTGCTCATTTATAAGGCAAAAGCCCTGAAGAGCAGAAGATAAGCATGATTGCAAGGGTGTAAATGTTGCCATACATGATATTTGACGGGATTTCTCCAAAAAGATACTTTTTCCGACAATTAATTGGTGAAAAAACTCCATTTTCAAGTTTTTCTAACACATTTCACCCAATTGATTCCACGTGAAGCCTCGCAGTAAATACGATAAAACGCTAGATTTTCTTTTTACACAGCTGCCTATGTATCAAAGACAGGGCAAATCGGCATTTAAGAAAGATTTAAAAAACATTAAAGCTTTATGCAAATTACTCGGCAATCCAGAAAAGCGCCTCAATTGTGTTCATATTGCGGGTACCAATGGTAAAGGAACCACCGCTCATTTTATCGCATCCATATTAATGGAATGTGGTTTTAAAGTGGGACTATACACCTCTCCTCATTACAAGGACTTCAGAGAGCGGATTAAAATAAATGGACGGCCTATTGATAAATCCTATGTCGTTTCATTCACAAAAAGAATCCAACCACATCTAAAAAATATCCAAGCTTCTTTTTTCGAAATAACGGTTGCCATGGCCTTTGATGCTTTTCGAAATCAAAAAGTGGATTTTGCAATCATCGAAACGGGGCTAGGCGGTAGATTAGACTCCACAAATGTCATTAATCCCTTAGTCAGCGTGATCACAAATATTAGTTTTGACCACATGCACATGCTGGGTAACACGCTACCAAAAATTGCAAAAGAAAAGGCCGGAATCATTAAAAAAGAAAAACCCGTTGTCATCGGTGAATATCAAAAGACCATTTATGATGTATTTAAAAGTAAAGCCGCTGAGAAAAAATCCAAGATCAAGAGAGCGGACAAGCTCATTAAAAAAGACAATACATCTTTTTGGTATAACGAGATGATCCGTTTACCGCTCAAGGATATTTTACCCGGACCATATCAAAAGAAAAATGTCCGTACTGCCTTAGCGACCATTAAGATTTTAGAGCAACAAAAACACCTCCCTGCGATTAATAAATCGAATGTCCAAAATGGTATTAAAAACGTCGTTAAAAATGCTGCCTATCAAGGAAGGTGGCAAATAATCAGTCGTCATCCAGATCTTATTTTGGACAGCGCGCACAACGAAGCGGGTCTGACGGAGGTATTGAATCAAATTAAACAACTCAATTACACTAAACTTCACTTTGTCCTAGGTTTTGTCAAAGACAAAAAAGTGGATGATGCATTACGTCTCTTCCCTAAAAATGCGCAATACTATTTTGTTGAAGCTAAGATTCCAAGAGCGCTTAGTAAAAATGATTTATTGGCTTTCGCCGAAAGGCAAGACTTACAAGGAAAGACATATTCTTCTGTAAAAAAAGGTTTATCCGCAGCGAAGATGACCGCTGAATCAACGGATGGAATTTTTGTTTTAGGAAGTATTTTTGTCGTAGCCGAAGTTATCCACTAAACTATTTCAATCCAACAACGTTACAAATACATGACCCAAGGACAAAACAAACGTAAAATAGTATTGGCCATTGCTGGTTCTTCAGGAGCACTTTATGCAAAGCAATTAATGGAGGACTTTCAAGCCATGGATACTGAAAAAATTGAAGTGGGCGTGGTCATGTCAAAAAATGCCATCATCAATTGGGAATTAGAGATAGGTCCATTTGATCAAAATGAATGGGATTTTAAATTTTACGCCAAAGATGATTTCAACGCACCTTTTGCCTCTGGATCAGCACGTTTTGACACGATGATCGTGTGTCCTTGTTCAATGGGTGTAATAGGTCGAATCGCTACTGGAGTATCTAATGACCTCATGTCAAGAGCTGCCGATGTGATTTTGAAAGAAAGGAGAAAATTAATTCTCGTACCAAGAGAAACACCTTACAGCTTAATTCACCTGAGAAACATGAATACAATCACAGAAGCAGGTGGAATAATATGCCCTGCAACCCCGTCCTTCTATTCGCAACCTAAAAACATCGGTGAATTAATCATGACCGTGACAGATAGGATATTAGATTTGGCGGGATTTAACAAAAACACTTATCGCTGGGGAGAATAAACTACCTCACTTTAAACGCAATGATTGGTTTTACTTTTCTTCCTTGGCTTACGCCAATGGTGGCATCTCCTCGAATGGTGATTTTAGAAAGATCAAAAGTATATACATTTCCTTCAATCTTAGGTTTCAGATTAGTTGGTTTCTTTCCTCTGATTAAATGAACCCCCTGCCCTTCTTCCAAATCCAATCGAATACTAATGATTCCATCCTTACTCACTTTTCCATTTAAGGGTTTCAACAACTCTCCATTATGCTTAATGAATGAATAGTACGGGAACGGTGCATTAGCAAATTCCTTTTTTGTAAAGTTGGTTTCCAATAGTTGCCATTTTGCGTCATCCGGATAGTGACTTAGGATAAACGAACTAGGGTCTACCATAAAAAAACCATTGCCATAATCTTTTTCTTCTCCCATGCCTGTTGACCACGTCACATCTAACAAAGTCCATTGGTCATCAATCTTTACAGCATTCCAAGCATGATTACTAGCCTTATGCACTTTCCCAATATTGTTGTTTGAAAATCGTCCAAATCCAACGATAAACGCAGCCTCTAATCCAACTTCTCTACACATCGCCTCATAAAGCAATGCAAATTCTTGACAAACACCTTTTTTCTCTTTTAATGCCTTTTCGATAAAACCATCAAACATTTCTCTTTCTGCTTGGAGCTTTTCTTCTTCATTTCTGAATGTGTATTTAGTCTTAGTCCTTTTACCTGTTTCCCGAAATTCAGCTAACCTTTTGTTATCGTATTTTAAGTTTTCTGCGATCCAGGTAAAAATGCTTCTTGCTTTTGACTCTTCATCGTCAAAAGGCAATACCAAGGCTTGAGCTACAGACTTATAATCACGATCAAATTTAATCGTTCGGGCATGCGCATCAACAGCATCATATTTTTGGCCTAAGCCAACAAAGAAAAAACCTAGAAAAAGAAGAGTATATGTAATTTTCATTTTTTTGTTTTTAATAAGTCCTTATTGACTTCAATACTTGCATTAAGCTCGTATCCGGCAATAATGATGAAGGCATTAATTTGAATCCAAATCAACAATACAATCAATGCTCCAATTGAACCATAAATTTCATTATAGCGTCCGAAGTTATTGACAAAATACGCGAATATCAAGGAACTCCCTATAGACAACAAGGTGGCCAATGTCGCACCTGGATTAATAAACTTTATTCTTCTCCTCAATGATGGACCGTATCTGTAAATTGTCGTAATGACCAAATAGAAAAATAAAATGACCACAATCCATCTTAAGAATAAAAACAGTGAACTGGTCAACAAACCCAATTCCATTCTTTCAAAAAATCCACCTAAGATTTGACCACCCAAGATGATCGTCAATATAGAAAGTGTCATTAAACCAGCCAACAAAACAGTTAAGGCTAATGCTACTAATCGCTTTCTGATCCAGCTCCTTTTTTTATAACTAATCTCATAAGATTTATCAAATCCATCCATCAGTGTCAACATCCCGCCAGTAGAGAAAATTAATGCCAAGAAAAAACCGATAGACAACAAACCTTCTCTTTTGATACCCAATATTCCGTGAATTACTTCAAACAAGTAAGCATGTGCTGACTCTGGTAAAAATTCTCGAATGCTATTTTCCAAAGTGATCTGGAAATCTGTAGCAAATGGAAAAAGTGGTAGTAAAGTGAAGAAAAAAATAATCGCCGGAAATAGCGATAAAAAGAAATTATATGCCGCCGCATTGGCGCGCATCGTAATCGTGTCTTTTTGAAGTTCATCATAGATAAAATGAACTACATTATAAATCGGCACTTGACCGAATCCCGGAAAGGAATACTTTTTCGAAACGGCCAATAACCATTGAACAAATGGGAGTGATTTTATTTTATCCTTAAGATTCAAAAAAAAGGCTTTAATGGTTTTAATAGAAAGTCTGGTGTAGATACCCTTTTGTTAGAATTCATATCAACAAAAAACAGAGTTGTTTCTCCTTTATTCAACAAAACATCTTCTTGATTGTAAATGAGATGATGAAAGGTAATCAATTTGCTAGGCATCGTTTTTAACTGTGTGACTATTTGGAGATGATCGTCATATTTGGCTGGTAAAAGATACCTCGACTCTAATTTTAAAACAGGCATCATTAAACCATGTTTCTCTTCAAGGTCATTGTATGGCATCGCTAAATCTCTGATCATTTCTGTCCGACCAATTTCATACAACATGGCGTAATTGCCATAATACAAATAGCCCATTTTATCCGTCTCACCATAGCGTACTCTCTTTTTATATGTATGTTCGAACATCCTATTATTTTAACTCTTTGCAAATTAAGTGATTTTTCCATTTCGAGAATGGCCCAGTCTTTTGTTAATTTGCGTCTTCAATATACAAACTAGTATTATGAGTATGTTCGACAAAATCAAAGGTCTATTTATCGAAGAGGATCCTTCGGCGAAAGCCAAACCAAACAAACCTTCAGGGGACAATAAAAAAGCAGCCTCTAAATCAACACCAATTAAACCTGTGGATCTCGATAAAATTGATACCACCGGAGCTAAATCGGACAGCAAATTTGTCGATGTGTTGATGAAAGCCATTGAAGCCAACAACATGGATGGTTTTGATTATCTCGAATACAAACAATCCTTACAATCCCTAGCCAATATGTCTATGGATGAAAAGACGCGATATCAATCGGCTTTTGCGATGGCTAAAACCATGGGAGCTAATCCGAATAAACTGGTATCTAGTGCTCAACATTACATGAAGGTCTTACAAACCGAACGTAAGAAATTTAATGAAGCGCTTCAAAATCAGCGCGCCAAGCAAGTTACTGGCAAGGAAAAAGAAATGTCAGATTTGGAAAAGGCTATAGTGACTAAACAAAAGCAAATCGAAAAATTGACAAAAGAAATCGAGGCTGACAAAAAGAAATTAGAAGGAATAAAAGGAAACATCAACCAATCTGCAGCTAAAGTAGAGTCCACGAATGAACAATTTTTAATTGCTTACAAATTAGTCGTCACTCAGATCGAATCTGATGTACAGAAAATGAAAGACTACTTAAAGTAAGAACTCATTTAAAACGGGCGCATAATTTTTCAAGGCTGAATACTCACATTTTTATCTCTGGTCAATCCGGTCAGACCCCGATTCTATTCGCCGAAAGGCAAATAAGACATTAAAAAAAATGTGAAAACGTTTGTTTATCACAAAAAAACGTGGTTAATTTACTTATCAAATTTTTCTAATATGTAATTAGTTCAGTTTGATGCGACTAAACATTAGATTTTTTAATAATTAAAACTACACAAAATGAACAAACCAAGAGTCATTAAAGACTTTAATAAAGTCCCGATAGAAGTCATTTCCGAAATCAAGGAAAAGTTTCCTTATGGCTTTGATAAACACTTGATTACATTCTCAGGACCTAAAGGGAAAATAATATCAGCATTTCCGTACGAAACAGAGGACAGATACTACTTAATCCGAATGACAAAGGCTGAGGCCAATGAAATACATCAGGAAGAAGTCATGGATCTTGAAATTGAAGAGATCGAGCCAATACCTCAGACCGCAAAGAGTAAGTAAAACAAACCGACACCTTCCATGGATCTATTCTAATCATAGATCCACATACTTGTCTATTCATTCGAGACTTTCGTCGAATGAAGGCAACCCTCTACTACCCTATATTGTTGAATAGCTTTGGTATATTTGAAGAAAATTTGAATAAGCTCAAAGTCTATGCCTGAAAATTATAAACCGAAGTCCTTTTGGCAAAAGCCAGAAGGTGTTGTTGGCGGCATTGTATTAGGAGGCCTCATTGTAGGAGGCGGCCTATTGATCAATGCGTTCATTTCTACCATTTTAGGGGCCCTGACCACAACCCTAGGCCTGGTATCTGTCTTATTGGTATTGGGTACCGTCATTTATATGGCCTTAGACTCAAAGGTTCGTAATCTAATCTGGTATATGTATAAAAGTACGATGCGCTGGATTACAGGTCTTTTTGTACAAATTGATCCAATAGGTATTTTAAAAAGTTATATCGACGATTTAAAACAAAATCTGAAAAAAATGAATCGTCAAATTGGAATGTTGAGAGGTCAAATGCACAAGTTGAAAGAAATGATCCTGAATAACCAAAAGGACATTAAGAGTAACTTACAAATGGCCAACGAAGCCAAGGTCAATTCCAAAAAGGCACAGATGATTTTAAAAAGCCGGAAGGCAGGCCGTCTGAAAGAATCGAATGTCAAGCTGGAAGATTTGTACAAAAAAATGGAAATACTCTACAGGGTGCTTTCCAAAATGTATGAAAACTCTTCTATAATGATGGAGGATATTCAAGATCAAGTCATGGTCAAAGAACAAGAGCGAAAAGCAATTATGGCGAGTCACTCAGCTATGAAATCTGCCATGAGTGTTATCAAGGGGGATCCAGACAAAAAACAAATGTTTGACATGGCACTCGAAGCAGTAGCCGATGACGTCAGTCAAAAGGTTGGAGAAATGGAACGTTTTATGGATATGTCCGAAAACTTCATGAAGTCTATCGACCTGCAAAATGGAATATTTGAGGAACAAGGATTGAAGATGTTAGAAGAATGGGAAAAAGAAGGGGAATCTCTTTTATTGGGAGAAGCTAAAGAAGATTTGGTTTTACAAGCCAATGATGAAGAAGATGTCCTTGATCTTAATCAACCCATTAAAAGGCCGGAAAAAGTCGGTCGTGGGAACCAATACGATAATTTCTTTGATTAATACATACAGAACATAACTATTAAATAAAACGAACGAAAAATGGCACGAAGACTCACCTCTTTTTCAAAATTGTTAATCACTATTCTTCTGGTCGCGCTTATATTTTTTGCGGGAAAATGGATACTCAACAATACTGAATTTGGTAGATCATTAATGGACAAGGCGGACGAAGTGTCTGCTACATCTTCTGATTCAAGCAACGATACAGCTGCAACTCGAACTTCAAATAGCTCCAACAAGTCGAACAACGATGACATCATAAAGGTTGGGGTGGTTACTTGGGGTGGATATGCTGGCGGTCAATACTTCAATGAAGGATTTGAAGCATCAAAAGTTTCAAGATTTTACAAAGACTACGGTTTCCAAGTGGAATTCAAAATACTCGACGATTTTGAGGCCTCTAGAGCCGCTTTTAAAAATGACGAGGTTAATTTATTATGGGCTACGATCGATGCATTCCCAACAGAAGTGGAAAGCCTTGCTCCATACAAACCTAAGGTAGTATTTCAAGCTGATTGGTCTAGGGGTGGTGACGCTATAGTCGTAAGAAGAGGTATTAACACCGTTGCAGATCTTAAAGGGAAGAAAATTGCTGTAGCAGAATTGACTCCTTCACATTCATTTTTACTTTGGTTGCTAGATGCTGGTGGACTTTCCATTGATGATGTCCAATTGGTTAAACAAGCAAGTGCCATTGATGCTGCTGCAGCCTTTAAAGGAAAGCAAGTAGACGCAGCTGTTGTATGGAGCCCGGATGATGCAGATTGCGTAAACTCAATTCCTGGATCAAGAGTATTAGAAAATACTAAATCAGCTTCTCATATTATTGCCGATGTCTTTATTGCTAAGGAAGCGTATATCAATAAGAATAGAGAGAAAATGCAACAATTATATGAAGGATGGATGAGAGGAGCTGCCGAGATCAATGCATTTGATGCAAACAAAAGAAAAGCAGCTAAAATATTGGCGGAAGCTTTTGATGGATTTGATGAAGGCATGACCTATGACGCCATCAATAATGTTAGACTTTGTACACATGGCGATAACTTAAATTTCTTTGGATTGAATAGAGATTATAAGAATGTCACAGGAGAAAGTCTTTATGGCAAAATGACCAATGTATACGGAAGTCTTGGATTCGCTGGAGATAAAGTGCCTAATTGGAGATTAATACAATACAGTAAATTAGCTCAAAACGCTAAGAGCTTAAGTAGTGATCCTAATCAAAAAGGTGAAGCACAAAAAACATTCACGAAAGTGAAAGAATCAGATAAAACTAAAGCATCAATTGCGAGTAAAGCTGTCAGTATTACATTCCCATCTGGTTCCAGTTCTTTAGATGAAAACAGCAAGTACATCATCGATAATGAATTTGTTGAAATCGCTAAAGCATTCTCTAATTCGAGAATTCGAATTGAAGGAAATACAGATATTACTGGATCCGCTCAATTGAATAAAACGCTTTCTGAAAAAAGAGCACGAGCAGTTGCTGATTACCTTATCCAAACTTACAATATGCCAAGAAATAGATTTATCGTAGTTGGAAATGGACCAAACAAACCGGTAGCAAGTAACGATACAGAAACAGGTAGAGCAAAGAACAGAAGAACTGATTTTGAATTAGTTCCTGAATAGATAAAATCTGGACCCCGACTTTTAAGTCGGGGTTTCATCTTCTTCCATAGCCAAATTAACCCATCACGGAAATGTCATTATTCAAGCTACAAGGTGCATTATCTAAATCACAAACCATCATTCTCGGTATAGTAGGTGTCTGTTTTTTGATACTTGTTTGGTGGATCATCGCAGAGACAAAATCCGAAAAGTTACCGGTTTATGAAGCAGTAGATTTTCCTCTTTCTACCATAGGAGCTGATGAAAAAATGCTGATGGAATTGGATTCTTTACAAAGATTAGATTCTTTAAGAGCAGCCAATGCCACAGAATTTGAAACACGTTATCCGATCATCCCACGTCCAGATAAAGTGGTAGCGGTCATACCCGAAATGATTCAAGAAGACAAACTTTTTAGTAATACCTTCTTATCCCTTTGGAGAAATATACAAGGATATCTTTGGTCTATTCTTTTGGCTATCCCTATTGGATTTTTACTTGGTTTACTTCCTTTATTTAAAGGTCTTTTTAGTAGACCAGTAGACGCCTTACGTTTTTTACCATTGACAGCATTGACGGGTATTTTCATGCTTGGTTTTGGAACAGAAGAGAAAATGAAAGTCAGCTTTTTAGCTTTCGGAATTTTCGTCTATCTCCTCCCTGTAGTAGTGCAGCGAGTCCGAGAAGTGAATGACGTTTATCTAAAAACGTCCTATACCTTAGGTGCGACAGATTGGCAAATGATCAGGACGGTGTACTTTCCATCGGTAATGACAAAGCTCATCGATGACATTAGAGTTTTGACGGCCATTTCATGGACCTATATAATTATTGCTGAACTCCTCAATAAAGAAGGTGGAATCGGTGCATTGATGTATACAAGTGGTAGACAAGGATTATCTGAAAAAGTATTTGCAGGTCTTTTTGTCATTATCCTTCTTGGCTTTTTACAGGATTTCATTTTCAGTTATATCCAAAAGAGAATCTTTCCGCATAATCATTTCAAAAGCCATGTTCCGGGAATCAGGGAATCCCAAATGGGTATTTATACGATCTTGATCATCTTAGTTGTCCTCGTAATCGTAGCCATCATTTCACCTGCCATTTCGGAAACAATGATGAAATATGCTCCGATAATGATCATCTCTGGATTAATTATTATAGGCATGGGAGAATATAAAATTTTCAAGTTTAATCGTACTAATCAATAAGTTATGCTCGAATTTAAAGACACAGGATTAGATAATGTCATTGAGCTTCGAGGAATCAATCAAAGTTATGATGGCGGTCGTTCTTACATCATCAAAGATTTAGATTTCATTATTGAGAATAAACCTAACCAAGGTCAATTTGTGGTCATTTTAGGGATGTCCGGATGTGGAAAGTCTACCCTACTTCGATATATAGCCAACTTACAAAAACCCACCGACGGTACTGTTTTGGTGAACAATAAAGAAGTTGGAAAAGATAACAGAGTCAGTAAAGTATTTCAACAGTATTCCTCCTTACCATGGATGACCGTGTTAGATAACGTGGGGCTTGCACTTCGATACCAATCTATCCCAAAGCAAGAAAGAGATGAAAAAGCCATGGAGATGTTGGAAATGGTTGGACTAGCCGATCATGCGAATAAGTTTGCCCAATACCCTACACTATCTGGAGGGCAATTACAAAGAATTGCGATAGCGAGGAGCCTCTTGGCTAATCCTGACATACTGTTAATGGATGAGCCTTTTGGTGCACTTGATGTCAAGACGAGATTACAGATGCAAGATCTTTTAGCAGATATATGGAATAAGTTTCAGTCTACGATAGTCTTTGTAACCCATGATATATCAGAAGCCGTTTATTTAGCCGATGATATCTATATCATGAAATCAGCTCCTTCCCATTTTGTAGAGCACATAAAGGTGGACTTGCCCTTGGACAGAACAAGACAAACCAAACGTGACCCAAGATATATCGAATTGGTATATCACGTTGAGGACATGATGGTGAAGGTTTCAGAGATGAAATAGCCCATTTTCAATCTATAAAATAACAGTTTCCTCATTCAGCTTAATTTTTGCTTTCCAATTGGGGCTATTTTTAAATGGCTTTTTTAATATATTGTAGAGCATGAAGGAACAGCTCCAAGAGGTACAGACCAGTAAAGCTTTTCAATCCCTAGTAAAGGGTTTGTCTCAGCGCCTCGAGCTTGATTATCAAGAGGTAGAAACAAAAGCAAAACAAGCACTGAAGGAGATGTTTTGTTTTCAACATCCCATCCTTCACTCGTTCGGAATTCAATTTGCAGAATATGTCGTGGATCGGGCTTACGAAAAAACGATCGACGTTAATCTGTCCGAGATGAAAGCGCTGTCCAAATTAATGCGACGACATTCGGTGGCTTTTGTAATGACACACAAAACATATATCGACATGTTTGTCTTGGGTATAACCCTTGCAAGGCATGGATTGAAAATCCCTTACATTTTTGCTGGCATTAACATGGCTTTCGCAGGATTAGGTCAATTGGGAAGACGGGCAGGAGCAATTTTTATTCGCCGTTCTTTTAAGGATGATGAAATATATAAATCTGTACTTCGCTTCTTCATATCCGATCGAGTAAAATCAAAAGACCATTTTATGTGGGCACTTGAAGGTACTCGTAGCCGTACAGGAAAATTGGTCTGGCCTAAAATGGGCATCCTCAAATATATTCAAGAGGCAGAATCTCACGCTAATTCAGAAGTAAAATATGTGCCCATCTCTATTGTCTATGATTTGATTCCGGATGTAGAGGACATGACTTTAGAAGGTCGCGGTAAAATCAAAAAAAGTGAAAGCTTAAATTGGTTTATCAACTATGTGCGCAAAATGGGAGAAGAACATGGTAAGATATCACTCCGTATGGGTGAGCCGGTAGATTATGACGACTTAGAAAAATCTGTCATTCCAGACGATGAAAATAATGACACCCCCTCTATTTCTAAATTTGCATTCGAATTAGCTCATCAAATAAACGACGTCACACCAGTAACCACAGCCAGCCTCATTTGCACCGCTTTATTGAGCAAATTTGCGATGACTAAAAGGGGAACTGAATCTATTGTATTGCAATTAATGGAAATCATCCATTATCAAAAATCTGATTCTCTGGTGGACAGGGGTAAGAACCTGTCACAGTCTATTCAAAGAGCACTCAACCTTTTGGTGAAAGCCAAAATCATCCAATTGGTCGGTGATGGTATCACGGCAAAATACTCCATCGTACCAGAGAATTACCTGAAGGCGAATTACTACGCCAACATGGCCATTCACCATTTGTACCATCGCGCTTTTATTGAACTCACGATTGTTAAATTGATCGATTCGAAATCGAAAAACCCATCCCATGAGTTTTGGGAAGAACTCATGTCGATTCGTGATTTGTTTAAGTTTGAATTTTTCTATTCCAACAAATCTGAGTTTTGTGACCAAATAGAAAATCAATTGCATAAGATGGATTCCAATTGGCAAGATATCCTCGAAAACAATCCTAATGAACTAGCCAATTTAATCTCGAACCAAGACATCTATATTTCTCAGGTCATTCTTAAAACTTTTTTGGAAGCTTATAAGGTGGTCGCATATGCCCTTAAAAACTTAGAAGAGGGTCGCGCCTATACTGATGATCAACTCATGCGTTCCTGTTTGTTTTATGGCGAAGAACTCCATTGGAAAGGAAAGATTCATCGATTAGAATCGGTCTCGAAACCTTTTATTCATAATGGGCTGAGACTGGCAAAAAATCGGGATCTAATTCCTACAGCAAAAAACAAAAAAGTCAAAGCCATTGATCAATGGTTAAAGGATTTAAATGAACTCAGTCTCCGTATGGAGAAACTTTCTGACTTCTATTCTGAAGAAAGATCTCTTGGATTTAAAGACCCCTCCGAACTTGGTGAAATTCCTGGTTCCATTACTTCAGATATCACTAAGACTGTCGTCGACGGTGATGATGGTCCTAAAATAGCCGCATTTTTTGATCTGGACCGAACACTCATTTCTGGCTTTTCAGCTAAGCAATTTGTTAAATCTAGAATTGTCAGTGGTAAGATGACATCAAAAGAAATTGCTGCTCAATTTAGTGGTGGACTCATTTACGCACTCGGTAATAAAAATTTTGCAGGACTTGCAGCCATTAGTGCAAAAGGCATCAAAGGTGTAGAAGAAAAATCATTATTAGATTTAGGGGAGTCGGTGTATCTAAAACATTTGGCGAAAGCCATATATCCGCAATCCCGAGCCTTAGTGGAGGCACATATGGCAAAAGGGCATACGGTGGCCATTGTATCCGCTGCTACTCCTTATCAAGTTGGACCCATTGCGAGAGATTTAGGCATTAAGCACATTATGTGTACTCGAATGGAAGTCCAGGATGGAACATTTACAGGAAAGATAGTAGAACCGGCATGTTGGGGCGATGGGAAAGCTCAGGCAGGGTTGGCTTTCGCCAATGAAAACAATATTGACTTAAGTCAAAGTTATTTTTACACAGATAGCCATGATGACCTTCCACTCTTAGAAATTGTCGGTCATCCTCGGCCAGTGAACCCTGACAAGGATTTAACGGCTTTAGCCATTGAAAACGATTGGACAGTATATCGGTTCAATGATATGAATAGACCTAACATCACCAATTTTCTTCGTACTGGAATGACTTTAACTGCTTTTGCACCAGCCGTTTTGTCTGGTCTTTCTAGTGGGCTTTTCAATAGAGATTGGGAGGAAGGAAAGAATTCTATGATGGCGATGGTAGGTGATCTTGGTACATGGATTTCGGGCATGAAAGTCGTGGTCAAAAACGAAGAAAATATCTGGAAACAAAGGCCGGCAGTATTCATTTTTAATCATCAAAGCAATGTTGATTTAATGATTCTCGCTAAACTTCTGCGTAAGGATGCCGTTGGTATTGCCAAAAAAGAATTACAATACTCTCCTCTTGGGCCTATTTTCAAAGCTGCTGGAATGATATTTATTGATAGAAGTAACAGAGAAAAAGCCATCGAGGCGATGCAGCCCGCAGTTGATGCGCTCAAAAATGGAATTTCCATTGGCCTTGCACCGGAAGGAACTAGAAGTTATGATTACTCTTTAGGCAAGTTTAAGAAGGGTGCATTTCATATTGCCATGGGTGCGAAAGTGCCTATAGTCCCAATTGTCATAAAAAATGCTCATGATGCCATGCCACGTGGAGCAAACTTTATCCGTCCTTCAGTAGTGGAAGTAAGTGTTCTAGATCCAATTCCTACAAAAAACTGGAAACGAAAAGATCTCGAAAAGAATATCGATGAAATAAGAAAGAAATTTTTAAAAGAACTAGGGCAATAGTTATCCTTCGTAAGGAGGTAATTGTCCGAGAATAGTCGCTAATTTCATTCCAATCGCTGAGTCCCCATCCAATTTAATTCTTCCTTGAACGAAAGCAGTGGCTACATTCAATTTCTTACGAGCAATTTTTAACAAATACTGCTCTTTTATCTTGACGGTAACATCTGGATTTTTTGCTATTCCTTTCCGAACTGAACCTGGCTTTTTAGATAAGTTCAATTGGTAATGAATCGTTTCTGTTCCTTTCACTTCAAATTGAAATAAGCCAACCGGTTTCTTTAAAAACTTAGGATTGTCTTTTAAATATTTTCTGATAAATTGAAAAAACAAATCCGTCTCCGACTTTGTGGACTTAGCAGCCACGACTGATTTTTTAGGCTTCTTCCCTTTCTTTTGATAAGCCAGAATGTCTTTTTCTAAAGCATTGGCTTCCTCTAAAATATAATCCGAAAACTTATCTAAATCAGGCATTGATTTTACATCGGAAGTTGGACTAATCGTGATGTTACCATTATAGCTTAAAATGGTAATGATTAAACCCATGCCATCTATAATCGGTGCCATACCCATAATGGAGTGCAATTTATTACTATGTAAATAAATAGGCATTTGAGGACCCGGTACATTGGTAATCACTACATTAAAAACAGGATTGTGCATTTTAGATAAATTGAATCTAGAATACAACCTAGCGGCTTGATTCGCGATCCCAAAAGGAACGGCTTCTGCAATATTCGACAAGGACTTCGCTCCTATCGCTCCTTGATATGTTTTACCCTTAACGGTGTTGTCATAAATGGTTTCTAAACGCTCTATTCGATCTTCAACATTAGTCGCCAATTGCACTAACATCGCTGATAGATTATTTCCACCTTCTCCTGGTTTATTTTTCTTCGTAGAAATGGGGACCATAGCTACAAGTGGCTTTTTAGGTAGCTTCTTTTTCTCCTCTAAATATTTCTTTAAAGCACCCGAACAAATGGTTAGTACAACATCATTCAGCGTAGTACCCATAATCGTCTTGAGTCTCTTTACTCGCTCCAGAGAAAGGATGGATGTGTTCCACTTCCTTTGAGAGGAGATCGTTCCGTTTAAAGGCGTGCGTGGGGCGGTAAATGGAGCTGTAGGTAAATCTAAGTGCTGAGCTCTCGTTAAAAAACCAGCCTTCACGGTAGACATTACAGAGTTCTTAATCAACTTTGGAAACTTCAAAGGTTTTTGCGCAAAGCTCAAAGTGCTTTTCATCACCATCGCCAATTCATTCGGCATTGGAGCCGGATTATAAGGTCTCGGTTCAGGAATCTCTCGAACTTTGGAATCTAGATCGAAGATGATCCCTAAAATTCCCGCACCACCCATACCATCTATGGCGACATGATGAACTTTAGAGATAATAGCAACAGAACCGGGTTTAACCTGAGACAACTGGTCCAATCCTTCAACAAAGGTAAATGACCACAAAGGACGAGATTTATCTAAGGGTTCACTAAATATTCGCGAGGCCAAACGCCTTAGATTTTTCCAACTTCCAGGACGCGGTAAAGCCACATGATCGATATGCATGTCCAAATTAAAATCAGGATCATCTACCCAATATGGGTGATCGATACTAAAGGGTACTTCTACCAATCGCTGTCTTAACTTAGGCATTTGATGAATACGAGAAGCAATGGTCCTTTTGAACGAATTAAAATCTAATGAACCTTCAATTACAGCAACTGCACCGATATGCATTGGGCTCTTTGGAGATTCAATGTGTAAAAAGGTGGCATCCATTCCACTGATGGGCTGGACACCTGATAATTCGAATTGATCAAAAAGATTTTTTTTCACTATGCTTTATTTAAGTATGGTCAACACTGACAAATAATTCTTCGACCTTATTGCTGATTTCAAAATAGCCCCAATTGCCTTTATCATATTTCAATCGATCAGCGATGATTTGAAGGACAAGTGGGTTTACCCCTAGGCCTAAATGACTTCCTCTCACTTGTATATTTTGATGCCACTCATCTTCATCTTCCATACACAACTCCCAAGGAACCACACCGTCTTCTTTAGTGAAAATGGCTGTGGTGGGGACATTGGCAGGAAACGGAATATCCTCCCACAAAGCGTGATCTAAATCACTCGAGACTACATTACTTTTCTTCAACAATTCATACATCCATGCAGCATTGTTTGATTTGGTCACCCCTTTAAATGGAGATCCCATCACAATCACCTGACGCACGGAATCAGGACTATGCTTAGCCAATTGTCTAGCATACACACCTCCTAAACTCCATCCAATAATCGTAATGGGTTCTTGATGCTTCTCATAAATCCGCTCCATCTTTTGAGTGAGCATTTCTATATAATCAGCATGGGCAAAGTTCCTTCCTTCACCCCAACCGTAAACACTATATCCCAAATGGTGAATGAAACTTCTTAAAGGTATGGTCGAGAAATCTGAGGCCATAAATCCCGGAAGGATGAGTACAGGATGTCCATCACCTCCTCCTTCATTTTTTGTCCATAAACGATATGGAAAATACCAACCAAAATCTACCATAGCTCTGATTCCCTCCGTTAAACCGAGGACTATGGATGGTCTTTTTATTTCTTCTGAGTCGTACTGAGTCGTCATAATTGTATTTTGGAGCTCATCACATTACTAATTTACCTATTCTCTCAAACTTATTCAGCTTCATAACAAGTATGGGCAAAAAAAAAGCAGGAACCCCTTGGGGAGGTTCATGCTCTTGAACTTAATATAATCTGGAATTTTAATTTTTTACTCTTTCCTGATAGTTCTTCTGTCCTTTAATCCATTGCTTTTTCAATGTTTCAAAAACTTTAAACGTAATATCAGTTTGCTTCTCTACTAATTTAAAACCACCATTGATTGCTTTTTCAGCAACATGTTGCCATGCATATGTTCTATCTATAGTCTCATCAACGATCATTTCAGTAGTATTTAAAATGAAATCGTTTGCTTTTTTAGCCGTTTCTTTAATTCCTTTTAACTCTATTTTATTTGCGCTTTTAGTAGCCATAATTATGTTATTTCTAATGGTTATGAAAAAATATTAAGCAGTCTTACGTCTTCTTGTCGTAGTCTTCTTTGGTGCTGCTTTGATGCTTTTAGTAGCTGTTTTTCTCGTTTTCTTAGCTTCCGCTTTTACGACTTTTACCGCTTTTTCAGTTTCTTTCTTTGCTTGCTTAAAAGTAGATTGGATCGTTTTATTGGCATCTTCCATTCCTTCTTCAACTTTATCAGATACATTTTCTACTAACTTTCCTATCGTCTTCTTAGCCTTATTGACTTGCTTCGTGATTCCCAATAATCTTTGAAATCTTTTGTTATTTGCCTGAACCTGATCAATCGCCATTTCAACTGAATCAAATATTAAATCCACTTGCTTTTCAATAATTGGTTCAGATTTTTTGATTGCTTTAACAGCTAATCTTTGGTACTTCGTACCAGTCGAAACTGTTTCCTCAATAAGACCTTCTGCCATGTTGATGAACATACAGTTTACAGACTTTACAGAATCAATAACTTGATTTCTTTTTTTATCTAGGTTTACGTTACTTTTTGCTTGCCTTGCCATGATGATATTATTTTCTGATTAATTATATCACAAATATTAGAAGGCGAAGTTACAGTTGAGTTACAACTCAGTTTCATTGGCTTAAAGCCAAAAAAAAACTAAGCATTTTTTATCGAATCGTAGATTTGTTTAGTAGCAGGCAATGGCGATATACCGAATTCTTCCTCGAGTACTTCAACACATTTTTTATAAGTCCTAAGGGCTTGAGGTCGGTTTCCGTTTAACATATGACCCATCATTTGGATTCGATAAGCTTCTTCCCAGGTATGATCAATATTCAATGCCTCTTCCATAAGTCTAATTGCTTCATTGGTTTGATCCTCTAGTAAATGACTGGCCAAGCTGATATGGGCACTGAGCGCTAACATTTGTAGCTTCTCCCGTTCTGTAGTCGTCCAATCTTCATAAATACGATTTGGCAAGAACACTCCCTTATATAATTTTACGGCTTGTTCAAATGCTTCCATCGCTACATCTGGTTGATTGGATAAGCTAGCATTGCCGATTTCAATTAATGACTCCATGGTCTGACTATCGATCCAGACATGATCCAAATTCATTTTATATGAAGAACCTTGTCTAATAAAATATTTAGATTGCCCGCGAGTTTTTTTGTTGGGTTCTAAGACCTTATTAATTCCATGAAGAGATACTTTAAAGTCCTGGTCTGAGCCATCTTCTTCCCATAAACGATCAATAATTTGTTCCTTGTGTAAGGCTGTACGATTTCTAGATATCAAAAAGAATTGAAACAACTGAATGGCTTTATCTCTTCCCCAATTATCAGAAATGAGTTGGCCATCTAATTCAAGATTAAATTTACCTAAGGTGTAAATTTTTAAATCAGCCTTTTCTTTTGCGGATAATAGATCCTGGATATGTTGGATAGTGTACAAATTGGTCTATCTGATTTTTTTATCCATTTTATCCACTTTCCTTTGGAGGGATTTTACGGCTTTCGCCAAATCACTCATTTGACTTGTCAGATCATTGAAATCAGACTTCGTCATTGGCTTTAATGATTCTAATTGTAAACGATCGGCAAACTCTTCGGCTTTCGAACTGATTTGTTCTTGAATTTGAGAAACTTGAGCCTTAGGATCTTTAATCGCTTCCACCACCATTTTAGGATAACTTTTAGCTAAGCGTTTCCAGATATCCATACTTTTATTGAGGATACCTTCCTTTTCTTCTGGTGTAGCATCTTCTTCTATAGAAGATAAAGTCAGTTCAGAAAGGCGCTTTTGAATAAACTCCATAGCGTCACTAATCTCACTAAAACTTTGTTGGTCATTTCCTTGAACATGAGAGATTTTCCCTCTCCATTGAACATTTGATTCTCCTTTTTCGTCTTCAAAAATATTTTGCGTAAAGCGCAATAAAAAAGAAGCAGTTTGAACTTGTTTTGACATGACTCTTATTTTAACACTAAAATAAAGAGAAAGAGTTACAGTTGAGTATCAAGCTTAATCAATTAGATCAAAACCAAAGCTATAGGCATTTTTGTTTTGATGAGAAAACTCAAATAGTGATCTTACCAAACCTTTTTCCGGAGTATAGAAATAATAGAAATCATGGGTATCAATACCAGATTCTGGAGCGAAAGTCAAATTGAGATGTTCATGAAAAAGACCATTTATCGTCACATTTTCAATAAAATAAATTCTATCAGAAACAGTCGGCGGCCAATTTTCGAAGCGCACCTCCCAATGGTTCAAACTTACAGGTTCTGAGCTTACTTTATGAAGTGGAAAACTAAAAGCTTGAATACCTAAATTTGATGTTTGCTTAGTGCAAAACATATTATTCCTATTCTCATAAAAAGATGGTTCTTCTAAACGCATCGTGTCATGATCAAACAACATTTTAAACCTAGACTCAGATGGATCATCTAGAATATTTAAAAGCTGATCAGAAGGATTGATAAAATAATCTCTCAACATCAATTCGCCTTCGAAATTTTGCAATATTTCAACGTTCAATACATCACCTGTATAATGAAGAATACTGTCAGAATCTCCTACCTGATAATAAAAAAACGCATACTTGCTTTTCTGAAATTTTTGAGGACTTGTCCAACTAATGTTCTTTTGACAACATAACACATCATTATCTTCAAAGTAACATTCACCATGTGCCCGTACGAAGAGATGAGAAGTAGCTTCACTTAACTTTCTTTTCGAAATATAGTTTCCAGACTCGAAACTTACTTTTACAAAGACTTCAGGAACTTCTGGTAAAATAAAGCTAGCCCTTCCATGTTCATCTGATATTTTTTCTGATATTCTGTCTGTTCCATTGAATGCATCTTCAAAACTTAAGAATACTCCTACATTCAAATTTCCAATAGGTATAGGAACAGTGCAATTCTCGTTTTCGCAGTATTCACAATAAACTTCTAATAAATACATATTATACTCTGTTTCTGCTATTCTATTGTTACTTGAATCTGAACAAGAGGAAATAAAAACCAATATTAATAATAACGCAATTCGACACATACCTCTTAATATAAAGACTCGGTTACTCTGCATGCATTTATAATACTCCGTCTGTCGTCCAAAACAATAAAATAACCGTCTTAACTCTACAACACGACAAAATGAGTTGGTCTATTAGCGGACAAGTTTATTTTAAACCCCATCTGTCAGACAACCCTTTTTGTTCTCTGGTCATATACTTGTTGAACAAATAATTAGAGCTATGAAAAACAATTTTATTTTCCTTTTTCTTACTGCGCTGATTTTAAACGGCTGTATCGGTGATGACTTTATACTGGATGAAGTCCATCCAGTTTTGACGATTACCACCAATGTAGATACTATAGAAATCGGGACGACTTTTCAATTTGAAGCGAAGTATTTTGACAATGTCGGGCAAGAAAGAGAAGTGCTTTTTTCGTGGTTCAGTTCAGATGAGTCCATTGTCGGTATAGAGAGCGATGGCTTGGCTTTCGCCAATGAATTAGGTGAGGCTACGATTACCGTGGATTATAATGATGGCAATAATACCATATCTGATAGTCGTACAATCGTCGTAGGAGACTACACCGTAAGCTCTTTACAAACTGTTTCGGGAAATATTGTGACGACCTCTAGCTATGTACTTGAGGGTGATTTTGACTTTAATGAAACAGAAGCTGGCGTTGAACTTATTCTAAAGGATAACTATCAGGCGTCCTCAAGTCTGCCAGGACTTTATGTGTATTTATCGAATAATAAAAACTCGGTAGCAGATGCTTATGAAATCGGAGGGGTGAATACTTTTTCAGGAGCCCATGAATACAATATTACTGGTGTGGGGTTTAATGATTTTCAATACATCGTATATTTCTGTAAACCATTCAACGTGAAAGTTGGAGAAGGTTCATTTTAAAAACAGCAAACATGAGCATTATGAAAAAGCAATTGATCATTTTCATTTCAAGTCTTTTTGTATTCAGTACAAGTTATGCTGGAGGACCTTGGCCACAAGCGAAAAGCAAAGGGTATTTTAAGTTATCTGAATGGTGGACGATCTTTGATCAACATTTTACCGATACCGGTCAAATAGATCCTAATGTTACTACTGGTGTCTTCAACACCAATTTTTATGGAGAATTTGGGATTACAGATAGGTTTACTGTTCTTTTAAACGCAAGTTTGTTCAGTAGAAACTATATGAATAATCTAAGGTCACAAACGACAACTGAAATCATAGTGCCAGGTGAAGGATTAAATTCACTTGGAGATATCGACCTTGGATTTAAATATGGATTGACTCAAGCTGGAGCAAAAATTCCAGTGGCCATTAGTCTTACTTTAGGAATACCATCAGGAAAAACTGCAGGAGGTAGTTTAGAAAATCTTCAAACCGGAGATGGTGAATTTAATCAAATGTTACAAATCGACGCGGGTCGAGGATTCAAAATCGGCAACACTCCTTCTTACCTTAGTAGCTATGTTGGTTTTAATCATCGGACCAATGATTTTTCTGAAGAACTTCGATTGGGATTTGAACTTGGTCTTGGTCTCTTGAATAATAAACTATGGGTCAATTCGAAAGTCAATATTGTCGAATCTTTAAAAAACGGTGCTACTGCGGCGACCGCCAATAGTGCCAGTATTTTTGCGAACAACACAGAATACGCAAGTATCGCTTTTGAGGCCAATTATTACCTGACTAAAAGCCTAGGGTTTTCTGCGGGCATGGCTGGTGCTTTTAGAGGAGAAGTCATTGCTGCTAGACCTTCATATACGGTGGGCGTATTTTATGACATGAAATAATTCTTTAGATTTCATAGCCTTGAGCCATTAGTACTGAAAGATCGGATAAATATTATTTTAGAGAACAAATAAGTATTTTTATTAATATTTACTGCATTTCTCTAAATTTGCAGTGATTCAGATACTTTCCTTATAATCTGAGACGTTCGTAACGGACACAAATCAAAACAAATAAAATTTAGCTCAATGCTTAACTTAAGTTTTTTCCTTTTTCAGGCAGCAGAAGAAGACGTAACCAAAGAGACGATAATTGATGTTATCATCAAAGGTGGTCCACTTGGTATGGCGATCGTTGGAATCTTATTATTCCTTTCAGTGATTGGTTTATATATTTTTATTGAACGATACCTGACTATAGGCAAAGCAGGTAAAATTGATACCAATTTTATTAATAACATTAGAGCTTCTGTAGGAGCTGGAAATATAGAAGGAGCAAAAGCCTTGTGCAAGACTACGAACTCTCCAGTAGCAAGAATGGTAGAAAAAGGTTTAATGAGAATTGGAAAGCCGCTAAGAGATATTGATGCTGCGATTGAAAATGTTGGAAACTTAGAAGTATTTAAATTAGAAAAGAACTTATCCACCCTAGCAAGTATTGCAGGAGCCGCACCGATGATCGGTTTCTTTGGTACGGTAACGGGTATGATTATCGCCTTCCACAAAATGGCATCGGAGTCGAATGTTACTCCAGATGTATTGGCAGGTGGTATATATCAAGCACTTTTAACTACTGCATTCGGTCTATTTATAGGAATCTTTGCCTTCGTTGGTTACAATGTTTTAGTAGCAAAGGTCGAGAAGGTGGTATTTAAAATGGAAAGAACCACGGTTGATTTCATGGATTTATTACAAGAACCTACTGCATAATTCGGCGAAAGCCAAATTGAAAAACATCTAATGAAAAGAAGAAACAAAGTCAACGCAGAATTTAGCATGTCCTCATTAACGGACATCATCTTTCTGTTGTTGATCTTCTTTATGCTAACATCATCTATGATCCAAATTAATGTGGATCTTCCAACTTCTGATTCGACGACAGTCGCGCCAACAGATCTGGTAGTGATGATGACAAAAGATGGAAAATTGACCTTCAATGGCAAAAAGAGTTCTTGGAAAACACTCGAAAAGCGAATTGCGAAAGAAGTGCATTATGGTGGTAATAAACCTAATGCCACGGTGAACATTGTATCCGAGACTGGAGTGCCTTGGGAAAGAGTACACAAAGTGATTAAAATTGCCGCCGGTTTAAAGTTAAAGGCTATTATCGCAACAAAACCAAGAAAATAATCGTGGGAATAAAAAAGAAATCTAGAGTAAGTGCAGAATTTAATATGTCGTCTTTGACGGACATCATTTTTCTGCTTTTGATTTTCTTTATGTTGACCTCTTCCATGATCATTCCTAATGCATTAAACCTTAAGCTTCCTGGTAAAAAGAGTGCTTCGACGAGTACTCCTACTACCAATACTAAGCTTACCATCAATGACAGAGGAACATATTTCATCAATGGTAGTAAGGCTTCATTATCTGGAGTAGAGAAGAAAATGCGTGCCTTGCGAAAAGGAGGCGATAAAGCATCAATTACCATAATGCCTTCGAAAAAATCACCGAATCAAAGTGTTGTTGCTGTTATGGATGCCGCCTACAGATACGGTGTTAACCCAGTTTTAACGGATCCGCGATAGCGCTTTCGGAAAAAGTCCCTTATATTAGTATAATATTTAATATGAAAATCGTTCAACTACAGAAAGTTGAGCTTAAATTCTTATGGAAGAACTGGTATTATTTCAAGAAGAAGAGAATAAAAGACGAGGAATCGTTTTTAGTGTAATCTTACACTTGATCATTCTGATGTTATGTCTTCTACCTTTTATGACTCCTCAAGATCCACCACCTGAGCAACAGGGTGTATTGGTTTCTTTTGGTATGCCCGATGACCTTGGAACTACGAGCAACGAAGTGAGTTTAAAAAAATCTGAGGTAGAACAGATCAAACCGACGAGTTCTGCCAAGCCAACAAAGGTGGTAAAGAAGGAAAGTCCTCAAAAACAGGATCCTGTTAAAACGACTACCCTGGACCAAGAAGATATATCAGTAAAAACCACTTCAGACGACAAAGCTAACAAGATTGACCTTTCAGAAGATATCGCCATTAAAAAAGATCAAGAATCTAGGGAGGAACAAGAACGAATAGAATCAGAACAAAGAGAAAGAGAAGCGAAGGAAAAGGAGTTTAATGAAAAGAAGAATAAGTACGATGACCTCATTAATAAAGGAAAAAACAAAGGTAGTTCAACTAAACCTAAGGGTGAACCCAAAGGGGATCCTAACAGCGATGCACTCGAAGGAATAATAGATGGATCTGGAAAGATCGGTGGTGGGCTCGGCAATCGTGGAATTCTGTTTGAACCAACACTTCAAGATAAAAGTCAAAAACAAGGAATCGTTGTTGTCCGTATTTGTGTTGATCCCAGTGGTTCTGTAACTGAGGCAAGATTCCAACAAAAAGGGTCTAAAACAACCGATCAGTATCTGGTTGACCTGGCCATTAAGCATGCAAAAAAATACAAATTCTCTCCTGGAGAATTAGAAAAACAGTGCGGTACTGTTACTCTTGATTTCAAACTCCGCTAAAAACATTAAATAGTTTTGAATGTTGCTTACTTGAGCTTTCGTATCGAGCTCAAGATTTTTAGCTTTACATTCATTTTATACTATTGAAGCATCTCGCAACACTTAATCATTATCTATACCGCTATAAATGGCGATTGCTACTAGGGGTATGCTTTGTTGCCCTCTCCAACGTATTTAAAGTTTTGGTGCCACAATCGGTCAGGAACGGACTGAATTATGTCACTGATGCGATCAAAGAATATGATCTGGCTCCTGCTGCTGAAAAAGCTGGATTTTCTGAGATTGTAGACGCTACCCTATTCAAATTTGGTTTAACGGTTATCGGTTTTACTATCCTAACTGGAATCTTCATGTATTTCATGCGTCAAACGATTATTGTCGTTTCCAGATTGATCGAATATGATATGCGGAAAGATCTATTTGCCCATTATGAAAAGTTAGATACCGCTTTTTACAAAAGAAATAAGACCGGTGATCTAATGTCAAGGATTACCGAAGATGTCAGTAAAGTAAGAATGTACTTGGGACCTGCTTTGCTTTATGGTATAAATCTATCCACCTTGTTCATTGTCGTCATCTACGCGATGCTTCAGGTGAGTCTTAAATTGACTCTTTGGACCTTGCTACCACTACCCTTCCTATCTGTATCGATTTATTTGGTGAGCAGTATGATTCACAAAAAGAGTGAATTGATACAAATTCAGTTGGCCAAACTCAATAGTATTTCTCAGGAGGTTTTCTCAGGAATAAGGGTTGTTAAATCTTACAATAAAGAGACGCAGTTTGTAGCGCACTTTGATGAGGCTTGCGCCGAATATAAATCTAAATCATTGGCATTAGCCAAAGTCAATGCATTGTTTTATCCTCTAATGATACTTCTGATCGGTATTAGTGTAATGATTACAGTATATGTCGGAGGGGTAGAAGTATCTAAAGGTAATATCACTTATGGGAATATTGCCGAATTCATTATTTACGTCAATTATTTGACTTGGCCATTTACCTCTGTTGGTTGGATTGCTTCTTTAATCCAACAAGCTGACGCCTCTCAAAAACGGATTAACGCATTTTTAAATACAGAGGCGAGCATCAGTAATGGTCAAGATATTTTGGAAGAAATTAGCGGAGATATCCATTTCAAAAATGTCAACTTCACTTACCCAGATACCGGAATACACGCCATAAAGAATTTGAATTTACAGATCAAGAAAGGGGAAAAAGTAGCCATTATCGGAAGGACAGCAGCAGGTAAGAGCACTCTAGCTGACTTACTGTTAAGGATGTATGATATTGATCAGGGTCAAATTAGCATAGGTGGAAAAAACATAAACGAATTAAATCTACAATCATTGAGAAATGGTATTGGTTATGTACCTCAAGACGTTTTCTTATTTTCAGATACCATAGAAAATAACATCCGATTTGGTCATGCTGAAGCCAGTTTAGAAGAAATAAAGCAATATGCACAATACGCCTCTGTACATCACGAAATAGAAAAACTATCGAATAAGTATCAAACCTTAGTTGGCGAGCGTGGTGTCACTTTATCTGGAGGTCAGAAACAAAGAGTGTCTATAGCAAGAGCCTTTATTAAGGATCCTGAAATCATCATTTTAGATGATTGCTTGTCTGCCGTTGACGCGAATACAGAAAAGGTGGTTTTAGAATACCTGAGCGAGGTCATTAAAAATAAAACAGCAATAATCATTACCCACAGAATTTATGGCCTACTTTCCTTCGACAAAATCTTAGTTCTAGATGATGGAGAAATCATTGAAAATGGTACTCACGAAGAGTTGATGGAACTCAAAGGCCATTATTTTGACCTTTATGAGCATCAGCACCAAGACCTTGAATTGGATGAAGGATAATTTTGATATTATCCTAAATTATTTACATTTGTATAGGAACGAAATTTTATTATCCTAACAAAACTAAAAACAAGTGGAAAACGAAGGAAATTCTGGAAGGTTTGAAAGTGTCTACTCCACTAAAGTGCGAGCTGGCAAAAGGCGGACTTATTTCTTTGATGTACGTAAAACGAAAGGTGAAGATTTTTACATCACCTTAACTGAAAGCACTAAAAAATTTAATGGCGAAGGATATGATCGCCATAAGATTTTCTTGTACAAAGAAGACTTTAACCGTTTTATTAATAATCTACAAGATGTCATCGATCATGTCAAAACTGATTTGATGCCAGATTATGATTACGAGCAGTTTGAAAGAAGACAAGCTGAGTGGGAAGCTCAACAAGCGGCTGAGGCTGCAAGTGAGGGTTCTTCAGAAAAACCAGCTGCAGAAACAAAAGCTCCAGAAGCGCCAGAATCAAGTTCGTCAGATTCATTAGAATCAGAAGACGATATGAGTTGGTAAAACGACTCGTCTACATACGAAATAATTGAATACAGCGGGCTGTTAACTCAGACCGCTGTTTCTATTTGAATTAAACTCCTTTAAAATTGACTATTATGAAAATCAAATATCTTATTTTAGTTGTACTTTCTTTTTTGATCATTTCTTGTGGAGATGACTCTTCCGGATCAACCGATAATCTTTTAACTGGAACTATAAGAAGTGTTGACTTCACTTATGGCTCAGGAAGATTTGGTGATTTTAACACAGCTCAGAATACGATTTTCATACGGATAGATAATGCTGGACCAATGGTTACTGACTCATGCACGACCAATTCGGACGATGTATATGTTGTTTTAAAACCGGTTAAAGAGACGGGAAGAAAGGAGTTATTTTATGACAATTCTACTGGCGAAGGCATTTGGGTTACATTCCACCATCCAGATTTTTTTCAGAATCTTAACATCGAAAGTGGTGGATGGTATGATATCAAGTCTATTTCAGATAACGAATTAGATATTGAATTTGATATTGATCAAGGAGATAGTAATAATCTCAAAGGTAGATGTACAGTCTATAATTGTAACTAATTAAAAAATTCTATTTTGAACAGCACTAGCCATTTAGTTACGATTACAACTATGGCCATCATAGTTTTATTTGTCGTTGCTTCTTGTAAACCCAATCCAAAATCATTTCAAGCAGAAGCAAACAGCAAAACACAAAAGCTACTTGAAGAATCAAAACTAAGTGTTTCGTCAGATTCTAATGTATTAAGGATTAGGAGTTTTGAAAAAATGACAGATGCTGAGTTTAAAATAGTTTTTGACGGATTAATAAAAAAAGGTACTCTTATCAAGTACGAGGCTAAAATCGCTACAGTAATAACTCCAGATTGTTTGGCTAATTCGAGTAAAAAAGATTCTATATATCATTCAGTTTTAATGAATAAAATAGAAGAATTAGTAGGATTCAATTACATAGATAAAATGAATCATAAGGAAATATTGATCCATCAAGATCAAATAAAGCGCCTTGCGAAAGAATTAAGGAGTTTCTGTAATGAAGACTCTATTAAAAGAATGAATGAAATGGTGAGGGAGAGTCAGCAGAATTTGGAAAACAAATAAAACTGGGAAGATCTTTAATCAAATTACAATTCATTTTTTATCCATTTTTCAAGTCTAAAATAAAAATCCCATCTTGATGTAAATCATGTATCATCTCCGCTTGTTTTTTGTTTAACTGCTTATGCCAAGTATTTCTCTCGCCCCATTTCAACCGAGCACTAAGAATAATTTTTTTCTTTACCATTTTTAGTAACGCTCGATCCGTTTCAATGAAAGCTCTGTTGATTAGAAGTAGATCAATTTCTTGTTGGCCATTAAATTGACTCAAGCTATTTATCGTTGGTAGAGAATTAAATCCTTTCAAATCGAGTGCATCCTTTTGATATACCTCACGAATTCCACGTGATTGGTAATACTTAGAAGTTAAGCTTTGAACATTTACACTATCTAAATCATTGTATAAAACATAAGAACTATTTCCATTGAAAAAATCGATGTAATCTCCTTTCCAACTGGCATAAATATTTAATCTACTTTGAGCTTCTAATTGGCTCATTTTTATATTCTGGTAAAGAAATAAGCAACACATACAGAAGATAAAGCAAAGTGTTTTTTTCTTATAACCCTGATTGAATTGCAACATCAACACTAAAAGACTCGTGTACAAAATTGCAATTGAAACATGATCAAGAAATAGCCCGTTGATACTGGCAGATGGTAGAGTTGCTATGCGCTCCATAGACCAATTAAAAACATGAACTAAATCAGAAAGTAAATAACCGATGTAAAGAGAAATATTCGGCAACAGTAGTTCAGTAAAGATTAAACCCAAGCTAAGACATAAAATCACCGTGGCCGCTGGAACGGCGATAATTCCACCCAGCCAAAAATATATTGGAAACTGACCAAAATAAATGACCATTAAAGGGAAAACTAATATCTGGGCTGCCAAGGATAATGCAATTAAATCCCAAATTCGATTCAACCATTGATTTGAAAATGAAAACCACGTTGAAATCATTGGAAAAAAGAAAACAATACTGAGCAGTGCAGAATATGAAAACTGGAAACTCAGATTAAACAGTAGATTCGGATTATAAACCAACATGAAAAAACCCGAGGCAAAAATGACATTATAAACATTGGATCTTCTCCAAAGTAATTTACTGACAAACACAAGGCTTAACATGGTGGAAGATCGAACAACGGCTGGAGCTAATCCCGTGATCAATGCAAAGAACCAAATACCCAAAAGAACGACTATATATTTTATACATCGCAATATCCATTTATCTTCTTTCAACCAAGAGAAAATGAATAACAAGATCATACTGACAATACCAACATGCAAGCCAGAAACGGTCAAAACATGCATTGTACCCGTTAATTTAAATTGTTCTTGTATCTCTTTACCAAGTGTTTCTTTTGTGCCTAACACCATAGCTGCAGCGACTCCAAAAGAGTCGTCATTACTTAAATGTTTCTTTAATATGGCTAGAAATTTATTCCGGACATCTAATGCAAAGTTTCTAAAATGGAATGAAGAATTCGCTTTTACTTCTCCTACTTCACGAATAAAAACCTGATGCGTTACCCCTAGTTGGTTCATATAGGCTTTAAAATCAAATTGAAAGGGATTTAATGGTCCTGATATGGCTTTTAAATGTCCTGAGAATAAAAGGGTATCCCCTATTAATATGGACGGCTCTGCTAGTTTCACTAAAATCTTATGATCATGTCTTAACTCATCACATTGCAACTGAGCAATATACTGGCCTTGACCAAAGTGTAATTGACGATCAACTATGGCCATGTGTTTTGTACTTCTTTCAATGGGATAACACCCAAGTAAGCTAGTATTATTGGAATATTGTAATACAGATAAAATAGAAACAAAAAACAATGTGGACATCAAGAAAAAGCCCTTCCAATGATGAGATACTGTAAGATAAAGCAAAAAGTTAAAGGTAATTATTAAAGAGAGATGAAATTCGAAGGATATAAATCTATACTCTGAGACGGCTAGGACGGCGAGAGTATAGATTATAAAAATCCTGAAAAATGGCACCTCATGAAGATTCATGGTACTATAGTTGTTTATAATATGATGAGTAACTTGACTGTAACAATTGATAGTTACAGTCAATAGTTAAATACCTTTTTATTCGGTATCTAAACTTATATTTGCAGAACACATATGATACAATAACATGAGTAAAATAGTTACGCTTGATGAGTTCATCATCAAGAACCAAAAGTCCCATAAGGACGCTACAGGGCAATTAACTCGTCTCCTTAGGGATATAGGTATTGCTGGAAAAATTATTAATCGAGAAGTCAACAAAGCAGGTCTAGTTAATATCCTAGGCATTGAAGGCTCATCAAACATTTCTGGAGATGAAGTTCAAAAATTGGACATCTTTTCTAACGAGAAAATCATTGAGTGCCTTAAGACGAATGGAGAATGTTGTGGTATAGCTTCAGAAGAACTGAATGATTTTGTAAAGCTTGATGCAGTACC
>JAHDBI010000005.1:52172-59591 GCA_020630475.1 Saprospiraceae bacterium
GGAGAATTTTGTCTTTCTCATCCGGATATTAAAATTCCTAATAGAGGAAATTACTATAGTGTCAATCAAGGATATTATCTAAAATTTGATGTAGAAATGCGTCGTTTCATTGATGAATGTTCTGATATGAATTTAAGACTAAGATATATAGGCAGTATGGTATCAGATATTCATAGAATCATGTTCCAAGGAGGTATTTTCCTATATCCTAATACAAGGAAATATCCTGATGGAAAATTGAGGCTTTTATATGAATGTAACCCAATGGCAATGATTGTAGAGCAAGCGGGTGGAAAAGCGATGAATTGTAAGCTCGAGCGAATTTTAGATTTAGAAATCACTGAGCTTCATCAACGATCAACGATAGCCATTGGATCTCCAGATATGGTAGATGAAATGAAGGCGTTTGTTCAACGCTATAGCGCCGTATCGTTATAGACCTCATAAGATAAATATGGTTTAATTCTGTTAAAGTCTTTTGCTTTAAAGAACCGCAGATTTTTAAACGCTTGAAAATCTAGAAATGCCCCATGCTGATTACGGTATGCGATGCAAAGTTTAGCTTGTTTCCAGGTGAAGAACGGATGTTTTTTCAGACTATCCTCCGAAATTTGGTTGATTTTAATTTTCTCTAAACTCTGAGCATTTGAAAGGATCAATAAAGGTTTAATACTTTGAAATAAACTGTCTTCAATTCCATATACTAAGGCAACTTGTTCTATGGAATGAAAACCACCCAAGCTATTTCTGAATTTGACAATTCTTTTAGACAGTACATCACCAATACCACGAAGCTCTTTCCAGTCCTGTTCACCAGCCAAATTGACATCAACTTGATTAGGATAGTTCAAAAGTTTAGATGGATATTTCTCTGATGGTTTCTTAAACTCTGGAATGTCAACATAATCTACGATCCTGTTAAAGGATTCATCCGTCAACCCATAGATACTTTTGATCTGTTCAATAGATCTGAACTGTCCACCCATATCCATATACTTGATCCAATTTTTAGAGGCGTATTTGGAAATACCCATATTCAGTAATTCGTCATAAGTAACTTTATTGGGGTCAAACTTATGTAGATGATAAGTACTCTTATTAATCTCTTTTCTTTTATTTTTTGATTTCCTTTTTGGTATAGATTTAGGAGCTATGTCATTTCGGTCATTTTTAATTAAATCTTGTTTTAATGGAATGCTTTTTTCAAAATCTCTGTTTATTTGTTGGATGGTGTCCCTATGGGTACTAGAAACTGAACTAGCTTGAACATCATGTTGAAAAAACTGACGTTGAAACAAATGCCTGTATCGAAAATAAACGAGTAGAAGTAGCATTATTATCAAAGCGATCATTCCCCTTCGCTCATTTCTATTATATCGAAAAAAACTGCGCATACGTTATCGTTAAATTGATTCTTGTTATTTAGATTTGTAGCCTACCCTATAGATACCCTTTACATCCTATAATGTAATTTCATAATCAAACTATCTAGATTTGAAAACATTGGTAATTGGTGCATCTGAGAAACCTATAAGAGTTTCTCATCGAGCCATCGAACGACTTTTAAAGAATAACATAGAAACCGTAGCCATCGGCTCACGGAAGGGGCGTGTTGAATCCGTAGAGATTACGGATGAGAAAAAGATTTTCGAGAATATTCACACCGTGACCCTTTATATCAATCCACAGATTCAAAAGGAATACGAAGATTATATTATTGGCTTAAAGCCAAAAAGAATCATCTTTAATCCAGGAACGGAGAACTTCGAATTTAGAAAAAAAGCTGCAGAAGCAGGTATTGATACGCTCGAGGCTTGTACCCTCGTGATGTTAAGTACTGGACAATACTAATTTTATAAACCTCGTCTTTTTATTTCTTTTGAAATAAGATTTAATTCACGACTCATTTCACCAGTTACCGAAGAATTTTCCTTAGCTCTTCTGATTAAATAAGGAATGACCTCTCTTATAGGTCCGTAAGGAACGTACTTCGCAACATTGTAACCAGCATCTGCCAAATTAAAAGAAACATAATCGCTCATTCCATATAGCTGACAAAAATTGACATGAGGATGAGATGGTGGAATATTGAGATCATCTATCAATTGGGCTTGTAATCTATTACTTTCGACATTATGAGATGCACAACAAGAGGCAATTTCAAGGTAATGCTCCATACAGTATCGTATCCCATCGTTAAAACATTGATCTGTAGCCTCTTTATTTTCATGAATCGGTGAGGGATAATTTTTTTCAATAGCACGATCTCGCTCCTTATCCATATAGGCTCCTCGGACCAGTTTAGCACCTAAAATATATCCTTTTTCTTGGGCTACTTTGTGATCTGCAATTAATTGTGGCAACTTATCGTTTCGATACAATTGATACGTATTATAAATGATGGCTTCGTCTTTATTATATAGCTCCATCATCTCATTGACCAACTCATCAATAGGATCTTGCATCCAGCTCTCTTCGGCATCAATGAACACAGCCACCTTTAAATCACGCGCTCTAGATCCTATTTTATGTAATCTTTCCTTTAGCTTATCGAATTCGTATTTTTCAGAATCACTCAACTCTTCTTTTAGCTGCAACTTGATCAATACATCGTTGTCTACTAAGCCTGTTACTTTAGTACTGACAACAGGAACCGAGGCATTAGATGCGGCTAATTCGATCGCTCTTATGGTTTCATCTCGTACATGATCTAAATCTTCCTCGGAAGACTTTGACTCTGCCCCATAATCAAGAATAGTTAATGTTTTAAATCGATATAAATCATCGATACTCTTTTGGCAATCTAATAGGTTTGTACCACCACAAAAGTGTTCAAATATGGTTTTCTTAATGATGCTTTGCGCGAAAGGTAATCGAAATTTAATAGCAAATAATCCTAAAGTAGATCCTACTGAAACAAGATTAGGATTGTTCATCATCTTGAACAACCAATGCGCCTTTTTCAGTTCTTTGTCTGATTGGTGTTTAAACGCAATTTCAGTATTTGAAAAGTCGATCCGATGATCCGGTTCAGCTTTGTCCATTCTATTATCTTAAATTATTCCAAATCTTCCACGACTTCTCGGCTTGTAATTCCAACATTCTTTTACCATTAAGAATTTGGCATCCCTGAGCCTCTCCTCTTTTCAAAAATAATGTTTTTTCAGGATTATAAATTAAATCATAAAGCAAATGTTCTGGGCCCAAAAAATCATAATTAATGGCTGGCGCTTTATTCACTTTTGGAAAAACTCCAACGGGCGTTGTATTAATGATTAAATGGTAGTAGGACAATCTCTTTTGGGTTAAATCCTGATATGAAATATTTTTTGACCCTTTATTTTTTCTACTGACTACTCGATAATTAATAGACATTTTATTCAGTACATGAGCGATCGCTTTTGATGATCCTCCAGAACCTAAAATCAAGGCACGTTTAGGTGGTTTTCTCTTGATTAGCTCTTTCAAAGATTTTTCAAAACCGTAAACATCCGTATTAAATCCTCGACTCTTTCCATTTTTGATTAGAATCGTGTTGACCGCTCCAATTATTTGAGCTTCTTTTTGAATGCTGTCTAGATATGGAATAATTGACTCTTTATAAGGGATGGTTACGTTTAAACCAACTATAGATTGATCCAATTTGATCTCATCAAACTCGGAGATTGATGCGATATCATAAAGACCGTAAACACAATCTTTTATGCCTTCTTTGTCAAACTTGTTTTTGAAATATTGAGGAGAGAAACTGTACTCTATTGATTTCCCTATAAGTCCAAACTTTCGCATTATTTACCTTTTCCTTGGATCAATACAAGTAAGGTATAAAACAAAATTTTGAAATCAAGACTTAAGGACATATTCTCGATGTAGAGAATGTCATATTTTAAGCGCTGAATCATTTGAGGAACATCGGAAGCATATCCAAATTTTACCTGACCCCATGAGGTAATACCAGGTCTCACCTTTAATAAATGTTTGTAATGTGGTGCTTCGTTAGAGATCAAATCTATGTAATATTGTCTCTCAGGACGAGGACCTACTAATGACATCTCTCCTTTTAGAACATTCCAAAATTGAGGTAATTCATCTAATCGCCATTTTCTCATGACTTTTCCCCAATTTGTAATTCTGGGATCATCATCGTGGCTCAACTGCGGACCAGTATCTTCGGCATCAATGCGCATACTCCTAAATTTGAGGATTTCAAAAGGCTGACCATTAATTCCTATTCGCTCTTGTCTAAAAAGGATCGGGCCTTTCGACGAAAGTCGGACACGAATAATGATAAAAAGAAAAAGTGGACTTAATAAAATCAACATCATAAAACTGACGGAGATATCAAAAATACGTTTTACAATATGCTCCCAACGAGGCATCAATTCCTGTTCGACCTCAATTAAGACCGCCCCATAAAGGTGGTTCATCTTCACTGTACCTAGCATAATATCGTACATATCCGGAATCATCTTGATCAACAAGGTATCCGAAAAATCGAAGAGAATATCAAAGATCTCTTTCAAGCGATTGTGTTCAGATGTTTCTACAGCTACAATGACTTCTTCAATATTATTATCCTCAATAACTGAACGAATATTTTCAATTTTACCAAGCTTAGGGATGTGTTTGATGATCTCATTTTTACTATTCCCATTAGAATCTATGAATCCAACAAAATGATGCCCTAAACTATGTCTCCGACTATTGAGTTCTTCATATAATTCAACGGCGTTTTTGTCTCCTCCAATGATTAATGTGTTATAACTCACCTTTCCTGCTTTCAGTCTTCTACTCGCGTAGGTCAATAGACTCATTCGCGCGAAAGCGGTAGTGAAAAAATGAATAGAAAACAGTACGATAATAGCCTTAAAGGGAGAAATCTTACCGAAAACAGTATCGTCCACAAGAACGGTAAAGAATAAGATCAGGACACCTGCAATCGACAAAAGGAAGGTTCTTTTAAGTGTGGCAAGTCGAGAATACCTGTAAATATCTTTGTACTTATCAAAAACCGAATACAGTATCAACCAAAAAACCGAAATCACAAACATCCCTTGAAACAACTTATCATCTTGAATGATCTCGCGATAAGAAATTCCAGAAAATTCTACTTTCTTTCGGTATACAAAGAATAAAAACCAACTCAACAAAGCCGTCAGAAAATCTGACAAGCGATATAAAAACAATTCTATTCTTCGTTGGTTTGCCATCCTTAGAAATGAACCAGTTTTACATTATCTATATAAACTGTCCCTTCACTGTCACCATCCTCTAAACCAAGGCCAAAGGCAATTCTATAATCATCAACACCAGTAACAGATAGTTCATCTGTTATATCCACGTAAATCTTATTCCAGTCATCTCTAGCCGGTATAGCGACTTTATATTGCAACAATTCTTGACCTTGTACGATCGCCACAATCCCTACAAAAAAGAGTGCATCATTTTTATAATCTAATTCTATATAAACCGATTGATTATTTAGGTTTTGGGCAGAATACACAAAGGTACTTCCAAATTGCAACTCAGGTTTTTCCTCGTCGACATACAACTTTCCAGATTTAGACCCTCCAAAGGCTTCTTCGGAAGTGGTCACTAATCCGTTAGAAGATATGGTATCTAAATCATGTCCCAATGCATGGGCCCCTTCAAAATCTTCAACATATTCAAAGATGGCATTATCCCGATATGTAAATACTGGATTCAATACTTCTGTTTGTCCTCCTACCAAATTCAAAGAATAATCTAGTCTATTTAAGAATGCATAGGCTACAGGATTACCTGAAATTCCATTGTTTCTTATTCCTGCAAAAAGTGTGATTTCTGTGATTTCATTGTTGACAATAATCGGTACTTCCACAGGTACAGGAAAAACACCTAGTAATTCGTTATCGGCATAAACCCAAACATCTTTTAAGGCATTTGAATTAAATCCTTCGTCTTGGTTTACTTGAGTTTGTAAAGATTGAATACTTAAGTAGGCAGGAATATTATCTTCAGAATCGAAGAAAGTGCAACTCACTGTAAATGTTGTAGCACATAAGAAGAGATATAAAAGCTTCTTCATCATCAATTTGTATTAATTAGCTTGAGCATTCTGTTCAACACATCGCATGATGTCATAAGCCACCTTTAAAGAGCGATATCCGTCTTGGATATTCACCTTTGTGGGCGTATTGGTGTGAATCGATTGATAGAAGTCATTCAATTCATCTTCGATAGCGTTATTGGGCGTAACATCTGCTTGTTCTATTACTATACGTTTGGGACCTTGATTTGTTTCTATATAAATTCCATTTTCATCTTTAACACTTCCATCTGACAATTCTTCTAATTTGATGATTTGTGTTTCCTTATTCAGGAAGTCCAAACTTATATATGCGTCCTGTTGAAATATGCGCAACTTTCTCATGTTTTTCAAACTGATTCTACTTGCCGTTAAGTTGACCACACTTCCTGATTCAAATTCTATTCTAGCATTACATATATCGGGAGTATCGCTGACAACACTCACTCCATTGGCTTGAATAGTTTTTACTGGACTTTGATTTAATTGAAGGATTAAATCTAAATCATGAATCATTAAATCCAACACTACAGAAACATCATTTCCTCTTGGATTAAACTGCGCCAGTCGGTGACCTTCGATAAACTTTGGTTGCAACTTCAAATCTGCTACTTGCTTATAAGCTGGGTTATATCTTTCGACATGCCCTATTTGAAATTTGAGCTGAGAATTATTGACCATATCAGTAAGGATTTTCGCCTCTTCCAAATCCTTTACGAATGGCTTTTCTACAAAAACATGCTTGCCCGCAGACAAGACTTTATGGCATAATTCAAAATGTGTATTGGTCGTACTCACAATATCAATGGCATCACAGGCGACAATTAATTCATCTGGATTCTCATAAAATTTAAATCCAAATTCTTCACTAACCTTATGAGCTGTTTCTGGAATAGGATCATAAAATCCTACAAATTCGAATGGAGTATTTTGAAGACATTTGAGATGAATTTTCCCTAAATGCCCTACACCGAGTAAGCCTATTTTGATCATAATTTATCGATAATTTGAGATCACAGCACCCAATATAGTAATCAATATCACGATGCCGGCCGCAATATAAATAGAGTTATGAATATGTCTAACAAAGCGACGAATATCATTTTCCATTTCAGGATACTTTGGGATAATCTCTTCTTCTAATAATTTCTTGCTGAATATGTGTTTTGATTCAAATTCTACCTTATTGTTCACCAATCTTCGATAGGTTTTCAACAAGCTCAATCTAAACACTAAGTTCAAAAAGAGTAGCGCAAAGACAAGACCGACAACAGAATAGTAGAGAATTAGATACATTAGCATTATTATGGACCGCAAATGTAAGTTTTTATGAGGTTTTCTGATTCATTTTT
>JAHDBI010000005.1:59691-62909 GCA_020630475.1 Saprospiraceae bacterium
ACACCGCCTTTAAATCAAGTTTTAACCGAACATATTGGTCATTTTCATGCTAGGGCCTTAGACAGTATCGGTTCGCAATACTATACCAAAGAGTCTTTTGATGATTACTACTACGGAAAAGGATCTACCTATCCTGACATTAATGGATGTGCTGGGATATTATTTGAACAAGCGAGTTCGAGGGGGCACTTACAAGAAAGTGTCAACGGTCCATTGAGCTTTCCTTTTACCATTAGAAATCAAGTCGTCACTTCTATTTCGACTCAAAAGGCCGCTGTAGAAATGCGCATACAAATGCTAGAATTTAAACGCAATGCATTTTTGGACGCAGAAAAGGAAGCTAAAAAATCAAAGATCAAAGCTTATGTGTATGGTCATCATGACGATGCTGTCCTCGATCGTTTCAATCACATTTTGAAGACACATAAAATCAAAATTTATGAGTTGGCTAAAGACCTTAAAGTAGATGGAAGTGCGTATTCGGCGAAAGCCAACAACTACATCGTACCATTGGCGCAAGCCCAATACAAAATGGTCAAAACTGCATTTGAAAAAGTGAATAGTTTTCCTGATAGTTTATTTTATGATGTTTCGACTTGGACGCTTCCTCTTGCTTTTGACATTGATTATCACGAATTAAGAGGCAAATATAATTCCTCGTTATTAGGTAAAGAATGGAGTACGCTTTCGCGAAAAGCCGAAAAGAAAAATGAAATTTCTGAGGAAGCCTATGCATTTGCTATTCCGTGGAACAAGTTCTCTAGCCCAAAAGCGTTGTTTTATTTACTCAAGAAAAATCTTGTGGTTAAAGTGAGCAATGAAGCTTTCACGATGGACAATAAACAATATTCTAGAGGGACGATCATCATCCCTTTCCAGCAAAACAAGGATAAACATTTTAAAATATTTAAGGTACTCAACTGGATACAAGAAAATTGTGATCTACGCATTGAATATTTAAGTGGTGGTTTATCCGATGACGGAATTACATTAGGAAGTCCGAAGCAAGCTGCATTAGACATTCCAATTACAGCCATGTTTGTAGGTGATGGAATCAATAGTTATGATGCCGGAGAATTGTGGTTTACTATGGATAAACATTATGAAATGCCCTTAAGTAAACTGGATATTACGCGATTTAGAAATACAGATCTTAACCGCTACAATACGCTCATCCTACCTGATGGAAACTATCGTGCATTGAGTGATGCTAGTGTAGATAAAATTAAAGATTGGGTCAAAGGCGGTGGAAATATCATCGCATTCAAACGAGCCTTGACCTGGTTAGACAGAAGAGACATCATCAAATTAAATCCACAAAAGGAACCCAATAAGCCATCAAATAAGAAATCCGGATCCTATGAAAATTCATCTGCAAATTCTGGAGCTAAGGTTATAGGAGGGGCTATCTTTGAAAACAAATTGGACTTGTCTCATCCGTTGTGTTATGGCTTCGATGATGACCAGTTGCATGTATTTAAACGTGGCACTCAATTTTATGCATCCACGGACAACGAATATGCCACCCCTGTAAAATATACTGCTGCCCCATTAGTGAGCGGTTATATGCACCGCTCTTGGAATAATAAATCAAAAAACGCCTCCGGGGTTATGGTCTACGGATTGGGAAGAGGAAAGATTATACTATTTGTAGACAATCCATTGTTTAGAGGATACTGGTGGGGAGGATTCAAGCTTTTTGCTAATGCACTTTTCTTTGGTGACATTATTCAATCCAATACGGTACAACGTTAAATGGTAAAAAATTAAATCTGAGACTTCAAAATGTAAAAGACGTCATAATAGAAACAGAAAGAACACCATGGACTTATCTAAAAGTCAACTTAAAACGCTTTTACTTATTTATGCCGCAAATGTGGATTATAAATACAGTGCGTTAGAAGAAAAATTCATTAAAGATCAATGTCAAACAACAGATGAATTTAACCAGGCCATGGAATTGTTCAATGAAAATTCTGAGGCTACTGTGTTCACTTGGATTATGGCATCGTTTAATCAACACTTTGAGTCTCGAGAAGAAAAACAATTTCTAGCCTTAGAACTCCTAGAGTTATTTCAAAGTGATGGTGATTACTGTCAATTTGAACAATCCTTCATGAATTTTTTCAATTTGTTGGTCGAGAAGACAAGTGTAGAGTAGCACTTTTACCCACTTACATTTCCAAATCAGTTTGTAGCGTTTTAAACAAATTCAATCTGTTCATCAGCATATCCTTTTTCAATTGTATTTGTTGAAGACGTAAATCGAGTAAGGAATTTTCTCTTTGATTCACCACAAATAAGGAGGACTCCCCTAGTGCAAATTTGTCCATCTCTAAATCATAAAGGATTGTGGCGTTTAAAATACTTTCTGTGACTTCTTCATACGCCTGGGCCAAATTAAGCTCTATCACATTTTGAGCTTCTACCCTCAAGGATAAGTTTTGTTTGGTTTGCTGTAATTTCAAATCATTATTATAATAGGCAATTTTATTTTGGCTCGACCTTCCTCTCGCCTTTCTAAAATAGAGTGGCATAGAAAAATCAAATCCTAGTTTATAATTATTCACATTGAGTTGACTTCCATTATTTGTAAAACCAACCAGGGGATTATAACGGACATTCAGTGTAGGCTTAAATTCTTCTTTGATTAACTTTTGCTCCACCTTAAGTTGATCATATTTCAATTCTAATAGACGGACTTGAGTATGATTTTCTAATAAGGTATTCTTGTCCAAATAACTTTTGTCCTTGTTCAGTTTTAGCCAATTTACACTAAAGATTTCTGGAAAGCTATTTAGAAAGTTAATGTCTGAAACTTGATTCTCCTCCCAGATATAGTTTCCGATGAGGGTCTGATATTGTTGATATTGGGCTTCTTGTTTCGAAGCATTAATTGTTCTTTTTTGCAAATAGATTTCAGCTTCCAGTGTATCCATCATAGGTCGATCTCCTTGATCGAAAGCTGTTTGAATGTATTCTTTTCTCTCGTTAGCCAACTCCACAGCATTTCTATAAATAGAAAGTTTTTCAAATTCAATGGACCAGTATAGATAAGCATACGCCGCATCGATGGTCAATTCATTAATTGATTGCCTTCGGATCTGACTACTTCCATCAAGTTGAATTTTACTTTTGTCTAGTTGAGCACGATTCTTATCATACATCAAACCATTCCCAAGGGGAACACTAATTCCAGCAGATAAAACACCTCCTGT
>JAHDBI010000005.1:63009-82861 GCA_020630475.1 Saprospiraceae bacterium
TAAGTCTTGTGCATGAATTAAAAAGACTTGAAGCATAAAAATAAATGCAAGCATTAACTTTCTCATAATCCAATCATTTCTAAGGTAACATGGTGTGCTTCAGGTTTTTCGTTATGATCCACCTTGACAAAAACAATTTTCTCTATTGCAATAATGACCTGTTTATTAAATAGGTTACGTACTTCACATTTAAAAGTGATAGAACTTCTTCCCAAGGCAACAAACTCCAATCCTATTTCAATGACATCACCTTGTTTTGCTGAACTGATGAAGTTAATTTCACTTAAAAATTTGGTGACTACTTTCACGGATGAGAGTTTAGTCATGGCGTAAATACCTGCTTCCTCGTCAATCCACTTCAAAAGCGAACCACCAAATAGCGTGTTGTTTGCATTTAGATCACCAGGTTTAATGAGCTTTCTAGAGTAGTATTTCATGATCACTTAATTTTTCTTGCTGGGGCTTTTGTTTTAATATCGTTGGTTGAATTATTCTTATAATAATCTGGTGGAAATCCATTGAGCTTCCTCCACATTTCATAGTATATCTTGACATCTTTAAGTAACACTAACGCTTCTGCACCACCTCCTATCCGCAATTGAGGAGGCCATTTTTTTTCGTCGGAAGATTCTTTGATGAGCACTCTATATTTTCCATTTTCACTAATGTCATTGTCTATGGCAAATACTTCTCCTGGGAAAGTCCCGTAGGAGTTTTGAGGCCATCCACTAAACACAATCGCAGGCCATCCATCGAATTGAACTCTTACTTTTTGTTCTATCTCTAATAAAGGAACATCTCTCGGAGAAACAAACATTTCTACAGCCAACTGATATTCGCTAGGGACTATAGTAATGATGTCTTCGCCAGCTTTAACAAACTCGCCAATTCCATACTTAATCGATTTAGTCAACCTTCCTGTAATGGGTGCAAGTAAGAAGTTATTATCTTTTCGAACCTTCAATTGATTCAATTTTGACTTCAATTTATTTTGGTCTCCTAAGATTTTAAACTGCTCAGATTCTACACTCATTTGTTCTGATAAAATCTTTGCAATTTTCTCATCATACTGATTCGCAATGGTTTCGTTACTTACGATTAGTCTATCCAATTCAGCTTTTTGATACTTTAATTTATTTTGTACCTCACTTAACTTTGCTCTTGAATTTTCTAAAGCGAATCTCTTTTTTTCTAAATCTGATAATGACTTAATGCCTTTAGAGTGCATTTCTTGCATTCTTACAAATTGCTTTTCTTCATTTTCAATACTGATTTTTTGAGAAACTAGCAATGCACTATCTGCCTTCAGTTGAAACCGTGTTTGATTAATCTTTAATTGATTTTCCTCGAGTTTGTATTTCTTTGTATTGATTAGAGCTTTCGATTGTTTATCTAATTGCGACAACTTCTTATCGTATGCATCAATACTACTTCCTTTGGCATCAACTTGATCTTTGGTTCGGTCTATGATCTCCGGATCTAAATATTCTGATTTAGACTCTTTGAGTTGCAATATGGTATCTCCCTGATTAACGATTTGTCCTTCTTGTACAAACCAACGAACGATTTGTCCATCTATGACGGATTGAATCGCTTGAGGCTTATCATCTGGACTAAGCGTACTAACAAATCCTTTCGATCGAATATTCTGAGTCCAAGGCAACCACATTGACAAAAGAAATATCACTAGTAGAGCGATAAATATTTTGATCAATCTATTGGACACATCGTTTTCCGAAAGGGTTTGAAACGTGCGATATTTAGAAGTATTGATTCTATCCGCGATGGATTTCCTGCTAATGTTCAACATGAATCTATTTTTTGAATTGGGATTTTTAGTTAATCTTGAGTTAATTCAAAGTAGTTCGAAATATAGTCCTGCCATAAATCATCCACGGAACTGACTATGATCGACCAGGGGTTTTGATCACTCAATAAATTTTCGATGATTTTAGTTTTTTCCTCTTTTGATACGTGTTCAAGAGGGTTGTCTAAAAACAAAAGCTTTGGAGTTGTAACTATCGCACGAGCCAAAAGAATTTTATCCATAATTCCTTTTGGAATTCTTCTTGCTTCGGGATCCAATTCTGTTTGTAAGCCAAGATTTGTTTTTTGTATATAATCACCTAGTCTAACCATCTTTATCGCATGCCTAATCATTTGAGGGGTGACATTTTCACGATTCATAGCAATATTTTCGAGTATGGTCGCTTGAAATACGCCTGAACTATTCAATACAAAACCAATATGCGTTCTCAATGCTTCTTTATTCAATGAATTCAATGGCAATTGATTGTAATTGATGGTGCCAGCATCAGGAACAATAACCCCTGCTAATAGTTTTAACAGGGTTGATTTCCCTGAGCTTGAGACACCTTTCAGCACCAAGGATTCTTTTCCATCGAAGTTCAAGGATAACTCTCGAATAGTTTGTGAAAGTGCGTTGGGGTGTTTGTAGGATATTCCATGAGCCTGAATACTCAAATCATGTTTATGTTCAATTTTTAATTCTAATTCTCCATTTTCATCCAAAGACATATCAGTGACGTGTCCTATTTTTTCCAAGGCCGTTAGAACATCATAAACGGCATCCAAGGATCTAATCAACTTTTCGGCAGAAGCGATGATAATAATGATGATGATCTCGGCAGCCACAAACTGACCAATATTCATTTCTTGATTGAAGACCAAAATACTCCCCGTGATGAGCAGCCCAGCTGCAATCAATACTTTAAAGCCAATTAGATAAATAAATTGTGTTACAAGAATTTTGAAGTGAGACTCTCTCGAGGTCAAGTAGTCACCGACTAGTGAGTCACACTTTGATAAATTAAAATCGGAATTTGGTGCTAATTTGAAGCTGAGTTTTGTCCGTGCCACCTCTTCCAACCAAAAAGCAATTTTGTACTTGAATTTTGATTCTCTCAAACTAGTAGTTAATCCACGGGGGCCTAGAACTAAAAAAATCAAATAGATAATAGCCAGTAAAACGAAACTAAAAAAGATGAAAAAACTATGGTACAGAGAAAGAACAAAAAGTCCTAAAATTATTTGAAAAGCGGAGAGTGAAAAGTCTATCAAAAGCTTAGGTAATCCCTTTTGAATAGTTAGTGTATCAAAGAATCTATTTGACAATTCAGGGCCGTAATAGTTATCTAAGGTTCGGTGTTGAATATTGGGAAATCGATACGCAAATTCAAAAGAAGCTCTGCTGAATATCTTTTGAGCAAGATTTTCTACTATGCGCAACTGCATCAATTGGAACAATCCGGAAAGTGCAACGCCTCCAATTACAAATGCAACAAGGATAATCCATGAACTCGTCAACTCTCCACCTTGAATTAGATTAATAATGGCTTGTATTCCTAGTGGAAGGGATAGATTAACGAGACCATTAAGAAAGGCGTAAATATATACTTGTCCGATGTCTCGTTGATCTAATTTCAATAAAGACCTAAATCGATTTATCGCTGATAGTTGTTTCATTTTACTCTTATTATTACCAGTTACGAACTGTAAGGCACAGATGATTTATGTGCAACAATTTTTAAATCGCCATCAGCGTTTTCCTTAAAACACATGGTGAATTCAGCTTTTAATTCATTACCGTCCACGTCTATAAATGAATAGTTACCCATGGCAATGGCCAAATTGCTTTCACTATTCATAATACCTACGTTTTCCCATTTTACATCCGTCCAATGCTTCAGTGCAAATCCTTCATCATCAGGATAGGCAATATCATTTCCGATAAAATAGGCGATTGCTCCAGCTTTGGTCAGTCTAAATGGTTGGTTTGAAGCTGTCGTTGGTTTAAATAAAACATTTTCAATTTCGTATCCGTAATTATTATCAATAAACTCGTTCACCGCAATTAAAGGATTCCCATTATTACGTTGAGCAGCATTGATTCGTAAAAAATCTTGTTCCCAGTCTTTTTGAAAAGCTCTAATTTGGTTTTCACTAATTTTAGTCTCAAAGCGTATTTGACCATTATCATTTTTGATATTGCATGATTCAGTTTTAATAACCATGAACCATAAACCAAGTAGTGCGATAGTGTAGATAAAAAATCTAACTTTTAAGTTTTTCATAATCTAAAATTAAATTGGTGAATAGATTTTAAGTCCAAGACATCTTATGACCTTTGGATCGGTCGGTCAATCGGTCTTTGTATTTTTTGACAGAAGAAACCACTTTTTTGAGTGTATTTGCCCAAAGCTTCTTTAAGTCTTTCGACCTTTCCTTAATAATGATATCATTTCCAGGGATACCAAGCTTAATCACCGTTTCATAGGGTTCTAATGCACCGGGATGATGTTGTATGAAAATTTCGGCGTAAATCAATCGCTTTAAGCGCTTATTCAAATTCTTTAATTTCCATACGGCCAACCTGATGTACTTATTAGGAATTCCTGCTTTGTTATTCACGATAATTTTCATGTGCTGTAGTTTTAATTTAACTCAAAGATAGTATTATTTTACAAATAGTTAGTGTTACTAACTAATAATTTACTAACATATAACTATGAGTTTTGTTTACTTAATTATATATTAGTTACAGAAAATTATCAAAAATGAAGTTTGACATCAGTTTTGAACTACCAGAAAAATTGTTTTTAAAGGACCCGCAGCAAAGTTCTTACGGCAAGAGACTATTGGGTTCCACCGTTGAATTACTCCTTGAAATAGGATTTGAATCCTTTACTTTTAAGAAGCTTGGTGCAAAAATGTCTTCTTCAGAAGTTTCTATTTATCGCTACTTTGAAAACAAACATCTTTTATTACTTTTCATGTATTGCTGGTATTGGGAGTGGATGAACTATACCATCAACACCAACATTCGAAACTTAAAGGATCCACAAGAAAAATTAATGAGGTCTATTAACACTTTGATTTTCGCTCATAAAAATCAAAAGGTTTCTAGCTATCTAGATGAGGAATTACTTTTCCAAGTCATGCTGAATGAGGGTTCTAAGACATATCACGTTCACAACATAGATGATGAAAACAAATACGGCTTCTTCATACCGTATAAATCTCTTGTGGCTGTTTTGGCTGAAATCATTTTAGAATTAAATCCTAAGTTTGATTACCCTAGAACTCTTGGGTCCAATATTTTCGAAATGATCCTAAATCAACATTATTACGCCAAGCACCTACCAAGGTTAACAAATATTAAGGAGAGAAAGGATAAACTGGAACAAATAGAAACTTTGTGTCAACAGTTTGTTTTTGCGATTCTTTTGGGTTAAACCCAAAAGCATTAAAAAACATTCTATTGCCTAAGATTTTATCCTAAGCAATAGAATGTTTATAAAATCATTTACTTCAAATCAAATCGATCCGCATTCATTACTTTATTCCAGGCTTGAATGAAGTCTTTAATAAACTTCTCTTGGGCATCTGAAGAAGCATATACTTCAGCGATAGCACGTAGAATTGAATTAGATCCAAAAACAAGATCAGCTCTTGTACCAGTATATTTCAGTTCACCAGATTTTCTAGATCTTCCTTCAAATACTTCTTGATCTTCATTGATTGATTTCCATGCAATATCCATATCCAAAAGATTGACAAAAAAGTCATTAGATAAAACACCTACTCGATCCGTGAATACACCATGTTTTGCACTATCGGTGTTTGCACCTAACACTCGAAGACCACCCACTAATAGAGTCATTTCTGGTGCCGTCAAACCTAATAATTGTGCTCTATCCACTAATAAGTTTTCTGTATCTACTGAATACTTTGCTTTTAAGTAATTTCTAAATCCATCAGCTGCAGGCTCAAGTACAGAAAATGATTCAACATCAGTTTGCTCTTGAGTGGCATCTACCCTACCAGCAGTAAAGGGAACGCGTGTTGGGAATCCGGCATCAGCTGCAGCCTTTTCTAAAGCGGCATTACCACCCAATACGATAAGATCAGCCATTGAAATATTCACTGAAGATGAAGATTGAATGGCTTCATATGAAGACAATACCTTGTCTAATTGACTTGGATCATTAACTTCCCAAAATTTTTGAGGAGCCAATCTTATTCTGGCACCATTGGCACCACCTCTTTTATCCGAACCTCTGAATGTAGATGCAGATGCCCAAGCAGTAGAAATCATTTCAGAAACGGACAATCCAGCATTTAACAAACTAGACTTGAGCATTGAAATATCATCATCACTTAAGCTCGAGCCATTAGATTGTGGTAGTGGATCTTGCCAGATTAAATCTTCTGCCGGTACTTCTGGACCATGATATAAAACCTTAGGTCCCATATCCCTATGAGTCAATTTAAACCAAGCTCTTGCAAAGGCATCCTCGAATGCCGAATGATCCTCGTAAAATCTTCTAGAAATTTTCTCATAAGCTGGATCAAAACGAAGAGACAAATCAGTCGTTAACATGGAGGGCATATGGTGCTTAGATGAATCATGCGCATCAGGTACATTAGCATCTCCTGACTTAGCTACCCATTGATTGGCGCCAGCCGGACTCTTCGTTAATTCCCATTCGTGTTCAAATAAATTTTTGAAGAAAAGACTTGACCATTCAGTTGGCTTTTGAGTCCATGTCACTTCCAATCCACTAGTAATGGCATCTCCCGCTTTTCCCGATCCATGTGTACTCGCCCAACCAAGTCCTTGTTGCTCAATGGACGCAGCTTCAGGTTCTGCACCTACTAAACTTGCATCTCCAGCTCCATGTGTTTTACCGAAAGTATGTCCACCAGCAATTAAAGCTACTGTTTCCTCATCATTCATCGCCATCCTGGCAAATGTTTCTCTGATATCTTTTGCTGCGGCAATAGGATCTGGGTTTCCTTCAGGTCCTTCAGGGTTCACATAGATTAATCCCATCTGCACTGCTGCTAAAGGATTCTCCAAATCTCTGTCACCAGAATATCTTTTATCTCCTGCTTCCCATTCTGTTTCAGAACCCCAATAAACATCTTCTTCTGGCTCCCAAACATCTTCTCTACCTCCAGCAAAACCAAATGTTTTGAAACCCATTGATTCTAAAGCCACGTTTCCTGTCAAGATCATTAAATCTGCCCAAGAGATTTTGTTACCATACTTCTGCTTAATTGGCCAAAGTAATCTTCTAGCTTTGTCTAAATTTCCATTGTCAGGCCAACTATTTAACGGCGCAAATCTTTGTTGACCTGTGCCACCTCCTCCTCTACCGTCTCCTGTTCTGTAAGTACCTGCACTGTGCCAAGCCATACGAATAAAAAATGGACCGTAATGTCCAAAGTCTGCTGGCCACCATTCTTGAGAATCGGTCATTAGATCTGTCAGATCTTTTTTTAAGCCTTCATAATCCAATGAATTGAATGCCTCCACGTAATTGAAGTCCGCATCCATTGGATTTGTTTTATTCGTATGTTGCTTTAGGATATTTAATTTCAACTGCTTTGGCCACCAATCTTTGTTGGTCGTACCTCCACCAGCAGTTTTATCGTTTCGCAAAGTTCCGTTGTGAAAAGGACATTTGCTGATATCACCGTTTCCGTTTTCCATGTTCTACTTTTTTAGATTTTGAATTGCCCAAATTTCGTTGTAAATATGTATTAATAAAAACTATATAATTTATAATACTATTGATAACATCAATATCTATAAATCAAATCAAATATGTCCTTGCACTGGACAAAACTGGCAGTTTTAGTAAAGCTGCTGAAAGCTGCTTTGTCACTCAAAGTACTTTGAGTACTATGATCAAAAAATTGGAGCAACAATTTGAGTTACAGCTGTTTGATAGAAAATCAAAACCGATTCGATTAACACAAGAGGGTCAAATCTTAATCAATCAATTGAGGGTGATTCATCGTGAATTTGAGATCCTTCAGGAATTAGTTGAGAAAAGCAACAAAGAATTTCATGGATCCTTTAAAATTGGGATTATCCCTACCCTTGCCCCCTTTTTACTCCCATTGTTTTTGAATAACTTAATCAATGCTTATCAAGGAGTCAACTTTATTGTTCATGAAATTACCACAAACGAAATCGTCCGTCGATTAAAGGAACGAGATTTGGACATAGGCATTCTTTCACTTCCGATTATCGACAAGGAACTTTTTCAAAAAACTTTATTTAATGAAGAATTTTTAGTTTATGATGCAGGTGGACATATTCAAGAACAAAAAAAATATGTGATTAATGATATTGACATCGCCAGATTATGGCTACTTGAAGAAAGTCATTGTTTATCCAATCAGATCGAGAAAATTTGCCACCTGAAAAAGATGAAAAAAACCAGTGTCAATTTAGAATTCAAAAGCGGGTCAATATTGTCATTATTAGAATTGGTCAATATGAACCGTGGAATTACCTTGCTTCCAAAACTAGCTACACTCAACAAATCATTAGTGAATGAAGGATTTGTATATGGCATTAAAAATCCCATTCCCGCAAGGGAAATAGGAATAGTTACACATCCAAATTTTGCCAAGAAGAGCTTACTTCAGGTTTTAGAAAAAGAAATTTTGATAGCTGTTAAGCCTATTTTGAAACAGAATAAAAAACTTAATATTATCAAGGCATATTCTTAAGTCGATTAAACTTAATTTAATTTGAGTTGTTTGGTTTTTATGAAAATATCTATCCTTTGTTTTGCCATGATGGCCATAAACACCCCTACAGTTATTTTTGACTTTAATCCTGGAAAAGATCTTGGTGATTGGTACGTATTAGATGACGGAGTTATGGGTGGACTATCCCTTGGAAATTTGTGTTTGACAAAGGATGGTCATGGTCTATACACCGGAAATATTTCATTGGAAAACTATGGAGGATTTAGTTCGATCAGATGCTCGCTTCAAAACATCAATTGTACGGACAAAACAAAAATAAGTTTTAGGGTCAAAGGAGACGGTAAGAAATATCAATTCAGAATTAAGCATGACAGTTATGATTACCACTCCTATGTCCATCATTTTAAGACGAAAAATGAATGGGAAGAAATCACGCTTTATTTAGAAGATTTTTACCCTAGTTTTCGTGGCAGAACCATAAACATGGAAAATTTCAATCACGATAGTTTTGAGGAAATCAGTATTCTGATTGGTAATAAAAAGGAGGAATCATTTAAATTGGAAATAGACTATATTCATCTGCAATAGTTAATAATTTTGGTTTTTTCTGGAAATGAATTATTTTGGGCTACCTCACGATGCCAATCTAACCAACCAGATACTTATGAAAAGTTTATTTAGCTTACTAACACTGCTATGTGTTTGTATTCAATTGAATGGCCAAACTTGTGATTGCCCCTACCCAATTATTTTTCTTCATGGATTCACTGGTAACGCTTCAACCTTTGTAGATACATACGAAGATGCCAATTTTCAAGGAATTTGGGGAGGTCATTCTGACATCTTCAATGCGGTTGTTAATGCTTCCACAGAAACAAATATTTGGGGAGCAGATGGCACCCCTGGAAATAATGATGATGATGTACTTACTTTTTTCAATAACGAACCAAACATCATGGCTCCTGGATGTGTTTATTCAATGAATTTTCAAAATTATTGGAATGAAGACACATCAAACCCTCAAATCATAATTGATGGGTGCGATTCTCCGAGTCTTTTTGATAATGACAGTAATGAATCTGCTATTTATAAGCAAGGTTATGCCTTAGGTAAAATGATAGAGAGTGTATTAAATTCTAATCCAGATAAGGACAAGGTTTTAGTTGTGGGTCACAGTATGGGCGGTTTAGAGACTCGAGAATATCTTCAAAGAACCAACTCATCAGGGGATCCTATTTGGTGGGTAAATCCGAGTCAACCCGATGGACATCAGATAAAAAAAATGGTTACCACCAGCACACCTCATTTAGGATCAAATTTTTTCGGTAATCCTTGGCCAAGTGTTAAAAATGAAGATGATCACTTCGATTCAAGAGATGGATTACCTGATATCTCATCTGAAGCTACACGTGATTTACGTTGGAATTACGCATTCGATCCTGTGAATCCTGCTCAATGTGGTTGGTTCAACTCTTGTCCTGGACCATATTTATGGGGTGGAGACGAAGGAAACCCTTGGGGCTACTGGAATCACGATGTTAATTGTGATGGTGATGAAAATGACACGGATATTGTTGGCATTAATGAATCTGGATCTCCTAGTGCTTGGGATGGAACGAAAGACAATCCTAGCATGCCTTTACCTGAGACACTTCGATATACTTATATTACATCAGACGTTGGTACCGGCGGAGATTTAGTCGTAGATAGAGCTAGACAATGGCTGTATACTGGATCGACACCTGAACCATCTGACGGGACGGCTCATCGCTTGACAGATACCTTGTTAACTGATGTAGACCATCTTGCTGTAGATGATGACGTTAATGTTGTTGTAAGAGCCTTAGATGAAGGAGACTATCCAGCCTTCGCATGGGATATAAATTTAGATAATGCCAATAAATATGTTGGAGTAACGCAAGTGAGATCCTCAGATGTTCCTGATGGACCTAATACTGTAGACCCAGATTGGTTTAAATTTTCGGTGCCTTCGGGAACAACCGATGACATTTGCATTATTTTAGAGCCACACCCAAATTTATCTGGAACTATAGATTTCTTTTTAGCTCCAAGTGATTACACCGACATGTCAATTTCTGGTGACGTTACTGTGGCTTTTGGAAGTGGGACAATGACAACAATTAATCTTCCAAGTGGTAGTTATACTGCTGGTGGAGATAATTATTTTAGGGTAATCCATAATAGTGTAGGTTATACCGATTGGCATAATCCCTATAAAATTCAAGCCATTACTAAATTACCTGTGCCTGTAGAATTGATTGATTTATCAGCACAACAGCAAGGAAATCACATTAATGTAAAATGGTCAACGGCAAGTGAAGTAAATAACGATTATTTCGAGATTGAAAGGAGTTTAGATGTAAGAAATTGGGAAAAGATTGGAGAGCTTGTAGGAAATGGAACGACCAGTAAAACAACTCATTATATCTTTAAGGATAATAATCCCGCTATTGGTAAGAATTTTTACCGCTTGCGCCAAGTAGATTTTGACGGAACTGCGAATAGAACTCATGTTGTTCAAGCCAATTTCCAAAAGGCCAATGAGCCACAATTAGCACTATATCCAAATCCCGTAAATGATCAGTTATTTGTTCAAATAAAGGATCTCAATCAATCATTTACGCTTCAGATATTCGATGCCTTAGGACGTGTCGTATATCATCAAGCTCACGATGTTAATGGTACAGGTGTAGATTCTATTTTGTTGCCTTTCGGCGAAATGGTAAGTGGCCAATACACTATAAGGGTGATTAGTGGAAAGCATTTGATTTTAAGTCAGCAGTTTATTAAGAGTTAAATGAACATTTTTAAAAATTCTTTATAAGACAGATTATACGTTATATAGATCACAAGATTTTATCACTTTAGAACAACCGAATGCGACAAAAACCATGGTTCCTTATCATAATTTTGTTGTCCTTTTGCAACTCTTTCATTATAGGACAATCCTGCGATACTCCAACCTCTCTTACACAAGAGATCATTGATAACTTTTCAATCACATACCCAGGATGTACAGAGATCAACGGAAATGTATTTATTCATTCGAGTGTATCTGATCTAAGTGGATTAGAGCAAATCACAAAAATCAACGGGTACTTAAATATTGGGAGTAATGACAATCTTCTGACTTTAAAAGGCTTGCAAAACATTGACACCATTACCAACAAATTAGAAATTAAATACAATTCTTTTTTAACAAACCTCGATAGTCTTTATAATTTAGAATACGTCGGTGAACGTCTTTCTATTCAAAACAATTCGAATCTAAATTCCTTAGTGGGTTTAAGCAAATTGAAAAAAATTGGTTTACATTTCACTATAATGAACAATGGACCATTAAACTCTTTGATGGGGCTATCAAGTTTAGATTCAATTGGCGGTTCACTATTTATTGGGCAAAATGAAATCACCTCCCTCTATGGATTAAACAACCTTGGTTATGTAGGAGAGAATCTTAATATATCTAATTGTTCATTGATTAGTAGCTTGGAAGATCTAACTAACTTAACTAATGTTCAAGGGGACATTGAAATAACCAATAATGCTAGCTTAGCAAATTTAATTGGATTGGACAATTTGAATTCAATCAATGGAAGTCTAACTATTCGGGACAACCAAAGTATATTAAATCTCCAAGGCTTAGAAAATATTTCTTCCGTTGCCGGCGATTTCACAATTGAAAATTTAGAAAATTTAACAAACTTAGAATCATTAGAAAACCTAACAAATGTTAATGGTAAACTTCTAATTCGTTCTAACGAAATCCTAAATAGTCTAAGTGGACTCAACAACCTTGAATCTGTCGGGGAATTAGAAATATTTCGGCAAAGTGAAATAACTGATTTACTAGCTCTAAATAATCTTTCTATCGTCTCAGGTGATTTTAAATTGGATGACCTTCCGAGTGTAACAAATCTGAATGGTTTAAATAATTTAGTTTCAATCGGTGGTGTATTTTGGTTAGAAGAGCTTGGAATCAGCACAATGGAAGGATTAAATAATTTGTCTTATGCCGGTGGCATGGTTATTAGATTAAATTTCATTTTACAAAATCTAAGCGGTTTAAGTAGCTTAAGTGCCTTAGGAGCCGATGGTTTAAATATTGGAATAACAGATATCAATAATTTAGATGGATTAAGTAATTTATTAACTGTAGAAGGTGGAGTAAATATTAGTGACAACATACTATCTCTTGAAGGGTTAGATAATTTATTTAGAATAGGCGGCCTCCTCAACATTTCAGATTCACAGATTTCAAATCTAAACGGTCTATCGTCACTTAATTCAATTGGTGGCTTAGTGTTGAATAACAACGATGGTTTAATTTCGCTTCAAGGGTTAGAAAACTTAGATTCACTAAAAAATGAAATTTCGTTATCCAACAATAATTTATTGAATGACATTTCAAACTTAGATAGTATTCCATTTATTGATATTAGTTCGTTAAGTATTGACAACAACTTTGAATTAAGTTTTTGTGATAATACCTTCATTTGCAATTATATTTTCGATGAGGATAATTATGGGTATATCACAAATAACGCTCCCGGCTGTGACTCAAGAGAAGAAATTCTTGAGTCATGTTCTAATAGAGCAAAATTCTTCACTCAAGTATTTTGGGATCTAAATCAAAATGCTTTGCTTGATGATTTCGAACATTCAATTGGTGACAATTATTTGTTATTAAATCCTGGTGACATTACATTATTTACTAATTCAGAAGTCAGTTACACTCATCTATGGCCAGGCACATATAATATTTCTTATGTCCCAAATTCTTTATGGGAATTGACTACTGATTCTATATCCTACACTGTTGATATAAGTGGACCTGAAGATTCCGATACCATTCGCTTTGGAATAAAACCTATTTTAGAAACACCAAAAATGGACCCATTCATTTCTTCTCCTCAAACACGATGCAACGAGTGGGTAATTTTTAATGTTTTGTCCAAAAACATAGGAACTACCTTAACAGATGGTACAATTTGGTTCGAAGTTGATTCTCTCATCACCGAATTCGAATATATAGATGTACCTGATACTATCATTTCGCCAAACATATTTGGATGGCATTATCTTCAATCTATCCCTGGTGATGACATTGCTAAAAAAATCAAACTTAAGATTCCAAGCGAAGGATCAATTGGTCAGAAATTACAATTTAAGTCATGGTGTACTTATAGCTATTTTGGATTAGATTACAATTCACGAATATTTCAATACTGTCAAGAAGTGGCATGTGCTTATGATCCTAACGACAAACTCGTAAATCCAATATATCCTGAAAATTATAGTTTAATTGGTGAACATTTTATCTATACCATTAGATTTCAAAACACAGGAAATGCAGAAGCGTATAATGTAGTAATTGAAGATCAAATTAATGTAAATTTAGATCCATCTACATTTAGTGTAGTTGCAAGCAGCCATGATACTGTTTTATCCACTACAATAAGAGAAAGTAAATTAATTGAGTTTCGATTTGAAAATATATTCCTACCAGACAGTACCACAAACTTAGAAGGAAGCCAAGGGTTTGTTGCATATCGAATAAAAGCCTTTTCAGACATACCTGAGTTTACTAATGTTTTAAATAACGCAGAAATATATTTTGACTTCAATCCGCCGATTATTACTAATACGACTGAAAACATAATGATCACAAGCTTTGATGCCGACGAAGATGGATTTGATTTTTATGTAGATTGTGATGACCACAATCCAGATGTTAATCCCTCTATAATCGAAGTCCCATATAATGGATTAAACGACGATTGTGATAATCTTACCCCGGATGATGATCTAGATCAAGATGGTTTTGGTATTGATTTAGATTGCGACGATAATAATCCTAATATAAGTCCAGAAGTCGAAGAAATAGTTTACAATGGCGTTGATGATGACTGTGACGAATTAACCTTAGACGACGACCTTGACCAAGATGGCTTTTTATTAGCTGAAGATTGTGATGATAATAATCCTAATATAAATCCAAATGTCGAAGAAATAGCCTACAATGGCATAAATGATGATTGTAATGTATTGACCTTAGATGACGATCTTGACCAAGATGGCTTTTTATTAGCTGAAGATTGTGATGATACATCTGCCGATATCTACCCAGGTGCCGAAGAAATACCAAATAATTCTATTGACGAAGACTGTGATGGTGAAGATTTAATTGTTTCCGAAACTAACAATAATGATTTGTTTTTGAGTACAATTTACCCAAATCCATCAAATGGTAGATTGAACATAATTTTGGAAAACAAGAAGACTGCTAATTGTTTTATATTAGATTATTCAGGACGAATACTTTCGAAAACTGTGATTAAGGACAAAGCTACTTTGGAATTATCTCATTTAGATACTGGAATTTATTTGATATACATTCTAGGCAAAAATGAGTCTTCCTTGACTAAAATCGTTAAATTATAGAATTAAAAAACACAGCCTACTCAAAGTTCAAAACAAACGTTAAACGTTAGTTTTTAATGAGTTAAAAAAAAACAATGACTTTTTTAATGACTAATTATTGATGAATTTTATCATAAACTCCTTGCGAACAAGGAATGAGAACTTTGTTCCTTTTGGCCACCTTCATAATAGCCCCGATCTTAGCATTTATTTCTAATTCATTGCCCGCTAATTTATCAGAAAGCATCGAACTCCCTTTGTGAATTGAATAAGTTTTTAATTTAGTCAATAGTTGATGATTGAGATCATCACTTAATAGAACTCCTTCTGATCTCGCTACTTCGATTCCTTCCTTAACTAAGATTTTGAATTCATTTAAATACTTTTCGTTTTGAAATATTGAACATGGTTGTCTAGTATACGATTGGATTGAGCCTATGGATGAACTTTCAATTAATTTAATCCATTGTGCTTCTTGGAATCCTTCCGTAATCTCAAAATCCATCTCTGTACCTTTAAACAATTGAATGAAATACTCAGAAATAGTTTTTTTAGGCAAGGTGACCTTAGGAATAATAAATTGTATGAATTCGCTAGACTGAACCCTTTGGATCGGGCAATCAATAATGGTTTCAAGGATGTTTTCTAGTTTCGTATATCGATGATACCTTGTTGACAAATCGACACCATTTTGAAAAACTGCAACTCTAGTATTCGCCTTAATTAGTTTCGTGAGCATAGGAATGGCATCTTCAAAATGATACTCCTTTAAACAAATGATTAACCAATCTAAATGATGATTGTTATCTTTTGAAATTTCAAGAGGAATTACTTTAACCCTATTGTGAAAACTTATTTTGATCTCCTTCTTCAATGATCGATTGAAAAAGAAACATTTGTTCTTATCGTTTTGAATTAGATACTTGGAAAGTAACGAACCAATAGCACCGACTCCAAATATTCCAATATTATTCATTTACTTGACCATGGTTAGCACAAGCGGCGTTCCCGCTCTTCTTTCATGTGCAAATATTTCTTTGACATCACCATTAAACTTCACCACTGCACCTTCTTTTTTAAACTTCTCAGGTAAGTTACAAGGTTGATATCTTTTGTAACCTTCACAGTTTAAATAATACTCACCACCTATGATCATTATTGAGCCTTCGATGTTATCAATAGACTTTTCAGTTTTTCTATCCTTATAGCAATCGTCTGAATTCAACGTAGTCATTGCTGCGTTAGTTTCTTCTTGTACCTGAACCACTGCATTGGTGCTATTGGTTTTACAAGCAAAAAGAAATACGGCTAAAAATAAAATTCTATACATAATCAATTGTTTTATAGATGTTCATCAATGGCAGCAATGGCTGCATGTAATCCATCTGGATTAGACCCACCTGCCGATGCAAAGAAAGCTTGACCTCCTCCTCCACCATTAATGTGTTGAGCTAAGGCCCTTACCATATTCCCAGCATGTAGTTCTTTTTCTTTGGTTAATTCTTCGGAGATGGTCATCATCAACTGTGGCTTGCCTTTGATATTCAAACCAAAAAAGACTACAGCATTTCCTAATTCTTTTTCAATATTGTACGCCAAGGTCTTGGCAGTTTTAGCATCTTGTAAATCGATCAAAGCAGAGACCACATTCACTCCGTTGACTGTTCTTTTTGAAGCAATTAAATCCGTTTTTATAGATGCCGCCTTTAATGCCATTAATTTTTCGAGTTCCTTTTTCAAGGACTTGTTCTCCTCTTGTAAATCTTGAATATTTTTGTGCAGCGTAGCAGGATTTTTAAACAATCCTTTCACCTCATTCAAATTGGCCAAAGCCTCATTAACGTATTTTTCAGCTCCTTCAGCAGTCACCGCTTCTATTCTTCTTACACCAGCTGCAATCCCAGATTCAGATGTGATTTTAAACAAACCAATTTTTCCCGTACTCCCTACATGGCAACCTCCACATAATTCTACCGAGTAATCTTTATCAAAAGTGATCATCCTTACAGTCTCACCATATTTCTCACCAAACAACATCATGGCACCACTTTCTTGAGCTTCCGCCAATGGAATGGAACGTGCTTCATTCAAAGGAATATTTTGACGGATTCTTTGATTCACTATTTTTTCTACTTGGGCAATTTCGTCATCGGTCATTTTCTGAAAATGAGAGAAGTCAAACCTAAAAGCATTGTCTCTAACTAGTGAACCTTTTTGCTGAACATGATCTCCTAAAACGGATCTTAATGCCGCATGCAAAAGGTGCGTAGCCGTGTGATTATTTTCAATTAATCTACGTCTCTCTGCATTGATCTGAGCAGACCCATTCGCGGAAAGCGAAGAAGGAAATTTATCCACTGTATGAATGATCAGGTCGTTTTCCTTTTTAGTATCCAGCACCTTTAACTGCTCACCGTCAAATTGAATTACTCCGGTATCACCAACTTGCCCACCACCCTCAGGGTAAAATGGTGTTTTATTGATCACCAGTTGTTTGATCTCCTTTTCCTTTTGAGTAACAATTCTGTACTTCACGACCTTAACATCTTCTAAAGAATCATGGTCATACCCTTCAAACTGCACATCTTTAATATCCTCTACGATTTGCCAATCCCCTTCAGAACGCGCAGCATCTGATCGACCTCTATTTCTTTGTTCGGCCAAAGCCTTTTCAAATCCCTCCTCATCAATTTTCCAACTGTTTTCTGAAGCGATTAAACGTGTAAGATCAATCGGAAAGCCGTAGGTATCATACATTTCAAAAGCGGTATTCCCATCTAAAATTCCGTTTTCAATTTTCACAGAAGACAGTCTTTTTAGGCCACCATCAAGTGTTCTTAAAAAGGACTTTTCCTCTTCTAGAATAACCTTGGCTACAAATTCTTTTTGGGCATGAAGCTCAGGAAATACATCTTTAAAGTTATTGGCCAAAAGGTCCACCATATCAAATAACAAGGGTTCTTTTCGATCTAAGAAGGAGTAGTAATACCTCACCGCTCTTCTGAGTATTCTTCGAATCACGTATCCTGCGCCCGAATTATCCGGCATTTGTCCATCGGCAATGGTAAAACTCACCGCACGAATATGGTCAACGACAACGCGCATTGCTATATCTGACTTAGCATCCAGTGCATAATTACTTGTGTATTTAATCCCCGTTTTTTCTTCTAACCATTCAATAAATGGTGAAAATACATCGGTATCGTAATTGGACTGCTTTCCTTGGATAGCCATGGCCAATCTTTCGAAGCCCATTCCTGTATCCACATGTTTGTCTGGAAGCAATTCTAAAGAATTATCAGCCTTTCGGTTGAATTGTATAAAAACCAGGTTCCATATCTCGACCACTTGAGGATGATCCATATTCACCAATCCCGCTCCATCGGTCAAAACCCTTTGCTCGTCATCCCTTAGGTCAATATGTATTTCCGTACATGGCCCACATGGACCTGTAGCACCCATTTCCCAGAAATTATCTTTTCTATCAAAAAATAAAATTCTGTCTTCAGGAATCCATTTTTTCCAAATCTCTACTGACTCTTGATCTACTTGAAGGTTATCCTCTTTATCCCCTTCAAAAACAGTGACGTAAAGTCTGGTTTTATCTAATTTGTAAACATCCACTAATAATTCCCATGCCCAAGCAATTGCCTCTTCTTTAAAATAGTTTCCAAAAGACCAATTACCGAGCATTTCAAACATAGTATGGTGATAAGAATCGATCCCCACCTCTTCAAGGTCATTGTGCTTACCCGAAACCCTTAGACATTTTTGTGTATCGGCAATTCTTGGATGCTTGACTTCTTTATTCCCCAAAAACAAATCCTTGAATTGGTTCATTCCTGCGTTATTGAACATCAGGGTAGGGTCGTTTTTGACAACGATCGGTGCTGACGGTACAATTTTATGCTCTTTGTTTTTAAAGAAGTCGAAAAACTGTTGACGAATATCTTGAGCCTTCATTAATTATCAGTTAGATATATATATAATTATTTTACCATGCGATTTATACCCTTTTTGCCTTTCGGCGAAAGCCAGGGATTTAAAAGCTATGTGCCACATTATCAGCCTATTATCCATAATGCGTTTAGATATATAAAAAAGTTCAATTTGTTAAGGAATTTTTTTGATAAACGCTGATCAACTGTTAAATTTGGCGAGCCTATTACCCATGGCATACGTATTTCGCGAAAGCAAATGTACACTAATATCTCCAAGAACAACTCGTGATGAGAAGAGAAAAATACGTTTATAACCCCGTTACACTTCAGTATGAGAAGGCTAAGTTAACGAAGAAGCAGGGAATACTTAATTTCATTGGGTACAGCTCGACCATATTTGCATTGGCTTGTTGTTTATTTGTAGTTGCTTACAAATACCTACCTAGTCCAAAGGAAAAAGCCCAAAACAGAGAAATAGATCAGTTGAATTACCACTATGGTATGTTGAACGACAAGATTGATTTGCTTTCCAAAGATTTAGAATTACTTCATGAAAAAGATGCTGAAGTACACCGTGTAATATTAGGACTTGATCCTATAGACGATGCGGTATGGGAAGGTGGTATCGGTGGTTCTGATAGATTTCCGTATTTAGAAAACTTTGGCCTGTCTGGTGAGAATATTGAGAGCTCTTTAGAGAGGGTGAGTAAGCTCGAGAGAAAATTAGCACTTCAAAGAAAGTCTATCGATACTATATTAAATCTTGCCTTGTCAAGAGAAGACAGATTATCCTCTATTCCATCTATCAAACCAGTCCAGGAGGACAAGCTCAAAAGAAAGATGGGTTACCTATCTGGTTATGGTTGGAGAATACATCCTGTGCATAAAGTCAAGAAGTTTCATAAAGGAATTGACTTTACTGCGCCTAGAGGAAC